>NZ_CP060633.1:2143770-2858360 GCF_014337175.1 Simiaoa sunii | reverse complement strand
GATGGGGGCTGCATGCAATAAAGAGCAGCTGGCGGAGATTTTTGCAACGGGAAAATACGCTGTTTTTACCAAAGGAAGATATGAGCATAGTCCTCAAAACCCCATTGCAGGCGTCGGAAATTTTGTACTAGATCTGATCGATGGAGAAGGCAGAATTCTCCTGCCACTCATCCACCTGGACTCTAACATGTACGGCGACGGCTGGTTTTTCAGCGGTTTCGACTGCATCCATGAGGATCAGACGGACTGGTGCATGGAGAAATTGAACGAGAGAAAAGTACCGGCTATGGCATTTTTCCACATGCCGCCCGCGGAGTTCAAGGAAGCCTACGAGAAGATGAAACTAGGTGATCACAGTGTGATCTATGAACACGGTAGTATCGGAGAAAAGAATGAGTATTTCGGAATATCGAACCGACCACCTCATTTTTTCGAAAAAGCGGTGGATAACAGCTGGTTAAAATGGATCTTCTGTGGACACGATCATCTGAATACGTTGTCACTGACCTATAAAGGTATCCGCATGACTTACGGAATGTCCATTGATTATCTGGGATATTCCGGCATCGCGAAGCAATATATCCAGCGGGGAGCCACACTGATCACGCGTAAGACAGACGGGAACATAGACATCACTATGGTACCGTTGACAACGGTTGTTTCGACACGAGTAAGGGGAGCCTAATGAAAGGCTCCCCCAATTTGTACGAGAATGATTAGTAATTGATACCGCTGATGCCGAGTACTCCGTTCTGGACATTGAAGGTGATGTTAGGACCGTCACCGGTGCTGTAGAGGGTGAAGCCTGCCATACTGGGGCTTAATTCGGACAGATCAGCATTAGCCATAGAGTCTTTCAGTTCAGGGGTGAAGATTTTGTCTGCACCTAAGGCAATCAGATCTTCCCTGGTTTCGATCACACTGCCATCGCCCAGAGCAACATAGACCGGATAATTGACCAAATCAGCGAGAGCATCCAGATCTTCAGCGGCTACGGCATCCTGGATCTTTTTAGCGAAAGAGGTAGCATCTTCTGTGGGAACTGCAAAGTTGTCTTCATAGGCTCCTTCCGCCGTAGAGGTGCTTTCGGTGGATGCGGTTTCAGTAGTGGCTTCTGTATTGCTTTCTGTAACCTGGCTTTCGGAAGCTACGGTGCTTTCCACAGAGGTAGCAGCTCCGTTTCCCTGACTGCCGCAGGCAGCAAAAGATAATACCATCACAGTAGTTAAAAGTGCACAGATAAATTTGTTTTTCATAATAAAACTCCTTTCGTAATAAAACCATTTTTTACAGGTCTCTGATGATTAGACTGTACAGTCTTCAGAAAAGTTGCATAAGAAATAAATTTTTTTTAAAATATCAAAAACATCCACCCAAAAGAAAAACCTTCTGTTAAAATGTAAAAATAAGACAGATGAAAACAATAGAATAGGAAACTACCATGGAACCATATTACTATCAGAAAATGAACAAGCCCCAGCAGGCCGCCTATCACGCTATGCAGCAGGGAGTGCTGGCGCTGGCAGACGAGATCCAGCTGCCGCGGATCCCGGCGGAAGAATTGTATGACGTATTTTTCCGACTGCGGCTGGATCATCCGGAGATCTTCTGGGTGGTGAGTTATCGGTATAGATATTATCAGGACTCCCCCAACATCATCTTCGTGCCGGAGTATCTGTTTGAGAAAAATAAGATCAGAGAACATCAGAAAGCCATGCAGTCCCGGGTGGAAAAGCTGGCAAGATCTGCCGCAAAGTTCACAGAGTGGGAAAAAGAGAAGTACATTCACGACTTTATCTGCGAAAATATCACCTACGATAAGTTGAAAAAGCCCTATTCCCATGAGATTATCGGACCGCTGGGACAGGGCGTGGGTGTCTGCGAGGGCATTGCCAAATCGGTGAAGGTGCTTTGTGATGCGCTGGGTGTGTGGTGTGTAATCGCTATCTGCGGCAACAATCCGGAGAAAGGGATCAAGTACCGTCACACTTGGAATATTGTGCGGATCGGCGGGCAGTATTACCATCTGGATGCCACATTTGACAATACATTGGGAAAACATCAGGGCAATGCGGAAGCACCCGGAGAGATCCGCTACGACTATTTCAATCTGGGAGATAAAGCAGTGTTCCGGGATCATGAACCGTTGATCGCCCCGGCACCCGGCTGTCCGGACAACGATCATTTTTATTACAAGGAGAAAAAACTTTCCTTTACGAAAACGGAAGAAGTATATAAAAGAGCACAGCAGATGGCGAAAAAAAGCCGGGCCATGACGTTCCAGTGGCGGGGAGGCTATCTGACCAGAGAAGTCCTGCAGGAACTGTTGGAACTGATCCGCAAGGCAGGCGAGGAGCGGCAGAAGACCGCTCGGATCAGTCTCAACTGGCCACAGGCGGTCATTCATTTCAGCTATGTGGAAAATGCAGGCATCCCGGAGCCGGAGGTCGTCATGGAAGACGCCAACGAAGGAGAACAGTTTGACACCGGGGAATAAAGGTATGGGATGATGTCAGGATCAAGAATTCTCCGACTTCAATGCGCACTCCCGGAATAACGCATTGACGGCCAGTTTATAGTCACTGACATCCGTGGCTTTGCGGATCTTTTTTACGTATTTGTCGGGGGATTCGAAGCTGCGGCTTAAGAAAGTCCAGAGATCCTTCATTTTATACAGTGTATTAGTATCGCCGGACATGATCACCTGATATCCCGCCAGGAGAGAATTGTGGAATTCCTTCAAAACATCCAGACAATCTTCCGAAGACGGCAGAGACACCCCATCGAAATCAGTGGAAGTAGCCTTCAACTGCTGTAACAGTCCCGGATTTTGCAAGATTCCCCGACCGATCATGACAGTATCGACCATGGGCAGTTTTTCCAGGATGTGCGCGAGTGTCTCCGGAGAGGTAATATCCCCGTTATAGCACAGCGGACATTGCAGGGCTTCCACCGCCTCTGCGAAAGCCTCCAGATGGGGTGTCCCCTTGTAGCCTTCCTTTTGTAGCCTGGGATGAATGATCAGCTCCTTCATGGGAAATTTTTGATATATTTTCAGTAACGGAGCCCATTCATCAGGATATTCCATGCCGATGCGGGTTTTAATGGAAATTTCCAACGGGCATTTTTCGAAAATTTCGTCCAGAAAATCCTCCAGTTCCCGGGGCGTGCCTAAGAATCCGGCACCGCGGTTTCTTGCCACCACCGTCCCGGAAGGACAGCCCAGATTCAGGTTGACCTCATGGTAGCCATATCCGGCCAGCTGCTCTGCCAGCGACAGAAATTCCTCCGCCTTATTGGTCAGGATCTGCGGTACGGTGTACATGCCCACATTATGTTCCGGAAGCACATCGTTGCGTTCTCTGCTGTTCATGTGCCGATTGGAGATAAAAGGGGTAAAATATTTGTCCATGCCGCCGTAACAGCGGTTCCAGTTAGTGCGGAAATTATAAGTGGTCAGTCCCTCCATGGGGGCAAGATAATATTTCATAAAAAATGTATGCCTTTCCGTAACCTGCAAGCGTTCCACTGCATTTCCGGCGTATGCTTTCGCAGATTGTACTTTGTATCAGGTGTTTTGCCAAATCCCTTATTCAGAGATATTCTTAATAACGGGATTGCCCTTTACATGATTATAAACAATTACTATTATAATAGAGATAGTAAAAATTGCAAAGAAAACCGCAAAGATCCAAAAAGAAAGCGGCTGGAAGAAGGAATAAAGATCATGACTGAAAAAACAGAAAATAATACCATAAACCTAACCACCAACGAACGCGCCCAGCAGGCGATCACTATTTCCGGCAACCCCGGGAAACCGGTCGGGGAGGATGGGGAGAAGATGCTGCGCCGCATGAACGAAAGCCACTACGCAGTGACCGGCTGGGCGCTGGAACACTGGAAGATCCGGGAGAATGACCGGATTCTGGACATCGGCTGCGGTGGAGGAGCAACTCTGAAACGCATGAGTGAAGAGGTGCGTGACGGACATCTGACCGGAGTGGATTATTCCGCCACTTCACTGGAGCTTTCCGGGAAAACCAATGCAGAAGCACTGCAGCAGGGAAAAATGGATCTCGTGGAAGCCTCAGTGGAAAAACTGCCTTTTGCGGACAATGCTTTTGACAAGATCATTACGGTGGAAAGCTTTTATTTCTGGCCGGATCCCGCGGAGAATCTGAAAGAAGTCTACCGGGTATTGAAGGAGCAGGGAACCTTTTTACTGGTGGCCGACATTTACCAGAAGGAGGATCTGCCGGAACAGGTGCGGGAAAACATTCAAAGATTCCATCTGTTTAATCCCACACCGGAAGAATTCCGGGAACTGCTGGAAAATGCAGGATTTGAAGAGGTACAGATTCACTTAAAAGACGGCGAGGACTGGATCTGCGCGGAAGGGCACAAATAAGCAGTAGAACCCTTCGGAAAAACGCAAAAACCGGGTGGAAGTCCGAAACGGAACACGCTAGAATCAGAAACATAGAAAATGTGAAAGTATCCATGAAAATATTCAAAGGAGAAAACAATAACCATGTATAATCAGAATTATAAAGTAGAAATTCCCCAGTTCCCGGACCGGGAGGTGTCCATAGCAGAATACGGCGCGAAGAGCGGCGATTTGCAGATCGAGACCGGCAGACACAATGCGGAGGCCATTAACCGCGCAATCTGCGAAGTGTCGGAGCAGGGGGGCGGTACGGTAAGAGTTCCCGCAGGCATCTGGGCGGTGGCTCCGCTCCGGCTGTTAAGCGGTGTCAATCTTCATCTGGACAGTCAGGCTATGTTAAAATTCATCAAGTCCAAAGAGGACTATCCGCTGCGGATCACCAGCTATGAAGGGCAGGACTGCATTCGCACCGTATCTCCCGTTACCGCGGAAAATGCAGAAAATATCGCCATCACCGGAGATGGTATCATAGATGGAAGCGGTGATAAATGGCGTCCAGTCAAGAAATTCAAGATGACGGCAAAGCAGTGGGATGCGCTGTTTCAGATCAGTCCTTATGTGATCGAGACGAAGGAGACGGAGATCTGGATGCCTACTGAGACCATTCTGGAAGGCAATCGCCATAACATCCAGGGAACCACCGAAGAGGCACTGGCTGCTGCGGCACCTTATTATGATTTTTACCGTCCGGTGATGGTCAGTCTGCGTTATTGTAAAAAGGTATTGTTACAGGGCGCAACGTTTATGAACTCTCCGGCATGGAATATTCATCCCTATTTTTGCGAGGACCTTACCGTGGACAGTGTGAAGATCCGTAATCCGTACTATGCACAGAATGGTGACGGCATCGATGTGGAATCCTGCACCAATGTGCACATTCATCACAGCACCTTCGAGACCGGTGACGATGCTATCTGCATGAAATCCGGCAAAAATGCCATCGCCCGCAGGATCGAAGGCCCTTGCAGCAATGTCTACATTCATGATTGTCTGGTGAATGAAGGCCACGGAGGCTTTGTCATCGGTAGCGAGATGTCCCGTGGGGTAAAAGACATTCTGGTGGAGAACTGTACTTTCGTGGGAACCGATGTGGGTGTCCGCATGAAGAGTGCGCTGGGACGCGGCGGCGTGGTGGAAAACATCACACTCCGCAATATCCATATGAGCGAGATCAAGGGCGAGGCAGTGATCCTTACGATGTCTTATGTCCTGAATTCTCTGAACCGTAATGAGACCATTGCCATGGAAAATGAAGAGGACATCCCATATTTTAGAGATCTGTCTATGGAAAATATCGAAGTCACCGGCTGCAGACAGTTTACGAAGATTGAGCCTCTGCAGGGCAGACCGGAGACGATCCGTAATGTTGTGGTGAATGGACAGAAGCTGGTGTAAGGTTCCAGACAGGAAACAGATTTTTGTTACTCACGGGAAATTTTTTGTAGCATAATAGCAGGAGGTAATGATTATGCCATGTACAACCATATTAGTAGGAAAAAAAGCATCTTATGACGGATCCACCATGATCGCCCGGAACGATGATTCCCCCTCCGGACAGTTTACCCCGAAGAAATTTGTGGTGGTGCATCCGGAAGAACAGCCGACAAAATACAGATCCGTGCTTTCTCATGTGGAGATCGATCTGCCCGAGGAGGCTTTGCGTTATACCGCAGTGCCCAATGCGCTGGAGGGAGAAGGCATCTGGGCGGCACACGGTATCAATGCGGCAGGTGTGGGCATGACGGCTACAGAGACCATCACTTCGAATGCCAGAGTCCTGGGAGCAGATCCACTGGTGGAATATGTACCGGCGAAGGACGGCGCAGAAGAGATTCCCGGAGGTATCGGTGAGGAGGATATTGTATCTGTGGTGCTCCCTTATATTCATAGTGCCAGAGAAGGTGTCACGAGGCTGGGAAGTCTGTTGGAAAAATACGGCACCTATGAGATGAATGGGATTGCTTTTTCCGATAAAAACGAGATCTGGTGGCTGGAGACGATCGGCGGTCATCACTGGATTGCCCGCAGAGTGCCGGATGAAGCATATGTGGTGATGCCGAACCAGTTCGGAATCGATGCTTTTGATCTGGAGGATGCCCTGAACGCACAGGAGAATCATATGTGCTCTGCAGATCTGAAAGAGTTTATCGAAAAGCATCATCTGGATCTGTCACAGGACGGCAGCTTTTCTGCCAGAGATGCCTTTGGCAGCCATGACGATTCCGACCATGTATACAATACCGCAAGAGCCTGGTACATGCTGCGGACCCTGAATCCCCGGACGAAACGTTGGGATGGTCCGAATGCGGAGTACACGCCATTTTCGGATGATCTGCCCTGGTGCATGGTGCCTGAGAAGAAGATCACGGTGGAGGATGTAAAATACGTATTGTCTTCTCATTATCAGGGAACGCCTTATGATCCTTATGCTTCGTATGGGGATAAAACTATGTGTGGAGCATATCGTTCGATCGGCATTAACCGTAATGATGACATGGCACTGATCCAGATGCGCCCGGAGGGCGAGCCGATCCAGTGGCTGGCATTTGCATCCAATGCATTTAATGTACTGGCTCCGTTCTACACTGACATAGATACGACACCCGGCTACCTGTCCGGAACCACCGGAAAAGTCTCCACCGAGAACTTCTACTGGATGAGCCGTATGATCGCAGCCATGGCCGATGCTTCTTATAGCAAATCCGTGTTCCATATCGAACGTTATCAGGAAAGCATAGCAGCGAAAAGTCACGAGCTCCTGAACCGTTACGATACATTGCTGGAGCAGGAGACCGATGAGGAAACTCGTAAAAAAATACAGGAAGAGGCCAACGAAAAGATTGCCGGGATGCTTCAGTGTGAGGCAGCCGATACTCTGGACAAAGTCCTGTATGAACTCAGTGGGCAGATGAAAAACGCCTATGCCAGATCGGATGCGTAAACAGTTCTATAAGTAAAAAACGTATGATTTGAAATTGAAATAAAGAAAAATAAAAAATGAAGTCTATAGGAAAAAAACAGCAGATTCCCACAAAAAGGGTCTGCTGTTTTCATTTATATGTTTTCGTGCTTATGAAAATATCCTATTGACAAATTAAAAGTGTTTCCATATAATTACCAAAGATAATTACCAAAGGTAACTATAAAAACAAAATATAGGATAGAAAAAGATATCAGAGAGGAAAAGAATGACGATTCAGACGATAAAACGAATGTTGGATGCCTGCTATCAGGCAAAACGGATCCGGGAGATGCTTCCTGCGCTGCCCTCGGGCGTGACACCTTCTTATATTCATTTCCTAGATGTGATCCAGATCATGGAGAGGCAGGGGTCTGCTGTGAAGATTTCAGATATCAGTGACTATCTGAACATCCCCCGTCCCGGCGTGACGCGGACAGTAAAAGAAATGGAAGAAAAGGGTTATCTGCGGAAAGCCAATGCGGCGGAAGACGGCAGGATCACCTATATTTCTCTAACGGAAGAGGGACGAAAACTGTCGGAAAAATATAATGAGAATTATTTTGCCGGTCTGGCACCGTATCTGGAGAGCATTTCCGAAGCAGATGCGAAAGTGATGATACAGACCATAGAGACCTTTTATCAGGTGATGTGCGAGAGGAGAGAGAAGTTTGAAAAATAAAGAAAATGACATGATGGATTTTACACAGGGAAGTATTTTGAAAAAGCTGCTCCGTTTCATGGTTCCCATTTTGGGTGCCTTAATCTTACAGGCGGCTTACGGTGCGGTAGACCTGCTGGTAGTGGGACGGTTCGGCTCCACTTCGGGATTGTCCGGAGTCTCTACCGGCAGCCAGGTGCTGAATCTGGTGACTTTTGTAGTGACGCAGCTGGCCATGGGTATCACCGTGCTGATCGCCCGGTATCTCGGGGAGAAGAAGGAGGAGCAGATCGGCAGCATTATCGGCGGCGGAACCGTTGTATTTGCAGCGATCTCGCTGGTGCTGTTTGTAATTATGGTGGGCTTTGCCCGTCCTATTGCGGTTCTCATGCAGGCACCGGAAGAGGCGGTAGGACTGACCGCAGCTTACATACGGATCTGTGGTGCGGGAATCTTTTTTATTGTGGCATATAACGTATTGTCCGCGATCTTTCGAGGACTGGGTGACAGCAATTCCCCGCTGTTGTTTGTCTTCGTGGCATGCATTGTCAATATCGTGGGTGATCTGGTACTGGTGGCAGGACTGGGCATGGATGCCATGGGAGCGGCACTGGCTACTGTTTTTGCCCAGGCATTGAGCGTAGTGTTTGCAATTGTACGCCTTGTGAAAAAGGGACTGCCCTTTACCATTACCGGATACGATTTTCGTTGGAATCCCCAGTGCGGTAAATTCCTGCAGATTGGTCTGCCGTTAGCTTTGCAGGAGTGCCTGACGCAAGGCTCTTTCCTGGCACTGTGCGCCTTTGTCAACCGCCTGGGACTGGAAGCTTCCTCCGGCTACGGCGTGGCATGCAAGATCGTCAACTTTGCCATGCTGATCCCCAGTGCACTGATGCAGTCCACTTCTTCTTTCGTGTCACAGAATGTAGGTGCCGGAGAACAGAAGCGGGCGAAGAAGACCATGTTCACCGGTATCGGCATCGGACTTTTGGTGGGATGCTTCGTCTTTGTACTGGTGTTCTTCCGGGGGAATCTGCTGGCAGGTATCTTCTCCGCGGATGCGGCAGTGGTGCAGAGAGGGTATGAGTATCTGAAAGGTTTCGCACCGGAGACGCTATTGACTGCTGTGCTGTTCAGCATGATGGGATATTTTAACGGTAATGGCAAGACCGTGTGGGTCATGCTCCAGGGACTGATCCAGACCCTTCTCGTACGCCTTCCCTTTGCTTACTATATGAGCATTCAGCCGGACGCAAGCCTCACCAATATCGGCCTCGCAGCCCCCATCTCTACTGCGTTTGGAATTGTGTTGAACGTGGCATGTTTCCTCTATCTGGAACATGCGGCCAAGCGTAGTTGATGGAGAGTTACGCGGGGAGTTCTGTTTGTATTAAAAACGCTATTTTTTTCTAAAAAAATACAAAAACAGGAGATTTTGCCATGTAAAAAGCTGTTATTTTCGCTGAGCGTGCAAAATGAAGAAATTCCGTACAAAAATTCCGGATTTGGGAATTTTTTTGTACGGAATTCATTGTTTCTAGAGTTTTTACACCAAACTAACTGGAGAGTTAGTGAAGAAACCACGAACGCCCACGGCGGACGGGACATCCTTCCTCGATGTAAGGTCTCCCGGTGGGAATTTTCTGACGAAAAGTGAGTAGCGGTTCTAATCCGTACGGGCACGGCTCCAGTTGCCATCCATGGCAACATCCGCCTGTCGCGAACGTCCTGTTCGCTCCACCCTGTCTTTCAACACTTTTCGAGAAAATATCACCACCTCCCGACAAACATCTTCGGAAGGACATTCCATTCGCCGTGGGCGTTCTGTGTTTTGAAAATCCCATGAAAAACTACTATGTCTATCTCGTGTTGCTGGTTTCTGTATTCCTACAAAGTCATTTACATAATTAATTCTTTTTTTTAAATTTTATACATGTGTTTCCTAAAGCTATTTACATACCTATTTTCCATTTTAGCCTATTGCGCATGTGTTTTCCCGGTTATCATACATGCCGGATCATTATTTTTTGCTTTAAGGCATGTATTTTCCGACTTGTTACACATACTTAATTTTGACTTTTGAATTATTCGCATGTATTTCCTTCTTTTTTGCACATACTAAATCCTTGTTTTTAACTTCTGCACATGTATTCTCAAATGCTCTGCCTAAATAATTGGGATGTTTTTCATAACCCAGCAGAAAAGGACTGCTCCCCCGGACATAGATGCGGCGGAGACTGTGAGATTTTCTTGGAAAGTGATTGAGCCGCAGGGGCAACGCGAACATGATGTTCGCGTTAGCCAAGCCATGCTTGCATGGCTTTTGGTGCACATGGATGGCAACGTAAAGGCGGCCCCGTCATGACGAGAAACACTTGTCCACTTTCCTTTAGAAAATCCACAGTTGTAGCTAGCATCCGAGTCCGAGGCGGGCAGTCCTTTCTGCGTGGATTTTAGAACAACTATTTCACTAACTTTCAAGTTACATTACAAAATGAAATAAGATCTGCAACGCTTATGATCGATTTTCTGTTTTCATTCGTCGTTTCGCCTCGTACATTTTGGCATCGGCTTCCCGGACCACATCGTCCATGGAACGAGGCATGTTATGGGTCAGTACGGAATATCCCATGGCTACAGTAATGGGATGCTCGGAACCGTCCGGAAGCTTCAGAACTCCCAGAGACGCTTCGAAATCTCTTTGCAGCTTGAGAAATTCTTTTTCAGAATTGGCTGCGGTCGACAGAAATACGAACTCATCTCCGCCGATCCGGTAACATTTTCCTAAGGAACCGAGATGTGCCAACAGAGTATCCGCTACCCGGCGGATCATTTCATCACCGCTTTGGTGACCGTAGGTGTCGTTCACATATTTGAGGTTATTCACATCGTACAGTGCCAGCAACACATGAAAATTATGGGATGCGTCCAGTCTTTTCAATTCTTCCATATAGGAAGTACGGTTCAGCAGGTCAGTCAGGCCATCGCGATAAGCCAGGCGGCTGAGCAGTTGCATGCGAACGCCTTCCTGATAGTTGGTCATGAGGCGCAGGGTAACCTGGACTGCTTCCATGATCAGGAACATAAGCACACCGATCCGTGTGAAGAAGCTGGTCTCGGGAACACTGCCGAACCATAGCAGCAGGATATCCAGTAGAACGCCAAAGCACAGACACAGAATTCCAAGGTTATGATATAGATTGTGCTTCAGATGCTGCTTTTGATTCTGATAAAATCCCTTGCCGATGGCGTAGATAACAAGCGCGATCAGAATGCTAAAAGTAATATGGGTCAGACGAAGACTTTCATGGAAGTCCTTGCGGCCGGTCAGATTCAGGCAAAAACGTATACTGAAATCCATGACACTGATCAGGCATACTGTCTGTACCATCACAGGGGAGTACTCTGTATACATTTTGCCAAGGTACAGAAACAGTGGAATGGTGATCAGCATCATAAAAAGTTCCGCAATTGTATGATAAATATGGCTATTACGCAGGATCAGCTGCAGCATACGGTTATCTGCCAACATGAAGATACCGATATTCAGGGCAAACAATCCCAGATAAAGCATCTCACTGCCGATGATGTGCTTCTTGTGTAATGGCAGATAAAACAGGATAAATGCCAGACCCAGATGGGCGATCAGGAAGCTGATGCCGAATCCGGGTGCCTTGTCGCGGATGCGGCTTATCAGGATATCTTCACTACGTCCCAGATACATATCATTGATTTTGCCACTGCCGTCTCCGTAAGGATTATCGATCATCAGGGTGAGCGTGCGCCCGGAATCTTCCCGGTAGATCGGCAGAGAGACATAAGAGGCTCCCGGTGTCTTGCCGAAGAAAACTCTCTCCGGCTGCATGGTCTCATAGATCTGCCGGTCGTCTATCAGGATCGTCACATTGGAACTTTTATAAAAAAAGAAAAGAGTCATGTCGTGAGTCAGCGCAGGAAGCTTCTTGGTCACTGTGCAGGTGCCACTGATATGGGAAAAATCAACGGGGCGTCCATCGGAGGTGGTCCAGCCTTCTGAAAAGTCAATATAATCCGATATTGCCGGCTCACGGTTCTGCCTGGGCAGACTGTAGTACAGTACCGTAAAAATCACAGAACACATGATCAGGAAAAACAGTCCACATGTAATGGAATATGAAGTTTTGTGATTGTTCGTGTTAGTATTCATATGAATTATATTATAGTAATCAGGTACCATAAAAGTCAATGTCTGTGTTGGTCAGATCAATGACTAAAGATAAAAAAACGTTGCAATGGGTGAAAAAGTATGCTATTGTGATTTTGTTGCCGCTTTAGTGCGGTAAAGATTTACTCTGGAGAGTCCTTCTACGGAAAGCGATTTTCATATTTCTGTATAGAAGGCGCCGAAGGTGTACGGCAGTAAAGCTGCTAATCTCTCAGGCAAAAGGACAGAGCATCTATATGCTTATTCCCATTCTCTTCGGAAGAAATCAATCTACGATAGGACGTCACAAAAGGTGACGGAAGGAGAGGGAATATGTTAGACATGATTAGTAACTTTCTGACCACAGTGGATGATTTCGTCTGGGGCATCCCCCTGATTGTCCTCATTCTGGCTACCGGCCTTTTTCTCACAGCCAGACTTCGTTTTTTGCAGATCACGAAGCTTCCCCATGCAATCAAACACTTAATTGCCAATGAAAAGTCGGGCGAAGACGGCGAAGTATCCAGTTTCGCGGCACTGTGTACGGCATTGTCCGCTACCATCGGAACCGGTAATATCGTTGGTGTGGCAACGGCTATTGTAGCAGGCGGTCCCGGAGCTTTGTTCTGGATGTGGATCGCTGCGCTGGTAGGTACGGCTACAAAGTATTCCGAGTGCCTGCTGGCGGTGAAATATCGTGTGGTAGCAGAGGACGGACACATCATCGGCGGACCCTTCTACTATATCGAAAACGGTATGGGCAAGAGCTGGAAATGGCTGGCGAAGATCTTCGCTTTTATGGGTGTATGCGTAGGATTGTTCGGTATCGGAACCTTTACCCAGATCAACGGTATCACCAGTGCGGTACATAATTTCTTCGATGCAAATAATGCACATACCGTACAGCTCTTCGGCATGGACTATTCCTGGAGCGTGGTGATCTCCGGAATCCTTTTGACCATCTGCGTGGCACTGGTTGTTATCGGTGGATTAAAGCGTATCTCCACCGTGGCACAGGTCATCGTTCCTTTTATGGCAGTGACTTATGTAGTAGCCTGTCTGTTAGTATTGATCTTTAATGTAACTGCCATTCCGGCAGCTATCGTAACCATTGTACAGAGTGCGTTTGGTATGCGTGCCGTAGCCGGCGGTGCTTTGGGAGCGGTTATCATGGCAATGCAGAAGGGTATTGCGAGAGGTATTTTCTCCAACGAAGCCGGTATCGGTAGTGCACCGATCGCAGCGGCTGCAGCGCAGAACGACTCTCCTGCCAAACAGGGTCTGATCTCCATGATGGGTACCATCATTGATACTCTGATCATTTGTACCATGACCGGTCTTACGATCGTAATTACCGATTCCTGGAACGTAGGTCTGGACGGCGTGGATGTTACCACCAGAGCTTTCCAGCAGGGACTGCCTTTTAACAGCTTTATTGCATCCTTTATCCTGATGGTATGTCTGGTATTCTTTGCATTTACCACGATCCTCGGATGGGATTACTACAGCGAGAGATGCCTGGAATACCTGATCGGTCAGAAGCCGAAGGCGATCAAAGTATACCGTTGGATCTACATTGCCTGCGTATTCATTGGACCCTACATGACTGTTAAGGCAGTATGGACCATCGCAGATATCTTCAACGGTCTGATGGCGATCCCGAATCTGATCGCACTGTTGGCATTAAATGGTGTTGTGGTGGCTGAGACCAAGAAATACCTTGACAATGCCAAGAAAAAGTTTTAAAAAAGTTCTGTAGCCCTATCACGCGGGAAAATCCATATTTTTTCCGGAAGTATAGAAGTGAGGAACTATATGAAAGATCTTACAAAGGGCAGACCGTCAGTTTTGATACTGACGTTTGCCCTTCCTATTTATGGGCTTTAGCCTGTTGAGTGCATCGGAGTTTCTCCAAACGGAGAAATGGAGATGTGCGAAACAATAAACCACCTGCTATGCGGGTGGTGGGCAGGTGCTTATAGCACAATCACCTTTCCAAGGTATAATAGAGGTGTCCAAGCCACTATTACAGAAAGGAAAGGTGATTAAAATGGCCAATAAGACCAACGATTTAGCACACACAAAGTGGATGTGTAAGTACCATATCGTCTTCACTCCAAAGTATAGACGAAAAATAATTTATAATCAATACAAAGAGAGCATTAGAGATATTTTGAAACAATTGTGTGCATACAAAGGAGTAGAGATTATAGAAGGGCATCTTATGCCCGACCATATTCATATGTTAGTAAGCATACCACCGAAATACAGTGTGTCACAGTTTATGGGATACTTAAAGGGAAAAAGTGCACTTATGATTTATGATAAGCACGCAAACCTAAAGTATAAATTTGGAAACAGACATTTCTGGTCAGAAGGATACTATGTAAGTACAGTAGGACTTAATGAGGCAACTATAAAAAAGTATATACAAGACCAGGAGAAGTACGATATCATGCAGGATAAACTCAGTGTGAAGGAGTACGAGGACCCCTTCAAGGGGTAGCCGGTAATACAGACGCCCTTTGAAGGGCGGCGACGAGTCAAGGGCGTAGTGGCTTGAACAAAGTGAAAGCCAGCGTCTTTAGGCGCTGGCCGGTAACAGAGGCTTATAGCCTCAGAGCAAACCACCCGTTAGACGGGTGGTGGTGATTTTTTAGCTAATTTATTACAACTTACTTACAGCCTGGCAGATACCCGCATCGTAGGTACTTTTCTGGGAGATAATGCCCTGGCGGCAGTGGGGGCTACGACGACGCTGAGCAATCTGATCGTACAGTTCCTGATGGGAATGTGCAATGGCTTTGCTATTATTTCGGCACAGTGCTTCGGAGCGAAGGATATGGACAGATTGCGCAGATCCTTAGGTAATTCTCTGGTGCTTGGCCTATTGGCAGCTGTGGTACTGACACTTGGAGGGCTTGTATTTTTGCAGCCGATCCTCAGATTCCTGAATGTGCCGGAAAATCTGCTGAATACAGCAACACAGTATGTGTCCGTGATCATAGCGGGACTTGTTGTTACTTTATTTTATGATGTATTATCGGCGACCCTAAGAGCGATCGGAGATACCGTGACCCCGCTGATCGTGCTGGCGGTGTCGGTGGTGCTGAATATCGGAGGAGATCTGCTTCTGATCGTGGTGCTGCATATGGGAGTGCTGGGTGCCGCAGTTGCTACTGTGCTGTCGCAGCTGATCGCTGTGGTGGTGTGTGCGGTCTATCTGTGGAAAAAGTATGAAATTCTGCGGATACGTGTGGATGATCTGAAGCTGCAGGATGCCGGAATGCTCCGCAATATGTTAAGCTCCGGTCTTTCCATGGGATTCATGAGCTCGCTGGTCAATATCGGTACATTGACATTGCAGACCTCCATCAATAAGCTGGGACAGAATATTATCATTGCCCATACGGCAGCCCGCAAGATCTCTGAAATCTTCATGATCATGTTCAGCGTCTTCGGTCAGACAATGGCGACCTATTGCGGACAAAATCTGGGAGCCGGCAAAATCGAACGGATCCGCAGAGGAATCCTGTTGGCAACCGGTTATACCTGCATCTGGTGTACGCTTAATATTGTGACTGCTTATACCATCGGTGACTGGCTGGTATGGCTGGTCACCGGCAGCAAAACTCCGGAAGTGATCTACAATGCCACATTATATCTGAAGGTAGATACACTGTTCTATTATGTGACAGCGGTAATCTGTATTGTGAGAAACTCCATGCAGGGACTTGGAGAGCGGATCGTACCGCTGATCTCCAGCTCTCTGGAGATGATAGGGAAAATTGTGATCGCGGCGACGCTGGTTCCCATGTTCGGATACCCGGGTGTCATCGCGGCGGAGCCTATTGTGTGGTTTATCATGATCATTCCGCTATTGATAAAGATACTGCGTATGCCGGTCTGGAGGCAGAAAAACTTAACTGTTTCGTAAACAAAAAAAGTTGTTTTTACTTAACGTTGAGGAAAAATAACCAAATCTGACAGTAAAATACTTGTAATTTTGTCGAATTGTATTACCATATGGAAAATGTTACAATGATTTCACCGAGAAAATACTTAAACGTTTTCGAGATAGATTGAATATGACGAAGTCTTTTACAGAAAGGCAGATGTGGTAAGTATGAAGAAGACAGAGAACAAGAAAACGGAAGTAAAAGGGAAGAAAAAGCCATTTTTCACAATTTCCAAAAAGATACTGGCGCTGAGTCTTCTGCCGATGATCATTGTGTGTGCACTGGTTGCGACCGTGGGCTCCAGAGCTTTGGAAGCAGGCATCGAGGAACAGATTGAGAAAGCATTGCAGATCGTAGGCGTCAGCGTGGACGAGACTTACACCAATCTGTATGAAGGTGATTACACCAGAGATAAGGGAGGCAAGGTGCGCAAGGGAGGCACATCTATTTCCGGGGAGACGCAGCTGATCGACGGATTGCAGGAGAAGACGGGATTCCAGGTGTCTTTCCTGTACGGGAATATGCGTCTGATCACAACGCTGACGAAACCGGAGGGAGGTCGTATCAACGGTACAGGTCTGGAGACGGAGATCTACGAGCAGATTCAGACGGGAGAACCGCTGTTCCTTAAGGATTGCGACATCTCCGAAGTGGATTACTATGTGTATTATCAACCGCTGATCAACTCCGACGGTTCTGTGATCGGCGCCATTGAGGTGGCAACACCGGTGCAGGGGGTACAGGACACGATTCATACGCAGGTGAAGGATATTATCCTGATTGCTGTGGCATGCGTTCTTGTGGCGGCAGTGCTTGTAAGCGTATTATCCCGAAGCATGGTGAAAACCATGAAGAAGACGAAGCATTTCCTGGGCAGAATCGTGAACGGAGAACTGGATGCAGAACCGGATGAAAAGCAGTGCAGAAAAAAGGATGAATTGGGAGATGTCTACCGGATCTCTGTGAAATTGCAGAAGACGCTGCGCACCATTGTGACGGATATCAAGGATTCCGCGGATAATCTGACAGTATCTTCCAACAAACTAATCAAGATGGCGCAGGATACCCAGGAATCTGTCAACGACGTATACCAGGCAGTAGGGGAGATCTCTGAAGGTGCCAGGAACCAGGCGGATGAAACAACGGATGCCAATACGAACGTGGTGCGTATCGGTGAACAAATCGAGTATATCTCCGACAAAGTGAATTCTCTGACGGATTATGCCGGCAGGATGGCAGAAGCGGAGAAAGCTTCCGAAGAGATCATGAAGGAACTGAACAGCTCCAACGAAAGCACCAAGGAATCTGTCCTGCGGGTAGCGGAACAGATTAAGGATATGAACGGAGCAATTCAGAATATTACCAAGGCAGTATCCATGATTCAGGATATTGCGGACGAGACAGATCTGCTGTCATTGAATGCCAGCATTGAAGCAGCCAGAGCCGGGGAAGCGGGAAGAGGCTTCGCAGTGGTGGCAGAGCAGATCAGTAAGCTGGCTGACCAGTCCAAGCGCTCCGCAACCGAGATCGAGCAGATCATCCAAAATATCATGGAGTCTTCCGGCAGAATGGTGGAGATCATGGGTGAAGTGGAAGCCAACATGAATCACCAGCAGAGCAAGTTAGAGGAGACCGGTGTGAAGACTGCGGCAGTAGCGGACGGTGTAGAGAATTCCCTGCAGCATATCGGCGGTATCCGGGAGAAGATGGATGTCTTGGGACAGTCCGGAAGTGCGATCCGCGATGTGGTGGAAGGACTGTCGGCAATCTCCGAACAGAATGCAGCATCCGCAGACAGTACCATGCAAGCGGCTCATGGAATGAGTGATACCATGACAGAACTGATGACTTCTTCTGAGAATCTGCTGGCATTAGCGGATAAGTTGGAAAAGGTACTGGATGTTTTCAAGGTATAAAGAGGGGGCCGGAAGTTGTCCGGCAGGGAGATAACATATAAATGACAGAAAATGCAGTCCGGTTTTCATAGAAAATCGGACTGCATTTTCGTGTGGTTTATTGACGGAGATACCATCATGAATTACAATATAAGGGATGTAAGGAATGAATATATCATACGGGATAGAAGGAGAATGCAAATGAAAGAGATGGAACGAAGTAACCGGGTGGCTATGATAGCACATGGTGTGATCAATGCATGTATGCTTTTCATTAGCGTGATCGGATTCATTGAACACACAGTATCGGCTCCGGTGTTAGCAGTGCTAATACTTCTTGGAATCATACCGGTTGTGGCAGAGTTTATTTGTTGGAAGAGGGATCATGCGACAAAAGCTATAAAACATCTGTCAATGATCGGATTCGCACTGTTTTATACGGTGCTGCTTTTTACAGCGCAGTGCAATATGGTGTATGCATTTGTAATTCCCATGATGTTTGCAGTCATGCCATATCATGATGTCAAAGCATTTGCGCTTATTAATGTGGGGACGATGATAGAGAATGTCCTGGTGGTGCTTCTGGGAGCCACACAGGGTGGATTTGGCTATCTGGGGCAGAACGCAGGATTTATACAGATTTCGGTAATGATTCTGCTGTGCATTACATCCATCTATGCTACCATATCCAACCAGAAGAACACTGATGAAAATATAGAGAGCATTACAGCTGCGCAGGACCGCACGGAAGCAACCTTACGTGAGGTCATGGAAATGAGCAGCCGGATGGAGACTTCAGTAGCTGATATCACAGCGGAATTGAATAAACTGGAAACTGCCTTTGACAGCACAAAAATAGCCATGGAGGAGGTGTCTGCAGGTTCCGGTGAGTCTGCCGCGGCGATTCAGCAGCAGACGGCACAGACGGAGGCTATTCAGGAAAAAGTAAATACCGTGAGTGAAGTGGCAGAGACGATCGGAAACAATATGGAACATACGATAGAAATACTGGATGCCGGAAAAGAAGAGATGACAGGTCTGAAGGAGCAGGCAGAGGATTCTGCAAGGAACAGTGAGCTGGCGGCACAGAAGCTGGAAACGCTGGATCATTATATGCAGGAGATGCATTCCATCGTGGAAATCATCAGCAAAATAGCGAATCAGACCAGTCTTCTGGCGCTGAATGCCAGCATAGAAGCAGCCAGAGCCGGTGAAGCCGGCCGCGGTTTCTCCGTAGTGGCGACGGAGATTTCGGGAATGGCCACTCAGACAAAGGATGCTACCGGCAATATCGCAGAGCTGATCCAAAATGTATCCGGAGCGATAGGAGAAGTGGTAACGGTCATTCGCCAGATGATAGATGGCATCGGCAGCCAAAGGGAAGGAACGATGCGTGCGGCGGACAGCTTCACAGCAATTGAAGACAGCAGTTATACGATCGTGGATAATCTGGGAGAGATGCTTCAGATAGTAGAAGCTCTGAAAACAGCCAACCAGGAGATCGTGGATTCCATTCAGACAATCTCAGCGACTACGGAAGAAGTATCCGCCCATGCCAGTGAGACACTGGAAGCGGAAGAGAGAAACAGAGAGATTCTGCAGAAAATTACTGAAAATATGAATTCTATGGTAAAAAAATAAGTAACGGTTCCTGTGACAGAACGAACAGGATAGAAACAGGAGTGACAGAATATGCATGACAACGGGGTGACTTTACAGAAAAAGGTGTTACAGAATCTGGATATACCGTATTCGTATGAACTGGCAAAACGAATGGAGCAATACCGGTCACATCCGACACTGGGGTATCGCCCGGCGGGTTCTAAGGCAGAATTTGAGACCGGAGAGATGCTTAAGACAGAAATGGAAAAAATCGGACTGTCCGAGGTTACCAAGGATGCTGTGACGGTAGACGGCTGGGAATTTCATAAGGCAGCGTTAAGCTACACGAATGCAGTCGGGGAGACCGTGTCAGCAGAGCTGGGAGCCTATCAGACAACCTTTGTCACCGATGGTCCGAAGGAATTTTCCATGATGTATTTGGGAAAAGGAACGGAGACGGACTATCAGGGAAAAGATGTCAGGGATAAACTGGTATTGGTGGAGATTAACCAGAGAGATGAGTGGTGGATCAATTATCCGGTATACCAGGCACATCTGAAAGGAGCCGCAGCCCTGATCGCAGTGCAGAGCGGCGGCTACGGCGAAATCGACGATGAAGCTCTGAATGCACAGGATATCGCCGGACCGGAGGATGCTCCCGCTTTTTCCATTTCCAGAAAAGATGCGGCAGGCCTGTTGGAGCTGCTGCGTGATCAGGAGGAAATAACGGTCACCTTTGATGCGGAATCCAGGGTGACCAGAAACTGCACGACTTATAATATTGTAGGAAGGATCCCCGGGAAACATCCTGACCGTATGGTGCTTTTGTCTGCACACTATGATTCCTACTTTGACGGATTCCAGGATGACAATACAGCGGTCGCTCTCATGTTTGGTATTGCAAAGGCGTTGCAGGACAGTGGTTTCCAACCGAACAATACCATTGTGATCTGTGCCATGGCATCCGAGGAATGGGGCGTGGTGGATTCTAATTTCGACTGGTCCACAGGAGCTTATGAGCAGATATTCACCGCACATCCCGAATGGGTGGGCAAGGTGATCGCGGACCTGAATTTTGAGCTTCCTGCGTTGGCACATGGCACCAGAGCAAGAATCCGCAGCTGCTATGAATATGTCAGCTTCCTGGAGGAATATCTGGCGGATCTGCCGAATCTGACGATGGCCTATCCGGAAGAGACAGCAGTGACATCTCCGATCGAGACCTGGTCGGATGATTTTTCCATGGCGATTGCAGGTGTACCGTCTATGGTAAACGATTTCACCGGCGGAAGCTTTATGGAGACTCATTATCATTCCCAGTTTGATAACGATGAGTTTTATGATGAACAGGTATATCGTCTGCATCACGAGCTGTTTGCCCTGCTGATCCTGGCACTCGATGAGACGGCAGTGGTGCCGTTACAGTTTTCACCGGTGGTACAGCGGATTCGCAAGGGACTGGAACAGTGCCGGGAGATCTGCTACCGTGCCGATGTGGCGGGGCAGCTGGGAGAGAAAAAGCGGGCCTTGCTTGAAAAAATTGAGGAACTGGAGACTTTAAGTGACCAAGCACTCAGAAGATGCCGGGAGCAATACGAAGCGGTAGAGGAATACAACCGTAACTACAAACAGCTGCTTAGAGATGGAAAATACGACGAGGCGGAGGGACTTTTCCGGCAGACCAGACCGCTGGAACAGAAGCTGCTTGCAAGGTTTAAGCAGGAACAGGATGCTTTTGTGCGGATTGACTGGTACGGAAATGTGCTGTATCCTCATGAAATATGCAGTACGAATTTAAGACTTCTGGGCGGAGCGGTGAGAAATCTAAAGGAACAGAGACTTTCCTCCGCGCTTCGCAAGCTTTATCAGGTAGATAACAATGCCTATGCCTTTAATTTTGATGAAGAGGTATATAGTCATTTTACGGATTATGTATTCCACCAGCCGAAGGATCGCCTGAAATGGGGCTACGGAAGGCTGCCGGAGCATGAAAATCTATATGGAACGGTCAAGCAGCTTCTCCAAAAAGAAAAACATCTGGAGGCATTGACGGGATCCGGTATGAAGGAAATGGACTACCGGGAAGAAATTGCCAGCCTGGAGCATGCATGTAGCAAGCTTGTGGTCAGCCTGATGAATATCATGCAGCAAATGGAGAAATCTGTGACAGAGATCTTCGAATTGTAAGGATGGCGAGAGCAGAGCACGGAACGATCCACAGACAACAAAGCTGGGGACTGACATCATCATAATAAGGAGATAACAGTAAATACAATTATGGAAAGTGATAAGCTATATCGTGTGCAGAAGGAAGATCTTCCGAAAGTGGAGAAAATGCTGAATCAGTGCTTCGCACACGATCCGTTGTACGAGACGCTGATTCCGGATCCGGAAGTCCGTAAAAATCTGATGCCGGAGCTGTTTAAATGTGATATGGATGAATTTTATGCAACCTGTGAAATCTTCGCAGACAGCGCGGAATTGAACAGCGTGCTGGTAGTATCGGATGAGGCGGAACCGTACAATGTATTTCAGCTCTATTTTACGGAGGCTGTGGCTGCTTTGCAGACGGATTCCTATCTGATCAAGGAGGATCCTTCGTTAAAGACTTTTCGGAATTTTATGAAGGGTGAGGATTATCTCAATTCCAGCTGGACGGATCAGCTGCATCAGAACCAACGGCTGCACATCATTTATCTGGCGGTGGATCCCGCCATGCAGCATCACGGAATTGCGGCAGAACTTTTAGAGGAAGCCATTGACTATGCCCAGAAGCACAAACTGATGATCTCCCTCGAAACACATAATCCAAAAAACGTGGAATTCTATGAAAAGTTCGGATTCAAAGTATATGGTGTGATGGAGAAGAATTTCCCGTTAAAGCAATACTGTCTGATCCGTGAAGTACAATAATATTGCTGAAAATTTCAGAAAAATCCGGAAACGCAACTGCCGGTTGACAAAATTTCAAGGGCACTTGGTAGTTGTCAACCGGCTCTTTTGTTATGATTTTCCTATGTCGACGATCTATGTGTGCACAAGAAAACATTGATAAAAGAAGGAGAGAATGAAAATGATCCTGTCAGAAAAAATAGTAATGTTGCGTAAAAAATATGGGTGGTCCCAGGAGGAGCTGGCAGAACGCCTGGACATTTCCAGACAGTCCGTATCTAAATGGGAGAGTGGAGCCTCAATCCCGGATCTGGAACGCATTGTCAGTATGAGCCAGCTGTTCGGAGTTACTACGGATTACTTATTAAAAGATGAAATGGAAGAGACGGAATTCGCCGATGGAATGACACCGGAGATCACAGAGGGAAAAGTGATCACGGTGGAGGAAGCCAATACGTTTTTGGAAGCTACGAAAAAATATGCTGCCCACATTGCTCCGGCAGTATCCTTATGTGTGCTCTCTCCTGTTGTATTGTTGTGGTTGTTGGGAATGGCAGGTGCCAAAAGAGGAGCTGTCACAGAAAATGTTGCGGGAGGAATCGGTCTTATTGTACTATTACTGATGGTGGTAGTTGCGGTGGCGGTATTTCTTCTCACCGGAATCCCATACAATAAATATGAATATCTGGAAAAAGAAAAGCTGACACTGCAATATGGGGTATCCGGAATCGTGGAGAAAGCAAAAGAAACCTTTGCGGGAACCTACCGGATCTGCATAACCCTGGGTGTTGTATTGTGTATCCTGGGAGTGGTACCTTTGCTGATAGTATCCATTTTTTTCGGGAATAATGGTTATGCGGTAATCCTCGCTACGGATGTTTTGCTCATTGTAGTGGCGATCGCTGTATGGCTGTTCGTTTGGTCCGGTATTATCTGGGGCGGTTTTCAGAAATTGCTTCAGGAGGGGGATTATACTGTGGAGAATAAGGCAGTCAACCGGAAGTATGAGCATGTGACAGCAATTTACTGGTGTGTCTGGACAGCGGTTTATCTGGCTATCAGCCTGCCGACGATGCGTTGGGACATTACCTGGGTTGTATGGCCTGTGGCTGGAGTATTGTATGGGGCACTTCTGGCGTTTCTGAAGATAAAGAATCGGAAAGCAGAGCGCGAATAAGCGGATTACAATGGGAAATACGGCCGGCGTGAAAAAGGAGCGGAATATTATATGACAGTGGTATGCCTTGTGATACTGGCAGGAATTTTCTGGGGAGATTTTTTCCTGAAAAATTATATAGAGTCGCATGTGGATAAGCGGGACGAACGAGCAATCTGCAAGGGAAAATTTCTGATCCGCAAGCATCATAACAAAGGCATGATGCTCAATGCCGGACAGAAGAGAAGGCGTCTGGTGGCTGCTGTTTCACTGGCATTTACACTGATATTGACCGTTGTCTTTATTGTGAGTCTGGGACGTCGGGGCAACAATTTGCTGCGACTGGGTCTGGCGCTGTTGCTTGGTGGTGCATTCAGCAATACCTATGACCGCCTCCGCAGAGGTTACGTGGTGGACTACGTGAGTTTCCCGGTGAAATGGCAGGCATTCCGCAAGATTGTATTCAACTGTTCGGATTTCTGCATTATCATCGGTGCGTTGCTATCGGCGCTTGGAATGCTGTAAATTGAGAGTTAATGAAATAGTTGTTCTAAAATCCACGCAGAAAGGGCTGCCCGCCCCGGACTCGGATGCTAGCTACAACTGTGGATTTTCTAAAGGAAAGTGGCCAAGTGCTTCTCATCATGACGGGGCCGCCTTTACGCTGCCATCCATGTGCACCAAAAGCCATGCAAGCATGGCTTGGCTAACGCGAACATCGTGTTCGCGTTGCCCCTGCGGCTCAACCACTTTCCAAGAAAATCTCACAGTCTCCGCCGCATCTACGCCCGAGGGAGCAGTCCTTTTCTGCTGGGTTATGAAAAACATCCCAATTATTTAGGCAGAGCATTTGAGAATACATGTGCGGAAATTAAAAACAAGAATCTAGTATGTGCAAAAAATCAAGAAATACATGCGGACAATTCAAAAACAAGAATTAGGTATGTGCAAAAAAGTAGGAAACACATGCAAACAGCTCCCCCTAACTGCGGGCTACTGTTTTTTGAAAAACTTCATGGGTCTATAGAAGATAAATTTCCTTGTAGGTACTTTTTGGGACGGGTAAAAACAAAAACTAGACATTATGGGTCTATAGCGAAAAATTTGCTTTCTAGATACTCAATTTCTTCAAAATGAGTATCTTAGAGCCAGTTTTTTCCCTATAGACCCATATTCAGCTTTTTATGCGTTATTTGCAGCGAATTTTGTATCTTACAACTCAGTTTTTCTGTATAGACCCAAAACACAGAACGCCACGGCGGATGGAATGTCCTTCCGAAGATGTTTGTCGGGAGGTGGTGATATTTTCTCGAAAAGTGTTGAAAGACAGGCGGATGTTGCCATGGATGGCAACTGGAGCCGTGCCCGTACGGATTAGAACCGCTACTCACTTTTCGTTAGAAAATTCCCACCGGGAGACCTCACATCGAGGAAGGACATTCCGTTCGCCGTGGGCGTTCGTGGCTTCTTCACTAACTTTCAAGTTAATATAAGAAGGGTGAGCTTTACAGCTCACCCTTCTTATATTTTGCAACGATGTTCTGAATTCTCTCATTCGGATTCAGCAGATCACTGATGGAAGAATCGTGGTTCAAAGTATCGATGATGTAAGCGATGTACTTACTCATATCGCAGTTAATGTACCATTCTCTCTGAAGTAATTCCGGAGTCTGATAGATCAGGTTGGTGGTCAGTACCTTATCGATGATGCCGTTCTCATAAGCTTTGTCGAACTTGTCCAGACCGTTGGTGAAGAGACCAAAGGTGGAGAAGACGAAGATCTTATTTGCCTTGCGCTCCTTCAGAGCAGCGGCTACTTCCAGCATGCTTTCGCCGGAGGAGATCATATCATCAATGATGATCATATCCTTGCCCTCTACGCTAGTGCCCAGGAACTCATGAGCTACGATGGGGTTACGACCGTTGACGATGCGGGTGTAATCTCTTCTCTTATAGAACATACCCATATCCAGACCTAAAACGTTGGCTACATAAATAGCACGTCCCATACCGCCTTCGTCCGGGCTGATGACCATCATGTGGTTGGAATCTAACTGCAGATCCTTCACATTGCGGAGCAGACCCTTGATAAATTGGTATGCAGGCTGTACAGTCTCGAAACCGTGCAGAGGAATTGCATTCTGTACACGAGGATCGTGAGCATCGAAAGTGATGATGTTGTCTACACCCATGCTTACCAGCTCCTGCAGTGCCAGCGCACAGTCCAGAGACTCACGGGAAGTTCTCTTGTGCTGACGGCTCTCGTACAGGAAAGGCATAATGACCGTGATACGACGGGCTTTACCACCAACAGCTGCGATGATACGCTTCAGATCCTGATAGTGATCATCGGGAGACATATGATTCTCATTACCGCACAGGGAATAAGTCATGGAGTAGTTCAGTACATCTACTAACAGGTAGAGATCGGTACCGCGGACGGATTCTAAGATCTGACCTTTTGCTTCACCGGAACCGAAACGGGGCACCTTTGCATCCAGCAGATAGGAATCTCTCTGATAACCTGCAAATGCCAGAGATTCTTTATGCTCGCTTTCTCTCTCAGCTCTCCATTTTACAAGATACTGGTCTACCTTTTCTCCTAAGGGCTTACAGCCGGGCAGGGAAATAATGCCCAGAGAGCCGACAGGGATAGTCTCCAGATTTCTTTTTTCTTCACGATTCGCCATTGGGGTAATCCTCACTTTCTGATTCTGTATACTGTTCGGTTACAATAAAATAATTAATTGTCAGATGCATTCTGCATACGCTTTTTGCACATACGGATATCGGGACCGGTGAGCTTACACAAATCGTAATGACTGGTAATGCGGGAAAATACCCGGTCGGAATATCGGTCGCGCAATTCCTCCAGACTTAAGTTCGTGGAGATGATGGTAGCTTTTTGGCGCAGATGTCTCTCGTTCAGACAGGAGAACAGCTGGGATGCCACAAAAGTATTGGTCATCTCCGTACCGAGGTCATCAATGATCAGCAGATCACAGTTGTAGATATCCTCGTAGAATCCGGAGAGGGCTTCCTTTGCCCTGGCGTCAAAAGTATAACGCGCAAGGGTATCAAATAACCCGGAAGCACTGAAATAGATCACGGAATGCCCGCTCTGCAGCAATTCACTGGCGATGCATCCCGACAAAAAGCTTTTGCCAGTACCTACTGTACCATAAAAGAATAAATTGTGGTAGTCTTGTTTGAAGTTTTGTACAAAATTGTGACAGACATCGACGCATTTTCGGAAATGCGCCAGATCTTCGCCCTGATAGTATTCGTAAGACAGGTTGGAAAAATTCTCGGAAGCGATCATATCCCGGATATGAGACTGTTCATAGAGAATATCCAGTTCCTGCTGATGAAAACAATGACATTTTTTGCGAAGACCATTGTCACCTTCGATATAACCGGTATCCTTACAGTCCGGGCAGGTGTAGACCGGTTCTAAATAATCGACGGGATAACCGGCCGAGACGAGCAATTCTTTTTTTCGGCGGGAAATGTCCTTCAGAGAAAGACGCAGCCTGGTAAGCGCCTCATCATCGCCGTTTAATAAAAGCTTTGCCTGGGCTACGGAGAGTTCACCAACAGATTCGTCCAGCCTGCCGTATTCCGGAAGCTTTGTATAGACCTCCAGACGGCGCTGTTCCGTTAGATGACGATTGCGGTCCCTGGTCTGTTCATAGTCTTTCATAATGGAATTGTATTGTGCGTTAGTCAGTGACACGACATGCTCCCCTTTACCTGCAAATATTTCGGTTAGTTACTCAAGATCTCTTTTTCCAGAGCGGCAAAGTCATAACTGTTCTGGGCAAATTGCGTGAAACGGTTAGAGGATGCGGCAGGAGCAGGCTTTGTGGCCTTTTTCTTCTGGTAAGTGGCATCCGCCTGTTGGATATCCGACTTGTGATGGATTCCTGCGTTCTTCCAGCTGCTTAAAATACCTTCGGCATACTCAAAACGGTGTCTGTCCGTAGCGAGGGAACTACGCTCACAGGCCTCTAATATAATATCAGTACTGAAGCCATACTCTCTGGTCCAGCGATTGATAAATTCCAGTTCCTTTGCTGTGGGAGCAGTACTGCGTCCTAAGCTGTTCATGATGGAATAGACACTTTTATCGTAACGGGTAGAGAATTTTTGCGCCTGCTTCGGCGTGGTAATGCCTTCCTCTGCCCAGTTGACAGCAACTTTTTCTATGTATTTGAAATCTTTCTTTCCGCGTTCTACACAGTACTGCAGCAGATAATCGATCAGATCATCCGAAAAATGCAGCACATCTGTGAAGAACAGAATCGTTTTGATCTCGGAGGGAGTCAGAGGCTTACCGATATATGCTTCTGCGATGAACAAAAGTTGGGAAGTCTCTTCTCTCTCTTTAAATTCCCGCAACTGATCTAGGGAATAGGCGGGCTTAGTATAGACAGGAGTTGTCTCCTGCGGTGCAGTCTGCACACGCTGTGCAGCAGCGCTGATCATGGAGCTTCCTGCAGTATTCTGCGCCTGTACGGAACCGGAAGTTAACAGTACATTGTGCTGGGGGGCAGGGGTGGCCTGGGCGCTCAGATCACGGAGATGGATACCTACCAGAGCCTTATTCTCATCAAAGTCCAGATCCAGAATCTGCTGCTTCTCCCAATATTTCAATGCACGGATCACATCCTTTTCCGTGTGGTTGAACTTGTCCGCAATTCCGGACACACTGATGGCCTGATCCGCATTCAGCATGCGCAGCAGATAGAAATAGACCTTCAGCTGTGCGTCGTTGGCATCCTTCATATATTCATCAATAAACAGATTGGACACTACCGTCGAATCTGCATAATTATCCTTATAGAGCGCTATTCGTGCCATAACACACAATACCTTCTTTCACAAATTTCACAAATCATTCCTTTTTCAAAGTAAGACCAAGTATAGCATAAGACCTGTGAAAAAGAAATAGTCAATTTGCCGGAAAACCTTGTAAACACTGGGATTGCGGACACCCGAAGCAAAATGTGGAAACGGTGGATATTGTGGATACCTACAGACGGTGTATCGGAAAAAGCTTATATATCGGCAAATATGCGTCAAAATTCGACACAGAATTATCCACAAGGAAACAATAAAATATCCACAGGGAAAGAAGGGATAATCCCCAACATTCTCTGTGGATAATGTGGATAACTATTTGCCGAGCAGGTTTTCACCGATTTTTACTACATCTCCGGCACCCATAGTTATCAACAGGTCACCGTTTATGCAGTTTTCTAATAAAAAGTTTTCAATTTCATCAAAAGAAGGAAAATAGTAGCATTCATGACCCAGTGCCCGGATCTCTGCCTGCAGAGTCTCGGAACTGATTCCCAGGGTGTCAGTCTCGCGGGCAGCATAGATATCTGCCAGGACGACCTTGTCTGCCAGACTTAAGGCTTTGGCGAAATCTTTCATAAATGCCTTGGTCCTGGTGTAGGTATGGGGCTGGAAGACGCACCAGAGGGTCTTATGAGGGTAATTGGCTGCGGCATGCAGGGTGGCTGCGATCTCTGTGGGATGATGCGCGTAGTCATCGATAATGGTGACACCACCGATGGTTCCCTTGTATTCAAATCTGCGGTCCGTGCCCGTGAAGCCGTGAAGTGCGGAAGCGGTAATTCCACGGTCGATCGACAACAGATCGGCTAACGCAATAGAAGCTACCGCATTGCAGACATTGTGCGCTCCGGGAACCTGCAGGGAAAAACTGCCGGATCCCTCGCCATGGCAATGAAGCGTAAAGGAAGGATGCCCCAATTCATCATAAGTAATATCCGAAGGATAATAGTCTGCAGTAGAACCGTCACTGTTGACAGCTTCTTTATTAAAAGTGATCACACGGCAGTCAAGATCCCCTGTGATCTCCTGCAGTTTGTCAATGGCACCGTTGATGATCAGACAGCCATCTGCGGGCAGGAGTTTTGCAAACTTATGGAAAGAATTTCTGATATCGTTAATATCCTTGAAAAAGTCCAGATGATCCTCTTCGATATTTAAGATCATACCGATCCTGGGGAAAAAGCTTAAAAAACTGTTGGTATATTCGCAGGCTTCCGTAACGAACAGGTCGGTACTGCCTACGCGGATATTGCCGCCGATACTTTTTAACATTCCACCGATGGACAGAGTGGGATCTGTGCCGGCATGCAGCAGGATCTCACTGACCATGGATGTTGTGGTAGTCTTGCCATGGGTACCGCTGATAGCGATGGGGGTTTTGTAATTCTGCATGATCTCACCTAAGAGCTGGGCTCTGGTCAGATGCGGGATGCCTTTTTCCATCGTGGCGATATATTCGGGATTATCCTTATGGATCGCACTGGTAAATACGACGCAGTCGATATCATCAGTAATATTCGCGGCACGTTGTCCATAAAATACAGTAATCCCCTTTCTTTCCAGAGTTTCGGTAAGGGGGCTTTTGGAACGGTCGGAGCCGGAGACACGAAAACCGGCATCCGCAAGGATCTCTGCGAGACCACTCATACTGATACCGCCGATACCTACAAAATAAATGGACGAGGGGTGATTAAAGTCTATCTGATACATGTTGACACTTCCTTAATATAATGTAATGGCATTACTTATTAATTAACATTATATACATATAGACGAAAAAAAACAATCCGTAGGCATGATTTTGAAAAAATGTGTAACATTACAATTTTGCACAAAGTTGCTCTGTACGGAACTGGTAGAAACTTACAAAAAGATAAAAAATGGAACGACAATTATGTAAAAAATGAATATAAAAATTGTAAAAAGGCAAAAAATCCTAGTAATAAATATTCACTTTCAGGTATTGGTGTGATATAATCAGATTATCACATCCGAAGGAAAGAGCAGACGCTTTTTCGAGTCAGATGGATACATCGGATAATAGCCGCAAGCGACTATTTATTACAACAGGTGGAAGGCTAGATAGAGGTGAGGATATGATTAAGAAAGAAATGATAGCTATGCTATTGGCTGGAGGACAGGGAAGCCGTCTTGGTGTTCTGACATCCAAGGTTGCCAAGCCTGCCGTTGCTTTTGGAGGTAAGTACCGCATTATCGATTTTCCCCTTTCTAATTGTATTAATTCGGGAGTGGATACGGTAGGCGTACTGACACAGTATCAGCCGCTCAGACTGAATACCCATATCGGGATCGGTATTCCTTGGGATCTGGATCGCAATATCGGAGGTGTGACCGTACTGCCTCCCTATGAGAAGAGTAGCAACAGTGAATGGTATACAGGTACTGCAAATGCGATCTATCAGAACCTGGAATATATGGAGAGCTACAATCCCGAATATGTTCTGATCCTTTCCGGAGATCATATTTATAAGATGGATTATGAAGTTATGTTGGACTTCCATAAGGCCAACAATGCAGAGGTTACCATTGCGGTAATGCCGGTTCCCATTGAGGAGGCAAGCCGTTTCGGTATCATGATCGCAGATGAGAACCATCGTATCACCGAGTTTGAAGAGAAACCGGAACATCCCAGAAGCAATCTTGCAAGTATGGGTATTTACATATTTAACTGGAAGACATTAAAGGAAGCATTGATTGCTATGGCAGATCAGCCGGCACTGGATTTCGGCAAGCATGTCATTCCTTATTGTCATGAAAAGGGAGCTCCGCTGTATGCATACGAGTTCACCGGTTACTGGAAGGACGTAGGTACCTTAAGCTCCTATTGGGAAGCCAATATGGAACTGATCGATATTGTGCCCGAGTTCAACCTGTATGAGGAGTACTGGAAGATCTATACCAAGAGTGAGATCCAGCCCCCCGATTACATCGCTGGGGACAGTGTGGTAGAGAGAAGTATCATCGGCGAAGGTTCCGATATCTATGGAGAGGTATATAATTCCGTCATCGGATGCGGCGTAACGATCGGTAAGGGAACCGTGATCCGCGATTCCATTATCATGAACCAGACACAGATCGGTGAAGGATGCGAGATCAATAAGGCAATTATCGCAGAGAACGTTGTGGTAGGTAATCAGGTAAAATTAGGTGTTGGTGAAGAAACAGAGAACGATACTGCACCTCATATTTACAACCACGGACTTGTAACCATCGGTGAGAAGAGCGTGATTCCTGACGGTATCAGCGTAGGCAAAAACTCAGTGATATCCGGAGTGACAGCTGCTGCAGATTATGAGGATTCCCAGCTCGCAAGCGGCAAAACATTAATTAAGGCAGGTGAATAGCAGTGAGAGCGATTGGAATTATTTTAGCAGGCGGTAACAATCACAGAATGCGGGAACTCTCCCAGAAGAGAGCAATATGCGCTATGCCTATCGCAGGCAGCTACCGCAGTATTGACTTTACACTGAGTAACATGACCAACTCTCATATTCAGAAAGTGGCAGTATTTACCCAGTATAATGCAAGAAGTCTGAACGAACATCTGAACTCATCCAAATGGTGGGATTTCGGACGCAAACAGGGTGGATTGTATGTATTCACTCCCGCTGTGACAGCAGAGAACAGCAACTGGTACAGAGGAACAGCGGATGCTATTTATCAGAATCTCAGCTTCCTAAAGAATAGCCATGAACCTTATGTGGTCATTGCTTCCGGTGACTGTGTATATAAGCTGGATTACAATAAGGTGCTGGAATATCACATTGAGAAAAAGGCAGATATCACTGTAGTCTGCCGCGATATGGAAGCCGGTACCAATGTAGAGCGTTTCGGTACGATCCGCATGAATGAGGAAAGCCGTATCGAAGAATTTGAGGAAAAGCCTCTGCAGGCCAAGACCAATACCATCTCCTGCGGTATCTATGTGGTACGTCGGCGACTGCTCATTGAGATGATCGAGAAGTGTGCTGAGGAAGACCGCTATGATTTTGTAAGAGATATTCTGATCCGCTACAAGGATCTGAAGAGAATCTACGGATATAAGATCAAGGATTACTGGAGAAATATCGCATCGGTAGACGATTATTACAGTACCAACATGGATTTCCTGAAAGCAGATGTGAGAAATTACTTCTTCAAACAGTATCCGGATGTATATTCCAAGGTAGACGATCTGCCTCCCGCAAAATACAATCCCGGTTCCCAGGTGCGCAACAGCCTGGTATCCAGCGGATGTATCGTGAATGGTGTGGTAGAGAATTCCGTCATTTTCAAAAAGAGCTATATTGGCAATAATTGTGTGATCAAGAATTCCATTATCCTCAATGACGTATATATTGGAGATAACACGCATATTGAGAATTGTATTGTGGAGAGCCGTGATACGATCCGGGCAAATTCGTACTTTGTGGGAGAAGGCGAAGTCAAGATCGTAGTAGAACGTAATGAAAGGTATGTCATTTGATCTGTAGCATTTCGAGAGCCTGCAGGGCGGAAAAATGCGTAGGGATCACTGCAACAATACCAAGGGGGTTAGCAAATGCAGATTACAGATGTACGTGTTCGTAAGATCACCAAGGAAGGCAAGATGAAAGCGGTTGTATCCATTACACTGGATGACGAATTCGTAGTGCATGATATTAAAGTGATCGAAGGCGAAAAAGGATTATTCATTGCAATGCCCAGCAAGAAGGCAACGGATGGAGAATATCGGGATATTGCACATCCCATCAATTCTTCCACCAGAGAGAATTTACAGAAAGTAATCCTGGAGAGTTACGAGAAAGCATTAGAAGAGCCGGAAGAGGCAATTTAAATCATCAAAAGACATATAAAAACTGCTGTCGTCAGAGAAATCTGCGGCAGCAGTTTTTTACGCGGAAAATTAAAATCTTTGATAAGCACACAATCCATTTTCAAAATGAAGTCTGTCAATTAACTCCAAAGAACCGCCGACTCTTCGATACAATTCAATGGTTCCGACAGCAGTGCCGCCCTCCCATAGAGGAGCGGGAGAGACTTTTCCATCCGGATTTTCATAGAGCAGGGGCATCATCTGTTCCTTACTGCAACTTCCTGAGATGCGTATGACGGAAGTACGGTTCTGCGCTTTGAAATGCCAGATAAAACGTTTGTTGGTTTCTTTTACCTTCCATTTGCAACGGGGCAACGTAAGCGGTTTGCCGAAATGATATTCGAAATCTTCTCCGGTATAAGTCAGCTGCATCAGGATTCTTCGCCGCATGGGGAAAAATAAAAACTTCGGACAACAGCCGTCGATGGCGAGAGCGGAATGTTTCAGCTCACGACCACTGCGTTCACTGATCAGATGACCGGAAGCAAACTGCAGCCATGGCTGATTGTAGCTGCGTCCCCAATGCTTGTCTGCATAGCCGTAGGAAGTCTCCGGTGTAATATCATAGGTGACACCGTTTAAATTAACAGTACCGCGGAAAAAGGTCCGGATTCCCTCACCGTGCCAGAAGCTTTCCAACGCATGAATCACCGTAAAAAACGCATTTGCAATATATCCGGTATGGCAGGCTACCGCCTTGTGCATTTCCAGATCCCATACAAAACTGCCGGCATCGGTCATCAGAGAGCGATGCCGTGCGGTATCCTCGGAGATCTCGATGGCACCACTGATGCGATTTTCACTTAAGACACATTCCTCAATCTGCATATAAAAAGGATCCTGTGCTACCTGTAGAGAGGTCATGGGATAGTAGGACTGCAATTGCAGCCCACCGTCACCGTTCTTAGGGAAAACGCCTGCTTTGATACAGACATAAGAAGGCTTCATGCCATGACGTTTGTAATAGGGGTGTTGTCCGAGAATCGGCTGTGTGGTTCCGAGAGCCGGATTCAGAATACTATATTCCACAAAAAAAGTGCGGGTCTCCTGCGTCGTGGGACAAACGCCCTGGAAAGAATGCCACCAGCGCATGTAACCACGTTTTGCATCAGAACCCCGCAACATATATGCATTTCGTTTCAGATCAGATAAATTCATTGATGAAAGACTCCCCCGCTTTAGTACCCCTTAAAACAACATTTCGTAGATAACGTCTATATTATAATACTATATATTGTGAATGACAAGGGTGTCGGAAGAATCTTAAGAAAGTTTTAGAGATTTTCTTTGATCCGGATATCCACCGCGGTATAATTGTATTCCTTCTCCGGAGTCTCTCCGGTGGTCAGATAGGCGAACAGCAGGGAAAGCGGTTTGCTGCCCTGAATTTTTGGCTGCTGGCAGATAATAGCGGCAATCGTGCCATTTTCCAACATCTGTCTCGTGGTAGGGACCAGATCGAAAGCAATGATCCGGACGGAACCTTTTCGCTCCAAAGCTTCCACACTGCGGCAGCCGCCATAGACACCGCCGGCAGCAAAAAACAGCGCATTGATCTCGGGGTGTTCTGATAACAGTGCAGTGGTCTTCTCGTAGCTTTCCACTTCATCGTCGTGGATCTCCACCGTGTCTATCACGTGGATCCGGTCACGGTAAGGGACTAAGGTTTTCATAAATCCGGCAATACGCTCCGTATGGCAGAGGATATTGGAAGAACCGGTGACGATTCCAATGTTTACCGTACCGGAAGTCATCAGCTGTAAAAGCCCGGCGGCAGTGGCACCACTGCGGGTATAATTGCTGCCCACATAAGCGAGGCGTCTGGAATTTTCAATGTCTGTATTCAACGTGACTACGGGGATGCCTTGTTCATATAACGCATTGATACGGTTGCGGATCCGGGCGTCATTATAAGGAGTCATGGCGATGCCGTTTACCTCTTCCGCCAGTAGCTCGTCGATTGTCTGCAGCTGTGCCTCCACACCGAAGGAGATCTGCTTTGTAATTACAGTGCAGTTGTAATTTGCCAGCTCTTCCGCTTTTTCATCGATTCCTGCCAATACATCCTGGAAAAAGGGATTCCCGGTGGAAAACAGAATGACGCCTAACTTCAATCTCTTTTTCTGGGCAGCCAGGACCAGACCGGCACGATTGGGTTTATAGTCCAGTTCTTTTGCTATTTTTCTGATTTTCTCAGCAGTTTCCGGGTTTACTGCGCCGCGATCATTCAAGACACGGTCCACGGTGCCGCGGGATACTCCGGCAAGAGCTGCAATTTCTTTGATTGTAGCCATAAAAAGCCCCCTATATTTTGTTATAAAAGTATCACAATTTCCACATAAAGTCAATGAATGTTGCACACTTGTCCGAGCACGGTTTGGATAGACGGACATCGGGAGCATACAGCTTCACTTTTTAGAGAAAATCATAGGAAAAATAAAATTTCTACTTGAAAATATTTCTCACAGCAGTTATGATTAAAGTATAGCGTGCACGAGCACATAAAGGCGGCGAAACGGAAGCAAACAGTAAACATAAATAAAATGAAACTTATGGGACAAAAAATGCCGTACAGATAAAAATGGGAGGAAGAGTATGCTATATATTGGGATTGATCTTGGTACGTCAGCGGTAAAACTGTTGTTAATGGATAGTCAGGGGAATATTTGCAATATTGTATCCCGGGAATACCCCTTGTATTTCCCGCATCCCGGCTGGTCGGAACAGAATCCTCAGGACTGGTATGAACAGACCATGGAGGGCATCCGGGAACTTTTAAAAGACGCAGACAAGAATCAGGTGGCAGGCATCAGCTTTGGAGGACAGATGCATGGACTTGTCATTTTGGACGAGAAGGATCAGGTGATCCGTCCGGCGATTCTATGGAATGACGGCAGAACCACCGAGGAGTGTGACTACCTGAACAACGTGATCGGCAAGGATAAGCTGTCGGAGTATACCGCGAATATCTCCTTTACCGGTTTTACCGCACCGAAGATCCTCTGGGTGAAAAAGAATGAGCCGGAGAATTTTGCAAGGATCAAAAAGATCATGCTTCCGAAGGATTACATTGCGTATAGGCTGACCGGTGTACATTGTACGGATGTATCGGATGCTTCCGGTATGCTCTTGTTTGATGTGAAGAATCGCTGCTGGTCAAAGGAAATGTGTGAGATCTGCGGTGTGAGGGAAGAGCAGCTGGCGACCTGTTATGAAAGCTATGAAAAGGTGGGCTGCGTATTGCCTGAGGTGGCAGACGAACTTGGACTTCCGCACAATGTAGTGGTAGCGGCGGGAGCCGGAGACAATGCGGCAGCGGCTGTGGGAACCGGAACCGTTGGGGATAATATGTGTAATATTTCTCTGGGAACCAGTGGAACGATTTTTATCTCTTCTGATCATTTCGGCGTGGATCAGAACAATGCTCTGCATTCTTTTGCACATGCAGACGGTCATTATCATCTTATGGGCTGCATGTTAAGTGCTGCATCCTGCAATAAGTGGTGGATGGATGAGATCATCGGAACGAAGGATTACGCCGCGGAACAGGCACAGATCAGTAAGCTTGGAGAGAATCATGTCTATTTCCTGCCGTACCTCATGGGTGAGCGTTCTCCACATAACGATCCCAATGCCAGAGGTACCTTTATCGGCATGACCATGGACACCTCAAGAGCCGATATGACCCAGGCGGTATTGGAAGGTGTAGCATTTGCCCTGAGAGATTCTCTGGAGGTGGCGAAATCTCTGGGGATCCATCTGGAACGGACCAAGATCTGCGGCGGCGGAGCGAAGAGCCCGCTGTGGAAGAAGATGATCGCCAACATCCTGAATCTGAAGGTGGATGTGATTGAGAGTGAAGAGGGTCCGGCCATGGGCGGTGCCATGCTGGCAGCGGTAGCCTGCGGCGAATATGCAAGTGTGGAAGAGATCGCAGAGAAGTTTGTGAAAGTCACAGGAACCGTAGAACCGGATCCGGAGCTGGTGGCAAAATATGAAGACCGCTATCAGAAATTCCGCCAGATTTATCCGGCATGCAGACCGCTGTTTGAGATCATTAAATAACGCGTAGAAAAATCAAACAACAACATAATAAAATGAACCTCGTAATTTTAATTTTGAGCTATAATAGAGAAAGGTTGGTAGAGTAGAATGCATATTTTATCTGTAAAAGATCCTGCATTTCGCAAGTATGGCAGAGTGATCACCAATGTGGATTTTACACAGCTGGTGGAAGAAATAAAAAAGACTCCGGTTCCTGACGGCGTGGTGTACGAGCCCGGGATCAATGCTTTGGAAGCATTACCTGTGAAAAAAGAACTGGAGACCATCACATACGGAGAAATGCCTGTACAGATCGGTTACTGCAATGGCCATAATTCCAAACTGAATGCCGTGGAATATCACAGAAGTTCCGAAATTAATGTGGCAGCAACGGATGCTATCCTGATCCTGGGGCTGTTAGCGGATGTGGCAGAAGATTTTACCTACGATACTTCTAAGATGGAAGCTTTTTTAGTACCGGCCGGAACCGGTGTAGAGGTCTTCGCAACTTCTCTGCATTATGCTCCCTGTGGAGTAGACGGACAGGGATTTCAGGTAGCAATTGTATTGCCCCAGGGCACCAATTATCCGCTTCAGGGAACCCATCAGAAAGTGGATCATGGCCGCGCTCCCAGTGAGGATGCACTGCTTGCCGCTACGAATAAGTGGTTGATCGGTCATGCGGAGGGCGGACTTTCCGAGGGAAGCTTTATCGGACTGATTGGAGAGAATTTGGATGTCAACAAATAGTGGGCATGATGTAGCAGGGTTTGAACGCTGGATTTCACTCTGTGGATGGGCGGAATCTGCGGTAAAATAAATAATAATCTAGAGAAAAAGAAAACGAAAACAGGAGGATTACAAAATGAGTAATTTACCCGAAGTAAAAATTGGCGTTGTGGCTGTCAGCCGTGACTGTTTCCCCGAGAGCCTTTCCGTGAACAGAAGAAAAGCTTTGATGAAGGCTTATACCGAGAAGTACGGCACCGACAGTGTCTATGAGTGTCCCGTATGTATCGTGGAGAGCGAGATCCATATGGTGCAGGCATTGGAAGATATTAAGAAGGCAGGTTGTAATGCACTGTGCGTATATCTGGGCAACTTCGGCCCCGAGATATCCGAGACCTTACTGGCAAAGCATTTTGACGGTCCTGCCATGTTCATCGCGGCAGCAGAAGAGACCCAGAACGATCTGGTAGGAGGCAGAGGCGATGCTTACTGCGGTATGCTGAATGCCAGCTACAACTTAAAGCTTCGTAATATCAAGGCTTATATCCCTGAGAATCCTGTGGGAACCGCAGCAGAGTGCGCAGATATGCTGCATGAGTTCATTCCCATTGCAAGAGCTATCGTGGGCTTAAGCGATCTGAAGATCATTTCCTTTGGACCCAGACCTCTGAATTTCTTAGCTTGTAACGCACCGATCAAGCAGCTGTACAATCTGGGTGTGGAGATCGAGGAGAACTCCGAGCTGGATCTGTTCGAAGCTTTCAAGAAGCATGACGGAGATGAGAGAATTCCGGCTAAGGTAAAAGAGATGGAAGCAGAGCTGGGCGCAGGCAATCATAAGCCCGAAGTACTGCCTAAGCTGGCTCAGTATGAGCTGACCCTGTTAGACTGGATCGAGGCGCACAAGGGGTATCGTAAGTATGTAGCGATTGCCGGCAAATGCTGGCCTGCATTCCAGACCCAGTTTGGTTTCGTACCCTGCTATGTGAACAGCCGTCTCACCGGTATGGGAATTCCCGTATCCTGTGAGGTAGATATCTACGGCTGCTTAAGTGAGTTCATCGGAACCTGTGTCAGCGCAGATACCGTAACTCTGTTAGATATTAACAATACCGTTCCCGATGATATGTACGAAGAGTCCATCAAGGGTAAATTTAACTATACGCACAATGATACTTTCATGGGCTTCCATTGTGGCAATACCAACTCCAAGAAGCTGACCTCCTGCAACATGAAGTACCAGATGATCATGGCAAGAACCCTTCCCGAAGAAGTTACCCAGGGTACTCTGGAAGGAGATATTCTTCCCGGAGACATCACCTTCTACCGCTTACAGTCTACTGCAGACAATAAGCTCCGCGCTTACATTGCACAGGGTGAAGTCCTTCCCGTTGCGACCAGATCCTTCGGCGGTATCGGTATTTTCGCTATTCCCGAGATGGGACGTTTCTATCGTCACGTACTGATCGAGAAGAACTTCCCTCACCACGGTGCCGTAGCATTCGGACACTTCGGCAAGGCTCTGTACGAAGTATTCAAGTACATCGGCGTACCCGTAGAAGATCTGAATTTCAACCAGCCGAAGGGAATGCTGTATCCTACGGAGAATCCTTTCGCGTAAAAAGAACTTAAGTAACTGGCAAGTTAACTAACTTATTGGCTAGCCTGCCGTAGCCTCGATTGCATATAAGAAACGCTGACATCGCGGTGTGCTTTAGCACACTTTGCTCGGGCGCAGACGTAGCGGTACATAAGCGAGGAAAGTACCCTCGCAATGCGTCCGCAGGACGCTATGGTACCGACGTCTACTTACGGTCAGCTTATTCTTATATGCAACCGGGGCTACTGGTTTACTGAAAACTTTAGAACCATAGAACTCCCAGAGTGAGCAGATAACTCTGGGAGTTTTTGTTTGTTCAGAGTGTTTTGGGTCTATACAGAAAAATTGCATTAAATAATCCCTTTTTTTCTGGCTATATCTATAGAAATATCCCCCAAATGGGTCTATACAAAAAAACTTGCTCAGGAGATACTCAAAATAAGAAAAATAAGTATCTCAGAAGGAAATTTTTCTGTATAGACCCATTTTTCTTATTTTGAAGGCATTTGACAGCTTCAAAAGTATCTGGAGAGAAGATTTTCTGCTATAGCCCCACGCTATTCATACGATTGTCAGCAAAAGACGTCTCCCATCGTTTGTCTATCGCGGCGTTCGCCACATCACGCCAAAAAAGACAGTGCCCTGTGAGTAAGCTCCCAGGCACTGTCTTATTTTTGCCTATGCGTGGCTATGCTTTCGTAACTTGCTATTTAGCAGGAGATTTCTTCCGGGCTTTCACAACATACACAATGGCGATCACCACATCCACGCAGTAGATAAAACATCCGACTCCCATGAAGATGGCACCGGGCAGGGATACAAGCCCTTCTTTACGCATGCGGACGCTGCAGCCAATGGAACTGATGCCGGTGAGCAGAATCGTCAAAAGATCAATGAGTACCGCCCATAGGAGAAAGCCGATACCCCAGACACTCATGGCAAGTCCGATAAAGCCGAGAATAAAGTGCATGATATAAGCGGGAATCTGCACACATTTGATGATCAGGTTCATTCTTGCCGCCTGCCTTGCGGTCATTTTCCCCTTCGCTGCCTGCACCGCATTGACGATCACGATGATAAAGGAATACAGATTATAAATCACTGCAACGATCAACAGCCCAATCAGTGCGACATCAGTGTAGTCTTCCGGCAGAATACCTGCGAACAATAAAAAGATAGCAAGAATCAATACATAAATATAAGGATAGATAATTACAGGTATCATTTTCAGATACTTCAAAAATTCGTTCATGATAATTCCCCTCTCACAATAATAATCCTCGTAAAAAATAACAAAAAGAGTATAGCAAAAAAGCATAAAATGTGCAAAAAAAGATATTGCTTTTTTGGAGCGCCGCGTATATACTCTCAACGATAGAAATAACAGGAAACACTGATAAATTCAGTGCCTGCGGTTGATTTGAAAACCAGAGAGGATATTACCATGACAAAAGACCTGACAAAAGGCAGCCCCATGAAACTTATCATCAGCTTTGCTGTGCCGTTATTATTTGGATTTTTATTCCAGCAGTTCTATAATCTGGTAGATACCATGATCGTAGGACGTTTCTTAGGCGTGGATGATCTGGCAGCAGTGGGTTCCACCGGCTCCATCAACTTCCTGGTGATCGGTTTCTGCATGGGTGTCTGTAACGGATTTGCCATCCCTGTATCTCATAAATTTGGTGCCGGAGATTATGTAGGCATGCGTAAGTATGTGGCGAACTGTGCCTGGCTGGGACTGGCATTTTCCGTGGTTATGACGGTCGTGACGGCAATTCTGTGCCGGAATATTCTGGTCTGGATGAAGACACCGGCGAATATTATTGATGGGGCTTATGATTATATTTTTATTATTTTCATCGGTATCCCTACAGTGTATCTGTATAATATCGTGGCAGGCGTGATCCGTGCTACCGGCGACAGTAAGACTCCCGTGGTATTCCTGGTGCTGTCTTCCATTATTAATATTGTGCTGGATCTGTATTTTATTATCTCTCTGCACATGGGCGTGGCGGGGGCAGCCTGGGCAACGGTGATCTCCCAGGGAGTCTCCGGTGTAGCATGTCTGGTCTATATGGTGAAAAAGTTCGAGATCCTGCGGATCCGCAGGGAAGAATGGAAAGTGGACGGACATATGATGATGGTGCTGTGCGGCATGGGCGTTCCCATGGGATTACAATATTCCATTACCGCCATTGGCAGCGTAATCTTACAGACTGCAGCCAACACCTTAGGTTCTGCGGCAGTTGCGGCCATGACCGCAGGCGGCAAGATCGGTAACTTCTTAGCCTGTCCTTTTGATGCCATGGGTTCCACCATGGCAACCTATGGTGGACAGAATGTAGGCGCCGGTAAACTGGATCGTCTCGGCAAGGGACTGAAAGCCTGTGTAACACTGGGGGTGGGATATTCCGTCATTGCTTTTCTGATCGCCGTATTTTTCGGCGATCCGCTGGCGCAGCTATTCGTGGACGGCGGCGAGGCAGAGATCATTGCCAACGTGCGTGCTTTTCTGTTATGGAATACAGCATTTTATATTCCGCTTGCACTGGTGAATATTGTCCGCTTCCTGATCCAGGGCATGGGTTTCCCGAAATTCGCCATTTTAGCGGGTGTCTTCGAAATGATAGCAAGATCGTTAGCAGGCTTTGGACTGGTGCCCATCATCGGCTTCACCGGGGTATGCCTGGGCAGTCCCATTGCATGGATCATGGCGGATGCCTTCCTTATTCCGGCTTATTTCCATGTGAGTAAGGTGCTGCAAAAGAGGATGGTGCCGCAAACGGATGTCCCACAGGCAGTTTGACAACACGACGGTCGTAAGTCACCAGACCGTTGACTTCTTCCTCCACATCGGAGAGCTGCGTGTATACCGCACCGCTCAATCCCTTTGAGATCAGAGGAAATAACTGTCTGGAAAATAACTGCTTCAGGGCAGCAGCCATTTCTTCCGGGGTGTCGTACTTTTGATATCCATAGACGCGGTTCACACTGGAATGCCCAGCGATATGGCAGGCGTAGCCACCATATTCCGAGATAACGAAAGCCCTTTTTCCATCCAATTTTACCTGTAACGGACGGAAGTAGTTATGAATACTGCGGAAATCCCCGCCTTTCTGGTCAAACCAGCCGCTGGCATGGTCTACCGGACGGGTGGGGTCTTTTTTTGCCACCATTTTCGCGATACGGGCAGCATCGAACTGCCCCCAGCCCTCGTTGAAAGGCACCCACACGGCAATGGAAGGCACATTGTACAGATGATCTATGGTGTCTAAACATTCCTGCTCCCAGCTTTTCCGGCCTTCCTCGGAGCTACGGGAGAACAGTTCGTAATGATTGTCCTTCGTGTGGGCGGACATGTGGGGGAACAATGTTGGCATATAACACACCCAGGGCATATGATAGGTAGAGCCACCGCTGACCATATCCTGCCATACGATCATTCCCAGACGATCGCAGTGGTAATACCAGCGCAGAGACTCAATCTTGATATGTTTCCGGAGCATGTTGAAGCCCAGGCCTTTTGCAAGGTTAATATCATAGACAAAGGCCTCATCGCAGGGAGCGGTCATCAGTCCGTCGGACCAGTAGCCCTGATCCAGGATCCCATGGAGAAAATAGGGCTTGTGATTCAGGCAGAAGCGGGGGATACCCTTAGAATCTCGCTCTACGGAGTAGCAGCGCATGGCAAAATACCCTTCCACGGTATCACCATCGGCAGTCAGAGTAAAGGGATACAGCCAGGGGTGTTCCGGACTCCAGGGCTTGAAATTCACAGGCTCCGGTGCATCAGCGGGATCTGCTGCGGAATAGGTGACGCTGGCGGGAAAAGAAAGTACTACCGTGGTATGCGTGAGCCCAAAGGAATCCTGTTGCTCAGAAATTTTACGTACACGCATCCGCGTGAGTGAACCGGTATTTTCCTGCGCGAGGGTTCCGTCGCAGGAGGGAATGTTCACCCGGAATTCCAAATGGTTGAACGGCTTCGGAGAACACAGAACGAAGGTTACGGAAGCCTTGTTGTACTCCGGAGTGATCTTATAATTGATCACATAGTTTTCCGGAACCCATTCGTACCAGACACTCTGCCAGATGCCGCTCTGGGCAGTGTAGAACATGCCGCCGCGGTTCAGGGTCTGCTTTCCCCTGGTGGCGTAACCGGTGTCGGTCAGATCCCGGACTTTTACGTAGAGGGATACAGGATCCTCATTTACATACTCCGTGATGTCTAAGGAAAAAGGAAGGTAGCCGCCACTGTGGATGCCAAGCTGCTTTGTGCCGAGGAAAACGGTTGCCTCCTGATCTACCGCGTCAAAATGCAGAATGCAGTGCATGTATTCCTCTTTTTGGGAAAGCTCTTCCGTGGAAAAAGAAAGTTCCCGGTGGTACCACAGGTACTCCGTGGGCTCCAGTCGTCTGTGAACTCTGGAAAGCAGGGCTTCCGGAGAAAAAGGAACCCGGATGATACCCTGAGCGGTAAAATGTGCAGGATCCTCCGAGGAACTGCTCCCATCTGCGGGCACAAAGGCATATTCCCAAAGACCGTTCAGCATATGATAATCTGTACGTCTCATCTGCGGCCGGGGATATTCGGACAGGATATCATCATAAGAACCGGATCGCATCAGCAATTCCCCCCAGGGAGTATAGAGGGGATGCAGGGTATCCTCCGGGTGTGCCTGATTCAGATTCGCAGCAGCATCTTTTAAGTTCATGCGAAAACCTTCTTTCCTAAAATAGATTATTTATAGTATACTACATTTGGAAGCATAGCACATGAAAAATGATACGATTCTTTGAGAAAAAAGTTTAGATAAGCCATCCAGAGAATTAATTCTGAAAATATGAGGTAGTACAGATGAATATATTGACTGTTGACAATATTACCAAAAGTTATGGAGTACGCAAGATTTTTGACGGAGCCTCCTTTTTCCTACAGGAAGGGGAAAAGGCCGGAATCATTGGTATTAACGGAACCGGCAAATCTACACTATTAAAAATAATTGCCGGGCTGGAAGAGACCGATGACGGTACCGTAATCAAGGCAAATCACTGTCTGGTGCGTTATCTGCCGCAGAATCCGGAGTTCGCACCGGAAGAGACCGTACTGGAAGCGGTGTTGCGGGGCAACCGCGTGGAGGAAAACGCAGGAACCATCGAGGCGGATGCCAAAAGCATGCTGACAAAACTGGGTGTTACGGAATTTTACCAGCCCTGCGGGCAGTTGTCCGGCGGACAGCGCAAGCGTCTGGCACTGGTATCGGTACTGTTGTCCCCGGCGGAGATCCTGTTATTGGACGAGCCTACCAACCATCTGGACAATTCCATGTCCGACTGGTTGGAGGAGCAGCTGCGCCGCAGAAAAGGTGCCATGATCATGGTCACTCACGACCGGTATTTCCTGGACAGCGTCACTGACCGGATCCTGGAGCTGGACAAGGGGAAGATCTATTCTTATGATGCCAACTATTCCGGCTATCTGGAACTGAAAATGCAGCGGGAAGAGATGGCGCAGGCCAGTGAGAAAAAGCGTCTGAACATTTTACGGAATGAGCTTGCCTGGGTGCAGCGCGGTGCCAGAGCCCGCTCCACGAAGCAGAAGGCGAGATTACAGCGCTTTGAGGAACTGAAAAATGTGAAAGGTCCTGTGATGGACGGTAAGGTAGAGCTGGCTTCCGCAGCATCAAGACTGGGACGGACCACCGTGGAGATCGAGAATGTGTCCAAGAGTTATGGGGATAAGGTTCTGATCCGTGATTTTACTTATCTGTTTGGCAAGGATGACAGAGTGGGATTCATCGGCCCCAACGGCAGTGGTAAGACTACCTTGATGAAAATGATCCTGGGTGAAGTGGCTCCGGACAGCGGACACATCGAGATCGGACAGACCGTGAAGCTGGGATATTATGCCCAGGAGATCGACGACACCATGATGCATCCGGAGCAGAGAGTCATTGATTACATTCGTGATGTGGCGGAATATATCACCACGGAGGACGGACAGATCACGGCAGCGAGAATGCTGGAGCGGTTCCTGTTTTCCGGAGAAGACCAATACGGGCAGCTGGGAAAACTGTCCGGTGGAGAGCGGCGCAGACTGCAGTTATGCAAGGTACTGATGGGGGCACCGAATGTTTTGATCCTGGATGAGCCGACTAACGATCTGGACATTGCCACCCTGCAGGTACTGGAGGATTATCTGGATACATTCCCGGGCATCGTCATCGTCGTGTCCCATGACCGGTATTTTCTGGATCGTGTGGTCCGCAGGATCTTCGCCCTGGAGGATACCCGCATGGTGCAGTATGAGGGCGGTTACACAGATTATGCCAATAGGAAAGCTGCGGAGGGGAACACAGAGAGCACAGGAACGGCGGCAGCATCCCAGCCGAAGAACGCCGATGGGGAAACTACTTCTAAAAACTGGAAAAACGGACAGAAACGCAAATTAAAATTCACTTATCAGGAACAGAAAGACTATGAATCCATTGAAGGCGAAATGGCGGCATTAGAGGATAAAATTGCAACTTTGGAAGCAGATTTTTCAAAATATGCCAGTGATTTCGTGAAACTCAATGAATTAACACAGGAAAAAGAGGCTGCGGAACAGCAGCTGGAAGAAAAGATGGAACGTTGGATGTACTTGGAAGACCTGGCGGCGAGAATCGAACGGGGAGAAGAAAACTGACAATCCGAAGTCCGGAATGTCAGTCTTCTGCATCGTCGGTAGCTGCCGCAACTGCGGATACCACGGAGGATACTACGGCGATCACTACTGCCAAAAGGATGATCAAAAGTCCACCGGCTAAAAGTAAAAACATAAAGTACGCTCCTCTCTGAAATAACTTTACAGACACCCATATTATATCATTTTTCCTAAAAAAAACAATAAAAATCGGCATATAGTAGAAAAAATCACCAAAATGAAGTATAATAAAAGCATTCATCGGGACTGATTTATGTTTTGAGGAGGGTGCCTATGACGTATCAGAAAGCAAAAGAGGAAATCATTGAATCTTCTCCGCAGAAAACAGATGCCGGAAAAGAAGAATTATATCTGTATTCTCTTAGAAAAATGGCGGAAGAAAATGTAGAAAATAACAGAACAGGGCTGACAAATCTGCATAATATCAATTCTTTTTTCTATCTGTGCGGTGAAATGATCAAGCAGCAGCCGGATAAAAAATACGGTGTCATAATTATGGATATTGTACAGTTTAAGGCTGTGAATGAGTTCTGCGGCAGAGACGAAGGAGACAGATTGCTAAGATTTATTGCGTCTTGCTTTGACTGGTATGAGAATAACAGGCCGGATAGCTATGCCTGCCATATCAGAGCAGATATCTTTTGCATATGCACAAGCTATGAGGAAGTAGAGGAACTGGAAATTATTGTGCGGGAGATCAGAAAAAAGATAACTGACTTTCCGTTCGCTTACCGTGTACAACCATCCTTTGGAATCGGAATCTCACCGGAGAGAGCCCCTGCCATCAGCTATCTGAAAGATTGCGCCACGATGGCTATGAACAGTATCAAAGGCAAAGTATATCGGACATATGCAGTATTTGACGAAAAAATGCGTAGTCAGAAGATGCGAGAACGCCAGGTGGAAAATGATATCGTGTCCGCACTGGAGAACGGAGAACTACAACTGTATGTGCAGCCCAAGGTCGATATGAGGGACGGAAGAGTGATCGGAGGCGAGGCGCTTGTGCGCTGGAAGCATCCGGAAAAGGGGCTGGTGCCACCGAGAGAGTTCATTCCCGTACTGGAGAAAAACGGATTTATCATCAATGTAGATGAATATATCTGGGAGAAGGTGTTTGCTTATCTGGGAAAATTGCACCGGGAAGACCGGATGCTTGTCCCCGTTTCCATCAATGTATCCCGATTACATGCCTATGATGAAAAACTGGCAGAGACACTGATCCGTCTCAGGGAGGAATATGATGTTCCGCCGGAGTATGTTCCGTTGGAACTGACAGAGAGCGCCTTCCTGGAGGACGAGGCAGGTATGTATCGCCGCATGGAAAGCCTGCGGGAGCGGGGCTTCCTGGTGTCCATGGATGATTTCGGAACCGGTTATTCGACTATGAATATGCTGAAGAACCAGACGCTGGATGAGATCAAGATCGACAAAGAGTTTATCCGGGATCTGGAAAAGGATAAGAGCCGGATCATTATCCGCAATACCATTGCCATGCTGCAGCAGCTGGGAGTACATATCGTGATTGAGGGAGTGGAAACAGAGGAACAGAAGAGCTTCCTTTTGGGATGCGGTTGTACAGATGCACAAGGCTTTCTGTTTCACCGTCCTATGCCGGTGGAGGCGTTTGATGCATTGCTGTTGCAACAGGAATGTGAGTATGATAGGACAAAATAGACAAAGACAAAATATACAAGGTGCGAGACCGCAGTCTGACTGGATTTTCAGTGAAAAATCCCCGGACTGCGGTTTTTGTTTGGGCACTATTCCGAAAATCAGGAAATAGTTTTGAAAGCGTTGACATATCATGGCAGAGGGAGTAATCTGCATATTACCCGACGGGACAGTCAGAGCGTCGGCATCTTTTATCCGGTCATGTTCGACCACACATCACATTACAGAAGAAGTAATAACAGGGAACGGCTACAACAAAATATGCGATTGGAGGAAAAATGGAAGAGGATTTACAGCGATTAGTAGAGGATTTCCTTACGCAAAAGCAGATTCTTTTGGTGCAGGTGAAAAAAGGAATTCTGAGTAAGGAACAATTTTTACGGGAAGTTTTGAAACACATAGAGCAGAATTATCATTTACCGGTGGAAAAACAGGCGGATCTTTTAAAAGAATTCGAGCAATATGTGTTCGGCTATTCCAGATTGTCACCGCTCATGGATGATGGGAGTATTTCGGATATCCGTGTAGTCAGCCATGACTGCATTCGGATCAAGAGAGAGGGGAAACGTATGGATGCAGGCATTGCCTTTGCTTCCGAGAAGGAATATCGGCAGTTTATTGATTATATAGCGACCAGAAATCAGGTGAATATTTCGAATCTGAATGCGATTCAGCGATTTACGGATACGGAAAGTCATCCGGATTTTATATTTCGTTTTACACTGTCCATGCCGATCGTGAATACATACAGCGAACCTTATCTCTGTATTCGTAAAGTTCCGAAGAATTTTCCGATGATGGCGCAACTGGTGGAGAAGAACATGATGGACAGGGCAACGGCGGAACTGCTGGTGCAAAGGTTCCGGCAGGGGTCCACACTGATCTGCGGAGGCAATTCCTCCGGGAAAACGACACTGCTGAATGCACTTAAAGAGACTTTGCCGGATGATATGGCGATACTGGTGGCCCAACAGGCGGATGAACTGACGACACTTTTCCATCCGGATATGATGTTTCTACATTCCCTGCCGGGTGCTTCGGAGAGCTCAGTGAATTATGATCTGAAGCATATCAGCATTGCCGGTCTTACCATGGATGTGGATTTTTTCATTATCGGAGAAGTGAAGGGCGGAGAGGCACTGTATCTTCTGAATGCAGCTTATACGGGACAGATCTGTGCCGCTACCGTGCATGCGCCGTCCGCTGACAGAGCTCCGGAGAAAATAGTGGATTATGCAATGTATGACAGTAGATACTCACGCAATGAGTTGATGAAAATGATGGACTGCTTTCAGACACTGATCTTCATGGAACATTACAGGGTCAAGGAAATATTTGCCTGCCTGGGCTGGAACGCAGAGAAAGAGAATCTGGAATATGAGAGGTTGTTTTGATCATTACACAGGAGGAACTTATGATCATATACGTATGGATTGTCTGTTTATTATTTATGGGCTTTTTGCTTCTGTTTGGCCGGATGAGGTGGCTGGAGAAGCTATGGGAGCTGTTGCACCGGACCAGGGAAGGAATGGATCGTGCATCACAACTGAGAGCAGTAGAGAACCGGCACCGTCTGATGGAATTTCAACAAAAAAATAATGTCTGGTACAGGATAGAAGAGGTTTTACGGTACAGCGGATTGCGCAGAAGAATGCCCCATTTTACAGCAGAAAAATGGGTTGCCGGAAATGTACTGCTGATTGCGGCTGTCTTCGGAGGGACACAGGTGCTTGGGTGCAAAATGATAACTTCACTTTTGTATCTGATGATCACAATGGCTGTCGAGATGATTCTCCTGAACACCTTTCGTTTCTTGGAATACCGGTCGGTAAATGACAATATTTTAAAGTGCTTGAATTTCCTGGGAAATTACAGCCTGACTGCCGGGGAGATCACCGGTGTCCTGGGGCAGGTGAGTAAATATATGGAAGAGCCACTGAAAGGAGTGATGGAGGAATGCGCCTATGAGGCACAGATGACGGGAAATTCCTCCACGGCACTGCTGGCAATGGCGGAAAAGGTGGAACATCCGAAGTTCAAAGAACTTGCCAGAAATCTGGAGATCAGTATACGTTACATGGCAGATCTGACAACACTGGTAGACAGTAGCAGACGTTCTGTGCGGGAATATCTTAGGACAGAGGAGGAACGAAAAGGAATGCTGAGGGAAGCAGCGATCAATATGGGACTGCTGGCGGCAATGTCAGTATTTGCTCTGATGACAGTGGATCGTCTGATCGATGTATCTGTCTGGAAGATCGTAACAGATACGTTACCCGGACACCTGGCATTGGGAATCTATGGGATCATATTTGGATTGTTCCTGCGCAAGGTATATGGGTTTCGAAGATAAACACAAATGTTGTGTAGATACCAAAATGTGAGGAGAATGAGAGAATGTACTGGAAAACTATTTGGATACCGCAGATATTGGGAGCTGTCTTCGGCGGAGTGTTTGTTTTTCGTCTGGGAAAGAGCAAAACACCGGAAATCCTGCTGCGCACCATGGAAGAATTTACGGGAATGATACGGGAAAGCAAAGGCTATACCGGCTGGGCGGAAAAGACAGAGAGAAAATTGATCCGTAACGGAGCAAAATATCATTTTGGAAAAACGATTACTCCCATGAAGTACTTAACAGGTAGAATCGTGCTGGCTTTTTTGGGGGCGATCAGTCTGTTGAAAATCGGATGCGGATACGCTGTTTTGGCAGCAACGGTGCTGTATTTTCTGCCGGAACTGCTGTTGATATATATGAATGAGAGGGATAATCGCAATATGTTGACGGAGATCAAGCTGATCTATCAGGCATTGGAGGTACAGATCCGTGCCGGTATTTATGTCGCGGATGCTCTGACGGAATGTTGTCAGAGTGTGAAAGGACGGCGCCTGCAACAGGCCCTGATAGAACTGGCGGGGGATCTTGTAATGCAGTCTGATCTTATGACGGCTTTGTCAGCTTTTCAGGGAAAGTTTGATAACCGGCAAATTGATGCATTGTGTATCACACTGATCCAGGCGGGGGAATCCGGACAAGCTGTGGAACTCCTGGGAGATATGGGAGAACAGCTGAAGGATATGGAGATAACAGTCCTAAATCATCAGAAAAATGCACTGGACCGCAGCATTACATTTTACCAGTTGGGGATGCTGGGCGCGACCTTGGGAGTGATTTTGTATGCCTGTGTGGGATATATGTTCCGTGCGGCAGTGAAATTCTAAACAGCCGGCCAATGAAAAAACAAAAATACAAAATATAAAAATATTAAAATACGAAAGGAACGAAATAAAATGAAAGAGAAAAAACACGGAAATTGGGAAAAGATTGTGAGCGGAATTAAAAAACATGCCTTAAGCAGAGAACCGGGAATCGATGGGATTCTGGTGACAGTCGGACTATGCATTATTGCATTGTTGCTGTGTGTGGTCATGAAAGACAGTCTTACAACGTTTATACAGACGATCGTGACGGCAATGCAGACAAAAGCGGCAGATATTCTCACCGGTGTATAAGGCAGGAGAGTGTATGACAGGACGAAAAAAAGAAGCCGGAAACGTAGGAGAAATACTGACAATGGGACTGTGCATCCTGGCACTCACCGCGGTAATGATAAGTTATATGGAAAATGTACAGTTGATTGCCAAAAAGGCGGAAGTGGGACAGCTGGCACGATGTTATCTGCTCAAGATGGAAACGGTCGGCTATCTGGCGGCTCAGGATCAGACGCAGCTGACCGCAGAACTGGAGAAGCTGGGGATAACAGGGATTGATTATGAGGGAAGTACATTAAATCCGGCGGGATACGGAAATGACGTTGTATTGCAGATTCATGGCCGGCTGGGGGAAACTTATGAAATTTATGAAAAAAGAGTATCTACAGCGAAAAACTAGAGAACGGGGGCAGGCTTCCTGGGTGCTTGGACTGTTCCTGATATTGTTTTTGGCAATACTGTTATGTATGCAGCTGCAGGTTGCTTTGTACAGAGAATCTGCCATGTATATGGAAGATGCCCTGGCATTGTCGAATCTGGCCTCGGCTGTCATCGATATAGAAGAATACGGCATTACGCAAAAAGTACTCATAACAGATCCCGAACAGGCATATGAGAGGTACTGTCATGCACTGAGAGAAAATCTTGGACTGGATAATCATTTTATGGCACAGAACCGGAGAATGATCTCTGGACAGGTGGAAATACAGAATTACACAATCTACAATGTCACGTCCGATCTGGTAGAGATATGGCAGAGAGATCGGGATGGAACGGTATCTGTATGGAGCGGAAATGTTGGAAATGTTCATGCACCGAACGGTCAGCTGATTGAAGAAACCGGTGTGTACAGTGAGATCGCTTATCCTGTGGAAGGATTTCTGGGCACACGCGTGATGGCTCATAAGGGAAAACTGGTAGATGTTATAAGAAATGACAACAGGGAGAAGAAAAATGAAATTACAGAAAATAAAGTTACGGGAAATGAGTAAAAGCACAAAAAATAAAATATGGAACGGAAGTATTCTGGCGGCATTCATAGCGGCGGCAGCAGTATTTATCATAATGCTTCAGGCAGAAAAAAAGGTTCTGGCCGAGTATGAGAAAATCACAGTCTGTGTAACGATCGACGATCTCCCGAAGGGAGAAAGCATCACGGAAGACAACATCCTGAATTATGTACAGACGGTGGAGATCGACCGAAAGATCGTACCGGACACGGCAATAAAGAATATGGATGAAATCACAGGCAGAATAGCGGTACACCGGATTGAAAAAGGCAGTGTTGTGACCCGGGGAATGCTGGAAAGTGAAGAACAGATCACTGGAGAGATGGAAGAAGCTGTAATTGCCGGATTTCGTGCGGAAGATCTGTATCAGGCAGTGGGAGGAGTCCTGCGAGCGGGGGACAGGATTCATATTTATTGTATTGATAAAGAAGAAACAGCCAAAGAAAAGCCGGTCTGGAAGAATTTGTTCGTGCAGCAGGTTTTCGACCAAAACGGAAATGCGATAGACAGTGGAGATACAACGACTCCTGCGCAGAGGATCAATGTTTACATGGACAACGGTAAAGTAGATGATTTTTACAGAAATCTGGCAAAAGGATCGCTCAGAGTCGTTAAGGTCTGCGATTGACAGTGCCCCGGGATACACCAGGAAGGAGAAGCGGCATGACGGAGAAAATACGCTGTGCATTGTACAGCATCATGGGAATTGCACTGGGAATTGTGCTGTTGCTTCCGGGCGGGCATGTACAGGCCTCCGAAAAAAAGACGATTTACAACAGCAGTTATGTATCATTCAGCCCGGACGGGGAAGCATGGACAACCTGCGCTGGGGACCGGAACTATAAATGGTATGACGAAAACGAAACAACGACAGTGTATACCGGAATCAAATCTTCCCTGGAAACGTTACGGGAAGGAGAGCATTATTACAAATCCAGCCGAAGTGGGGAAGTACCCATAGGGGCGTGGAAGGTCACCTGGCGCAGGGCACAATGCATTCACAATGCATATGGGAAGAAACCCGGATGGCATGGTATTTCGTTTGGCATGAAAAAATGTCATAGGTATTATTATTCCGGCTGGAAGCCGTTGTGTGCGGATTGCGGAGAACCGATAGAATGGTGGAATATTTATATGAGCAGGGAAGCGGCGGAGACGATACAGTATATGGATCTGGGCAGCGAAGAAAACCCTGTGACCTATTATTATTTGTGTCCGTTTTGTAGTAATCTGGAACAGGGAGTTACATTTTCGCCACACCGATGTAAGACAATCTCAAACAATCAGTATAGGATTATCTATGATGCAAATGCTGAGTCCTGCCATGGCTTTATGGAAGAAAGCTATCATATGTATGATAATGCTGTACTTTATGAGGGAAAAGAAGTAACGCCGGTCACACATCTTGTGGTAAATAATTATTCCCGGATCGGATATGTGTTCACCGGATGGAATACCAGGCCGGACGGAAGCGGTATCTCTTATGGGGATCATGCAGAAATATACAATCTGTCTATGGCTGATTACAAAGACAGGACCACATGGACGGAGGAAGACAACGGCACGGTGATTCTCTACGCACAATGGCGTCCCTGTAAAAGTACTTTGAAGATAGATGCAGCAGGAGGAAGCTATAACGGAGAAAGTGTTTTTTCAGTTACAGGGGAGTATCAAAAAAAATATGCATTGCAGGAAGCACATATAGAACCACCGGAAGGCTGTCTTATAAAGTTTGAGACCAACGGAGGTACGCCGGTGGCACCGGTCAGGGGGACTAATCATTTCGAAGAATGGATGAGGATCCTGCCGTTCCGGGGACAGATAGACGGGGGGAGTTATATATTTCCCGCAGCAGACGGACATACGGATACGGTAAAAGCAGTATATCAGCCGGATCCGATCACATTGCCGTTCACATCCAGAGAGGGCTGGTCGTTCGGCGGATGGTATTATGATACAAGTTTTACGCAGCCGGCGGGCGCTCCGGGGGACAGGATCATCCCCTCCGCCTCACTGACATTGTATGCTCATTGGGTGACATTGCGGCTACAATCGACGGACAATTACAGAGCCAACAAGGGAAAAGGAGCCGTAGATCTGACATGGTCGCAGGCGGATCAAAAAGACAAATCGTATCTTCTGTTTCAGAAACGGGAGAATGGTGCCTGGATCAGAGTGAATACGACAGACGATATCAGTAATGTAGCGGAGGTGAACAAAAAGGAGGAATATACAGGAAAAGAAAAAACATTTCTTATTCCGTATACAGGTCTCTATACGATAACGGCAAAAGGGGCCCAGGGACAAAATTATGAGTCAAACAGTGGAGGATACGGAGGGAGTGTTACGGGTACATTCTGGCTGCAACAGGGAGAGAAGCTTACCTATTTTGTGGGCGGTCAGAATGGCGTGAACGGAGGTGGCAGCGCCACAGATTACGGAAACGGAGGCGGGAAGACAAGCGTTGTGTCGGACCGCAAAGGGATTCTGCTGATCGCCGGGGGAGGCGGTGGTGCATCTCCTGCGGGAAACGGCGGTGCCGGAGGAAGTATGGCGGGAGTGACAGAAAACAGTGACGGACAGGATGGAATGGCCGGTGGCGGTGCCGGATACCTGGGAGGAAGTGCCGGGGAGAAAATCGTCCATCATCATACGAACGGATGCTATCGGGATGCTTCTTATACGCCGGCTTTTGGAAATTGGCAGCATTTTGTGTATGCTAACGCTTCACACAGCAATACATATACCGCCACCAGTGTCGGAGGGCATACGAAGGATGATGACAACACTTACCATGTTATCAGAGCAGGCTGGGCCCGACCTCATTGGGCCGCAGATGGATGGAATACCAGCGGATATCAGGGGATTGATACCAGAGGAAATACCAAATTAAATGTATCTGTATATGCTGACAGTTGGGGGAAGGGGTGCAGATTTTCACTGAACAGATCAGAATATTGTATTTTGAATCAGGCGGGAAGAATCATTCTATCCGGAACCTTCCGGGATGCAGTGTATGCTTTGAGTGAAACACCAAGCTCTACGTGGCAGAATGAGGATGGATCCTGGGGTGGAGCTCCGGGTACAAGTAAATTTTCAGGAACATTTCACTTTAACTTGCCGGAGGGAACTACAAAAGTATATTTGCACTTTAAGTTTTATCACGATTGCAGCAATGCCTGGTTTTCATCATCTCTTACCGGATTGAATTTCACCGGCGGAATGACATCGACCTGTGGATATACGGAAGGCCAGGTGCTGTCGTCTAAACCGGCCTATGGAGGAAGCAACTATGTGAATGAGGATTGTGTACAAATATTTGAAAGCATGAGTGGTAATAACAGAGGCGACGGAAGTGTGGAGATTCGATCCCAAATGGTAGGATATCAGGAAACATCACATTTAAACGGTATTGTGGCAACAGATTGTGCACTGCCGGATAAAATACCGGCAGAAGCGATTTATGAGGCAATAGATGAAAAAAGCGTACGTGTTACCTGGCAGATGCCGAAGGACAATGGAACGGTATATTATCACAAGGCAGAATCATATCTGACCGGAAGTACAGTACGGCTTTGTGAATCGAATATTACACAAAACAGATTGACCAGTGGGATTGCAGGATATTATCTGGTTATAGATGCCGCAAAAGATACGAATGTAACGAAAGTTAACGGACATTTCAACACAGAACCGCATACAAATGTGACAGCTGACAAAATCACGAAGTATCTCCATGTGGCAGCAGTAGATGTTGCCGGAAATATAGGAGCTACAACACATTTCACCATCAAAGAAACAGAGGTGCCATGGAAGATTTATACCGGCCAGCTGATTCCGGAAGGAGAAGACGGAAATGTAGCTCCGTCATCGGAAGAAAGGTGCTGGTATGTACGCGCTGACGGAAGAACTCCGATCACATTAAAGCATCAGGCATATCTGAAAGGGGTGGCCTCTTTGCAATATCAGCTGAATGAGACAATTTATGAGACAAGGACACAAGAAGGGACAATAGCCCGGAATATTATCCGTACGCCTTCGTCAGATACAGCTGTGGAAACTATCCGCACAGATGCTGAAGATTTAATTTATGCTACGGAAGGAACCACAGTATTACAGCAATATCCGTATTCATTTACTGTTCGCTCAGATTCAGGTAAAAGTCTTACCGGTGTACAAAAATTTACGATCACAGGGGACCGGTCCGGACAGAGGATACAAGTAATTCCCATTGCAGAGGCCGATTCCGTTGCAGGTAAAATCTATTCGCTTCATGAACTGGATGAAAAAAATAAGATTACTCTGATCGCGGATGGAGAGCCGCCGGTGATATATGGAATGGAAATGCTGGAGAACAGGGAACTGATCGACAGGCGGGACGGAAAGGTGAATGTAACAATAACGGCTAGTGATGCTGTCAGTGGAGTGAAGGAGTTTTATGTGAATATACAAAATACAGACAATACTGTAAGTAAAACATATCATCCGGATGCAGATGGCAGTATACGGATGGAAATCACAGAAGATGATGCTCTGTTCAGCGGAGACTTTACTGTGTTTGCATATGCATGCGATCAGGTGGGAAATGAAACGGAAATATCCGAAGGAACGACGGAATTCGGATTGGAGGCTGACATTATCAGAATACGGGAGCCACAGGATGCAGCCTTCCGTTGCGGTGAGAGCGGTATCTTGACTTTTACGGTCTGGGGATATGCGGATCGTGTGGAAGTGATCTTCCCCAAAGAAATGACAGATCTGTGCCCGGAGCTGAATCGTATTTTTGACTATAGGGACAAGCCGGGATATCGTATTACGGAACAGTTACAGTTTATGGTGCCTTTGTATACTCCTGAAAACGAGAATTTTGAGGTTACGGTGAAGGCATATAAGGGAGATAAAAAGCTTGAGGACCATCCCGGAATCAGCGTGATCGGGGTAAAAGGCAGTGTATTGGAGGACCTGCGGACCAGACTGAGGTGATGACATGGGGAAATTAGTACTTGCGACGATCACCATTTCAGGCAGTGCGAAGTGGCTGCTGAAAGTTGGCGGGAATAAAGAAAAATGGTACGGAAGTGACAGGATTTTCATGTATGTCATGACTGTGTTCGGTGCGATGACCGTAAACTATTCGGAGCAATGCACAGAATATGGGTGGGTCGTGAGTAATCTCAGACTGCTGGCCGGCTGTCTGCTGGCCGGAGGCCTTCTGAGTGCGGCATACATGGATCGTAGAAATTGCTGGGTGTATAATTATGTATGGTGGTGGTGCCTCCCGTGGGCCGGAATCCTGGGACTGACGGCGGGTGGAGGATTTCATGGTATCGTCGCTGTACTGGTGTTTGTCATGCTGCAGCAGCTTCTCTTCAGCAGAATGTACGGAAAAGCGGATTGTCATGCATTTTCGGTCTGTGCTTTGGCGGAGTGCGGAAATGCAGTCGGAATGGTGGGGTTTCTACTGCAGATGTTCCTCTCAGTTGTGTTATTGACAATCGTACAGCTGTTTCGGGGAAATGTCACTCCAAGAGGCAGACTGCGCGAACCACAGCCGTTTATTCCTTATATTATCACAGCATTTTTTTCCGTAACGTTCCTCGAAAGTGTTTTTAGAACAACGTATATTTATGCATAAACAGTTGCGTATCTTTTTAAAAAGTGCTATAGTAACTAAAGTTTAGAAACCATAGTGGTTTCCAAAACACAGACAGGAGGAAAATATTATGAAAAAAGCAATCGCAATGTTACTTGCAACTGTAATGTGCACAGCAATGCTGACAGGCTGTGGTTCTGATTCCGCAACCAATGAGAGTTCTCAGGCTGCTGAAAGCAGTGTGGCAGAGACTGCTGTCGCAACAACGGAAGCTGCTGCAACAACGGAAGCAGCCGATAAGACAGAGGGCGGCGTACTGGTATTCGGTACAAATGCTGAGTTCCCTCCCTTTGAGTATGTTGGTGATGACGGAGAACCCGATGGATTTGATGTCGCTCTGATCAAGGCAGTAGGTGAGAAGCTGGGCATGGAAGTTCAGGTAGAAAACATGGAGTTCGACTCTCTGGTAAGCTCTATCGGCAACAGAATTGACGGTGCTATCGCTGGTATGACCGTAACTGACGAACGTAAGGAACAGGTGGATTTCTCTGATCCTTATTACGAGGCTGTACAGTTCGTGATCGTATCTGCAGATTCCGATATTGCAACCGTTGATGACCTGAAGAACAAGACCATCGGCAGCCAGCTTGGTACCACCGGAATGTTCCTTTCCGAGGACATTGAAGGAGCTACTGCACAGACCTATAATAGAGCCATCGATGCTGTCAACGATCTGGTAAATGGCAGAGTAGATGCTGTTATTATCGACAAAAACCCTGCAGAAGTATTCAACACCAAGTTCGAAGGCAAAGTTAAGATCATCGATGGTGCAGAGTTTGGATTCGAGACCGAGGAATATGCGATCGCACTTCCCAAGGGAAGCGAACTGGTAGATCAGATCAATCAGGCACTGGAAGACCTTAAGGCAGATGGTACCTTTGATGCTCTGGTAGCTCAGTACATCGGAGAGTAATTTTTATACAAAATATACACGAAAAAAGAAGAGAATGGCTTGTGCCATTCTCTTCTTTTTGCTATATTAAGGTAGGTAATGGAAATTTATACATTTACAAGAAAGGCATAGGAAATAACATGCAAAATATCTGGCAACATATTTATGCAGCCTTCATTGAAGCTGACAGATGGAAGCTTTATCTGAAAGGCCTGGGAGTAACCTTAGAGGTTTCTTTTTTTGCGGCACTGCTTGGTATCCTGATTGGAACGATTGCAGCATTTTTAAAATTGTCTACGAGAAAAAACGGTTCGAAGACGATAGCATCCCGTATTGCGAGCGCCTATATTGATATTATCCGCGGTACGCCTACCACGGTCCAATTGCTGATCATGTGGTCCGGTATTCTGGCTACCTGCAAAAACAGTGTTCTGATCGCCAGCCTGACTTTCGGTATTAATTCCGGAGCATACGTGGCAGAGATCGTCAGAGCGGGAATTCTGGCGGTGGATAAAGGACAGATGGAAGCGGGAAGATCTCTGGGATTGAATAAATTCCAGACCATGCGTTATATCATTATTCCTCAGGCATTCAAGAGCATTCTGCCTCCGCTGGGCAACGAATTTATCGTGTTGATCAAGGAGACATCTATTGTGGGTTATGTAGGAATGAGTGATCTTACCCGTGTGGCCAATCAGATGACTTCCAAGCTGTTCGATGTATTTACACCGCTGCTTGGTATTGCATTCATCTATTTTGTATTGACCAAGGTATTGTCCATCCTGCTTGCAAAACTGGAAAGGAGACTGCGTAAGAGTGATAATCGTTAAAGATCTGCATAAAAGCTTTGAAGATAATCAGGTGTTAAAAGGGGTAAGTTATCATATTCATCCCGGTGAAAAAATCGTAGTAGTGGGTCCCTCCGGATCCGGCAAAAGTACATTTTTACGTTGCCTGAACCTGCTGGAGAGACCTACCAGCGGTGAAATATGGTTCGACGGACAGAATATCACAGACCCCAAGATTGACATTAATAAAGTCCGTCAGCATATGGGAATGGTGTTCCAGCATTTTAATCTGTTCAATAACCTTACGATCATGAATAATATTACGCTGGCGCCTGTGAAGTTAAAACTGATGGGCGAAGAAGAAGCAAAGGAAAATGCTCTGAAACTGTTAAAACGTGTAGGACTGGAGGAAAAAGCAGATGCTTATCCCGCATCCCTCAGCGGCGGACAGAAACAGAGAATCGCCATTGTAAGATCTCTTGCCATGAATCCAAGAGTAATGCTATTCGATGAACCGACTTCCGCGCTGGATCCGGAGATGGTCGGAGAAGTTCTGGAAGTTATGAAGGAACTGGCGGAGAGCGGTATGACAATGGTGGTCGTAACGCACGAAATGGGATTTGCCAGAGAAGTAGGTACAAAAGTGCTTTTCATGGATGGCGGAAATATTGTGGAGGAGAATACTCCTCAGGAATTTTTCACCAATCCGCAGAGTCCCAGATTACAGGAATTTTTATCTAAGGTATTATAAGATGTTATAAAGGAACGGTGAATGCAGATGGTCACAATTTCTTTATGCATGATCGTGAAAAATGAAGAACGGATCCTGACAAGATGTCTGGACAGCGTAAAAGATCTGGTGGATGAGATCGTCATCGTGGATACAGGCTCTGCGGATGCGACCAGACGGATCGCACAGACATACACGGATCGGGTTTATGATTTTACATGGATCGATGATTTCAGTGCAGCGAGGAATTTTGCTTTTTCCAAGGCAACTTGTGAGTATATTTATTCCGCAGATGCGGATGAGGTTCTCTCGGAAGAGAACCGGGTAAGGTTTCAGGCGTTAAAAGAAACGCTTCTTCCCGAAATTGAAATTGTACAGATGAAATACGGCAACCAGCTGCATAACGGTACGGTTTATAATTTTGATGAAGAATACCGGCCGAAGCTGTTTAAGAGACTGAGAAATTTTATATGGGAAGAACCAATTCATGAAATGGTCCGGCTGGAACCGGTTGTCTATGACAGTGATATTGTGATCACCCATATGCCGGAGCAGAATCATGCAGGCAGGGATATTGCCAATTTCCGTAAACAGATCGCAGCAGGAAGACAGCTTTCCAGAAGGTTGTATGGAATGTATGCAAGAGAATTGTTCCTGGGTGGAGCGGACAGGGATTTCCTGAAGGCAGAGAACTATTTTCAGATGCAGGTGGCTTCTCCGGACAGAAGCGGAGATGAGATCACGGAAGGCTGTTGTGTGGCAGCAAAAGCGGCAAGACTGCGGGGAGATGCGGTGAGCTTTTTCAAATACACCTCGAAGGTGATCGCCGGAGACGGCTGCTCGGAGATCTGCTGCGAATTGGGGCATTTCTACGAGACATCCGGGGACTTGGAGGAAGCGGTCATCTGGTACTACAATGCGGTATATGAAACGCAGCCGGTACTGGCACTAAGGACTTCCGGGGCAGAACCGCTGGAGGGACTGGTCCGATGCTATGATCGCCTGGGACTTTCGGAACAGGCAGCAAGCTATCGGGAAGAGTTGAATAGCAGGAATGAGGAGTGAAATTATGAAATGGGAAGAAAATGTACGTAAGGTAGTTCCTTATGTGGCAGGGGAACAGCCGAACCGGCCCAATATGATTAAATTAAATACAAATGAATGCCCGTATCCTCCCGCACCCGGGGTGCGAAAAGCGGCGGAAAATATGGAGAGTGCAGCACTCAGATTATATCCGGATTCAAATGCCCAGCCACTGGTGGATGCCCTGGCAGCATATTATGATGTAAAACCGGAGCAGGTATTCGTGGGAGTCGGTTCGGACGATGTATTGTCTATGGCCTTTATGACTTTTTTTAACAGTGGTAAGCCGATTCTGTTCCCGGACGTCACCTATTCCTTTTATGATGTATGGGCAGATCTGTACCGGATCCCATATCGCACCTGTGCACTGGATGAAAACTGGCATATCCATCCGGAAGATTATAAACAGCCTAACGGCGGTGTCATCTTCCCGAATCCCAACGCTCCTACCGGCGTGGAGGAATCTCTTGAAACAGTTGAGGAGATCCTGCAGGCAAATCCGGATGTGGTAGTGATCGTGGACGAGGCTTATGTGGATTTCGGTGGCAAAAGTGCACTGCCGTTACTTAAAAAATACGAAAATCTGTTGGTCGTTCAGACGTTTTCCAAGTCCAGAGCTATGGCGGGAATGCGTATCGGTTTCTGCATCGGCAATGAGAAACTGATCCACTATCTGAATGACGTAAAGTTTTCCTTTAACTCCTACACCATGAACCTGCCTTCGCAGGTAATGGGCGTGGAAGCAGTGAAGGATGATACTTATTTTAAAGCAACCACGGCTAAAATTATAGCTACGAGAGAGCGGGTGAAAAAGGAACTGACGAGCCTGGGATTTACTTTCCCGGATTCCAAGGCAAACTTTATCTTTGCTTCTCATAAGGAAGTTCCGGCAGAAGAATTGTTCCGGGCACTTCGAGAGGCGGATATTTATGTCAGACACTGGAACAAACCCCGCATTTCCAACTCCCTGCGTATCTCGGTCGGTACGGATGAGGAAATGGACCGTCTGATCGCTTTTCTGAAAGAATATCTGGAAAAGCGGGTATAATTAAAAAATAAAAGAATTGGAGTAAACACATGTTAAAAAAGTATTTGATCATTTTTCTGGTATCTATGGTTCCGTTGATTGAACTTCGAGGCGCTGTTCCCATTGCGGTGGGAATGAATCTGCCGCTGCTTCCCAGCTATATTGTATGCATCCTGGGCAATATGCTTCCTGTGCCGTTTATTTTCTTTTTTGCGAGAAAAGTATTGGAGTGGGGTGCAGACAAGCCTGTCATCGGTAAGTTCTTTACTTTTTGTCTGGAAAAAGGCCACAAGGGTGGACAGAAGCTGCAGGAGAAGGCCGGAAGAGGTCTGTTCGTGGCACTGCTTCTGTTTGTGGGAATTCCGCTTCCCGGAACCGGTGCATGGACCGGAACTCTGGCAGCCAGTCTGTTAGACATGGACTTTAAGTCCAGCGTGATTGCCGTGATGTTGGGAGTAGTACTGGCAGGTGTGATCATGGGACTGCTCAGCATGGGAGTGTTCGGGGCACTTGGGACTATTTTTTAAGAAAACGGAGATGCTGTAGCTATGGAAAACACAGAAGAGATTTATACCGATTTTGCAAGAGTATATGATGAACTGATGGACAATACCCCTTATGAAATGTGGTGCGAACGTCTGGACCGGCTGATCGCAGCCTATGGAGTGTCGAAGCCGGAGCGGGATGCGGAGGAAATTCTGGATTCCGAGCGTAATCTGGTGGTGGATCTGGGCTGCGGCACAGGTACGTTGACGGAAATGCTGTATCAAAAAGGCTATGACTGCATCGGCGTGGATAATTCTGAAGAAATGCTGAATATTGCCATGGATAAAAAAGCGGAGAGTGGTTCGGAGATCCTTTATCTGCATCAGGATATGCGGGAGCTGGATCTGTATTCTACCGTGGGTACGGTGATCAGCGTCTGTGATTCCGTCAATTATATTTTGGAAGAAGAGGAACTTTTGCAGGTATTCCGGCTGGTGAACAATTATCTCTATCCCGGCGGGGTATTTATCTTTGATTTTAATACCGCCTACAAATACCGGGAAGTCATCGGTAATACCACTATTGCGGAGAACAGAGAGGATTGCAGTTTTATCTGGGAGAATTATTACGATCCCGAAGAGGAGATCAATGAGTATGATCTCACCATTTTCGTGCAGGAAGAGGAAGATATTTTCCGCAGATTCACTGAGACACATTTGCAACGTGGATATACTGCGGAACAGATGAGGGCGCTGTTGGAACAGGCCGGACTTAAAGTTCTCGAAATCATGGATTCCGATACCGGAGAGGCAGCAACGGTGACCAGCGAGAGAGTATATATTGTAGCAAAAGAGCAGCAAAAGGAGCTGCCGACAGAAAGGTACGTGAAATAAATGAAGGATTATATGGTACGTGCAACTGCAGCGAATGCACAGATCCGGGCATTCGCATGCACTACAAGAGAGACAGTGGAGACTGCACGGGCGGCACATAATACAAGCCCCGTGGTTACAGCAGCGTTGGGAAGACTTCTCAGTGCCGGGGTTATGATGGGCAGTATGCTGAAGGGAGACGATGAACTGATCACCCTGCAGATCAAAGGAGACGGTCCTATCGGCGGACTGACGGTGACTGCGGATAGGAACGGACATGTGAAGGGGTATGCCAATGTGCCGGATGTGATCCTGCCTGCCAATGCCCAGGGCAAACTGGATGTGGGCGGTGCAGTGGGCGCCGGTATCTTGAGCGTGATCCGCGATATGGGACTGAAAGACCCTTATGTGGGACAGACGGATCTTCAGACCGGTGAGATCGCAGAGGATCTGACTTATTATTTTGCAGTATCTGAGCAGGTTCCCTCTGTTGTGGGACTGGGAGTGTTGATGAACAGAGATAATACCGTAAGACAGGCCGGCGGTTTTATTGTGCAGTTGATGCCTTTTGCAGAGGAGGAGACGATCAGTAAGCTGGAGGAGAACATCAAAAATCTTGCTTCCGTCACCACAATGCTGGATGCCGGCAAGACACCGGAGGAAATGCTGGGTGTTCTGCTGGAGGGAATGGATCTGGAAGTTACGGATACACTTCCGGTGGAATTTTCCTGTAACTGCAGCAAAGACCGTGTGAGAAAAGCTCTGATCAGTATCGGAAGAGAAGAATTGCAGTCTATGATCGATGATGGCAAAGAGATAGAAGTGAATTGCCATTTTTGTAATAAAAACTATAACTTTACCGTGGATGAATTAAAGGAAATGATTCAGGATTGATTCTGTAAAGCGAGGAAGCCTATGAAACAGGGATTTGTCAAAGCAGCATCCGCCACACCGGCGATCCGGGTGGCGGATCCGGTTTATAATGCACAGGTGATCTGTGAACAGATGGAGGAAGCGGTCTCTCATGGAGCAAAAATAGTGGTATTTCCGGAACTGTGTATCACGGGGTATACCTGTGGGGATCTGTTTCTTCAGAACCTGTTGTTGGAAGAGGCAAAGGAAGCATTGCTTCGGATCACGGCGCAGACTGCAAAAATGGATGCCGTGATACTGGTGGGACTTCCGATAGAGAAAGACGGCCGGTTATACAATGTTGCGGCGGTATTACATCACGGAGATATCCTGGGAATGATCCCGAAGAAAAACATTCCTTCCTACGGAGAATTTTATGAGGGAAGACATTTCACTCCCGGGGAGGAGACCGTAACGGAATATCAATTATCCGGGCGGAAAATCCCCTTTGGAATAAACCTTCTGTTTCGCTGCACAGAACTTCCGGAACTGGTGATCGGCTGTGAAATCTGCGAGGATCTGTGGGTGGCGGAACCTCCTTCCACATCTCATGCACTTGCGGGAGCCACGGTGATCGCAAACCTCTCTGCATCCAATGAGACCGTCTCCAAAGATGACTATCGCATGTTGTTGGTAAAATCTGCCAGCGCAAGACTCCTGTGCGGATATATCTATACTTCCGCAGGAGAGGGAGAATCCACCCAGGATCTGGTATTCGGAGGACATGACCTGATCGTGGAGAATGGTACGCTGCTTGTACAGTCATCCCGATTCTCTTCCGGAATTGTATATGCGGATCTGGATGTGCTTCGAATTGTGAATGAACGCAGAAGAATGGGAACGTTCGGACAGAAGCCGGAGAAAGATTACCGCGTGGTCCCTTTTTCCGTAAAGCTTGCACAGACCCGGTTGGATCGCAAATTTGCCGCACATCCTTTTGTGCCGGAGGATCCTGCACTTCGAAACAGACGGTGCGAGGATATTTTGTCCATTCAGGCATACGGACTGAAGAAACGGTATGCGCATACCGGATTAAAAACGGCGGTCCTCGGAATCTCCGGAGGATTGGATTCCACATTGGCACTGCTGGTGACGGTGCGTACCTTTGACCTGCTGCAACTTTCCAGAAAAGGAATTATAGCAGTGACCATGCCCTGCTTCGGAACAACGGACCGGACGTATGAAAATGCCTGCCTGTTGGCGAAGACTCTGGGTGTAACCCTGCGGGAAGTGGATATCAGAGAATCTGTGACCAGACATTTTGCCGATATCGGGCAGGATATGGAATGCCATGATGTTACCTATGAAAATGGGCAGGCCAGGGAACGCACGCAGGTGCTGATGGACATCGCAAACAAGGAAAATGCACTGGTCATCGGTACAGGGGATATGTCGGAACTGGCACTGGGCTGGGCCACCTACAACGGAGACCATATGTCCATGTATGGCGTCAATGCTGGTGTACCAAAGACACTGGTGCGACATCTGGTGGACTATTATGCGGATACCTGTGAAAACAGGGAACTTACGGCAGTATTGAAGGATGTGTTGGATACCCCGGTCAGTCCGGAGCTGCTCCCGCCGGTGGAAGGAAACATTGCACAGAAGACGGAAGATCTGGTAGGGCCTTACGAACTGCATGATTTCTTCTTATATTATATGCTTCGCTGCGGATATGCTCCGGATAAGATCTACAGGATTGCAAAAGATACATTTTCGGGAAGATACAGTGACGAAATCATTAAAAAATGGTTGATAAATTTCTACCGAAGATTCTTTGCCCAGCAATTTAAACGGTCCTGTCTGCCGGACGGCCCCAAGGTGGGAAGCGTGGCATTGTCGCCCAGAGGAGACCTGCGGATGCCGTCTGACGCCTGCGCCCGGATCTGGCTGGAGCAACTGGAGAAAATATAAAAATATTGTTAAAATTTCGTCGAAATTCTTAATTTTCTGTTTTTAACTTGAAATGGAAAACGCAAAATCGTATATTATAGCTGTACCAATTATGGAGGATATGCGGAGGAATAAATATGACTAAGGCGGAGATTTTAAAGAAAGAAATATTAAGACAGTATCGCAGTGTCAGACAGTTTGCGATGGAGATGAATATTCCTTACAGTACACTGGTAACAGCTCTTGAGCGCGGTATTGAAGGGATGGCGTACGGAACAGTGATCAAAATGTGCGACAAGCTGAGCCTGAATCCTGTGGATTTTTCCTCTCTGGAGAGAGATGCATCTCTGGGGGCACAGCTTTTGGAAAATCGTGTTATGCAGAATTATGTGAAGCTGAATCAGACGGGACGTGATAAGATCCTGGAACTGATGGACGATTTTGTACAGATCGATAAGTATAAGGCCAAGGCGAAAAAAACAAAATAAAGACAAACAAAAACAGCTACTGCTTTGATCTGTGAAGGGATCAGCAGTAGCTGTTAAACATCATGCCGCTGTAAGCACTGGTGGTGTAGGGACTGACAAAATTGTGACCGGGATTTTTGTAGGCCACTATTTTTTTGTCTACATAATCCATAGGGTTCAGGGAGACCTGATCGCTCTTACGCAACAGGGAACTGCTGAAATCCTTCAATACGCTGAAAGATGATAGATCATTTCCCGCTGATGCCGCTGCCTGCTGTAATTTTTCATCGTTGACAGAGAGAATACCGTCATCCTGCAGGTGCATTCCCATATTTTCCAGAGAAGTGCCGTAATGGGAAGCAATTGATGAAAATTCACGGACCAGCTGTCTGCTTCTGGACTGGGTCTCCAGATAAGAAGCTGCAGACCGGATGAAGCTATTGTAGCTGCCGATCAGCTGGTTGATATTGTCAGTAATGGATTCGGTGTCTGTCTTCAGACCGATATGCACCGGCTTATCTTCGGAACTTACGGCTTTGATCTGTACATCGAACAGCTTGCCAACCGTGAAATGGTTGGAGGAAGAAGAACGCTCTTCACCATTGATCAGGAAGCATGCATTGCCGGCAGGATGGCTGATATAATTCAACCCCATATTGCCTACGACACCGGAGGCTTTGCTGGTGTGATCGTCACTTACACGGAAATGATATGCCTTGTTGGCTGGTACACCGGTAGCATCAGAGGTCAGCCGGAGCGCGTAACGGGAATCGGATTCTGCAACATTTGCCTGGATACCGATATCCGCATTGTTGATCAGCCGTGAGAGACGATCCATGATCTGGCGGTTCGTATCTCCTTCGTTGATATTGAACTGGAATTCATAGTTCATATCGTTGATGGAAATATCAAAGGAGTAGGTCGCAGGGGAAAGCGTGGTAGCCAGATCCGGGAGAAAATATCCCAGGTTCTCCTGCGGGGTAGCCAGTTCTTTTACCTCAAGATCAAATTCCGGAGAAGTACTTGTCAAAGCGTCGGAACCGATGTAGGCTGCTTCTGCTACTTCGGTGTCTGTGGAATAAGCACTTTTTTTACGGAACATGCTGTCCTGCTCCAGACCGCCGAGCTGTGCGATCGCGTTATGAAGCTCACGGGCATTTTCCTTCAGAGATACGGCATAGTGCTGTGTGTCCTTGTTGGTGGTCGGAAGATACCAGGGAGCATCTTTGTTCAGTTTTACAATGGAATTATATACGCTGCGGAGTTCGCTTTTTTTATGTGTGTCATACTTCGTCAGCTGTCTGGGAGAATATGCTGCCAGATAGTTGTTGTATACCGTGTTGAGAACAGCACCCATAGATATCTCCTTTCTCCTCCGTGATCAAGGATATTTTATAAAAAAATACAGTCATCCACTTTTATGAGGCTATTATAGCATATATAATAAGAAGAAACAAGAAAAACAGCTGGATTTTCGGGAAAACAGTTGACGAAAGCCGAGGATTATGTTATAGTATCCAAGCGAGATGAGATTTAGGTCTTTTTTTTATGCTTAAATTTAGAGATCAGAAAACACGTGGAGGTAGAAAAATGCGTACAAAAATTACTTTAGCATGTACCGAGTGCAAGCAGCGTAACTACAATACTACCAAGGATAAGAAGACTCATCCTGATAGAATGGAAACCAAGAAGTATTGTAGATTCTGCAAAACACATACATTGCACAAAGAAACCAAATAATCAGCCGTTCTAGCATGGGAGGTCGAAATGGGAGATTCCGCAGAAAAACAGAAGCGCCCCAGTTTCTTCAAAGGCGCAAAAGCTGAATTTAAGAAAATTTCATGGCCGGACAGACAATCCACATTGAAGCAATCCGTAGCGGTTGTTGCAATTTCAGTTGTAGTTGGTGTGATTATTGCGGTGCTGGATTATTTTATTCAGTACGGCGTAAACTTCTTAACATCATTATAGAGCGAGGGTGATTGTATGGCAGAGGCAAAATGGTATGTAGTCCATACCTATTCAGGATATGAGAACAAGGTCAAAGCCAATATCGAGAAGACCATAGAGAACAACAAGAATCTGGCAGAACAGATTCTTGAAGTAAGAGTCCCTATGCAGGATGTGGTGGAACTGAAGGACGGAGCCCGCAAGACGGTATCCAAGAAGATGTTCCCCGGATACGTACTTCTTAATATGGAAATGAACGATGATACCTGGTATGTCGTTCGTAATACCCGTGGCGTGACCGGATTCGTAGGTCCCGGAAGTAAACCTGTACCTCTTACAGAAGCTGAGATGAAGCCTTTGGGCATTAAGACCGAAAATGTATCGATCGACTTTGGCGAGGGCGACAGCATTGCTGTTGTGGCCGGAGTATGGAAAGATACTGTCGGCGTGGTGCAGAAACTGGACTATGGCAAACAGACAGCTACGATCAATGTAGAACTGTTTGGAAGAGAGACCCCTGTGGAAATCAGCTTTGCAGAGGTCAGAAAGCTTTAATGAAGCTTACAAAGATATTTTCTTCCGGAGATTTCCGGAATAAAATATAAACTCTCGGATCCGCAAGGGCCTGAGAGAGGCAGCACAAAAGGAACGGCAACGTTCCAGTGGGAGCAGGAGGCAAGCAACAAGGCAGCCTGCGCCGAATTACCACATTATAGGAGGTGCCACAATGGCAAAGAAAGTAGAAGGATATATCAAGTTACAGATCCCTGCCGGCAAAGCAACACCGGCTCCCCCTGTTGGTCCTGCACTTGGACAGCACGGGGTGAACATCGTTGAATTTACAAAGCAGTTCAACGCAAGAACAGCAGACAAGGGAGATCTTATCATTCCCGTAGTTATTACTGTATATGCAGACAGAAGCTTTAGTTTCGTTACAAAGACTCCCCCTGCAGCAGTACTGTTAAAGAAAGCCTGCAACATCAAGTCCGGTTCCGGCGTTCCCAACAAGACCAAGGTAGCTACCATTTCCAAGGCTAAGCTTCAGGAGATCGCTGAGATGAAGATGCCGGATCTGAATGCAGCAAGCCTGGAAGCAGCTATGAGCATGATCGCTGGTACTGCACGCAGCATGGGTATTGTTGTTGAGGAGTAACTTATAAATATTTGGGAGGCAATCGACAATGAGATTGCCGCTGGAACCTAGGAGGTAAAATAATGAAACATGGTAAGAAATATACCGAAGCTGCCAAGCTGGTAGATCGCGCTACATTCTATGAGCCTAACGATGCTATCGCTCTGGTTAAGAAAACTGCAACTGCTAAATTCGATGAGACCATCGAGGTTCACATCAGAACCGGTTGTGACGGACGTCACGCTGAGCAGCAGATCCGTGGCGCAGTTGTACTGCCTAACGGAACCGGTAAGACTGTAAAAGTTCTGGTATTCGCAAAAGGCGATAAGATCAACGAGGCTGAAGCAGCAGGCGCTGATTATGTTGGCGGCGAAGAGCTGATCCCGAAGATCCAGAACGAAGGATGGCTGGACTTCGACGTTGTAGTAGCAACCCCTGATATGATGGGCGTTGTAGGTCGTCTGGGTAAGGTTCTCGGACCTAAGGGCTTAATGCCTAACCCTAAGGCTGGTACCGTAACTATGGATGTAACCAAGGCAGTTAACGATATCAAAGCCGGTAAGATCGAGTACAGACTTGACAAGACCAACATCGTGCATGTTCCTGTTGGTAAGGCTTCTTTCACTGAGGAAGCTCTGCAGGAGAACTTCAACGCACTTATGGACGCTATCGTAAAGGCTAAGCCCAGCGCATTAAAGGGTCAGTATCTGAGAAGCATCACTCTGACCAGCACCATGGGCCCCGGCGTTAAGGTTAGCGTAGCAAAGTTCTAATCTGATCTCTAATCTAATTAGATAACGAATGCTAAAGAGCCGCTTCACTGCTTACAGTGAGGCGGTTTTTGCAAAAAAACATTTTGCAAAAAAATACTAAATAATCCTTGACAAGCACAGTCTCCTATGCTATTCTAACTGAGGTTGTAAAACCATGCCGAAGACAGCAGGTGCAAGGGAGACCGAGCGTAAGTCCTGCCGAGGAGATAAGTATGATGATATCATCTCTCTGTGTCTTCACAGAGAGTTTTTTTTACTTTATAGGATTTTATCCTATAAAGCAAAACGCTCCGCGAGGATCGCACTGCGGCGAAGTGGAATATATCGCTAAGGCGATTCGCCGCAGGCGTAGAATCCTGCGAGCAGGATTCTATTTATATTCTTCTTATCGGCACAAAATCTATAAGGAGGTAAAGAAATGGCAAAAGTTGAATTAAAACAGCCTGTAGTAGAAGAGATTTCTGCTGGTATCAAAGATGCCCAGTCTGTAGTTCTGGTAGACTACCGTGGACTTACTGTTGAGCAGGATACCCAGTTACGTAAGAGCTTACGTGAGGCAGGAGTTAGCTACAAGGTTTACAAGAACACCATGATGAACTTCGCGTTCAAGGGTACACAGTTCGAAGGTCTGTCCGAGTATCTGGAAGGACCCAGCGCAATGGCTTACTCTACCGAGGATGCAACCGCTCCTGCAAGAGTACTGGCTCAGTTCGCTAAGACTGCTGATAAGCTTGAGATCAAGGCCGGTGTGGTAGAAGGTACTGTTTATGATGCTAAGGGTATGGCTGCAATCGCTAACATCCCTTCCAGAGACGTACTCATCTCCAAACTGCTTGGCAGCTTACAGAGTCCTATCACCAATTTTGCACGTGTTATGAATCAGCTGGCTGAAAAAGGCGGCGCAGCAGCTTGCGAAGCAGCAGCACCCGCAGAAGAAGCACCCGCAGCTGAATAATAATTGCAGCTAATTGACAATCAATCAAAAATATTTCAAATGGAGGAAATTAAAATGGCTAAATTAACAGCACAGGAATTAATCGATGCTATCAAAGAGTTATCTGTATTAGAGTTAAATGATCTCGTAAAGGCTTGCGAGGAGGAGTTCGGCGTATCTGCAGCAGCTGGCGTTGTTGTAGCAGCAGCTGGCCCTGCTGAAGCAGCAGAAGAGAAGACTGAGTTCGACGTAGAGCTGACCGAGGTTGGCGCTGAGAAGGTTAAGGTTATCAAGGTTGTTCGTGAAGTAACCGGTCTGGGCCTGAAGGAAGCTAAGGACGTAGTTGACGGAGCTCCTAAGGTTGTTAAGGAAGGCGCTTCTAAGGAAGAGGCTGAGGACATCAAGAAGAAGCTTGAGGAAGTTGGCGCAAAGGTTACTCTGAAGTAATTTTTAACCAGTATATGACGGACCATGTGCCGGCACCTGCCGGTGCATGGTTCTTTCTTATTTATTATTTTCTAAATTATTCATTTTTTCAAAAATATTCAAAAAAATTCCTTGACGCTATTTTATCATTGTGCTATTATGGATAGTGCACTATTGTGCGGTGCTATGCTTATTTGTCATGCATAAAAATTGACGTTTATATATACTGCATTGTTGCCGACGCAAAATAGGCTTTAAATCTGAAAGAACGGGGTGAAATGTCAATGGAAAAGAACAGAATACGTCCGATTGCCGGTACCAAGGTTATGCGTATGAGTTATTCAAGACAAAAAGAGGTTTTAGAGATGCCCAACCTGATCGAGGTCCAGAAGGACTCTTATCAGTGGTTTTTAGACGAAGGCTTGAAGGAAGTCTTTGACGACATCTCTCCGATCGCTGACTACAGCGGTGCCTTAAGTCTGGAATTTGTGGATTTTGAACTCTGCAAAGACGACGTGAAGTATTCTATCGAAGAGTGTAAAGAGAGAGATGCTACATTCGCAGCACCTCTTAAGGTTAAGGTTCGCCTTTATAACAAGGAGAAGGAAGAGATCAGTGAGCATGAGATTTTCATGGGCGATCTTCCGCTGATGACTGAGACCGGTACTTTTGTGATCAACGGCGCGGAACGTGTTATCGTCAGCCAGTTGGTTCGTTCTCCCGGCATCTACTACGGAATCGGACATGATAAGATCGGTAAGAAGCTGTTCACCTGTACCGTGATCCCGAACCGTGGAGCATGGCTGGAGTACGAGACGGATTCCAACGATGTCTTCTATGTACGCGTGGACAGAACCCGTAAGGTTCCCATCACTGTATTGATCCGTGCACTGGGCATCGGTACCAATGACGAGATCCGCGAACTCTTCGGTGACGAACCTAAGATCGAGGCAAGCTTTACCAAGGACACTGCTGAGAATTATCAGGAGGGTCTGTTAGAGTTATATAAAAAGATCCGTCCCGGTGAGCCTTTAAGTGTTGAAAGTGCAGAAAGCCTGATCAACGCTATGTTCTTCGACCCCAGAAGATATGATTTAGCCAAAGTCGGCAGATATAAATTTAATAAGAAGTTAGCTCTGAAGAATCGTATCCGTCATCAGATCCTGGCTGCAGATGTGGTAGATCCTTCCACCGGTGAAGTGATCGCATCCGCAGGAGACAAGGTGACCGCAGAGCTGGCAGATACCATTCAGAACAGCGCCGTTCCTTTCGTATATATTCAGACAGAGGAGAAGAACGTAAAGGTACTGTCGAACCTGATGGTAGATCTGACTCATTATGTAGATTGCAATCCCAGAGATTTCGGTATTCATGAGCTGGTATATTATCCGGTTCTGGCACAGATCCTGGAAGAGTTCGGCGATGATCCCGAGAAGCTGGCAGAAGCGATCAAGAAGAATGTACATGAACTGGTACCCAAGCATATTACCAAGGAAGATATTCTGGCTTCCATTAACTATAACATGCATCTGGAGTATGGTCTGGGCAATGATGACGATATCGATCATCTGGGCAACAGACGTATCCGTGCGGTAGGTGAACTGCTGCAGAACCAGTATCGTATCGGTCTGTCCAGAATGGAGAGAGTGGTACGCGAGCGTATGACCACACACGATGCTGAGGAGATCTCTCCCCAGTCTCTGATCAATATCAAACCCGTAACCGCAGCAGTGAAGGAATTCTTCGGATCTTCCCAGCTGTCTCAGTTTATGGATCAGAATAACCCTTTGGGTGAGCTGACCCACAAGAGACGTCTGTCTGCACTGGGCCCCGGCGGTCTGTCCAGAGATCGTGCCGGATTCGAAGTTCGAGATGTACATTATTCCCATTACGGAAGAATGTGCCCTATCGAGACTCCCGAAGGTCCTAACATCGGTCTGATCAACTCTCTTGCAAGTTATGCAAGAATTAATGAATATGGTTTCGTAGAGGCTCCTTATCGTAAGATCGACAAGTCCGATCCCAAGAACCCCCGCGTTACCGACGAAGTAGTCTATATGACTGCGGACGAAGAAGATAATTACCATGTAGCACAGGCGAACGAAGCACTGGATGCAGAAGGACATTTTGTGAGAAAATCCGTCTCCGGACGTTATCTGGATGAGACACAGGAATATCCCAGGGAAATGTTTGATTACATGGATGTATCCCCGAGAATGGTATTCTCTGTGGCTACTGCACTGATTCCTTTCCTGCAGAACGACGATGCGAACCGTGCACTGATGGGATCCAACATGCAGCGTCAGGCCGTGCCTCTTCTGAGCACCGAAGCACCTGTAGTAGGTACCGGTATGGAAGAAAAGGCAGCAGTAGACTCCGGTGTCTGCGTGGTAGCCAAGAAAGCGGGAACCATCAGTTATGTATCTTCCAAGACTATCCGCATTGATTATGATGACGGTGAGAAGGAAGAGATCCATCTGACCAAATTCTCCCGTAGTAACCAGTCCAACTGCTACAATCAGAAGCCTATCGTATTCAAGGGCGATCATGTGGCACAGGGACAGGTCATTGCAGACGGACCTTCCACTTCCGAAGGTGAGCTGGCACTGGGTAAGAACCCTCTGATCGGTTTCATGACCTGGGAAGGTTACAACTACGAGGATGCAGTTCTGTTAAGTGAGAGACTGGTACGTGATGATGTGTATACTTCCGTTCATATTGAGGAGTATGAGGCAGAAGCACGTGACACCAAGCTTGGACCGGAAGAGATCACCCGTGATGTACCCGGTGTCGGTGATGATGCACTGAAGGATCTGGATGACAGAGGTATCATTCGTATCGGTGCAGAGGTTCGTGCCGGTGATATCCTGGTGGGTAAAGTTACTCCTAAGGGAGAGACCGAACTGACTGCGGAAGAGAGATTGCTGCGTGCCATCTTCGGTGAGAAGGCAAGAGAAGTAAGAGATACCTCCTTAAAGGTACCTCATGGTGAATATGGTATCGTAGTGGATGCCAAGGTATTTACCCGTGAGAACAGCGATGAGCTGGCACCCGGAGTAAACCAGGCAGTCCGCATTTACATTGCACAGAAGAGAAAAATCTCTGTTGGTGATAAAATGGCAGGCCGTCATGGTAACAAGGGTGTCGTTTCCCGCGTGCTTCCTGTAGAAGATATGCCTTATCTGCCCAACGGACGTCCTCTGGACATCGTGCTGAATCCTCTGGGCGTGCCTTCCCGTATGAATATCGGACAGGTCCTGGAGATCCACCTTTCCCTGGCTGCCAAGGCACTGGGCTTCAATGTGGCAACCCCTGTCTTCGATGGTGCAAACGAGAAAGATATTATGGATACGTTGGATCTTGCCAACGATTATGTAAATCTTCCTTTCGACGATGCAGAGAGTGCAGAGTGGAAGGAAAAGGGTCAGGAGACTACTGCAGACGGTAAGCCCTGGTCCGGAGAGACCTTTACCAGCAAGCATGGTGAGGAGCTTCTCCCTGAAGTTATGCAGTATCTGTCCGAGAACAGAGACCACAGAGGTGTATGGAAGGGTGTTCCCATTTCCAGAGACGGTAAGGTACGTCTGCGTGACGGTAGAACCGGTGAATACTTCGATGGTCCCGTAACCATCGGACACATGCATTACCTGAAACTGCATCATCTGGTAGACGATAAGATCCACGCACGTTCTACCGGACCGTACTCCCTGGTAACACAGCAGCCTCTGGGTGGTAAAGCTCAGTTCGGTGGCCAGCGTTTCGGAGAGATGGAAGTATGGGCTCTGGAGGCGTATGGTGCATCCTACACCCTGCAGGAGATCCTGACAGTGAAGTCCGATGATGTGGTTGGTCGTGTTAAGACTTACGAAGCAATCATTAAGGGAGACAATATCCCTGAGCCCGGTATTCCCGAGTCCTTCAAGGTTCTGCTGAAAGAACTGCAGGCACTGGGTCTGGATGTCAGAGTGCTGCGTGAGGATCAGACCGAGGTCGAGATCATGGAGACCGTCGATTACGGTGATACCGATTACCGTTATGAGATGGAGGGTGATCGTAAGTATGATGACGATTACGACAAGGGTTCCCTTGGCGAGATGGGCTATCAGTCACAGGAGTTTGACGACAACGGCGAACTGGTGAATTCCGAAGACGACTATGTGGAAGACGATTACACCGATGATAGCTTTGACGGCAGTGATGATGAATTTTAATGCTTTGTATAGAAGGGAGTGCCATTAATGTCAGAAACAAAAAATGAAACAACCTATCAGCCTATGACATTTGATGCCATCAAGATCGGATTAGCTTCCCCGGAGAAAATCCGGGAGTGGTCCCATGGCGAGGTATTAAAGCCGGAGACAATTAACTATAGAACACTGAAACCCGAGAGAGACGGTCTGTTCTGTGAGAGAATCTTCGGACCCAGCAAAGACTGGGAATGTCATTGCGGTAAATATAAGAAGATCAGATATAAGGGCGTTGTCTGCGACAGATGTGGTGTAGAAGTTACCAAAGCCAGCGTACGTAGAGAGCGTATGGGACATATCGAGCTTGCTGCCCCGGTATCCCATATCTGGTACTTCAAAGGTATCCCCAGCCGTATGGGCCTGATCCTGGATCTGTCTCCCAGAATCCTGGAAAAGGTTCTGTACTTCGCTTCCTATATTGTTCTGGATCCGGGAACCACCAACCTTGAGTACAAGGCAGTGTTGTCTGAGAAGGAATATCAGGATGCAAGAGAGACCTGGGGCAACAAGTTCCGTGTAGGCATGGGTGCGGAAGCTATCAAAGAGCTGCTGCAGGCTATTGACCTGGAGAAGGATGCAGCAGAACTGAAGACCGGACTGAAGGAATCCTCCGGTCAGAAGCGTGCCCGCATCATTAAGAGACTGGAAGTTGTGGAAGCTTTCCGTGAGTCCGGAAATAAGCCCGAATGGATGATCATGGATGTTATTCCAGTTATCCCTCCCGATCTTCGTCCTATGGTACAGCTGGACGGCGGACGTTTTGCAACCTCCGACCTGAATGATCTGTACAGAAGGATCATCAACCGTAATAACCGTCTGAAGAGACTGTTAGAGCTTGGTGCTCCCGATATTATCGTACGTAACGAGAAGAGAATGCTGCAGGAAGCAGTAGATGCTCTGATCGATAACGGCAGACGCGGACGTCCCGTTACCGGCCCCGGTAACAGAGCACTGAAGTCTCTGTCCGATATGTTAAAGGGTAAGACCGGTCGTTTCCGTCAGAACCTGTTAGGTAAACGTGTAGACTATTCCGGACGTTCCGTTATCGTCGTAGGACCGGAACTGAAGATTTATCAGTGTGGTCTGCCCAAGGAAATGGCAATTGAACTGTTCAAGCCTTTTGTGATGAAAGAGCTGGTAGCCAAGGGAATCAGCCAGAATATCAAAAATGCCAAGAAGCTGGTAGAGAGACTGGATACGCAGGTATGGGATGTGCTGGAAGAGGTGATCAAGGAACATCCTGTTATGCTGAACCGTGCACCGACACTGCACAGACTTGGTATTCAGGCATTTGAGCCGATCCTGGTAGAAGGTAAGGCAATCAAACTGCATCCCCTGGTATGTACCGCATTCAACGCGGATTTCGACGGAGACCAGATGGCTGTACATCTTCCTCTGTCCCAGGAGGCACAGGCAGAGTGTCGTTTCCTGCTGTTGTCTCCCAATAACTTACTGAAGCCTTCCGATGGTGGTCCTGTAGCCGTTCCTTCCCAGGATATGGTACTCGGTATCTACTATCTGACCCAGGAGAGACCCGGTTCTATTGGTGAAGGTAAGTATTTCAAGAGCGTAAACGAAGCAATTCTGGCATATGAGAACCAGGCGCTGACACTGCATTCCCGCATTCATGTCCGCATGAGCAAGGTAAATGCAGCAGGTGAGACGATCACCGGAACGGTAGAGTCTACACTGGGACGTTTCATCTTCAATGAGATTCTGCCTCAGGATCTGGGATTTGTAGACAGAAGTGATCCCGAGAACTTCCTGAAGCTGGAAGTAGACTTCCATGTAGGAAAGAAGCAGCTGAAGCAGATCCTGGAGAAGGTCATCAATACTCACGGAGCATCCAAGACCGCAGAAGTACTGGATGACGTTAAGGCAATCGGTTATAAGTACTCTACCAGAGCCGCTATGACCGTATCCATTTCCGATATGACTGTGCCTGAGAAGAAGGGCGAGATGCTGGCAGCCGCACAGGCAACCGTAGACAAGATCGCAAGCAACTTCAGACGTGGTCTGATCACTGAGGAAGAGCGTTATCGTGCAGTCGTAGAGACCTGGAACGAGACCGATAAAGAGCTGACCGATGTACTGCTGTCCGGTCTGGATAAATACAATAACATCTTCATGATGGCAGACTCCGGTGCGCGTGGTTCCAGTCAGCAGATCAAACAGCTGGCAGGTATGCGTGGACTGATGGCGGATACCACAGGTAGAACCATCGAGCTGCCCATCAAATCAAACTTCCGTGAAGGTCTGGATGTACTGGAATACTTCATGTCCGCGCATGGTGCACGTAAAGGTATGTCCGATACCGCACTGCGTACCGCAGACTCCGGTTATCTGACCAGACGAATGGTTGATGTATCTCAGGAGCTTTCTATCCGTGAAGTAGACTGCTGCGAGGGTCAGGCAGAGATCCCCGGTATGGTAGTCAAGGCATTCATGGATGGTAAAGAGACCATTGAAGGCCTGAAAGACAGAATCACAGGCAGATATTCCTGTGAGGATATTTATGATAAAGACGGTAACATGATCGTTAAACACAACCACATGATCACCCCCAGCCGTGCAGCTAAGATCCTCAGCGTAGGTGTAAATGCACAGGGTGAGCCTATTGAGGAAGTGAAGATCCGTACGATCCTGACCTGCCGTTCTCACGTTGGTATCTGTGCAAAATGTTACGGTGCCAACATGGCAACCGGTGAAGCTGTACAGGTAGGTGAAGCAGTCGGTATTATCGCTGCACAGTCTATCGGTGAGCCCGGTACCCAGCTGACCATGAGAACCTTCCATAGTGGTGGTGTCGCAGGTGACGATATCACACAGGGTCTTCCCCGTGTCGAGGAGCTGTTCGAGGCCAGAAAGCCGAAGGGACTTGCGATCATCGCTGAGTTCGGCGGTAAGGCGGAGATCCGTGATACCAAGAAGAAACGTGAAGTAGTAATTACCAATGAAGAGACCGGAGAATCCAAGGCATACCTGATTCCTTACGGTTCCCGTATCAAGGTAATGGATGGCCAGGTATTAGAGGCCGGTGATGAACTGACCGAAGGTAGTGTAAACCCTCACGATCTGCTGAAGATCAAGGGAATCCGTGCCGTACAGGATTACATGCTGCGTGAAGTACAGCGTGTATACCGTTTACAGGGTGTAGATATCGCCGATAAGCATATCGAAGTCCTGGTACGTCAGATGCTGAAGAAAGTCCGTATCGAGAATAACGGAGACACCGAATTCCTGCCCGGTACTCTGGTAGATGTTCTGGATTTCGAAGAAATGAATGAGAAGCTGACCGCAGAAGGTAAAGAGCCTGCAGAAGGCAAGCGTATCATCCTTGGTATTACCAAGGCAGCACTGGCTACCGAATCCTTCCTGTCCGCAGCATCCTTCCAGGAGACCACTAAGGTACTGACAGAGGCTGCTATCAAGGGTAAGGTTGATAATCTGATCGGTCTGAAGGAGAACGTTATCATTGGTAAACTGATCCCTGTAGGAACCGGTATGAAGAGATATCGTAATACCAGACTGAGCACCGATGATGTGGAAACCATTGATTTCAGTGGCGACATGTATGGTGATGATGCAGAACTGAATCTGAGTGACGGAACAGATCCGGAAGCTGAGAATACAGATGTTAACACCGATGCAGAGACTGTGGAAGTGGGAACAGATGCTGATAACCAGTAAAAAAAGAAAAGATCTTATAAAAAAGCTCTCCGGGGATTCCCCGGGGAGCTTTTTTAAGCTGAAAATTACTGTAAGTCCTCTGTATTCAGTACCTGCCAGGCGGTGATCCGGTAAAAGGTGTCATCCGCAGACAGAGGGTATAAGATCTCAATGGTAACCTGTAAGGATTGCAGATCGGAAATAGGTATCACATATGACTTTCCGTGTCCTACGGAGCCGTAATACGCATCCTCGCTGTCGGAGGCTTCGTAGACGCGACGCAGCGTATTGTCCATACCGGCCAGAGACTGCTCTGCCTGATTGCAGGCATCATAGTAGGCAGTAGTACGTTCCAAAACACGGGTGCTGAGCCTGCTGTCGGCATTAGCACTGACAATAGACAGTACGGCAAAGGATACCAGACAGAGGATCACGAATACCAGCAGGATCGAAGCGGAGCCGATATTCATACCGAATTGTTTTTTCTTTGAAGAGTTACTCATGGTCCCCCCTCCTCTCTGCGGTGTGATGCATGACAGAAATTGTATAAATAGGCATCTCCGGTGCAGACAAGTCATACACGGTGATCTGGGCTTCCATGATACCGGTACCTTCCGCCGGAGTATGTACCAGCTCGGCCTGATAGCTGCCGCCATTTTCTGCGGAACAGAGGTCCCAGCAGCTGTCAAAAGTAAGTCGGAGTGTATCGTCGCTGATCTGTTCCGAAGGAGAGAACAGATCCTGCATGGCATTTATGTCGCCCTCCAGCGCGAGGTACGATTCCGCCAGATTCTGTGCCTGGATGACAGCATGGTTCTGATTTACTGTCTGTGTGCTCAGCAGATGGGACTTGGCAAACAGCTGGATACAGACGGCGCTGGCCAGGGAGAAAAACAGGATCGCTATGATCATTTCCATTAAAAATAAACTGGATCTGGAATGCTTCATAATAAGTTCGGAATCCTTTCTGCCCGGTGTTTATTCCGTGGCATTACAGTGAATATGGATATAAAAGGTGTGGAACTCTCCGGAAGCCGTTTGCAGGGATGCACGGATCAGGTCATTGGAGACATAGGAAAATGTCAGGTCCTTAAGCTCCATGATATCCGTACCGGCAGGCAGAACCTGTCCGCCGAGAGAAGTCCCTTCCCGCATAAAGAGCTCTTTTAAATGTCCGTCGTAGAAATAGAGGTAGGTACAGTAGGTCTCATCTTCAATCCGTGAAAGCATGCAGAGAGCCGGGGTATCTTCCAGCGTGGCCAGAGAGATACTGTCCGTGGTATCATTCTGCCGGACTTTTTCCAGGATATAGGACACGGCAGTCCTGCTTTCGTAATTGACACCCATATCTTCCACGGTGTGCTGGTATACATCCGCTCCGATGGTAACGAGCGCCAGCGCGGAGACGGCGAATACACCGAACAATGCCAGAACGAACAAGATATCCACAATAAAATGTTTTTCCTGATTTCTATTGTTCATAATGTCAGAAAACTCCTTTAGTGAGCGCCGGTTCTGCGGAGTACGGTGACTTCCGGAAGAAGGTTGCTGCCATAGTAATCATAGTCGACGAAAAAACTGTTCTTATCATACAACAGACCGTAGTGCTGCTCCAGATATTCCAGAGAAGGTGGATAACAGCCTTCTACGGCATAGCATTGAGAAATGCTGCGTCCCAGGGCAGTTTCCAGACTTTCCTGCTGCTTGGTCAAAGTAGATTCACTAACGGATCCAATTCCCTGTAAAAACAGAACAAACAATACCAGAAATGCCAGAATCGGAAGCAGATAGACCAGTTTGCGTCCGAAGGACATGCTTTTTTGCTCAAAACGATTCATGATATCACTCCTATCCGATGCTGGTCATGATTCCCATAAGAGGAAGGATGACCGATAACAGGATGAGTCCAACGATCACCGACAGGATGATGACCAGCGTCGGTTCCAGAACGGCAATGATAGATTGCAGTCTGCGGTTGGTATTCTCCTCATAACGATCTGCTATTTTCTTTAATACCACGTCTACGTTACCACTGCGGAAGCCTACGGATACCATCTGGGAATACAGGTGATTGAAAATACCTGCACCGGTCAATGCTTCCGCAAAATTGGCACCGGCACTGATAGCCTCCTTGCAGTTTAAAATCTTCTGTTTCATTTTCTCATTGCCTACCAGGGCTGCTACCATATCCAGACTGGAGTAGGTATCCATGCCACTGCTCAGGGTCAGGGCCATACCGCTTGCAAAACGCTCGCAGGCCACACTCTCATAAAAACGCCTTGTCAGAGGAAACCAATTCAGAAAACGCGCGGTAGTACGCTTGCCACCCTGGGTTCTGGTGGCGAAAAGATACAGAAGCAGTATCACACACAGAATACTTACGAAGATAAAGGAATAACGGTTCAGATGATTGCCGAGACGTAAGAGGGACGCGGCAAACCCCGTCATCTCACTGCCAAGCTCCACATAGACCTGCTCGAAGATCGGCATAACACGGCTGACCAGCACTACGATGACAGCAGCCATCATGGCGATCATAATAAAGGGGTAAGTTACGGCATCCCGGATACTGCTGGCGATGGCATCTTCTTTTTCGTAATAATCTGCCAGAGAATTCATGCAGACATCCAGATTACCGGATTCCTCGCCCAGAGCGATCATATGCAGACAGTAATCGGGAAATACTCCCGTGGCTTCCAGAGCCTTGTGAAAACTTTCTCCCTGTCGGCATACGGTAAGGATCTGGTCGAAGATCGCCTTCCCCTCCGGCGACTGTGCATCACTTTGCAGGATGGCCATGCCCTCCACCGGAGGAATGCCTGCCTGAAACAGCATGGCAGCCTGATTACAGAAAGAAGAGATCTCTTCATTAGAAAGTAATTTTTGTTCTGTGGTCTTCATGTCGTTTTGTTCCCTTTCACTAATACATTTTCTGAAGGATATAATTGCTGCCGTCACCGATGAACTTTTTCAGCGTCTTGTTATCCGTGTTGGCACCGAAGGTAGGATCCACCAGGGTCCAGACATTGCCGTCGAATTCGATGATGCCGTTCAGCCAACCGGTGTCGGCGGTGTAGACGCTGATCCAGGCGTGATAGGCATCCTGCGCGTAACCGACCTCCAGTCTGGTAGGGATCCGCTGGCTTCTGAGCATGCTCGCCATAACGGCGGCATAGTCCAGACAGATACCGGTGCCGGAATCCAAAATGGCATCTACGTCGGAAGTATAGCCGGTGGGGGGATCGGAAGCCTTATCGTAGTCGTAGGTAATATTTCCGGTGATATAATCATAGATCCGGGTGATCACCTCCAGATCGGAGGATGCACCTTCCGCCAGTTCCTGCCCCTTGGCAACGACTTTGCTGTCTGACGTAAAATTCACGTACTGATTAGGATAGAGAAAAGGACTGAATTCATCCGGGATCTGTACGTCCAGATCCGCATACAGGCAGGTGGCATAGTTCGTACCGGAAATATTTTCGTAGATCGTCACATCATAATATCCGTCGCCCGAGGAGAGAGGAAACGTCTCGTAGCCGCCTCCGTGCAGATCATAGGTATAGACAACGGTGTCGGGACCGGTGATGCGCAGTTTGACTTTGGGACAGGTGCCGGTATAATTGGCACAGACATAGCCATCGGACATATGAGAATAATCGATGACAGCTACATCATTGGACACCACCGCGGTGCCGTCGGCCTGTGGTACGAGGCAGACGGGAGTGGCATCCCGCAGAGGTCCCGCAGGGGAAGTGTTTTCCGTGTCCGGGGAAGCAGTCTCCGGGGAAGAGGTGTCGGTATCCGCAGAAGCGGGATCTGCGGAGGACTGGTCGTCGTAAGTGCCCGTCACAGAAGCATCCACAGGCAGAGAGTCAGAAGCGGAACCGCAGGCGCACAGACCCATGGCCATACAATATGTAATTAATAAAATGCGCAGCCGCGCAGATGATCTTGGTATCCGCATAGAAATCATTACATCCTGTTGTTATTGTGCCAGGCCCGTTACATTATCGGGAGTAAAGAGCAGGTGGAGGGTCTCACCGTTTTTTACGGGAACATAAATATTGGCTTCCTCGGAAAGAAAAGGGAAATTGATCACACCCTTGGAGGTGTCTACGGAGAGCGGTTCAATGATCTCGCCGGACAGCGTCTCCATAAAAGCCTCGTCATAGAGAATGTTATCTCCGGTAAACTTAAGGCTTAAAACATTATTCTCCACATAATCCAGAGTAAGCTCCGCGGGAGCGGGGGCAAACATTTTCTCGTTAAATTCGGAGAGCGGAACGATGACTAAGGGCGACAGAAAGGTCAGCACGAAGATCACCGCTGTGGCAACGATCAGACGATTATAGGAAGCGGCATTTACTTTTTTACGAAGCACCAGCTTGTCAAAAGGAATGGTATTGACCGGCTGGTTACAGGTGGACAGGATATTCTGCAGAGCATTATTGGCAGTCGTCATGTCCAGTTCATATCGGTTCTTTTTATGAAAAAACATAATCTGTTATCCTTTCATTCTTTCTTTCAAATGATCCTGTCCGGAGGCAATATAGCGTTTGACGCTGCTGCGGCTGATCTCCATGGCTGCAGCGATCTCTTCGAGCTTCATGTCGTTATAGTAGCGCATGATCAGGACCTGCTTCTCATTGAAAGGAAGCTGCTCTAAGGCGTCCGCCAGCCGGGAATATTCATCCTTCTGCTGGTAGTGCAGTTCCGGATTGGTGTCCAGATGGGGATCCTGGACGATATCCAGAATCTCCTGGCTCAAGACCTGGCAGTCGTTCTGTGGTCGGTTCTTCTGAGTCATGTCATAGCAGACGTGGAAGCAGATGCGGTTCAGCCAGGCGATAAAAACCGTGGGATCATTCAGTTTTCCAATGTTTTTCAGAGCCAGTATGTAGACCTCCTGCATAGCGTCCTGAGCGAGAAAGTCATCTCTCAGATAATGCCTGGTGTAGTTGTATACTTTATTATAGGTAAGAGCATACAATTCCGCGAAGGCATCCGAGTCGCTGTGCTGGGCACGGATCACAAGACCGGCAATGTAAGGAATGTTCATGTCTTTCATGCGTTCGTCTCACTGCTTGGTTAACGGGTTCCTTAAGCGTGGAGCTTATTGTATGTCTCTGTAAGCAGAGTGGAGAAATACTCCGCATGTGCTTCTTCATTTAAAATATATGCGTACTTGATCTGAATGGGCGCATTACTGTGTTCCTCGTTGTATTCCTTCAGCTGCTGCGCCAGACTTTCGATAAAATAGTCCATGGTATCATGGGAACCGTGATTGACGATCATTAAGAATTCGTTACCGCCGTTACGTCCCACCACACCGAAGGCATCACCGACACTCTCTAAGATACCGGAGAAATCCTTCAACATCTGGTCGCCCACGACATGTCCCATGGTCTGATTGATCTCCTTTAAGTTGGTGATGGTGACCATATAGCAGGCTACATGCTCCAGAGATTCCGGGGAGTCGTAGGTCTCAAAGACTACATCCAGACCGTGTCTGTTGGGAATGCCGGTCAGATGATCCAGGAAAGCCGCACGGTTCAGCGCGTGGCTTTCTTCGGCAAAGGTGCGTAATTTATAAAAATCGTATAACAGCCATATCAGATTAAATAAAGCAAGGATCCAGGAAAGTGTGCATAAGATAAACAGGGTCCGGTCTTCGAAAAGCTTCGTGCCCAACGCCGGGTTCAGGGTCAGCACCAGAACATACGCAGCTTCCAACAGAAGCAGAAGGACTAACTGCACGGTTTTGGTGTTACGGAAGGTTTTTACGAATTTCTTTTTCTGTATCATAGGGTCGCTCCTTTAAAAGCTAGTGTCATGATTTTCTTTGAATGTATTATAGCATATTGTCTGTCAGAAAAAAAGATAACGATGCCGGCGTTCACTAATTTGATTTTAAAAACTTTGACTGTTAGAAATTAAAATAAAAAAATATTAAAAATTTGACCTTTTTTTGTGAGACGAACAGTCTTAATAATTAGAAAGACACAAAAGGAGCGGTTTTACCGGCAACTCCGGAAGAAAGGAGTAGAAGGAGACGATGGAAGAACGAAGGAGGATCGACCGTGTTGGCTATCAGGCTAAGAGCGTTATCGTAGTATGTGATTCGGGAGAGAGCATTTTTGTCGAAACATGCAATGCCAGCCCACTGGGCATAGCTTTTACGATGCCGGCCGGATCTCCTGATCTTAAGGGGAAAGACATCATAATCGTAGCGGATACGATGATCATGTATGCAGATGTCACCAGACAGGAGGAGCAAGAAGACGGAGGATTTAAAGTAGCTATTTCGGCAAAGAAATTCACGCCGGAGGTGCTGCAGTATTTATTTGAACATATTGTTGAAAAATAGAATGGAGAGGAAAAATCATATGAGAAAAAACAGTAAGAACGAAAAAGTGATTCGTGCTATGGCGATCGGCATTTCCGCAATGCTGATGGCATCTTCCCCGCTGACTGCACTGGCAGCAGAGGGAGAGGGCACCACACCCGAAGGCAATGATGATCATAATATTGTTGTAACACCGGAAGCCGGTATTGCTGACCGGGCACAGGCGGCAGCAAAAGAAGCTGACAAGGCAGTAGAAACGGCAGAAAAGAGTGCTACTGATGTGAAGTCGGAAGTGGCTGACCAGGTAGTGGCAGGGGAAGCTAAGGATACGCAGGGCAAGGATCTGTCTCAGGCTGTTCTGGATGCCAATGCCAAAGTAGAGGATAAGACCGTGAAGGGCGGTTCTTCTCTGAAGGACGCAGAGTCTGCTGTGGAGAGTGCAGATACCAAACTTGGCGTTGCAGAAGCAAATGATAAGCTTTCCGACGCAGAACTGAATAAGGCAGCTGATGCAGCGGCAAATGCAGGACAGACTGCGGCAGAAGCAAAGGATGCCATGCAGGCTGCCCAGAATAAGGTAAATGGACAGATCGAGAATATCAAGGATGCTGCTTCTATCACCGATGCCAATGCGGCATATGAGGAAGCAAAGAAGACCGCAGACCAGGCACAGGCTGATTTCGATGCAAAGCTTGGGGAGTATAATACCGCCAAGACAGCATATGAAGAGGCAGCGCAGAAGGTGGCAGCTTATGAAAAGGCTTATGAGGAGGCTGTAAACAGAGCAGATGCGAACGCTGAGGCGGCAGCAGATGAGCTGGCAGCAGCGCAGGCAAATGCAGAAGCACTGGCAAAGGCTTTGGAGGCTGCAAAGGCTGCAGTGGATACCTCTGCGGCAGGTGCTCTGGATATTGCAGATAAGGAAGCCCTGACCCAGGGCGACAATGGACTGAACTGGAAAAATGAGGATCAGCTTTTCATTTCCATTATGCAGAACTACTATCTGCCCGAGGTACAGAAGATCACTGCCGATGATATTAAGGTTGTCCGCAGACAGGGTGAAGACAATAATACCAAGAATTATTTTGAAGTAACCTATACCGATGAGAATGGTAATAAGCAGACAAAGTATTACAACTATGTGATGGATGACAAACAGACTTCCAAGGACAATATCGTGATCTTTGAGAAGCGAATTGAGGAAGTAAACTGGAAGACGGCGCAGGAGACCAATCCGGATCAGTATGTGAAGGGAAACGGGGATACTATCACTGTTTCCGAAGTGGAAAAAGGTCTGAAAGATGGAACTATTATTGCAGTAGATGGAAAGAAAGTGATCAAGAACGACGGAACCGAGAGTATCATTATTTCTGACAATAACCAGAAGACCGAAAACGGCGAGGTTGATACTGATGTAAATGAGGCTACCGAGAAGGAATCCTGGAAACTGGATGAGAACGGCAACCTGATCAAGACCGTGACCGCTGATGTGACCACCATCACCTATACCGATGCAAAATTCACTTCTTCCGAACAGTACCAGACAGAGGCAGAGAGAGATGCTGCAGCCGCTGCAAAGGAAAAGGAGTTGGAGGACGCTAACGGCAAGGATGCAAAGGTTACAGGAACAGAAAAAACGGATTATACTTATACCGGTAACGGAACCTACATTCCTACCTTTACGAAGACTGTGGATGTGAAGGATAAAGAGGTTGAATGGAAGCATACAGATAAAAAGACGGATTATGGTGTAAGAACAGAGGAAGAAGCAGTAGCAAAGGTTACGAAAGAGCAGGAGAAGGCGTTAAGCAACAAGATTAACGATGATGACGACTTATACCTGATCGGTGTAAGCAGTGATCTTAAGGTAACCGGCTATACAGAAGATCACTGGTATGATGATTCCGACTTCCTCGTATCCGGTACCGTATCCGCAACCTACGCAAAGGTCACTAAGAAGACAGTAGACCAGAGTACCTTCGGTTCCCTTTGGAATGACATCAAGGCTCTGTTTGGTAATGGAGAAACTACGAACAAGAAGCTGGAAGATGCAGCCAGAAAGGCAGTCGAGGCAGATGGCGGTATTTTCGTCAGCGCTAACTGGGATGACTGGAAGCTCGGTAAGGCAACCATCCGCTATGTAGCAGGTGTCAGCGTCAAGACCGATGAGAAGACCACCGCAGAGGCTGCACAGAATGCGGTACAGGATGCAGCACTTGCACAGGCAATAGCAAGTGGCGCAACCGGTGTGTACAATGTGAAGACCACAGCAACCGATACCATTGCTCATACCAGCTATTCCTATGAGATTGATTATCTGGAGAAAACCGGAGAGACCACAACCAATACTGCTGTCAGAACTGAGACTTATGCAAATGCAGAGGTGCTGACTGGTCAGATCATCCAGAACCTGAACTATATTCAGGGCAACATTAAGCTCACCCAAAAGGATGAAGCCTATCGTAAATTCGTAGATGATGCCAAGGCACTGACTGAAAAGTATCAGAAGCTGTTACAGGATGCAAAGGCAGCACAGGGTGAGGTGGAAGCAGCACAGGGCAAGGTAGATGTGCTGAAGGCAGAGATCGAAGCTCTGAAGAGTAACAGAACCAGTAACCTTGGAGCTCTGAAGGAACTGGAAGGAAAGCTGGCCGTGGCTGAACAGAACAAAAAGGATGCAGAAGATACTCTGAAGGAGATTCTGGGCAGCCTGGATAAGGCAGGCGGAGAGCTGGATAAGGTGATCGATCGTCTGACTCCTGCACCCACACCGGCAGCTCCCGCAGGCGGCAGCAGCGATACTGGAGAGACTGTTGTTAACCCGATTGTTCTGGCACCCGCACCGGTGGCACAGGCAACAGTAGTGACCCAGAATCAGGCAGCGGCACAGGGCGTGACGCAGATTGCTGATGAAGCAGCACCTCTTGCAGCAAATGTTGAGGAAGACACCCAGAAGACAGCAGAGGAAGCACCTAAGGCGGAAGAAGCAGTGAATATTGCAGACGAAGCAGTTCCCCTGGCAGATGTTGCCGTAGAGAGCGAACAGGCAAAGATGTCCTGGTGGTGGTGGCTGATCATTTTGATCCTCGGTGCAACCGGATATGAAATGTACAAGAAGCACAATGAGAAGAAGCTGAAGGCTCAGGCAGAAAATGCAGGAGATATCGAAGAATAAAAGATAACAAAAACGACATCCATCGGGATTTCCCCGGTGGATGTCGTTTTTTAGACCTTGGAAAGAAAATTACTCGAAGAGCTCTTCGACTTTTTCCAGATCACCGTCTCCGGTCAGCAGAAGAGTCACTGTGGTCTGGGCACTGCTGATATCGGTTGTCCCCTCAACGCATAATTCACCGTCAGTATTGTAGAGAGCCCATTGGAACTCTTTGACAGAGGAGGGCCAGTCTGCTTCCATAGAGATCGATTCCTGATCCGACAGGGAATCCAGATTTACCTGTTCCCCGGTCACGGGATCAATGACCGCTACCATACCGACTTCGATGCCACACATATTGACTACCGACAGGGTGAGTGCTCTGGTATCCTCCGAAGTGGATTCTATGGCAGACGTATCGGAATCCGGGGAAACATCGGCAGGCAGGGCGGCAACAGTCTCAGACGGGGAGGGGGAAGCAGTCGTGGCGGATGATGTTTCCTCTCCGGCAGAATTCTGACTGCATCCTCCGAATAACAGACAACAGGACAATATACTTACAGTAAAAATATGCCGTATGAAGCTTTTTTGCATAACAGTCTCCTTTGTGTGAAAATCTATATCACTATTATAGCGAATTTCCCATAAAAAGTAAATTTTCGCGATGAAAATTTCCGGAAGCAGACCGGTAGGAATTCCTGAAAAAAATATCGAAAAAAGTGAGCCGTTTTTCATGGATAAGTAGTCTTTATAGATAGAGACTAAGAAATAACGGAGGCGGTCGAGATGAGCGGCATGTTATATTCCATACCTGTGATTTTGACAGGTTATCGAATCGTACAAATTGAAGATGAAGCGACACCGCTTGCACAGGCAGTAAAGAGTGGATATTACGGTGATACAGTAGCCGGAATGCTGGGTATTGGTGTTCTATTACTCTTGCTGATTTACTTCATATTATGCAGAAAATACCAGAAAAGAATCATAGAATTGCAGGAAAATGCGCATCCCGGCTGGAACTGGTGGAAGCTTAGAAAACAGGCAACCGAACTGGAGGATAAAAAGGCAGAAAGAATTGTTGAGGATATCAGGCGGGCAGCGCAAAACTATATGGCTGTTTAAATTGGGACAAATGAAATAGGGTTGAAATAGAAAGGTCCGGGGAGCGTTCCCCGGATTTTTTTCGATATAATACAAAAAGTAAGTATTTCGTTGCTGATGTCTGACGGTAATGTTATAATTATATATGTGGCGATTCCGGAGAGCGGTGCCACAGGCATTAAGATAGAAAAGGAAGGCAAGGCATTCTATGAAAGTATTAGTAACAGGCGTAAAGGGCCAGTTAGGATATGATGTGGTAAATGAACTTACAAAGCGCGGCATCGAAGCGGTCGGCGTAGATATTCAGGAGATGGATATCACGGATGCTGCCAGCGTGGAAAAAGTGATCGGAGAGGCGGCACCGGATGCTGTGATCCACTGTGCAGCCTATACTGCAGTGGATGCAGCGGAAGATAACGTGGATCTCTGCCGCAAGGTCAATGCGGACGGTACACAGAATATTGCAAATATCTGCAAAAAGTTAGATTGCAAGATGATTTATATAAGTACTGATTATGTATTTGACGGCGAGGGTACCAGAGCTTGGGAACCCGACGATGAGCGCCATCCGCTGAACATATACGGACAGACCAAATATGAAGGGGAACTGGCAGTGCAGAATACTTTGGAGAAGTATTTTATCGTGAGAATCTCCTGGGTATTCGGTGTCAACGGCAAGAACTTTATCAAGACGATGCTGAATCTGGGCAAGACCCATGATCATCTCACGGTGGTGAATGACCAGTTTGGTTCGCCTACTTATACTTATGATCTGGCAAGGCTTCTGGTGGACATGGTGCAGACTGATAAATACGGCATCTATCATGCGACCAATGAAGGCATCTGCAACTGGTATGAGTTCGCCTGCGAGATCTTCCGCAAGGCAGGCATGAACGTGGATGTGGCTCCCGTGCCCGCCTCCGAGTATCCCACGAAGGCAAAGAGACCGGAGAACAGCCGCATGAGCAAGGAGAAACTGACCGAGAACGGATTTGAGAGACTTCCTTCCTGGCAGGATGCGCTGGAACGCTATCTGCCACAGATACAGTAGCGGTTCCTTATATAAGCAGCCCCTGTATAGGGGGAAATTTATGGGAAATACTTCATGGAGCGGTATCGGAAACGGTACTGCTCCTCTTTTGGTTATAATAATATGAAAAAGTGGTGAAAAACCCTGTAAATTTCACGAAAAACCAGTTGACAACGGGAGTTGGAACAAGTATACTATTAAAGCGTGCCAGAAAAGGTGCGTCTATTATACTATTAAGAAAGAGGTGAAACAGAATGCCAACATTTAACCAGTTAGTAAGAAAAGGACGTCAGACCTCTGTCAAGAAGTCTACTGCACCTGCTCTCCAGAAGGGTTACAACTCTCTTCACAAGAAAGCAACAGACGTTTCTGCTCCCCAGAAGCGTGGTGTATGTACTGCTGTTAAGACAGCAACTCCTAAAAAGCCTAACTCTGCTCTTAGAAAGATCGCCAGAGTACGTCTTTCCAACGGAATCGAAGTTACCAGCTACATTCCCGGTGAAGGTCACAATCTGCAGGAGCACAGCGTTGTTTTGATCCGTGGTGGTCGTGTTAAGGACCTGCCCGGTACCAGATACCACATCATCCGTGGTACCCTTGATACCGCCGGTGTCGCTAACAGAAAACAGGCTCGTTCCAAGTACGGCGCTAAGAGACCTAAGGATGCTAAGAAATAAGTAGTATCCGGGGCGTTTTGAACGTCGGACCGAGAGTTCGATGAAAATCCGCAAGGATTTTTGGAGACGATGCGAACATCGTCTTTGTACCACAAAAACGAAACTAAGAAAAGTGTTGGAATTCTGTGATACAGATATAACAGCGCGAACACTTGGGGAAACACATGTGAGTACCTATGATCTAACGTAAACAATTTGTTAAGGAGGGAAGAACCGTGCCACGTAAAGGACATATTCAGAAAAGAGATGTATTAGCAGATCCTTTATACAACAACAAAGTGGTTACCAAGCTTGTCAACAACATCATGTTAGATGGCAAGAAGGGTGTAGCCCAGAAGATCGTATACGGAGCATTTGCTAAGGTTGAAGAGAAGAGCGGCAAGCCTGCTCTGGAAGTATTTGAAGAGGCTATGAACAACATCATGCCTGTTCTGGAAGTAAAAGCAAGACGTATCGGTGGTGCTACCTATCAGGTACCTATCGAAGTTAGACCTGAGAGACGTCAGGCTCTGGGCCTTCGTTGGTTGACCATGTTCTCTCGTAAGAGAAGTGAGAAGACCATGGAAGACAGACTTGCTAACGAAATTCTTGACGCAGCCAACAATACCGGATCTGCAGTTAAGAGAAAAGAAGACATGCACAAGATGGCAGAGGCAAACAAGGCTTTTGCTCATTACAGATTCTAGTAGGAGGGAAAAAACTTGGCTGGAAGAGAATATCCGTTAGAGAGAACCAGAAATATCGGAATTATGGCTCATATCGATGCCGGTAAGACCACTACTACCGAGCGTATCCTGTATTACACAGGTGTTAACTATAAGATCGGTGATACTCATGAAGGTACTGCTACCATGGACTGGATGGCTCAGGAGCAGGAGAGAGGTATTACCATTACATCTGCAGCTACTACCTGTCACTGGACTCTTGAAAAAGAGACCAAACCCATGCCCGGTGCTTTGGAGCATCGTATCAACATCATTGATACCCCGGGTCACGTAGACTTCACCGTTGAGGTTGAGCGTTCCCTTCGTGTACTGGATGGCGCTGTCGGCGTCTTCTGTGCAAAGGGTGGTGTAGAGCCTCAGTCCGAGAACGTATGGCGTCAGGCTGACACCTACAATGTACCTCGTATGGCATTCATCAACAAGATGGATATCCTGGGTGCTAATTTCTACGCAGCAGTAGATCAGATCCGTACCAGACTTGGTAAGAACGCTATCTGCCTTCAGTTGCCTATCGGTAAGGAAGATGAGTTCAAGGGAATCATTGATCTGTTCGAGATGAAGGCTTATATCTACAACGATGAGAAGGGTGATGACATCACTGTTACCGATGATCTTGGAGATATGGCTGATGAGGCTGCTTTATATCATGATGAGCTCATTGAAAAGGTTTGCGAGCTGGATGATGATCTGACAATGATGTATCTGGAAGGTGAAATTCCTTCTGTTGAAGAGATGAAGGCTGCTTTGAGAAAAGCTACTTGTGAGTGCAGAGCCGTTCCTGTATGCTGCGGTACTGCTTACAGAAATAAGGGCGTTCAGAAGCTCCTGGATGCTATTATCGAGTATATGCCTTCTCCTCTTGATGTGCCGGCTATTAAGGGTGTTGACCTTGACGGTAATGAAGTAGAGAGAAAGTCTTCCGATGAAGAGCCTTTCGCTGCACTTGCATTCAAGATCATGACTGACCCGTTCGTAGGTAAGCTCGCTTACTTCCGTGTATATTCCGGTACGCTGAATTCCGGTTCTTATGTACTCAATGCTACTAAGGACAAGAAGGAACGTGTAGGACGTATCCTGCAGATGCATGCGAACAAGCGTGCAGAGCTGGAAAAGGTTTACTCCGGTGATATCGCAGCAGCAGTTGGTTTCAAGTTCACCACTACCGGTGATACCATCTGTGATGAGCAGCACCCTGTAATCCTGGAGTCCATGGAGTTCCCTGAGCCCGTTATCGAGCTGGCTATCGAGCCTAAGACCAAAGCTGGTCAGGGCAAGATGGGTGAAGCTCTTGCAAAACTGGCAGAAGAAGATCCTACTTTCCGCGCTCATACCAATCAGGAGACCGGTCAGACCATCATCGCCGGTATGGGTGAGTTACATCTGGAGATCATCGTTGACCGTCTGCTTCGTGAGTTCCATGTAGAAGCTAACGTAGGTGCACCTCAGGTTGCATATAAGGAAGCGTTCACCAAGGCTGTTGAAGTGGATTCCAAGTACGCTAAGCAGTCCGGTGGTCGTGGACAGTACGGACATTGTAAAGTTAAGTTTGAGCCCCTGGAGGCTAACTGTGAGAAGTTTGACTTTGATCCGAAGGCAAACATTCTGATCAACGATCCTCCTACCCTGTTATTCGAATCTACTGTAGTCGGTGGTTCCATTCCTAAGGAATACATCCCCGCAGTAGGTGAAGGTATCCAGGAAGCAGCTCAGGCTGGTATTTTGGGTGGATTCCCTGTACTGGGTGTTCATGCGAATGTATATGATGGATCCTATCATGAGGTCGACTCCTCCGAGATGGCATTCCACATTGCAGGTTCCATGGCATTCAAGGAAGCAATGCAGAAGGCAGCTCCTGTACTGCTTGAGCCGATCATGAAGGTTGAGGTTACCATGCCCGAGGAATACATGGGCGATGTAATCGGTGATCTGAACTCTCGTCGTGGTCGTGTAGAAGGTATGGAAGACATCGGCGGTGGTAAGATGGTTAAGGCTTTCGTTCCCCTTGCTGAGATGTTCGGTTACTCCACAGACCTGCGTTCCAAGACCCAGGGTCGTGGTAACTACTCCATGTTCTTCGAAAAGTATGAGCCCGTTCCTAAGAACGTTCAGGAAAAGGTTCTTGCTGCAAAGGCGAAATAAGCGCTAAATCAATAAAAATAACTTGAAAAACCTCTGATTATTTAATATAATCAGAGGTAGCCGAGTTAAAAAGCGCCGAGTGCGCGTTCGCCACTTCGGCGAGTAGAAAAATATAAACAGTTTAATTATTTTAAGGAGGACTTAAATAATGGCTAAAGCTAAATTTGACAGAACAAAGCCCCATTGTAACATTGGTACCATCGGTCACGTTGACCATGGTAAAACTACCCTGACCGCTGCAATCTCCAAGGTTCTTTCCGAGAGAGTACCTGGTAACGAGAAGGTTGACTTCGATCACATCGATAAGGCTCCCGAAGAGAGAGAGCGTGGTATCACCATTTCTACCGCTCACATCGAGTACCAGACCGAGAAGAGACACTATGCACACGTTGACTGCCCGGGCCATGCTGACTACGTTAAGAACATGATCACCGGTGCTGCACAGATGGATGGTGCTATCCTCGTTGTAGCTGCTACTGATGGCGTTATGGCTCAGACCAAGGAGCACATCCTTCTGTCCCGTCAGGTAGGCGTTCCTTACATCATCGTATTCCTGAACAAGTGTGATATGGTTGACGATCCCGAGCTGATCGAGCTGGTTGAGATGGAAGTAACCGAGCAGCTGGAAGAGTACGACTTCAATGACTGCCCTATCATCAAGGGTTCCGCTCTGAAGGCTCTGGAAGATCCCAGCAGCGAGTGGGGCGACAAGATCATGGAACTGATGGATACTGTAGATTCTTATATCCCTGATCCTCAGCGTGATACTGATAAGCCTTTCCTGATGCCCGTCGAGGACGTATTCACCATTACCGGTCGTGGTACCGTTGCTACCGGTCGTGTAGAGCGTGGTGTTCTGCATCTGAATGATGAAGTTGAAATCGTTGGTATCAAGGAAGAGACCAAGAAGACTGTTGTAACCGGTATCGAAATGTTCCGTAAGATGCTGGATGAGGCACAGGCTGGTGATAACATCGGTGCTCTGCTTCGTGGTATCCAGAGAACTGAAATCGAAAGAGGACAGGTTCTGGCTAAGCCCGGTACTGTTACCTGCCACAGAAAGTTTACCGCTCAGGTATACGTTCTGACCAAGGATGAAGGTGGACGTCATACTCCTTTCTTCAACAACTATCGTCCTCAGTTCTACTTCAGAACAACCGACGTTACCGGCGTTTGCGAACTGCCCGCTGGTGTTGAGATGTGTATGCCTGGTGATAACGTAGAGATGACCATCGAACTGATCCATCCTATCGCTATGGAGCAGGGTCTTACCTTCGCTATCCGTGAGGGTGGTAGAACAGTAGGTTCAGGCCGTGTTGCTACAATCATTGAGTAATACAATAGAATTACAGTAAATTTAAGGCTTCCAAGGTTTTCCTTGGGAGCCTTTTTACGTCTGAATAACAGTGAAAGTGTGGTCAGCGGTGCCAAAACGGTGCCATAAAAAATTATGAATATAGAATTTGGGTAAAGTAAAAAACACCCATACACATATGTGCATGAGTGTTTTTCAGCCATAATCAATATGGCTCTCTCTGTGTTAGTATATTACCACATTTATGAATTTATGACAAGAGTTTATATATTTTTTATGGAAAAAAGTAAGTTATAAAGTATCGAATTTGTGGTACTCAATTTTGGATTTTGGTAAAGCGATTAATGTATCAAGAACATTCAAATTCTTTATTCCCATCTGACCTCTGACATTGTCAAACGCATTTGGCTGTAAAGTGTTTTGCAGTTCTATTAACATATTTTTTAATTCCATAATCATTGGTGCAAATTCTTCTTTGGGAAGAAAATATTTAAAGTATATAAGAATATCAAAAATATTTTTTTCTGTACATCTACTGTATGATGTGGGTAGCTGCGCATAATAAGGGTCTAAAATTCGACCACTTGCAGAATTGTTACGTGCTTGTGTTTGGTGAATGCAATAAACACGTTCATTATGTGCACAGGAGTTCCGTACTCTTCGCAGCCAATGTAAACTGCCAATCAATAGTTTAACATTGGGCAAATTATGGTCATCATACATGGAATATAATTTGCAGATAGCATGGGTTACATTTGTCTTACTGTTATGAAGAACATCAATAAAAGTGGAGAAATTCACAACTTTTATCATAATCTAGGTCGGAATCTGCTCATGATTTTTCATGTAAAACTGTACATATTCTGATTTACTTTTGCTTAACTCAGAATAAGCAGATGATATAGTATTCATTTTAGATTGTAAAGTAGCATTAGAGGAATAGGCATTTGTTTCGTACCATGGTATTTTTCCGTTGTCGTTACATTGGTCAAATTTGTAACCGGTTAATGTTCTAACTTCCTCTTCGACTTGAGTGATGTATTTAAGCAAAAATATTCTTAGTGATTCATCAAATTTCTTTAAACTGTTGATTTGACTTAAGGTTGTGTTGGGAAAATAGGTATGGTTCCCATTAGCATCAGTACCACAAGTAAAAGGCGTTTTATAACCATTAATCATATTAAAATAGCCGGAGCGTACTAATGATATTTTGTGTGGAGTTCCGTTGCAATCAATTTTTTTATCTTTACGGAGTTTTTTCATTTGTTGATTATAAGTTAGAAAAGATTTATCGTTTGCCATATATCTTATCTCCTTGTAGAGTATATCTCTAATGTTTTAATGGTAGCATTTATGTTATGAAATTACCACCCTTTAATCTGTTTTATCTGTTCTGCCCGTTCGGGATCTCTGTGATACTGCAGCTTGAATTGTATCGTTTCCACCACTTCTTTTCTGGCTTCATCATCCAACTGATAAAAGGAAGTGAGCAAGTTATCTACATCCGGCATACTGTTTTTTCCGAAAAGATACATAAGCGGATACATGGAATTCTTTAAATACGTTTTTACCCGATTTCCGTCAAGAGCGCCATTCAATCCATTCGGTAATGTAGGATATATTTCTTCTTCTGTGATTGCACCCGAAAAGGGACTGGCAGAGCATATCTCATTTACGTCAATTTCTAATTCATTTGCCAGTCTAAGTGCAAAGTCAAATCGGATATTAGAATCCTTTTGAATAATTGAATAAAGTGTTGTGGCACTGATACCAGTTGCTTTTGCAATCTGGCGGACATTCGTGCCTTTACTGTCTAATATTTCTTTCAATTTCTTACCGTCTCCCATTGAAGCCTCCTGTTTTCATAAATTGAAAATTTACGAATTGCATAAATCTAATTATTATCATAGCATAAATACGAAAGACATAAAAGAGTAATTTTCAAAAATAGCATATACGAATATCGTAAAAATATAATTACGAAGTCTTGACGAAGGAAATGTGTAGTGATAATATGAATGTACGAAAATCATACACAAAATAAATACAAGAAATGTAACAAGATTCAAAGTATGGAAGGGAGGACGAATGTATGGCGAATTATCGATATATGATGAGTGCCGATGATGTAGCCCGAGAATTGAATTGTTCCAAATCTCATGCGTACAAGCTGGTAAAAAGCATGAATGAAGAGTTGGCTTCGCAAGGATATATCACAATGGCTGGAAGAATTCCAAGAGCGTATTGGGCGAAAAAAATGTATGGCTACGAATTATCAGTAGGATAGGAAAGGAGAGCAGTATGGCATACAAAGAAAAAGACACAAAGAAATGGACAGCGCAATGGTTTGAAACAAATGCCAGGGGTGAAAAGAAAAAGCGAAGAAAAAGAGGTTTTGAGACAAAGCGAGAAGCTCTTGAGTATGAGCGACAGAAGAAATTGAATAACAGCAGAAGTATGGATATGAAGCTAAGTGAATTTATGGAAGTTTATTTTGAAGATAAGCAGAATGAGCTGAAGGAACGCACCATGAAGAACAAGCGGTATATGATGGAGCAACATATTGTTCCATATTTCGGTCATCAGATGATGAGCGAGATAACCGCAGGGCAGATTATACAATGGCAGAACGAAATGCAGACAAAGGGATTTTCAGAAGCCTATTTGAGAATGATACAAAATCAATTAACCAGCTTATATACTCATGCATCAAAGATTTACGACTTGCACGCAAATCCCTGTAAGAAAGTAAAGAGAATGGGAAGTTCAGATAATCGGAGTCTGGATTTTTGGACGGTAGATGAATATCAGAAATTCATACAGACAATGGAACCAGGCACGAGATACTATCTCATCTTTGAAATCCTCTTCTGGACTGGATGCAGAATCGGAGAACTACTGGCACTTACTCCAAAGGATATTGATTTTGACAGAAATCAGTTTAGTATTACAAAGACCTATTATCGAACCGAAAGGCAGGATGTTATTACCGAGCCTAAGACCAAGCAATCTGTCCGTGTTGTAGAGATACCAGAATTCCTAAAGCAAGAGATTAAAGATTTTGTGGATAGGCATTACGGAATGCCGGAGGATGAAAGACTTTTCCCCATTGTACAGGAAGCAGTGCAGCATAAGATGAAACGACAGATGGAGAAAGCCGGAGTAAAGAAAATTCGGGTTCATGATTTGAGACACCCGTATGTCAAGCCCAAGACAAAAAAATTTATAACTTTTTTTGAAGTTTTTGGGCAGCTTCATAGCTGCCCATAGCTGTTTCAAATGGGTGTTCACGGTTATACCTCCTAGTATAATAATGGTGTAGTCAATCAAGACTACTTGGTTAATAAGTTTCTATAAATCAGATAACAGAAGAAGGAATTCTTCCTTCATCAGATGTTATTAATGACTAGCATGTCTGACGGCTCCTGATAGACACCCAATAAAACATAAGGTATTATCTCTAAGGATAGGACAAAGAATGTATTCCTCCTTGGGAAGTCACTTCTGTGACTGATACCTACAAAAAAGTCAATTAGTCCATTCGACAGGGTTTTATGTTTTAGCTGGTTGGGAGCCGGTAGGCAATACCCGAATAACGCGCTAGGTTGTGTACCTGCCAGATTGGAAATGGATTCCTATCCGAAAGGAGCTTATCCACATGTCAAACAATGTTATTTTTAATTTCGATGAATTATTCATCTCCGTTGGTATTGATGTCGGTGCCGACTTCTCCTGGATGTCGATTGTACTTCCTAACCAACAGTTTGTAGGAAAGCCTTACAAAATCCTACACAATAGCATGAATTCCCTTGCTTTGGCTGTCTCTAAAATAAAAGAAGCAGAAGAGATGTATTCTTTGGAAAGTCGCATTTTCCTTGAATCCACGGGAATTTATCATTACCCACTCTTCTGCTATCTTCGTGATAAGGGTTTTAACTGCTCAGTTATCAATCCTATCATCACAAAGAATAGCACAAATATCAATATACGAAAAGTACATAATGACCGTTTTGATTCTAAAAAAGCTGCTTTAGTTGGCTTAAAACCTGATTTAAAAGTTTCTCTTATGCCATCTGACCTTGCTTTGAACTGTCGCAATCTATGCCGTGAATACTACGATTTGATGGACAGCCGTAATGCTTACGTGAACAAGCTTATTGGCGAACTGCGTATGGTTTTCCCTCAGTATCTTGGCATTTTTTCCAAGGTTACGATTGATACGTCTCTTATCTTGTTGGAAACTTACACATCTCCATCTGCCTTTATTAACGCAGACAAACAAGAGATTATTGATCTCATCAGGTCAACAGCTCGTTTTGGACTTACATACGCTTGTAACAAGTATAATGCCATTATTCAGGCTGCTAATGATGCAGACGAGTTCGGTTACATCCTTGACAGCAACATCAAGAGAATCCGTCTATATATTGGTTTTATCCGTAAATATGATGAAGAAATCAACAGCATTCTGGAATCCATGCATGAGCTTGTTGCCGCTAATGAGGATACCGATTTTGTGAAACAGATTCGCCTAATTGAAACATTCAAAGGGGCTGGTTTCTTGTCCGCTATGTCCCTTATGGGAGAGATTGGTGATTTTTCTGCATTTTCAAAACCAAAACAACTTTTTGCTTACTTTGGTCTTGATCCAGCTGTAAAACAGTCTGGAAAATTTGAAGGTACTAAAATCCAGATGTCGAAAAGAGGCTCTGCCATAGCAAGACGGGTTATTCACACACTGACCTTGCAAAGTATCAGTGCTTCCCGTACCGGTGAATCAAAAAATCCAGTACTCCGTGATTACTATCTCAAAAAGTGTGAATCAAAACCAAAACTAGTTGCAATGGGAGCTGTTTCACACAAGGTATGCAACATGATATTTGCAATCCTTCGAGATAGCAAACCTTTTGAAATCATTACACCGCAGGAACATATAAAAAAATACAACGCTGCTAAATGCGACGTAGCTGCGTAAAATAATACCACCTACTGAATCAATATCTTTTTTGAATGATATTTTCCCCAAGGGGTAAGCACGCCCTTTTTTAAAGAAAAATATTTTTCATTTACCTATTGACATTTATTAGCTGGACTTTTCGGATTCCTTAGTTTCTAAGAAATCCTGTGTTGCATATTCAATCTCAATCCGATCTCCTGGAAAGACGTAAACTTTGTTGATAAGCCGGTCAATCAGAGCTTTTGTCAGAATGTTGGCGTTTCCGACTTCCTGCACAATTTCCTGTTGTTTCAGCTTAATCTCATAATCACTTTTTATCTGCTTTGTCTGTGCAGTGATGACAGCATGAACATTTTTGGCTTGTACCAGTTCCGTGTCATAAACCGCTTTTCGTGTTCGATAGGTTTCCAAATCAATCTCTCCGAGTGCATACTGCTCATAAAGATGCCGCTTGCTGTCTTGAATAGAACGGAGTTTTTCTTCATGTTCGGCCTGCTGGACTGTCTGCAAATCCAATTTATCCTTATTGCTATCAATTCCCAATGCCGGACACATTTGAGCCCGAATTGTTTCAAATACAACCTGCTCCAGATCTGCCATCTTTATGCGCACACCATGACAAGGAAGCGTTTCAGCCACCTCGGAATGACGGCAATAAAACCACGCACCATTTCGTAGAGACATTGCATGATCGCAGCATCCACAGAATACCTTACCACGGAGCAGATAATCACGCGGCTTTTTATTTAACAGAGAGAAACGCTTAATAGAAGCATTGGCTTTCTCAAATAGATCCACACTTACAATAGCCGGATGATGGTTCGGTATTTTGAACCACTCACTTTCATCCTTTAACTGTGTATGTCGGCTGCCAATCTCTTTTACCTTTCTCTTGCCAATTACATAGGTACCGATATATCTTTGATCTTCTAAAATACGCAGGACCGTTGATGTACTCCAAACGCCGTTTGTTCGGGAAACATTGTAATAGTCCTTGCCTTTAAGTTTGCGATATTCCCCAGGGGTGGGGATATTCATAGCATACAATCTTCTTGTGATCTCGGCTGCGGTGTTGCCTTCAGACGCCCATTGAAATATCATCTGCACATTCGGGGCAACATCCTCGTCCGGTTCCATACGTCCGTCTGCACTCTTGCGATAGCCGTAAGGACAGATGACACTCTGATATTCTCCACGACGCATCTTTGCGTATTTTGCACTTTTGGTTTTCATGGACATATCCCGGCTATAACACTCGCTAATAAGATACTTGAAAGCAATATCAATCCCTCCGGTATCACCTTTGAAATTAGCCGTGTCAAAATCATCACTGACGGAAATAAAACGGGTGTGGTAAAGAGGAAATACCCGCTCAATAAAATAGCCGGTTTCAATGCTGTTACGTCCAAATCGGGAAAGGTCTTTTACAATAATACAGTTGATCTTTCCAGCCTGAACCATTGTTAAAAGTTCCTGCACCGCCGGACGCTCAAAGTTTGTCCCTGTATGACCATTGTCAATAAATTCCAAAATCTCACTGTTATCCCATTCCGGCAGAGACATAGCTTTTTCACGAAGAATCAGTTTTTGATTTGGTATACTCAAACTTTCGGTTTTGAAATCTTCCACAGAAAGACGGATATAAAGGGCAATCACATAGTTGCGCACGGTTCCACCGCCTTTCCCTGAAATTCATTTTTGAAACGGAAGGTTACATGAATATTCCGCTCGTGGTCGATCTCAATTCGTTCAATGAGCCGTTCAATCAGTTCTGCAGTCAGTACATGATCCTGTGCCAGTGTTTTTGCATCCTTTTCCATTGCACGGTATCTGGCAAGCTGGTTGTCCAGGGAGTCCATAGATTTTTCAAATACTTCAATCTCACCAGACAGAGCATTGATAGCATGTTCATAATCCGCTTTCAATTCAAAGTATTCGTCATTTGTCAAAATACCCTGTACAAAATTTTCATATAGGCCACGGATCAGCCGGCGTGTTTTTTCAATTTCCTGTCGTTTGGCCGACATCTGAATTTTCAGCTTATCTTTTTCCTGTTTTTGTCTTGCCTCCAACTGAAAGAGTGGCAGCGACATTCCCAGCGCAACTGTCAGCTCTTTTTCAAGAATATCCGTAACAGTAGAAATCAGTTCTTTCTCCTGTATCATCGCACCTTTGCAGCTATCTTTTTCTACCCGGCTGTTTGTAAGGCAGTGGAACCAGTAAGTGTCGGGTCCTTTCCGGCGCTCGGCGCGTTGCCTGTGAAGGCTTCTGCCACAATCAGTACAGAACACTTTACCTTTGAAAATGTTTGGTGTGTAGGGACGTTTTGGAGTTGCTTTGCTTTCTTCACAGATCTGTTTTCTGTATTCCTGAACTGCATGAAACAACTCATGGCTGATGATCGGTTCATGGGTGCATTTTACAATAATCAGATTATCTTCTCCAGCCTTGACCTGCTGATGATCTACAATCTTTGTTTTCCCTTGCACCAGATCGCCTGTATAAACTTCGCTTTCTAAGATTTTCATCACTGTACGGGTCTGCCATTTGCCGCTTCCGATCAGTCCCGGACTGGTAATCTCGCCAGTGGTCTTTTTATAATGGCTCGGTGCCGGAATCCCCATCTCATTTAGGTTGCGGACAATCCGGTTCAGTGCCACATGTTCATGTGCCCATTCAAAAATCTGTTTTACTACAGGGGCAGTATTTTCATCAATCAGAAGTTTATGGCAATCATCCGGGTCTTTCCTGTAACCGTAAGGTGCCCGTGCACCAATATAGTCGCCATCTTTCATAGCCTGCCGCGCCTGTGCTTTGATTTTTCGCCCAATGTCCAGAGCATAGGCTTCATTGATCATATTTTTCAAAGGCAGCATGATACCGCCATGAAGATTTCCGGAATCCGCTGTGTCAAACTGATCCGTAACAGCAATGAACCGAACATTATGCGCATGAAAATATTGTTCGATATAATAACCTGTGTCAATAGAATTTCGCCCTAATCGGGAAAGATCCTTAACAATCACACAGTTAATGTGGCCTGCTTCAATATCAGATAGCATTTGCTGAAATCCAGGGCGGTGAAAATTTGTCCCTGTTGCTCCGTTGTCGATATAAGTATCATACACAACGAAGTCCGGTTTATCTGAAAGAAAGTCATTCAGTACCAACTTTTGGTTTTCTACTGAGCAGCCCCGCTTTTTGTTATCCTCCACAGAAAGACGGATATACAGAGCCACATGTACATACAAAGATGGTGCCGGCATGGGAGCTGCCGTCTGTTTTCTGCTTTTTCTTGCCATTTAGCCCACCATCCTTTCTTCGTTTTTTGTAGCAATCTGTTCCGCCAAAGAGATTGCTTTCTGATACTCATCCTGGTAATTAAATTCAATATGCAGTTCATCTTTACCCATTACCCGTATGCTTCGGATAAGCTGCATGACTGCCCGACGGTCAATACCCTCCATAGTAGAAAATTTCATAAAATGGTTGATCCAACGGTTTCGTTCGCTTCGGTTTTCTAATACATCTGTAAGTTTTTCGTTCCATTCAGCGATTGCTTTTTGGAACAGTTCAATATCTGCATTGTATTTTCGCTTGTAAGAGAGAAATTCTTCCTTTGTCAGAATTCCACTCACCAGATTTTCATAGAGTTTTGCCTTAAAGCCCTCGGTCTGTGCCACACGCTTTTCATTTACTCTGATCTGTGCGGCATATTCCTGCGCCAATTCCCGGTTAATCCGTTCTTGACTGATACTGGACAGCAGGGCATCCAGAGAAGCAACATTTTCAATATGTCCTTTCAAACTGTCCTGTACACATTCAATCAGATCCGACTCTTTCAGCATGACCGACGATGTGCAGCCATTCTTTTTACCGGTCGGGCAGTAATAATAGTGATACTCTTTATCTTTATAGCGGTTCGTCTTGCGGGTCATACGGCAGCCACAGCAGCCGCAGATCAAAATGCCGGAAAACAGGTAAACCTTATCCGATTTAGGAGAAGTCCTTGTGTCAATCCTGCGGAGCCTTTGCACCAGATCAAAATCGTGCTTTTGTATGATTGCCTCATGGGTTCCCTCCACACGAATCCATTCCGAAGAAGGTTTGTCCTCACGCTCTTTTAATTTGAAATGGGGCGTTGTCTGCTTGCCCTGGACCAGTGTTCCGGTGTAAGTTTCATCCTGTAAAATGCGGATGATTGTAGTTGCAGACCATTTGCAATCCTTTCGGTCTGTATAGCCACCTTTTGCATGAGGCATTCCGTGATTGCGCTTATACGCCAACGGTGAAAGAATTCCTAATCGGTTCAGTTCATCCGCTATATGGGAAGCGCTGAATCCTTCCAGCCGTTTTCTGAAAATATCCCGCACAACATTGGCAGCATATTCGTCTACTTCCAGGCTCTTGTGTTTATCGCCGACTTTCACATAACCATAGATGGTAAAAGCACCTACAAAATCCCCGCTGCGCCGTTTTACTTCCAGGGCACTCCGTGTCTTAACGGAAATATCCCGACAGTAAGCCTCATTCATAATGTTTTTGACAGAAACCGTGAGATCATCGGCAGCGTCATTTTCCGTATCCACATTATCGTTAATTGCGATAAAACGCACTCCATAGGCTGGAAACACCCTGCGCATATAGCGGCCTGTTTCTATGTACTCACGACCTAAGCGGGAGAGGTCTTTGACAATCACGCAATTAGCTTCGCCTTGTTCGATCATCTGCATCATTTCCTGAAATGCCGGGCGATCAAACAAAACGCCACTATAACCATCGTCAATTTTTTCTGCCACAACCTCAATTTCCGGGTGTCGGGCTATGTAATCATCGATCAGGCGCCGCTGATTGGCAACGCTGTCACTTTCTACTGTTTTATCATCCGTATAAGAAAGACGGATGTACTTAATCGCTTTGTAAACCTGCATAAAAAAACACTCCTTTCGTTGCACAGAAAAATCCCCGCAATTCAAGAAGTGTGGTTAGTCCATATTCAATTCCTTTTCCGATTCTTATTCTACCATGCTTTTACGGAAAAGTCAGCCCCTTTCTTAAAATTGCGCCTATCGTAAAATACCCTTGATACATTCTTCCAGGGTAGCACCTTCAGCAGAAAAGCTGGCCTGTACAGTAAAACGGCCACACTTAAAATGGTATGGATTTTTTATCTGCTGAACAAATTCTGCAATCCGTTCATCACGGGAAAGTTCTTTGTTGACAGAAACATCCCGAATGTCTACCAGCGTACCCACTTCACTGACAATGGTGTTCATTTCCATAGTATCAACTCCCTTCTGAAAACTGTGTTATCAAAACCACATGAATAGGTCGGATCTACGGTTGTTACACACATAAATCCGGCCCATTATATCTGATTTCGATTTTACTGCCGTATTTGCCACGCACCCCGGCAAGTCCTTCTGTTATAAGGACGGGGCTGTTACAGGCTGCGGGTAGCGTCACCGCATCATAGTCCCACATACGCCGCCGCTTTGCCAGAGCAAGCAAACGCCGCAGGAACTCTCCCCAAGTCTTTAGGAAGCTGTGAAGAAGTACCATTATGATCTGTGTCGTTATCGCGTCCGGCTTGCCACAGCCGGTTTCGTAGGTTGCGTTTATCGCTCGGACAGCCTGGATTCATCACCTCCTTAGGCTGCCTGTCACCGCGCCGCCCCATCTGCCGCTCGGAACACAGAATGAAGTACCTGTAACAGCGTATATTCGGTTGTCAAGGAACAAGCAAGGGGCATGGCAGACAAATTGATATTACAGTTGGGGTGAGAGGATATATATGCTTCCTTACCACACCCGTCCAGCTTGTCCCGCCGAATATGTCCCTCTACTATTCAGTACATTTTTAGGGGCAAAGTTGCCGTCTGTTATAAAATTTCTTTGAAATATTTTTCCAGACTACGCAATCCGGCTTCGATAGAACGGGTGATCCGGCTTTTGTGTGTTCCTTCCGCTTTGGCAATATCTGCTTTGCTCATGCCAAGAAAAAAGTGTGCATAGATTCGTTGGCGCTGCTTTACCGGAAGTTTGGAAAGACCTTTATAAATCAACTCCGTCATTTGGCGCTGTTCCCAAATTTCTGCCGGGTTAAGAGGCTTTTGCAATATCTCACGCTCAATACCTTCGTCTCGATCCAGAGAGTAAAATGCTTTATAGCGGTATGTACGAATCCGATAGGCTTCTTCCAACAACATATATTCCCGAAGCAACAAAGCAACTTCATCCGGCACCTCAACGATCATGTCCTGTGTATAATACGGGTAATAATCCCGAAGATTGATTTTCTTCATAGTAATTTCCTCCAATTTCGATGTTTGAGTTGATGGCAAAAATCGAAATCAGAGGGTGGGCTGCGGCAGCGATAAGGTCTAAGTCTCTTTCTGATTAAAAAAAGGGTACAAAAAAGCGCGCCCGTACAAAGAACAGGCGCGCCAAAGCAGCAGTATGAAATTTTTCCGGGTGGTTGACAGCGAAAATGCTCAAACTTTGTCGAAACCAAAAACGCCGCAATCCATACGAGCTGGACTACGACGTATAGGTGACTGAATGTAAAGCAGTTTATCTGCAGATCTGTGTTGCATAGACGCATAGGCATTTCCTCCCATCAAGGAGGAACCTGAATCGGCTGCTTGATACCTCCTTGGGAGAAAATTATATCGGTTATGTTTCCTTTATCAGTCCGCAGATATTCGCTTTTTACTCTTTATATTCGCAATTTTCTACATATTCCGCTCTTAGAATATATGCTGCAAAAAGCAAGCCCACAAGGGGAAACAACACCTTGTGGGCTCATGTTATAGATGTTCAAATTTATAGCCGATCCCGGCGACACTCTCAATATAGTTTGGAAGATCCGGTTCAAAGCGCAACTTCTTACGCAGCTTACTTATATGATTATGAATCGCTTTTCTCGAATAGAAATCACAATCCTCTTTCCAAACCAAATCGGTAATCAGTTCGTAAGTAAAAACACGTTTGGGATTAGCAATGAGTAATGCCAGTATATCAAACTCTTTGCTTGTCAGGTTGATAATCCGTTCGCGAACCCTAACAGTACGATGTTCCAGGCATAGATAAAGCTCGCCTTCTTGTATTTCTGTCAGAGGATTTTTCTCTATTATGGAAGAAGTGTGACAGGAAATGAGTGCCGATCCATGACAGACTTCTTGTTCTAAAATATATTGCATTAGAGCATTCTTTTGTTCCTCGTTAAGAAGCAGAAATAACTTTTCGCCAATCTGTTTGCCGGATTCTTCTATATCAAAAACAGCTAATGTCCCATCACGTCACCATCCCTTTTTTCTAACTACTTTTTTCTTCTTAGTGACAGTCAATGTGCTGGGTTCTTTCTTTTTATTTGCAAGAATAATCACAGAAATCAAGAAAGTCAAAACTATTGTGATGAAAGCAGGGAAAATGTGATAAGTATAACCATATTCCGCACCACAAGTAGGGTCTACTAAAATCATGCTTGCTTTAATCGGATAATAATTTAACAGTGTTCCTTCAAAAGTTCCGAAATATCCATACACAAATGCTAACGCAACCCCACCCAAAAAATTGTTTACCGAACAACAGAATAGTAAAATAATCGGCAAAACTGAAATGTAAATTCCTAAATTTGCTCCGGTAACACGAATAAACATATTGAGCAGATTGCCAAAATGCACTCCTGGAAATCCAGCAATAACATTGATTACTAATGCTAGCACGCATCCTATAAAGCTAAAGCAGATTGTCAACAACAATAGGACAAGTAGTTTTCCTGAAAGTAACTGTTTATATGAAATAGGAATTGTTGATATATTCTTCATCGTATCGTCTGTATATTCCCTTGTTATAATATAACCTGCTATCAGTGCAATGATAATCGGAAAAAACAAGGTACAGTTACTAATCATAACTTGCTGCATAAAATAGTCAAATGTCCATGTCTGTCCACCGTTGGCTGTGGAATAAAACAGTGACAGCAGCGGCGAAAGCACTGTCATAATAATTCCGGCTTTTATTACAGAATAGCGTTTTAGTTTTAAAAATTCCGTTTTTATTATCTTTCCCATATCATTTACCTCGTCCATTTTTTATAAAAGCGAATGATCAACCACAACGAAAGTATAACAGTAATTGCCAGAATAAAAATTGTATGGAAGGTGGTTGGTACAATCGCATAGGCTTCCGGCAAAAGATTGTCTTTTTGCAAATGATCCATCATTAAGCCGCTTGTCCAGTTCATAACACATATAACTGGGAAAGAATTTAAGAAAGTAATTTTTGCAGCACTTATAGATGTTCCAATCGTCCCCAGTATGCCCCAGTTAAAAATAGAATAAAAAAACGCAAGCAGGATAGAAAGCAAAAAACTTTTGTTAAAACAAATAATTAAAAATACAATCGGCAAAGAAGCTGCTACGATAAGAACTCCAAAAATAAGGCTCATAAATATCTTATAAGTCATACCATAAACCATTCCTACATGAAACAGTTTACAAAACAACGCAACAGATAATGTGCTTGTCAGACAAAACGCAATGCTAAAAATAAAGAGCATAGAAATTTTTGCCATAATGAGTTGTGTATTTGTAACAGGAATTGTTCTAAGGTTTTTGGAAGTATCGCAATCTCTTTCTATAAAAAACAAAATAGCGGCAATGATACCAATTAGACATGGAAGCAAAAAAACCAATCCATATCCCAACATCATTGTATAAACATAATCAAATCGGGTTTGAAGATAATGTTCCGTTGTATCTGCACCTGTTCCCGCCTTTGCCATATATGCCAAAATCAACGGAAAAAATAACGATAATGACATCAGTGCGTATAATAATCTTTTTCGCTTTAATTTCCAAAACTCGCATTTGATCAGTTTAAGCAATTCCCTCGCCTCCCGTCACACGCTTGAAGTAATCTTCAAGACTTTCTTCACAAGTATGCGCCTCCGATACCTCCAATCCATTTTCAACAAAGGCAGTTACAATTTTCCCCACAGGTAGATCAAGGTTGTGCAGGCGCAGATTGTGGTCATCCTGTATAGAGAAATGGTTTTCACGGAAATTGCGTTCCAAAATTCTTGCCGCCTGTGCAGTATCAGAGAGCGTAAACCGGATATGCTTACTGCTTTTTTGCTCCAGCTCAGCAAGACTTTCTTCTTCCAGCAATGCACCGTGGTCGATAATTCCAATATCGTCAGCCAGCAAGGAAATCTCCGAAAGAATGTGACTGGAAATCAAAATCGTTTTTCCCTTTGCGTCGCAAAGCTCCCGAATAAAGGAGCGTACCTCCGCAATACCGATGGGATCAAGACCGTTGATCGGCTCATCCAAAATCAAAAGTTCTGGATCGTGCATAACGGCAAGGGCGATGGCAAGCCGCTGCTTCATACCAAGAGAATACTGTGAAAAGAGCTTTTTATCTTTGTAGGGCAGTCCTACCAAATCCAGAGCGTCTTTGATGGCATGATTGTTTGGTACGCCCCGCAGAGTAGCAAAGATACGCAAGTTCTCTGTGCCGGTCAGATTTGGATAAAAACCGGGGGACTCAATCAAGCTGCCGATACGGGGCAGCAATTTCTTTTCATTCCCCTGCAAGGGTTTTCCCCAGATTTTGACCTCCCCGGAAGTCGGATTTGTTAAGCCCAACAGCATTTTCATGGTAGTAGTTTTTCCGGCTCCGTTTCTGCCCAGCAGACCATAAATTCTCCCACGCATCACATGGATATTTAAGTCAGCCACACTCTTTTGTGAACCGTATTGCTTCGTCAGATTTTTCGTTTCAATGATGTAATTTGTGTCCATATTCAAAACCTCCTGTTCTGTAAAGTATTCTATCACGCCAACCTTGCATTAACCTTGCCGCAACCTTGCATTAACCTTGCAATTTGAAATCCGGCAAAATGACAAAGGTTCCCGCCATAAAGACGGGAACCCACTTAAATTTCCAAAGGAAAAAACAACATAAATTCAGTTCCTTTTCCCGGCAAACTTTCAACTGTTATGCTTCCACCCATCTTTTCTACAAGCTGATGGACAATAGAAAGACCAAGACCGCTGCCTTTTTCAGACCGACCTTTATCACACTTATAAAGCCGTTCAAAAATGTGTTTCAAATCTTCTTTCTCAATTCCTACACCATTATCCGCCAGCAGCAGCCTCATGTTATTTCCCTGCTTTGACAGGGCAATTTTAATTTTGTCCGCATGGCTGTGAGCGATTACATTTTGAATGAGATTATTGATAATCCTCATATAGCTGTCCGTATCCAATCTTACCCGGACAGGCTGTTCGAGAATATCAATGTCATAATCGACCTGCTTATCTTCAAAAATCGGTATCCAGTCGATCAGGATATTTCTTGTCAGCTCTGCGGCCTCAATAGGATGGATTTCCAAAGCAAACTCGTTGGAATTTAACTTGAACCAGTCAAAGAGTACATCAATATATTCTTTCAAATCATGGGCTTTCCGGCGGGCGATTTCGATATAATCATCCCGGTCTTTCCCTGTAACAAGCCCTTTATGTGCAGCGTCAAGATAGCCGATGAGGGTTGTAAGGGGTGTCCGAACATCGTGGGAAAGGCTCGTCATAAGCTGGCGGTTGGTTTCCTCTGCCTGCCGGACAATCGAAAGTCTGCTTTCATAGGACACAACGATCTCATTGATTTCATAGGCAAGAGGTGCTATCAGTTCATTTGTTGCAGACAAAATACGCCGATTGCCATTTCCATTTTTCACATCAACCAGCGCATCGGTCATTTCTGCTATTTGCTTTTTTACGCGACGAATGAGAAGGATGGAGGTTAGCACAGCTACAATAGCAATCACAACGGACAGGAAAACGATGATCTTCATACCAGCTATACCTCCTTATTAAAGCGGTAGCCAATCCCTTTGACCGTTTGAATATACTTTGGACTGGAAGGATTGACTTCTAATTTTTTACGAAGCCGGCTGATGATCGCCATAATGTTGCTGTCATCATAGAAATATTCTTCGCCCCAAACTTCCTCATAAATCTGCTGTTTTGTCAAAATTTTTCCTTGATGTTTTGCACAGTACAGGAGCAGATCAAATTCCTTTGGTGGAAGTTCAAAAGTGCCGGTTTCCGTCGTAACAGAACGATTTTCAAGGTCAATTTGCAACCCATCAAAATCCAGTTTTTGCATAGTTCCCGTTTGCTGATTAAAGCGGGTGTAGCGGCGAATGAGGGACGCAATACGGGCAATCAGTTCGTCCATATCAAACGGCTTTGTTAGATAATCGTCCGCTCCGGCCCGTAAGCCCCGCACTTTAGAAGCGCTGTCATTTTTGGATGTGAACATCAAAATCGGCAGGCTGTTCTCTTTGCGGATTTCTTCCAGCGTTTCAAAGCCATCCATACCGGGCATCATCACATCTAGCACCACAAGCTGGTATTCTTGCTCTTTTAATTTCTGCAAGCCCTCTTTTCCGGTATTACAAAAATCGGCTTCTATATGTTCTGATTGTACGCTGTGTTTAATCAAAGCGCACAGTTCTCTGTCATCATCTATAATCAAAATTTTATTCATGGCGCAATTCTCTCCCTTGTTTTGTCCGACCATCAATCGGCTTTTCTGCAGTTTTGGGAATCAGCCAAATACCGGCCATCTTTACTGCTCCAGAAATACGTTCACCAGCACAATAATAATTTACTCTACGAGGTGTCACGCCCCACTTCTCGGCGGCCTCTTTTAATGTCATATATTCCATATCGCACCTCCATAGAATCTATTATAGTTCTTTAGCTCGAATAATACAACCTTCAATATTAAGCGTTCGGAAGTGGATGTTAATTAAAGCCACAAGAAAATCTCGTGGCTTTAGCTTACAAATGTTCAAATTTATAGCCGATTCCGGCGACACTCTCAATATAGTTTGGAAGATCTGGTTCAAAGCGCAACTTCTTACGCAGCTTACTTATATGATTATGAATCGCTTTTCTCGAATAGAAATCACAATCCTCTTTCCAAACCAAATCGGTAATCAGTTCGTAAGTAAAAACACGTTTGGGATTAGCAATGAGTAATGCCAGTATATCAAACTCTTTGCTTGTCAGGTTGATAATCCGTTCACGAACCCTGACAGTGCGGTGCTCCAGACATAGATAAAGCTCGCCTTCCTGTATTTCTGTTAGAGGATTCTTCTTTGCTGCGGAGGAAGTGTGACAGGAATTGAATACCGTTCCATGACAGACTCCCTGTTCCAAAATATATTGCATTAGAGCATTCTTTTGTTCCTCGTTAAGAAGCAGAAATAATTTTTCTCCGATCTGCTTACCAGATTCTTCTATATCAAAAACAGCTAATGTCCCATCACATCATCACCTCCGTAAAATTTTTCAATTACTCCACAAAGAACAGAACTCGCCGGATCAGCTCCGGGATATTGACCGGGGCGGTGATATAGTCGTTTACGCCCTCATGCCGGTATTCATATTCCGTGGCAAGGTCGTTGTTTTCGGTGAGGATAAAGAACGGCAGAAGCCGGACAGGGGGATTCTTCATTTGGAACATCCCCGCCACCCGTCGCAGCGTATGAAACAGCTCCATTGCTGTGCCGTCCGGCAGTTCCAGATCGCACAAGATCAGTTCTATTTCCTTATCCTCAAAAATCCGGCGCTTGGCCTTCCCAATCGAGGAAACCAGAATTAGGTCAAAGCCCTTTTGCAGCATAGCCGCCCGCAGCACTCCGGCGTTGGTATCTTCCGCATGGACAAAGAGCAGCTTGTGAAAAGTCGGGGCTTTTTCGCCGGATAACTGCCGGTAGGCGTATTCCACCAGCTTATCTTGTAGCAGCAGCCCTTTCATTTTGTCCATGCACAGCGTTGCGCCCCGGCGCATAGCCTCCTGTTCATAGTCCTCCCTGTCATGGCAGGACGCCAGAATAAACGGCAGCTCCTTGTCTGCGGCCCGCACCTCGTCCAGAAAGTCCATGCCGGAACCGTCCGGCAGGTCGAGATCACAGCAGACCACCAGCGGCATTTCCTCTTGGATGGCGGCCCGCGCTTCTTTCAGAGTAGAAGCCGTTTTTACCGGGTAGCCCCGGTGCTGTAAGTATTTTTGCAGACACCATGTATAGGTGTCGCTGTCGTCAATCAGCAGTATCTTTTTCATGTGTCCTCACCCCCAATATTGATTTACCACAAGCATAAACTACAAATGTCACACAAATGTCCGAGGTGCCTTTGATTTCGACAGAAAAACAGGCTGAATTGTTACAAAGCTCGGACATTTCAAAAATTTCTTTGGAAAATGGCGAAAAAGGCGGGGCAGCACACGCCGCCCCGCCGATCCCATACGGTTATTCCATTGACCGCATTTGTTCAATCAGGGATTGTTTTTTCTGTCTGCGGACTGTCCATACAGACAAAATCAGTTCCATTCCGAACAATACCAGAATAAACAGACCCATTTCCAAAACCGGGAATTTGTAAGGCACTACTTTTCCGGCAAAAGCTCCTACACTAAATTTGCTACAAGCAAAGATGGAAGCCGGAAGCCCAACGATCAGCGTCGCCAATGTTGCAAAGAACGCATAGCACAGCCCCTCGCAGATATTCATTTTACATAGCTGCTTTTGGGTCAGTCCGATGGAACGCAAAACACTGTTTTCCTGTTTTCTGGACATTTGATTAGAGAGGGTCGTGTTGATCAGGTTGATAACGCCAAAGAGGAATACCAGCCATGAAAGTACCTCTATACTGCCAAATACAAAAGCATTTATATTTTTTTCATACTCAATTATAGTGTCAATATTTTCTAACGCAATATCAGTATGAGTGGCTACAATATTTTTCAATTCAGACTCTACATTGTCCGCTTTTTTCGGATCACTTGCAATGTTCCATGAATAGTCAAACGAAGCTATTTCTGGATGTAATTCATGAAATAATGCTTCCGTTGCAAATTCAAGTGGAGCGTCAACTGGGACTGTTCCATGTCCATCAGTTGGTATGCTATCGTTGTCAAACACCCCTGATATAGTAACAGGAATAGTTGATTTCCCAGAGGTAACTTCAACCGTTTCTCCCACTCTTATATTATCACGATTACTTGTATGCGAATCAATTATGATGCTGTGTGCATCCGCTGGCATAGTTCCCTCTATCAATGCAGCTTCAACCGCAGAATAATTTTGTTCAGTTAGTATATCACACCAACCAGCCTCATCAATTCCGTTGGCACGATAATTTATATGAAGGCTTTGCCTTTTTGTAATCACATCGGTTACACCATCAATGGCCAAAATTTCCTGCTTCAATTTCTCATTCAATGGATTTCCCGCTGCCATAGCTTCTTCTACTGCCAACTCGGAATGTAAATAAATTTTATAGTCACCATACGGATAAATCTGCCTTGCAAGTGCCTCTGGGGAGCGCAGCAAAACCATGGAGGATACCACAAGCAGGATAATTCCGCCCAAACTCAAAGACGCTATAATAGAGATTGTCTTTTTGCGGTCACGCTTAAAATTCGCAATTCCCATTGAAACAGGATTGAGCTTGATATTCTTTTTCCGGCTGCGGATGTCCTTTTGCACCGGGGTAAAACGGACGGCTTCAATGGGGGAAATCCCTGCCGCGATTTTCACCGGCTTACGGATGGAAATAGACACCATGATCCAACTGCTTATGAGTGTCAGGGAAACCATAACGACATAGGAAACAGCGTTAAATCCCTTGGAAAACAGAAGAAAACCGCAGCATACGCCCAGCACTGTACCAACCAAAATTCCGATACTGCCGAGTTTGCGTCCCTCCCGCTTTACAATCCGCTTGATTTGCTTTGGCGTTGCACCAATCGTCCGAAGCTGTCCGTAGCTCCTGATTTTGTCATTGATGGAGATACGGAAGATACTCTGAATCACAATATAGCCGCCGATCAGAACAATAACAATCACACCAACAATCGGTAAAAAATCAAAGGATTTAGAAGCATAAGCAAAATACTTGTTGTTCATGCTGGGATTAGGAAGCTGATATTCCTCTGCAATCTCCCTGCAATAAGAGGTTATCAGTTCCTCGCCCAACTGGTCGCTGTTTTTGAAATGGACATAGGCGCGATACCCAGCCGGATCAAACCCTTTCCATTCTGTCAGGGCAGCTTTGGAAAGAATGATAGCGCAGGTATTCGCTTCTTTTTCATTTACGCTGTCCATAATGCCGGTAACGACATAATCACCATGAAAACTCTCGGTATCTAAGGTCACAGTGTCCCCGATCTTGGCATTGTTTCCATAGGTGGAGAGAAAGTATTCGCTTACGACAACTTCATTTGCTTTTTGGGGCAGATTCCCCTCCAATAGCTTCATTTGGTCGCGCCCAATCTCCATCATTTCTGCGTCATTATATACATAAGAGGCATGATAGCCCTGTTCCGAAAGTTCCTCACCCAGCATATAGTAGCCGCCTACGCGCTCAAACTCCGGCAGTCCTTTTAGGGTTTCAATATCGTTTTCCTCTACGCCCAGCCAAACCGCCTCATAAGTATCGACAACCTGATTGCGCTGCATTTGTGTCAGGGAGGTAGACACAATTCCCGTAAAGCAGATCAGAAACGCCGCCAGTGCAACGGCGATCACTACCATCAGATTCCGGCGCTTCTCGCTTTGCAAACTTTTCTTTGCCAGCTTCTTTGTAATGGCGCTGGTATCATTTTCAAAAGGCCATGTCATAGCCTGCCACCTCCTTATTCCACAATCTTGCCATCCTCAATGCGGACAATCCGATCTGCAAGACGGGCAATGTCGTTGTTGTGGGTAATCATCACAACAGTTTGCCGGAACTCCGCACTGGTACGCTTGATAAGTCCCAGCACCTCGGCGCTGGTCTTGCTGTCAAGGTTGCCGGTTGGTTCGTCGGCCAGCACAATAGCCGGTTTGGTAATCAGGGCACGGGCAATCGCCACACGCTGCTGCTGGCCGCCGGAAAGATTGTTCGGCATATTTTTCAGTTTATCTTCCAGCCCCAGCAGGTGAACAATCTCGTCCAAAAACTTCTGATCCACTGTGTCCCCGTCCAGCTCCACCGGCAGGACAATGTTCTCATACACATTCAGGATCGGAACAAGGTTATAGTTCTGGAAGATAAAGCCGATGTTGCGGCGGCGGAAGATGGTGAGCTGTTCGTCGTTCATTTTCGACAGCTCTTTGTCCCGGACAATCACATTGCCGGAAGTAGGGGTGTCCAGCCCGCCCATCATGTGAAGCAGGGTAGACTTGCCGCTGCCGGAGGTTCCCACAACGGCCACAAACTCGCCGTCCTCCACGGAGAAGTTCACGCCGTCAAGGGCGCGGGTGATGTTCGGCTCTGTGCCGTAATACTTTTTCAGGTCGATAGTCTGTAAAATGCTCATAAAATTCAATCCTTTCTTTGTTTGTTGTAAATGCGGAACGCTACTGCGCCGGTGGCCGCCAACTGTACCAGAATCAGCACAGCGAACAGACCGAAGCTCTCATAGTAGAACAGTTCATCCCAAAACAGGAAAACATCACAGAGAGCAGTCAAGGCAACCGTCCAGCGGATGTGCCGGGCCAGCCATTGCCGGAACACCAGCACAAGGGCAACGGGTAGGACGATCAGCAGCGCCAGATTCAAAATCAATGTCGGGGTCAGTTCCATTGCGTCGCCTCCTCACTTTTGTTGATAAGGTCATTGTAAAACCCAAATGTCCGCGAAATGTTACAGCGGCCAAAAAATTTCATTGAAAATCGGGGTGAAATGTTACAACGCTCGGACATTTCAAAAATTTTTATGACGATTCCCGTATTTGATCTACCAGAGATTGTTTTTTTATCTGCCGAATTGCCAAATACGAGAAAAGCATTTGGATGGCAAGCATCAGTATAAAATAACTGAACATTTCAACTGTCGGAAAATGATAGCTTACTTTTCCAAAAATACTCATTGCACTAAAGACAGTGCAGAGAAGATACCCAATAAGAGTTCCGCATGATATGGAAAGAAGCAGCACCCCTAATGTATAGAACAAGCCCTCTATCAATAACATTTTTGAAAGCTGTTTACTGCTCAAACCAACCGCTTGCAAAACACCCAATTCTCGCTTCCGTGTCAAGATGTTTGTTATCAGTGTATTTAGCAGATTGATAATGCCAAAAACCCCGATAAACATCACAAAAATGTAGACTGGCATACGATAGTTCAATAGTTTTTCGTTGTATGCCTCTACCCAATCATTCAAGGTACTAACATAGAGGCTGGAAGTCGGTGAAATTATCTTTTGGATTTCATCCTTTGCGGCTGCCCATTTACTGTCATCTGTATCTACAATAAATTGATAATTGAGGTTTTCAATAGGAACGATCTTTGACAGCATTTCTAAAGGAATAAATAGCGTATCATATCCGCCATACGGAATATTAGTGTCCACAATTCCCATTACTTTTACTTCCAATGTTTGTCCGCCAACTTCAATCAGAAGTTCGTCCCCAATCGCTGCATCCCACCCAAAAGTTTCTTTCCACTGTGGGCCATTTTCAATAATAATGCCATTATTATTGATTAGTTCCTGTAAATCTGCTGTACCATCAATCAAGTATTCTTCAAGCAATTTTTGAGAGCTTGGCGTATATGCGTCTGAAACAATCGGTTCAATATCCCCCGTTGGCATACGAACATTCAAAACGGTGCCTTGGTATTCTTTTATTTCTTCCACACCATCTATGTCCAAAATGGATTCTCTAAAATCTTCTGTAAGCAGATTCGATTTTTGGAGTTCTGAATATTGTTCGCTGTTATGTGCCTGCGGCCCGTAATCGCCTAATTCAAGGCGAATTTCTCCGTAAGGAAAACTCCTACGCGCCATCGCTAAAGGATCAATGGAATTAAAATATGCAGAGCTTGCCATCAGCAAAATTCCACATACCCCTAACGCCAGGATCGTTAAAGCGGTTTTCTTTCTGTTCCTCGCAAAATTAAGGAATGCTAAATTTTTCGCGGATAGAGAACGATGTAACACTTTTGTACTGTTGGACATTACATCATTATTGCCCGCCATATAACGGACTGCTTCAATAGGCGTAACATGAGCAGCAATTTTGGCTGGCTTAATTACAGCAATCATAACACATAGATACACAAACAGAGCTGTGACAGCGGCAATTACAAATACCATTAAAGTGTTCCAGCCTTGCGGGACAAGGACATATCCCGCTATTGCACCGGCTAATATTCCAATCGGAATACCAATTCTGGAAAGATGAAATCCCTCTCTAAAAACGATTCTTTTCATTTGTTTTCCAGTTGCCCCTATTGTCCGCAGTTTTCCATATTCTTTTGTTTTTCTGGCTATGGACACATAAAACAGGCTGTAAATAACAAGAGTACAAGCCAAAGCGATAATAAGACTGATAAATGCTATTACAGTGATATATTGACTGCTTCTCTGTTCAATGAGAGAAAAATAATATGTTGAAAACTGCATTTGCTCCGGCTGTATTTCCAATTCTCTGCACAATGTTGATAATTCAGCTTGTATAGCAGCCTTAGACCAACCATCAGATTCATTCAAACGGATATAAGCGGAGGATGCCGGTTCGCTGATCTTGTTTTCAATATAAGACTGCGACACGAATACGGAATAATTTGAATTTTCGACAGGCAAAATACCACATAAGGTATAATCTTTTTCTCCATCTCCCAGATTTAACGATATAGTATCGCCTATGGATTTGGACAATCCAGCTCTATCAAGAAACGCCTTTGTGATAGCAATTTCATTTGTAGATTTGGGCAATTCTCCCTCTAAATCAGGATATTTTGCTAATTTCATTAGTGTTTCATCCATTGAACGAACGGTTAATTTGTAGTCCCCATAAGATACTAAACCCAATAAATGACTTACACCCACTTGAACCCTATCGTCATTTACTAATTTCGTAATGGTATCATTATCGACTTCATTGATAATTGCTTGATAACGCCCAGCCGCATCATTTAATGATTTTCGCTGCGAAGCAAAAAAATACAAGGTCGTTGTCATTATCAAGCAGGTAGCTAAGGCAATCGTAATGATAATGAGGATGTTTCTACTTTTATCTGCTTTTAAGTTTCGTTTTGCCAACTTTTTTGTAATGGCACTTGTATCGTTCTCAAAAGGCCATGTCATAGTTGTATCACCTCCATATTTGATAAGGGTATTGTAAAACCCAAATGTCCGCGAAATGTTACAGCGGCCAAAAAATTTCATTGAAAATCGGGGTGAAATGTTACAATGCTCGGACATTTCAAAAAAATTTACGGCGGGCAGCCGGAAATGGCCGTCCGCCGCGTTCTATTTTGTAGGCAGCATAATAGAAAATTCAGAACCCTTGCCCGGCTCCGAAACCACTTTGATATAGCCACCCTGCCGCGTTATGATCTCGCGGGCCAGATACAGGCCAATGCCCACGCCCTGCTGTTCGTGTACTTCTTCCTCACGATAAAAGCGCCGGAAGATGGCGGCCTGATTGCTTTCGGAAATGCCCTTGCCGGTGTCGGTCACTTTGATCTCCACATACATTTCCCACAGCACCACCGACACAGCGATTTTCCCGCCTGCCGGGGTGTACTTCACCGCATTGTCCAGCAGGTTAAAGAGGGCTTCGGATGTCCACTTGCTGTCATGGGAAACGGTCAAATCCTCCGGGCAATCCACGGACACGGCAATTTCCTTTTTCTCCGCTGCATACACGATCCCACTCATGGCCTGCGCCACGGTATCAAAAAGGCGGCCCGGCTTCTTATCCAACTGGATCACGCCCGTTTCCAGCCGGGAGGTTTTCACAAGGGCCTGAAAGAGAAAGTCCAGCTTATCCGTCTGGCTGCGGATTCCCCGGATAAAGTCGGTGCGCTCCGCCTCGGTCATAGGCTTTTCCAGCAGCGTGTCCGTCGCCATTTTCAGATTGCTTACCGGCGTTTTCACCTGATGGGAAATATCCGATACAAGGGTCTGCAACTCCTGCCGTTCCTCGTCCACCCGGCGGCGATTCTCCTGCATGATCTGGTAAAGCCTTGCCAGCCGGTGTCCGATTCTGGCAAGCTGGGTTTCGCTGTCCTCCGGGCGCTGGGGCGCTTCATTTCCGGCAATCATGTGGTCTAAGGTCTGGCACAAGTCAGCGGTAAACTGCGACAGCCGCTTTCCAAACGCCTGCGTCAGTACAAAAATCCCCACAAGGGCGCACAGCAGCAGCGCCCCGCCCGTCAGCAGCACCGCTGTCTGTTTTGTCACAAAAAACAGGGCTATGGTGATCCCGGACATAGAGAGGACAAGCCCTATTGCCACCCGGCCAAACAGCCGCTTTACCGAGAGGTTCTGAAACTTCATTTTGCCTCGCCTCCCGTCCATTGATAGCCCATGCCGTAAACGGTCTTGATGTAGGGCGCGCCGCCGTCGGCTTCAATCTTGCTACGAATCCGGCTGATGGAGGTTGTCAGGGTGTGTTCGTCCACAAACCTTTCGTCTATATCCCACAGCTTTTCCAAAAGCTGCCCACGGGTCAGCACTTGCCGGGGATTTTTACGGAACAGGTTCAGCATTTTGTACTCCATCGGGGATAGGGTCAGGGGCTTGCCGTTTAAGGAAGCCGTCTGCTCCGAGAAGTCCAGAAACAGCCGCCCGTCGTCGTAAATGTCCTTGGCCGGTTTGTGGTGTTCCAGCATGGCGAACATGGCTTTGATTTTTCGCTGCAAGGCCCCGATCACAAAGGGCTTTGTGATGTAGTCCACCGCGCCCACCTCATAGCCCCGTATCTGGTCGCTCTCCTGATCGTTAGCGGTCAGGAAAATCACAATGGTGTCCGGGTGCTGGGGCTTTATCAGTTTGCACAGCTCAAAACCGTTGCCGTCCGGCAGGTTGATGTCCAGCAGCACTAAGTCAAATTCCCGCTGGCGTATGGCTTCGGCTGCGGTTCTGGCGTTTAGGGCAGAAGTCACGCCGTAGCCGTCTGCGGTCAGGTTATAGGCCACCATCTTATTCAAAAAACTGTCGTCCTCGACAATTAAAATCTGCTTCATATCCTCACTTCCTTTGCTTTTTGCAGATAGTATAACAGGCAAATGTCCGCGAAATGTTACAACAGACAAAAAATTTTATTTTTTTGCATTTCTCTGTTATAGCAGTTCAAAATAATAACTCTATTATAGGCAGTTATCAAAGGTTTATCAATGCGGCAACTGTAAACAGATCCTCTGCCAAAGACTCTTAAAACTACTGGCAAGCAATGCAATCTTACGTAAGATTGCGTATTTAGCAGAAATCCCGTTTCCGGAATTCCTGCTAATGCTTGTTGGTGACATATCCCCAAACCCCTGAGATCATTGCCGGTGGCAATGGCTGCGCGTTCCGTTGGAACGCTGAAAACCAAAAGCAGACAAATCTTATTGACGGGATTTTTCTGTGCTGCGCTGCGGTTGTGGTGGGGAAGAAATCTCTAATAGATATTCCACATTGGCCCGAACATTATGAAGTTCTTTCATATCATTTTTGGCCTGCTTATAGGCAGAATAGGCTTTCCGTTTTTGTTCCAGAAGATCGGTGTATTCCTCTCGGAGAGATTTGACAGAGGGGCGCTTTTTCAGCCTATTAGCTGATCTACATAGGTAATTAGAGGGTGCAGATGTTTCAGGCGAAACATCTCAAATAACTTATCTGGATTTACCCATTGAACATCCACAACTTCTGTTTCCTGTAAACGCATTTCTTCAATCTTTATATCCTTATGAAATAGCCAAACATCGTAAAAATCCTGCACATTTTCCCGTCTGCTCTGATAAATCAATTTTTCACTTCCGGGAGTAAGCAGTATTCCTAATTCTTCTTTTACCTCTCGGATTGCTCCTTGTAAACTGGTTTCCCCGGAAAGTACAGAACCACCCGTACATTCCCAATAAAGAGGGTATTGCTTTTTCGGATGCCGCTGTGATAAAAGATACTGCCCCTGCTGGTTGACGATCCATACACTCACAGATAAATGATACAGCCCTTTGGGTATGATTTCTCCACGGCACACTGTTATTCCAGACTTTTCCCGTTTTGCATTATATAAATCCCATTTTTCCATTTTCATACCTCTTTGTGTGGGATCGGTGCTTGCCGAAAATCAAGTAAGTAAATATCCGCAATCCTTTCTATTTCTGTACGCTGATCTGCGGAATACTTATCATAAATCCCGCCTGCTAACATACGGGCTGCCTTTGCGCTTTTAATTGCTGGAAGCACATCATCAAACACAATACAGTGTTCAGGTGCAACCCCTAATTTTCTTGCGGCCAATTCAAAGACATCCGAATATTCTTTTCCCCGCTGAACCTCATCTGTTGAACATAGAGCGTCAAATAATTCTAAAATAGAATTGTTCTTTAAGCATGGAATATAGAGCTTTTCCGGCAACCCCGTAGCAACTGCAAGTTTTATTCCATGTTCTTTTAAGCGCAGAAGATAATCAAGGGCATGGGGCAGCAGACCGACATGGTTACTGTATTCCTCGACCGCCATATTATTCCATTCCTCAATAATTCCCTCTACCGTTTCCTGCAATCCAAAAAGATCAATGGTATATTGTGCGGCTTCCTCAAAACTCCTTGCACATATTTCAGTTACATAATTTTCCGGGACGGGAAGATTTCTCTTTTTCAAAAACTGAATATCTATATGCTCCCATACATCCATTGAATCCAGAATTGTTCCATCTAAATCAAAGATTGCCGCATTAAAATCCATTTTTCTTTTCCTTTCCGCAAAATAAATCTTTCAGTTCCGCAGCAGCAGCTTTTATATCAGACTGCGCTATGATGGCAGATACAACAGCCAGCCCGTCAATTCCCATGGGCTTGAAACGCCCTGCATTTCCCTTATTGATACCGCCAATAACAACTATCGGCAAAGAAACGGCTGCGCGGATTTTCTGTAATTCTTCCATTGATACAGAATCAGCGTCGGTTTTAGTTCCAGTAGGGAACATTGCGCCAACTCCCAAATAATCTGCACCATCCTGTTGTGCCTGTATTGCTTCTGCAATGGAAGATGCAGATACTCCCAACAGCATATTTTCCCCAATTACTTTGCGGACGGCAGCCGCAGGTAAATCATGCTGTCCAATATGTACCCCCGTAGCCTGCACAGCCATTGCAATATCTATCCGGTCGTTTATGATAAGGGGAATATGGTATTTATCCGTAACCTGTTTCACGGCAACAGCCTGATTGTAAAATTCTAATGAGGACAATTCTTTTTCTCGGAGTTGTATCATTGTGCAGCCTCCTAAAATTGCCTGTTCTACCGCTTCTGTCAGGCTATCGCAGCTCATTAGTTGACGATCAGTAACAAGATAAAGTGTATAATCAAAGTTCATTTTGCACCTGCCTATTCTTTAGATAAACCATGCTGATACAATTCGTAGAAATGGTGCGTCGGGCCACAGCCTTTTCCAATCGCAAGAGAGTGTTCGATTGCCATTGTGACATAAGCCTTTGCAGATTCGACTGCAAGCGGAACACTTTTTCCCTTTGCAAGCTGGGAAGCGATCGCAGAAGAAAAGGTACAGCCTGTCCCATGAGTATTTTTCGTATCAATGCGGGATGTTTCAAAATAGTAGAAATTTTCTCCATCAAATAGGACATCAACAGCATTTCCTATATGATGTCCACCCTTGACAACAATCGCCTTACAACCCATGGCATATATTTTTCTTGCGGCAGCCTCCATATCTGAAACTGTGGAAATCTGCATATCCGCTATTTTCTCTGCCTCTGGAATATTCGGAGTAAGTACATCGGCCAGTGGAATTACTGTGTCTATCAAGGTGGAAACCGCCGTAGGATTCATCAATGGGCAGCCATTTTTGGCATACATAACCGGGTCGATTACGACATTTTGGGGCTTATATTGTAATAGTTTCTTTGCCACCGCTTTCATACATTCTGGTGTAGAAAGCATACCGATTTTTACTGCGTCCACTTCAATATCTTCAAATACGGCGTCAATCTGTTTTTCAATCATATCCGGGGTAATATCTTGGATGTCGATAACACGGCTGGTGTTCTCTGCAACAACAGAAACAATAACACTCATTCCAAATACACCGTGAGCAGAAAAAGTTTTCAAATCAGCCTGAATACCTGCACCTCCGCTGCAATCTGATCCGGCAATGGACAATACTTTTTTCATTTTGCATTTTCCTCCATTCTCTCGTTCCGATAGGCCATCTTCCAAAAAGCAAGCTCTAACAAACTTGCTTTTTCAAAAATATCAGCCAGATACTTTTTATTTGCTACTGATAACCCGGCACATTTATGCTCTGCAAAAGCAGACCATTCTTTGCAGCTTTCTGCATATTGTTCATCCGCATAATCTTTGATAAAGTCCCAATATCTTGACTGTCTGCTTGTAGGAACAGCCGCCAATTTGCGGAATATATAGCTGTAACTTAGCATACAGGGAAGAACCGCCATTAAAATTTCTTCATTCTTTCCATGTGACGCAATCTCAAACATGAAATCAATGTAATTTTGATTTTCAGGCAGAGGAGCGATCAGTTCAATATCATTATCCGTCATGCAAAATTGCTTTAGATAATCCAGACGCACTTCTGATTCCGTATCATTTACAAAATTCAGCATGGAATAGTAAAGCTGAATTTCTCTTAATGTATCAGCATGAAAAATTGCCTTGCCGTATATACGGGCATAGTTTTTCAGATAGATACTATCCTGAATCATATATCTCTTGAACTTTTCAAGAGGTAGCTTTCCAGTTTGCACTTCCTGCACAAATGGGGTAGCTGCACATTCTTCCCAAATGGGGATGTTGCGGGTTAAAATGTCTTTCATAAATGCCATGTTTGTTCCTCCTAAAATAAAAAAATAGAGCCTCTAAAACAATTAGAAGCTCTTTCAGACGCAATACGAGCGTAAGAAATTGCTTCCCTACGCCGGTATTAGCCGACAGGTCCAGAGGTCAGGTCTTACCTTTTTCAACTTGTTCAGTTCCCTCGCAAACACATATCATATCTTATTCAATTAAAAAAGGACATTCCCAAAACAGAGAATGTCCAAAAAATACGAATCTGTATTCTTTAGCTCCCTGCGTTGGTATTAGCCAACAGGTTCAAAGGGTCAGGTTTTAACCTTCTCAACTACAAGGTAGTCCCCCTGCTTGAGTATTATTATAGTTAAGAAGTCCCGGAAAGTCAAGGTCTATAGAATTCAAGTTAGCAAACCTTATTGACGGGATTTTTCTGTGCTGCGCTGCGGTTGTGGTGGGGAAGAAATCTCTAATAGGTATTCCACATTGGCCCGAACATTATGAAGTTCTTTCATATCATTTTTGGCCTGCTTATAGGCAGAATAGGCTTTCCGTTTTTGTTCCAGAAGATCGGTGTATTCCTCCCGGAGAGATTTGACAGAGGGGAGCTTTTTGATTCCCAGCTCGTCAAAATGATTCTTTGCCGCCTGGTGCAGCAGAATTTCAGCTTCATGTTCTGTTCGGAATTTTTTGCTGTACCCGGCTTTGCGATATTCTACATAGACAGCCCGCGTTTTCGCATAGTTTACGATCTGTTTTTGCAGCTCGGCATTGGCGTTCATTTTTGACTCCAGATCTTTGATCTGAACGGATAAGGTATTGAAATTAGTGGTAGTGGCGTTGGCTTTTTCCAGAATATCCTCATAACCCATATCGCCATGTTCTTTTAAGTAGAGCACTGCCTGAGAAAGCTGCTTTAGGTTGAACACTTTTGCCCAGCGCTCATAACCAGGGCCCTTGCCGGAACGGATTGCAACTTCAATATCAACCAGCAATCCAACTTTGGAAACCGTTTTTTTAGAAAAGGCATGGCGGGGTTTTACTGTCCGTGTACCGGCAATCCGTTCTTTGATGGCCTGTTCTGTATAATCGCCTTTGAGCGTATCGCATCGGGTATAATTTTCTTGTCCCGGAACTCGGAACCGAAGATGTTTTCTTTCACGGTTGACTTCCAGCCCAGCAGTTTCCAGCTTCTGTAGAAGTTCCTCAAAATCTTTTGGCTTTTCCTCTAATGCAGCATCAATAGCAATGCGTATCTGCTCCTGAAAGGAAGGCTGCTTTTTATTTCCCAGCCATGTGCCATAATGCTCCCGGCTGGGTTTCGGATTTTCTACAATCGAAAGTCCATGCTCCAAACACAGCTTGTCATTCATTCGCCGGATTGCCCAGGTAGAACCCCAGAAGTTGCGAAATTTTTTCTGACAGTCCAGTGTAGTAGAGTTGATAATGATGTGATTATGGACATGGTGCTTATCCACATGGGTGCAGACAACAAAGGCATGGTTTCCTTTTGTGAGCTTCAGTGCCAGCTCCCTGCCGATCTGATTAGCTTCTTCTGGCGTAACTTCGCCGGGCTTAAATGCCTGACGGAGATGGTAGGCGATCACATCATCTGCACCCTGATTTCTGCCGGTCAGATTTGCATACTGTCGTTTGGACAGAAGAAACTCTGCATCAGCAAGCCGGGTATCACACTCATAGCCATAAATGAATTTTCCAAAATCGGTTTTCTGCGGATTTTCTACATAATCAATAATATCTGAGATCGCAGTAGAGATATTCCGACCTTTTCCTACATGCAGAGGCATCAGTCTTGTGGTCGCTATTTTCGTCACCTCCTTAACTTAATTCCAATCAGAGAAGTTATAATTGCAGAAAAAGAGCGGGGCTGCCTATGCGCCCCGCCAAATCTGCTTAACCAAATATAAAATCCTTTAAGGCACTGTTTGCCCCGCCAATGATCCCTACCAGCCATGCAGCCGCCAGAGGCAGACCGTATGGACTGATAAGAAAGGCGATCATAAGCCATGCAAGACCCGGCAAAAATCCTGCGACAAAGAACAGCACCAATGCCGCCAGAAAGATGATCCCAGAAAGAATCCCAAGTACCGCACCGGAAAGAACCACTAAAAATTTACATACCAGATAAAGAATCCCCGTAACCAGCATAAAGGGAAGTGCCAGTAATTTACCTATCAAACGCATACGCTTTGCCTCCTTTCAGAAGGGCATCTGCCCTTATAAAAATTTTACCGTGACGGCAAAAAGAAAGCAACGGCTTTCCGGCTGTTTATGAAATGTTTGCAAATCCCCGGATCAGTTTGTCCATGCCATCCCAAAGGCTGTCCAGACGGGTGCGGATGTCATCTATATCTGCGGCATAAATATTGCCGGTCTCATTGGCCCGTCTGGTATATTGGTTTAAGTTATTGGAACAAATGCGGAGAAGCCGGATCATTTCCTGAATATCTCCCATATCAAGGTGGATGATGTAACCGTCTACGGCCATCTTTCGCAGATATGCCGACAGGTTGGTAATGCCAAGTTCCGCCATGCGTTCTTTTACCAGTTCGGCCTCCGCTTCGGACATGACAAATTCGACGCGGACGGATTTTTTGTTATGCCCGCCATTCATCGTTCCAACCCTCTTTTATGAGATGAGACCTCCTGCGTCGAAACCGCCGTCTTTGCTCTTTTGAGTTTTTCCCGCAGGGTGGTCTTTTCCAGCTTATCAAGATATTCCTCCAGATTTCCGGCTGTCGCATGATAGCTGCGTTTGAGGCGTTCCCGTTTTAGAATTATCATCAGCTCCGGCTCATTTTCTGGCAGATAAGTCATTGTTTTAGGGGCTCCATGCTCTGGCATAAGCCGGTTCATAAATTGTCTCCGTTCCTGATAGGGAATCGTGATAACATTTCCATCCTCAAAAGCAACGGCTACATTTCCGATTGGACAGGTCAATTTTTTCATCCGTTCCACATGTTCTCTATAATTTAGCGGATAGAGATCGCCAAATATTTTTCCGTCCCTGACTTCTTTCAAAGAGATGGCATAAGCCAAAACGGGATCATTTGTCTGCTCCTGGTAAAACCGCCACACTTTGTTTTCATGGCTGCCCTCCAGATAAACTTCCCGTTCGCGCAGGGTATAGGTTCCGCAAGGGCGTGACATCCAAAGAAGCTGTTTATCCTCTGAACGCTCTGACACAGCCAGTTTTGAGATCAGTTCCTTATCCAGGTCAAAGTCCTCTTTATAATGTTGGGTATGAAGATCTACGATACGGGAAAGAGCACCCAAAAGATCTACATCCTCAAATCTTACCCCGGCCATCAGCGTTCCCTTTCCGGCACCGGAGGGATCATCTGCCTTGCTTCATGCTCCGGTTTGTCTGCTTTCAAACGGTCCATCAAAGACGGCTTTGCTTCCGGCACCAGCTCCCGGATTTCTTCATCCGTCTGTCCGTCTGTCAGATCCGGGCGCACAGGAGGTTCGTTGTTCAGCCTGCCATCCAGCATATTGTAGTTGCCGGTCTGACCTTCCTCATAAAGTTCTGCATTGCGCAGATAACTCTCCGGCGCCTGAAATGGCTGTCCGGCAAACAGAATTTCTCTTTGGGTGGTAAACTGTGCAAGGACCCCATTTTGCAGTCTTGCAAATTCTTCATACTGGCGCAGGGTAAGCCCTCGTTCCAGCATTTCCGCCTGGGTATGCGCCCAGCCTTCTCCATAGAGAAAATAGTACATGTCGGGCTGATCACAGACAAAACACAGGGAACCGTCCTGATTGTCATAGTAAGATGGCTGCATATTCTGGTAATGGCAGCGTTCCTCACGCCCAAAATACACACGGTTGTCCGCACCCAGCATAGCGACCATACCCGCGTAATTACTATGGACCGCAGAGCGGATTTCTACCAGCGGATCTGTTTGAGAAGGAATCTGTCTGCCCGGAATCTCATTTTGTTTTTCCGCTGCATCATTTCTTGGTATCACTTCTTCATGGCTGCGTGCATCCAGCTCCGGTTGAGATGTTCCTTTCCGAACAGCACCGGGCTCCGGTTCTTTTTCTTTCACATAGTATCGGACATTTGCTGTCGTATGTTCGTTGGCTTCCTTTGCATAGTTTTCAGCAGCAGCTTTGGTATCAAACTCCAACGGTTTTCCATTTTCCTTGCACCAGCTTTGTGCCGGTCCGAAAATAGAAGTGCTGCTTCGTACTGCCCATACACCATAGGTCCGTTTCTTTTCCATTCCGCATCCCTCCTTATCGTTCCTGCTGTTTGGAAGTTTGTTGCTTTTTTACCGGGTCTGCCGGTTTTGTTGCTTTTAGCTGCTGACGGAGAGAATTCTTATGCTCCAGTTCGGAATCTGTGATGTTGACATATTCGCCAATGATACAGAGCGCTTCTCCATAACTGCCGGAAACAAATACCCGATCAGACATTTCTTTTGCCTGTTCTTTCAAACCATGCTCCCGCAAAGTACGGGAAGCAATACCCAGCAGATTAAAAATGTTCCCATCTGCTCCGATCAGCGGACAATCCGGTTTATCTGCCAACGCTTCCGGTGTTTCTATAAATCCGCCTAAATAATTCGGCACAAAGTCCGACAGCCATGTGCCGCCATAGACTTCATGGGTCTGTAAACGCCACAGGGCAAGTTTTCCTATATCCAGTTTCACATCATCAAACGGGTAAAGCAGACAGGTCAGTTCGCCGTGCTGAAAAGCAGCCACATTCTCAAACTGACAGCCATCTTTCAATATGCCTGCTTTTGTCAGCATTTCATTGATCCCGTCCACCCACTCTGTCAGATCCCCGCCACAGCCCTGTAAAATCAGTCCTTCCTTATCCGGCATGCGGCGAAGGTCCTCCGCGGTAATCGTGTTGATATTCAAAAAATCGCCTCCTATCGTTTTTGTTAAAATATATGTTTTGTCCGCAACTTAACCTCATTTCAAAGCACCGGAGTATTCTTATACAGCTCCCTTGAAAACAGGTGCAAAAAGCCCTTGAAAATCAAGGACTTTTAAGGCTAAGTTGCGGACATATCATGGTTGGTTTTGCCGCTTCCGGCGTTTGCGTTCCCGCTCGGATTTCCGTCTTGCATAGACCCGGCAGGCAGCGGAACAATATGCCTGGCTGGTTGTAGGAAGATATGCCTTTCCACACACAGGGCATATTTTCTGTCTCATGGAGGTGTCCTCGCCGGTAATGGCTGATTCCAGTGCTGCATCCACCGGCAGCACCGCTTTTTCAAAGTACCTGCAATAAGCACCGGTCCACCATTTATTCAGCATGTAACAAGGGCTGTCCAGAGGAAGGCAGATCTTATCCTGGGAGTCATAGTTGGCGCAAAACTCCGTAACCAGCTTTCGGATCGTAGCCCGCTCCGAGCGGTTCAATTCTCTCTCCGCCATAACGCCTACCTTTCCGGGGCTCTGCTTTGCCGACCGCTGGAAATTTCGGTTGTATCAGTAACATTCCTGGGCTGTGAAAGGGCATCGGCGATAGAGTTCCGCTTTTTCTGTTTTGGTTCATGGTAAATAAAAAGTTCATTTTTTCCTGGTACATACAACAATCCATTTTCTTCGCAGCGGAAAATATCACATTCTTTGTCTGTTGAAACGGTATAAAAGTCTTTGTAATCATAAGGTGCTTTTTGCCGATCCTGATAGGTACACAGCCCTAAGTTGGGGTCACTTGCCAGCCGTTTCGATATGGCGAAAAAGTCGCCTTCCTTTTTGTGAAATTTTCGTATGGGCGTGAAGTGATAACCGCCATATTCAAAGGTTTTTCGATCGCTCATTTACGCCTGCCTTTCTTTACTGGAAATTCCAGCTTGAAATTCACATATTTACCGCCGGTATCATCCAGAATCACTTCCGCATCATAGGTCTTTCCTGTTTTTTCACTGTAAAGCCCGGACATAGAAAGACGGCCCTCTTTCAAAAGAGCCGCTGCCACAGACTTTGTGATGGATTTTTTCTTGCTGGAAAAGAAACGGTTATCTTTCCAAAGAGCAAAAGAACATTCCCTGTTGTCGCAGAAAAAACCTTTCTTTCCTTCATATACCGGGGCTCCGCAGCGAGGACATACCCCTACGGCTTCATGTGCAGTTCCTCTGGAAGAAGGAAACAGATCCGCAAAACGTTCTTCCGGGGTAGTATGTTCTTTTACCAGCGTCCGGCTCATATCTGCAATCTGATCCATAAAAGATGTTGCCGACAGTTCGCCATGTTCCACTTGTTTCAGCATGGATTCCCATTCTGCAGTTAAGATGGGAGATTTGATATTGTCCGGCAGGACTGCGATCAGGTTCTTTCCTTTTTCCGTAGGAATGAGCTGCTTTTTCTTTCGCTGTACAAATCCGGCAGAAACCAGCTTTTCCAGTGTTGCCGCACGGGTAGCCGGAGTACCCAATCCTTTACGCTCGGCATCTTCCGGCATATCTTCCGCACCGGCAGTCTCCATAGCGGATAGCAGTGTGTCCTCCGTATAGTGTTTCGGCGGTGAAGTTTTCCCTTCACGGAGACTTGCTGATACAGCTTCAAAAGTCTGTCCTTCCTGCAGCACAGGGAGAGCGACAGCTTCATTTTTTTTGTGTTCCGTTTCACTCTGCCTGATACTCATACGGTGAATCCGTTCCACCTCTTTCCAGCCGGACTGCAAAATAGTCTTTCCTTTTGCCGTAAAAGTATATCCCTGGCAGTCCAATATAGCGGTGACCGCTTCAAATCGGTGTACCTGCGTTGTGGCACAAAGCAGTCTGACGGCAAGCAGGGTAAGCACATCCCGCTCCCCGGAAGGAAGCTCTGACAGGTCTGTCCGTGCGATTTCCACAGTTGGGATAATGGCATGGTGGTCAGTCACTTTGCTGTCATCTGTTACCCGGTCAATGTCCGGCTCTCCGGCGTAGCCTTTTCCAAAGGGCATATTGTCACGCAGCCACAGGATCAGGGAAGCGGCGGTTGCCTGCATGTCCTTCGTCAAATACTGGCTGTCCGTTCTCGGATAGGTTGCCAGCTTCTTTTCATAGAGAGATTGCACATAATCAAGGGTCTGTTGAGCCGTATAGCCATAAATACGGTTACATTCCCTTTGCAGAGTTGTAAGGTCATAAAGGCGGGGAGGCTGTATAGTTTTTACCTGCTTTTCCACAGAACGCACAAAAGCGGAGTTGTGGTCACAGTCCATACGGATTTTTTCAGCCTCGGATCGTTCCGTCATTTTTTCGCCGGAAGCAGTAAAACCTCCGCAGGTGATTTCCGGCACATAAAAAGGCTTACTGATGAAGGATTCAATATCCGACTCACGCTGTACCAAAAGTGCCAGTGTCGGTGACATAACACGGCCGACATTTAGGGTGACACCATACAGGACAGAAAAAAGCCGGGTGGCATTGATCCCGATCAGCCAGTCGGCTCCTGCCCGGCAGACCGCCGCATCATAGAGCTTATCGTAATCACTGCCGGGGTGGAGATGGTCAAAGCCCTCACGGATCGCCGCATCCTCCATACTGGAAATCCAAAGGCGCTCCATAGGCTTTTTACATCCGGCATATTCATAGACCAGACGGAAGATCAGTTCTCCTTCTCGTCCAGCATCCGTAGCGCATACCACGGAATCCACCCGTTTGTCCTTCATCAACCGGCACAAAAGGGCAAGCTGCGTTTTCTTATCCTTTGGCACTTCATATTTCCAGTTTTCCGGTAGGATCGGAAGATCCTCATACCGCCATTTGGCGTACTGTTCTTTGTAAGCCTCCGGCTGTGCCAGTTCCAAAAGATGTCCCACGCACCAGCTCACCAGATAGCCGGAACCTTCGAGATAACCGTCTTTTCTTTCCGTTGCGCCTAATACTGCTGCCAGTGACATAGCAACAGAGGGCTTTTCTGCAATCACAAGTTTCAATTTTTATTCCTCCTTCATAGTTTCAAATTCTTTATCCGCAAGTTTTCCGGTTTGCATAAGACACATCAACATAACGCCGGAAGCCATTCCTCCGGCAAAGGTAAGGAAATGTGAAATCAGGTTCCACATAAGCATTCCTCCTAAAAATGGGTAAAGAAAAACGCCCACTTCAAAGTGAGCGCATCAACAGGTATCTATTTTGTTTTTGGTTTCAAGTGATCCGGCAGGACGATCTCTCCAACTGGGATTTCCCGCAGTTCCTTCTTCATCCGATGGGTAAAGCGGATCGTCTTTGCTGTACCTCCGGTTTCCCGTCCGTCATATACAGCGATCACTCGGTCGGAGTGTTCCACCATATAACGATTTCTGTGGGAGTAGACGCTTGGGAGATATTTTTCCTGTATCACAACAACATCCGCACAAGCCTCCAGCAGTTCACGGGTTCTTGTTTTCTTATTTAGGCTGTCCAGACGCTTGCGGTAAGGGATCACTGCGATCAGCTCCAGTGCCGGGGTGGTCTGCTTTCTTTCCAGCACCAGCTCCACAAAATACTGGTCTACGCCATCTGCAAAACCGCTCATAAAACAGGTGAACCCATCTGTAACAGCAGCATCGATCTCATGTGCCAAGGCTGTTTTTATTTTGTTGATCTCATTCTGCGGTAAATCCCTGTGTCCGGTAACACAGCAAGTTTTTCCTTTCATCGGTCATCCCTCCATCTGATAGGTAAAATTCTTCACTTTTCACATAGTAATAGATTTTATTTAGCAAGTCAACGATAATACCCTTTTTCTCTTTGCGGATAATAAAGGGGTGTAAGGTACAATCTATTACAGAATGGGAGGTGAAGGCGATGTATGAAGATTTTGTCCCGGAACGATTAGCGAAGCTGCGGACACAGAAAGGAGTTTCCGCACGCGATATGTCTTTATCGTTAGGTCAGGCAAACAACTACATCAATAATATTGAGAATAAAAAGTCACTTCCCGCTATGCAGTCTTTTTTCTACATCTGCGAATATCTGGGTGTGACACCGCAGGAATTCTTTGATGAAGGAAATACCTACCCGGAAACCTTAAAGGAATTCATTGCAGAGGCAAGACAGCTTGATCCTCAATCCATGCAATATATCCTCGGTATTATGAAAGAACTCAATAGCAGAAAGTAAGCGGTCACGGTAATGGCCGCTTTTTTCGTGACTTTCTTTATTATATTTTATAATGTTCTCGAAATGTCCGCTCCCTATACCGATAAGTATTCAAAAACTGTTTTCCAAACAGCCTTTTTCTATTCGCCGGTACTGCCAAAGCTGCCGGTTCCTCGTTCTGTTCCCAGATCGGTTACAAAATCCGCAATGACGATCGGCGTGATCACAAGCTGCCCGATACGGGCTCCCTTAAAAAGAGACTGCGCCTGATTGCTTACATTGCTGATGATCGCATGGATCTCTCCACGGTAGCCGGAATCCACAGGCGGCAGTTCACAGACCAGACCTTTTACCGCCATGCTGGTACGGGGAAAGATATATCCCGCATATCCATCCGGTATTTCCAGTCCAAAACCCAAAGGAATTTTGGCGATTTCTCCGGGCTGTAAGGTACAGTCATAGGGCAGATAAACATCCGCTCCGGCATCATTGCCATGCGGACGGTAAGGACGCTGGTGCTCCGGTACGCCAAAGTCGATCAGTTTTATTTTCATCGGCAGTCTCCTTCCCAAAGAGCAGGATAATCTTTTTCCAAAATATCCTCTGGCGTCATATTTGCCTGCAGTTTTCGTCCGCAGGTCATTTTCCCTTCCAGACATCGATCCATCTGACAAAAAGGCCCGGTCAGTGATGGGGCAAACAAAGTAGGGCTTAGTTCATAAAGTTCTTTCCAGACCTTTAGCAGCACGATCCTTGTTTCATCTGTATTTCTCCGGCATACCCGCTGGCTGATGATATGTTTCCACTGATAAGGGGTGGCGCTGATGAGCAGTACATTCCGCAATCCCTGGGGCGTGGCATAGCCGGCCGCATCGTGCCCGCTTCCGGCAGTGCACAGGGCTTCATAACATTTCATGCTTTCATTACAGCTTTTTAAGTACAGTTCCCGTACCACTGCCGGAGCCGTCATAATAGAATACGGGACAGCGAAATCCGCCTGTCCCGTATAGTTGCTGTACTGCAGCGATGCACTCATAAATTTTACTTCGTTCTGGTGGCGGGTGATCTGCGCCAGAAAACGCCTGCTGGCGCCGACAATGGCTACCGTGATCACCGCAAATTTCTGGATGGTAGGATGGGGAAGCGCCCCCATAGCTGCTACTGTCTGAACGCTGAATGATTTTTCGTAGAGCTCCATCAGGTCGTCCATTGAGGCAATCTTATGTCCCTGCTGGGTAAGCCTTGCCGCAAAGACCATGTTTTTTTCTGCTTCCGCTACCGCCTGGCAGTTCAAAATTTTTACTTCAATCTGTTTAATTGGTATGTCCCTCCTTTACAATCGCTTTCAGTAAGAACAGATAGTTAAGACTGTCTGTGATCTTTTCGTCCCATGTGTCCATCGGATAAACCACTTCTTCGGCAAAGCACATATCGTATAGAGAAACAATATGCTTTGCCAGCATACCGGCAAGGGCACGCTGGGGCGTTGTGTGCTGTAAAGCTGCCGCTGCCTTAAATGCACCCAGCCGGTCCGGATCATCCCCGGTGTATTCTTTGGTTTTCCGTTTCAAGGTATCAGCACAGAGCCGCACCTGTTCGTCAAAAACGGCATTGACTTCATTTTGCGTAATATAGCATCCCTCCTTTGAAAACAAGAAACCGGCTATTCTAAAGCATCTTAGAATAGCCGGCAAATAAATGGATATGTAATTGTTTATAGTGTATTGATCTCTTTTTCCAGTTCCTGGACCGCTGCTATGACTGTCTCAAATGTCGGAATATCCCCATACAACATATCCTGCATAGAGTTATAGTCCGTTTCCAATGCTGCGAACCGATATTCCGGCGGGAGTAATTTTAATGTGCCCGGCACAGCCTCCGGGTACTTCGCCCATGCTCTGGGATAGAATTTCATTTTGAAATCTACAACTTTCTTCAGGAGATCCAGCCTGGAAAAAGCAGCTTCTTTGACCGGTGTTGCAGCCATGCGGTAGAGATCATAATAATGTCTGGAATACCGCTGCGGCATTTCCAAATGTTCCGGTCTGTTCGCTTCATGGTGCAGGATTGTGGCTTTTTCCCAGAAGGTCCGTTCCGGGGCAACGGTAAGGATTGCGGTTTCTTTTTGCTCAAAAATCTTCGGATAATATTTTGCCGCGTATGGTTCGATCAGCGCTGTTTTTGCAGGAGTCCACGCTGCCAGCGCACCAATCTCTAAACGGATCACCTGTAAAGTCGCCGTATTCGTAAAAAGGTGCGGATAGGCGAAAATGACCGTCTGTTTATCCTTTTCATCTATGTAGACATTTGCTTCACAACCGATTTCCTGGGATAAGCCGGCTTTGACTGCCGGGCAGAATGTTTCGGACAGAAATACCTCTGCACGCACATTGGCTTCTTTGTTAAAAGCATCCTGTTTTGTATTGGAACGTTTCTCCCATGGTTCATCTTTGCCATATCCCAATACACGCCAGTCCAGAATCAAATCAATATCTTCTGAAAACCGGCTGATCAGGTGAAAGGCTTTTGAAAGGCTGGTACCTCCCTTAAAGGTGATGGACTCTTTCCATGGTGAGCGGTGAAATAAATAATCCAGCGTAAAACATACCCAAAAGTCTTTTTCCACGATGGCATCATTCAGCCCCATTTTATCTGCTGTATTTCTGAACAGCTCCCTGCGGTCGTTATCTGAAAGTCTTGCTATATTTCTCATTGTACCTTTTCACCTCCACAAATCTGCCGTATCGTATCGTAAACCCAATCCGTAGACTCGGTTGCTTCCTTCAAACAAGCCTGTTTATCCTTGTCTGTCAGTTTTTCGGAAAGCATCTGTATGACTTCTGGCGTAACATTCGATCTGCCAAGCGTTTTTAATGCCTGTATAACCAAACTTGTCATATAGGACAATCCGGTAATCTCCTTATTGGTCCGGTGCTTAAATTCCAGCTTTGTAGAGTTCCACTCGTAGGTCTTATATGGACCATCGCTGATATAGGACCATACTGCTGTTACCTGTGTTGAAAGACCTAACAGGTTCAATGCTGTATTCCCACATGGGGCAATCGTCCAGTGATAACTTCGTGCCAATGCGTTCGCCACCGCTTCCGGGTCTGCCGCCACATATTCATCCAGAAGTTTGCTATATTTTGGTTTTTCATAAACTCCTTTCAAAATACGGCGCAATGTTCCTGATTGCACTAAACGGCTTAAACTTTGACGAATAGTGGATGTATCTGCAATATCCGCAAAATCAGACATCACAAAAACAGTTCCATCTTCAAGAGAAAGAACACGCTCCCGTATTCGTTTTGTATATCCGTTGTCCACAATACCGCCTCCCTTCATGTCACGAATATTATATATTATTCGTGACATGATTGCAATAGGTCCTATTCCTCTTATTTTGAGTGTTCCCATTAAAAATCTGATTTATACATCAAAAATCAAAAATTTTGCAAGGCAGTACAGTTTTCATATATGTCACATATTTTATATATTATTCGTGACATCAGGCAGTTGGCAGGTAGATCCAGTCGTGCATCAGGCACACGCTGGGTTCATCCTCCCTGGGAACCAGACGGTAGGTACATTCCCCATAGACCGTGCGTTTGTCCTCGATCTCCATGCCATAGGCTTTATAAAAGCGGTATTCCAGATTGGAGATAATACAGCGCAGGGTTTGCAGAGCCTCCCTTTGAGCTGATACGATCAGGTCACGGTCAATGCTGCGCTTCAAAAACAGCAGCGATTTGTAAAGCTGTACCTCTGTGCGGTAAGGGCGGCAGTCTTTCGTTTCCAGCCATCCGCAAAAAGCGACCGGTCCGCTCTGGATCACACTGCGGTCCGGGTGATAATACTCATAGCAGTCCAGGTTTGCCGTATTCAGAAGATAGAGCATTTCCCGGACTTCATTTTCCGGCATGTCGTAAAACCGCAAAAGCGAGCGGTAAAGATGGACATAGCCGGGAATGGAAATCATGGTATTTACCATAAAATAAAATCCTCCTTGTAAACAGCAGGTGCGGGAGCTTTTGCCCCCGCACCGTCTAAAATCTATATTTCGTTATCTACTTTCACGAGTTTTCCCATGACAAGAAAGCGTCCTGTGCCGCCCGGCGTACAGGTAGAAAGGGTCAGTACCTTATCGCTGCAGGTCACAGTCACATCACTTTCCACCGCAGAACGTTCCTTCATAGCTGTAAGCCAGGTAGTATAAGCACCGTCATCCTTCCAGGAAAGCTGCCAGGGAGAAGTTTTACTGCCGGATTCTTCCGGTTTTGCTGCAAATGCCGTAAAGATCTCCATGACATAACCCCCCTTCGGAGTAACGAGATACATCTGCCTGTGAGTATCAAAGTAACTTTGTTCATCGTACCGGTTCAGCAAGGCAAACATGGAACCATCCCGCATATTATGACCGTAAATGATCGTATTGCGGTCTGAAAAATCTGCCCGGTTTTCATAGTCGGCAAACAGGCAGCCAACCTTGTTATAGATCCCGTCATAAAGATGGTTCAGGTAATACTCGTTGTTGTCGGTCTGCGTCACCGGATAATTGAGCACCGTATCAGGAAGAGAAAGCCATCCGATGATGTCCGGTCCATTTTCACGGAGCGTTTCAAAGTCTACCGAAGGCAGGACAATATCGGTATCGTCCCGTTTTGGTTCTGTCGGATCGGGTGCCGACTCCGGGGAAGCTGTCTGCTCCGGCACTTCCACATATCCGGCAAGATCTCGATAGGCATCTTTACTCTCAGCATACTGGTTCAAGTCACGGAACACCAAAAAACCGCTGCCAAGAGCCACCAGAACGCAGAGTGAAAGGACAGAAACCCCGACAGCCGTTCTTTTCAGGGAAGTCCTGCTGTATTTTCCCTTTTTGAAATAATACACAGCAAATACGCTGCCGCCGATCAGTGCGGCTGCCAGCAGTCCGCCATACAGGAAAATATACGGATCATCCCCGGTCTGCGGTACCGGCTTTTGAGGGGTGGAAGGATTGGAGGGAACAGAAGGCTTTTCCGGGTTCTTTGGGTTATCCGGCTTTTCCGGTTTTTCATTAAAGAACTGGACCGTAGATGTCTGATCTGCCTTGATCTCCACCGTAGCGGCATCAGGAATGATGTAATCCTTGCTTGCCCGGTTTGCAACTTCTGTTACGGTATAAATACCGACACGAAGGCCCTTAACTTCAATCACGCCGGATTTTGGAGTGGTGAATGTCTCGCAGTAGGAGCCGTCCGCACTCTTAACCTCGATGGCAAAACCATCTTTGCGCCCGTCGCTGGAATCCTTTGTGATCTTTAAGTTGCCGCGGTAAGCCTCATTGGTAAATCCGTGCCCGGCTTCTCCATTTTCCACAACTGCGACCTGTCCATCTTCTGTGATGGAAAAATAGTAAGCGTTTGAGTCAGGCTGATAGCCCTCCGGCGCTTTGCTTTCTTTGATAAAGTAGCCGCCAGCCAGAAGGTTTTCCGCCGTATGATAGCCTGCATCGGTTTCTTTCAGCGTACCGATCTTTTGATCGTCAGGATCATATTCCTGGTTGGCGTTGGAATCCGCATACAGGTCGAACACTGCACCGGGCAGGAAGCGCAGGAAAGAATTCTTGTCTTTCTTATCCTCCTTTTCCACAGGGGACGGTTCCTCCACAGCTTCGGTTTTAGTTACCTGCACACTGCCGCGGATCAGGGTGTTTTCCACACGGATCTCGATATGCTGTCCGTCTGCACCGATATATACATGGTGCTGCTGCGGGCTTACCGTATAAAGGTCAGGGGCAGAGATCTCCTTGACGATCCAGTGTCCGTAAGGAATGTTCTCAAAGGAAAAACTGCCGTCTTTTCCGGTAATAGCAGTAAGCAGCGCATTTTCTTCAGTAAATTCTTCGGTATCAGGTCTAAACAGACCCATGAGCGCACCGGCAAGCGTGACATCCTCGCCGCCTTCCGGGTTTTCCCCGACTTTTACACCGTCTACACGCCCACGGAGAAGTTCATTGGAAACAGCCTCGCCTTCATTGACAAGGATCTGTACCAGGGCGGTTTCCTGACCAGCATACTCAAAGACAACCGGATATTCCTGATTCGAAAGGATATAGGCGCCGTTGGTTGTGCGTTCCTTGACATAATAGCTGCCAAAAGGCAGGTCGGAAGCGAAGGAAGCGCTGTAACCGCCGGATTCCTCAGACGAAACAGAGACCACTTCCAGAAGTCCACCTGCCGGGATTACGCTGCCATCTGCCGCCGTCAGGTCTGCGGAAGCATAAAGTCCAAAGGAAATATCCTTATGTTCCTCGTTCATGCCAAGACCGAACAGGTCATCGGTCTCCATTGCCTTGAAAAGTGTGACATCCACTTTCTGGCGTTCGTCATAAAGACCGGCCGCTGTCTGTGTAACCTCTACGGTCTCACCCGCATAGGTCAGTTCCACATATTCCGGTTGAGGATTCAACACACAGCCGGAAGGCGCCTGACGTTCCTCCAGACGATAACGGCCAAGATAGAGAGACCCGCTTTTCGCTGTGCCGTCCTCGCCGGTCGTAAGTGTTTCCACAACCGTATCTTTTTCTGCCCGCAAGGTACCGTCACCGGTATAAATATCTTCATCTGCGATCACATCATAGACCGCTCCAGGAAGTCCGGCAACCTCATATACCGGTTGGTACAGTCCGTCGTTTTCCTGGACAGAAGCAAATACTTCTCCGGTCTTTGTGATGGTAAGCTGGCCTTTCTGCGGCATATTGTACTGAGTGACCGTCACAACCGCCTCGCTGCCGTCAATGGTAAACGGTACCGGCTGATCGGAAAGCACATAGCCATAAGGGGCAGCCACCTCATAAAGTTCATAATCCCCGGCGGCCAAAGGCTCCGGCAGCATCAGCCAGCCCTCGTCAGAAACATAGAAGGTATCCAGTGTTTCCGGGTTCGGATAGTAGACGGTCTGGGTGATAAATTCCCCGGTGGAAAGATCCTTGATCTGAAAACCGGTTCCGGTCACAGGGATAATCTTTCCGGTCTCTGCGTCACATTTTTCAACTTTCAGACGGGCTGTGATGGTGCGGTTGTTCAGGATATAGCTGTAAGTCTTTCCGTCAGAGGAAATGAATACCGTAAAGTCCGGGACAAAGGCTTTGCCTTCCTCGCCTGCGATCTGATGGACCGTATAATGTCCATAAGGAAGCGGTTTACTGGAAGCAAAACCATCCGCATCCGTGGTAAGAAGGTCACGTTCACTTTCCTTTGCCGCGTCATAGCTCCCGGCTGCCTTTAAGTAAACTTCAAAGACTGCACCTGCTTCCGGGCGTTCGATGATACCAGCATTGGGATCGTCGGTATTTTCGCCCTCAGGCACATCCGGGTCCAGGTCATCGGTGTGCTTGACAAGCTGGATATTTCCGTAAATAACCGTTTCCGTCACCTGATTTTCTGTGGTATTGAGTTCCACTTCATACAGGGAAGGGGATGCACCCACTTCATAAATGGTTTCATTCAGAAGATACCCGGTGCTCGGTTCGATTTCCCGGATCGTCCAGCCATCCCCGCATACATAATAGCGGGTCATAAAGCTGCCATCCGGTCCGGTAGTATAAGTGTCGATCAGTTCGCCATCACGGAAGATCCCATAGGCCGCCCCTGCAAGCGTGGCATCCCCCTGAGCATTTCCGGTGTCAGCATCACTCTTTACCACATGGACGCGAAATTTCTTCAGAATATTGCTGAAATGTACCGAAGAAGTCTGCCCGCTTTCAATGGTCACGTACTGTGCGGAAGGGGTCACATAGCGGTCCACCGGAAGTTCTTTTACCAGATAGGTTCCCGGCAGGAGCTTCTTTTCAATCTGGCCGTTTTCTCCGGTCGTAACTTCCTCATTGACTTCATTTCCCAAAATGTCCGTACCGGAGATATGGAAGGTGATACCGGAAACAATGCCGTCCTCACTGGTCTTGACAAGTTTTGCGGTACCGTAAGTTTCCGTTTTGAATTTTACAAAGAAGGAAACCGGATCGCTGGCGCCGGTCATCATGGTCTGGTAGCCGAGTCTGCCCCAGATCAGCATGTCGTTTGCCACCGGGATATTCTTTCGGAATTCAAACAGCACCGGGTCCATCATCATCTGCCTGCTGGTAAAGGTGTATTCATTTCCGTTTCTTGTCACAGAAACGCCGCTGCCTTTCAAAGCCTCCAGATCGATCTTCAAGTTATTGGTATCTGTGACCGTCAGGGTATAGACCTTTTTTTCTACATCCCATTTCAGTTCCAGTTCCGGTGCTTCGCTTTTCTTAGAAGAAGTAAAGGAAGGTACTGTGGAATGGGAAGCGACCTGTGCAAGAATCCAGTCATAGGCTTTTTCTGCCGGTCGTCCGGCGATCACGCTGAAATACTGGTCGGCGTCTGCGTGGCCGTTTCCGTGGCGGCTGTACGGATCGCTTCTAAGTTGCTGCTGGTATTCCCAAAGGATGATCTGGGTTGCCATCTTATAGTCATCCTCGTTGATTCCGGAAACAGGGAGCGCCGCACCGGGTTTCCAGCCATAGATCGCAGTCAGGGTGATCCCCCTCCTTGCCTCGGCAGGAAGCAGGTTCAGGTATTGGCTGTTGGTCCCGCTTTCCGAAACATAGGTATTTTCCGAAGTATGGTAAGGAATCCCGCTCTCCACACAGTAAACCTGGTGGCTGATCCCGTCAGAATCCGTCAGCATATAGTGCCGGTAAGCATTGCCCCCGGAACTGGTGTGTACATCGATGGTTCCGTCTGCATGGTAGGCAAGATAGGTGTAAGGCGCCGGGGCACGGTAGTGGTTCCCATCAGAGCCCACATACTGGTCGCCCAGCCAGGAGCTTGCCGTCTGTCCGACAGACATGGCAAAAGCCTGAGCCGGAAGAAGCCCCAAAATGCTTGCCATACAAAGCAAAAACGCCAACAGCTTGCGAAAGCCGCGGCGTCTGGTTATGATATGTTCCATGAAAAAATCCTCACTTTCATAAAATCTAAAAGGACAGCCTTATTTGCTGTCCTTGTCGTCAAAATCATCCTCGGAAAGATATTCCGGTTCCCCGTATGCCTCATCCGGGTCAAAGCCTTCGCCATAACCGTCATCCTCAAATTCCGCATCGTCCTCGGCCTGCTGTTTCGGACGCACGATTTTTACATAGTAACCGATCCCGCCGACCGCAAGTAAGGCAGCAAGGATAAACAGGATCGTGCCGACGCTGCCGGTTTCTTTCTTCGGCTTTTCCGGTTCTGCCGGTTTTTCAGTTTCCGCCGGCTTTTCTTTTCCTTTGCAGCCATTTAAGTCATTTTTGCAGACCGGACAGCCGGTATTAACCTTTCCTGCCTCACATTTTTCTGTGCAGTTACAGCTTTCTTCCTGGGGGATCATGCTCATGCTGCCATTGTTCTTTTCTGCAAGTGCCATCAGGTCGGACTCTGTGACGCCGTTTAAGAAGTAGACATTGTTATCTTCCCGTTTCCCGTCGATCACCAGATAAAAGACATTGCCCGCGTCCGTAGTGATGGTGTAAAACTGTTTTTCCCCATCCGTACCGCTGATGTTGTCCTGTACCGTTCCGGTGCCTTCCGGGGTAAATGCACCTTCCGGGATCGCAGAAGTATTTTCCTGCTGTCCGGTACTGTTATCTGAACCGGAAGAATTTCCGCCGCCGGAAGGGGTTGCAGCGTTTGAGCCGGAAGGTTTTTCTTCCTTAGGCGGTTTTGTCTGTGTACCGGACGGACTCTGGGGTGCTGTCGTAGCAGGTTTCTTTTCAGGAGCCGGTTCTTTGTAATACGGATTATCCAGCTTTACCACATCAGAACGGTTGCCGGCATAATCTTTTGCGTATATGCTTACCTGTTTTTCTGTTCCGGCATAATCTTTCAGTGCGACCGACGCTTTCCCGTCGGTGAGGGAGTTGATACGGTTTTCATCAACAAAGACCGCCTCCACGCCGGATAGATCGTCACTGCTTTCTATTTTCAGGGCATCGCCCTCCATGGAAGCAGTCAGCGTTGGCGGTGTGGTGTCTTTGGAACCGCCGGCATGAGCCGTTACAGGTAATGCGCTGACACTTACAAGAAGCGTAAGCGCCAGCAGCAGGGAAAGTTTTTTAAGCCTCATGCACATCCTCCTTCTCCTGCGGTAAAACAGTTTCCGAAGGGGCTGCCTGCTGTGATTTCAAAAAATCCGCAAGCTGCTGGGGCGTCAGTTTGAAACTGCGCGCCACCGCTACATAATCGGTATTTTCCAGCTCTGTTTTCTGTTCCTCCAGCTTATGGAGCTTTGCCTGCATTTCCGCAATCTTTGTTTTGGTCTTTTCAATTTCCTTTTCCAGTTTTTCAATTTTAGGATTCAATTTATTACCTCCAATCTGTTAAGGCAGACGCCCAAATGTATAAAAATGCTGCTGCCAGTAGCTTGTATTGATGTTTGCATAAGAAATCGGGTCTCCACAGTGGATCATCATTCCATTTCCCACATAGATCCCTACATGGCTTGCGCCGCTGGTGTTGTAGGTCCCCTGGAAGAAGATCAGGTCGCCCGGTTTTGCATCCGCACTTGATACCGGCGTACATACACCTAAAAGACCATCCGCGGTCAGCCTTCCGAAATTCCAGCCAACGCCGCAGTTGTTGATCACCCAGGACACATAGCCGGAACAGTCAAAGGAAGTGGAAGGGCTTGCGCCTCCCCATACATACGGATAGCCAAGATATTTTTCCGCCTCGGCCATCATTGCGGCAAACTGTTCATCCGCAAGGGCTTCCGGTGGAATGTCATAATCGAAGTAGTTTCCTGTGCCGCCTGAACCAACTTCCGGCAGGTGCCGTTCGCTGGTATCGCCGGTATCGGCAAAATACAGGGGATTCAAATACTGGCCGTCAACCAGGACTTCTAAGTGCAGGTGGGCCCCGGTAGAATTTCCGGTATTCCCGACCTTTGCAATCACATCCCCGGCTTTGACCTCCTGCCCGGCAGAAACAAGGATCTGGGAACAGTGCCCGTATTTGGTCGTCAGGGTATGTCCTTCGTATGCCTCGCCTTCAATAGCGACACACAAGCCATAACCGCCGGCATTTCCCGCAAGGGTGACCGTTCCGTCATGCCCGGCAAGGATCTCTGTGCCCTCCGGCATCCCGATGTCCACACCGGTGTGATAGTTCTTTTCCCCACTGATGGGATGTACCCGGTAGCCGTAATAACTGGTCACATAAGGGAGCCAGTTGGTGCCAAAGACATTTTTGACATACTGGCGGTTTCCTTTTGTCTGCAGCAGGATCTCGCAGATCTCTTTCTGGTCTGCGTTCATCCGGGAAACGACCAGGTTTTCCAGAGGTATAACCGTGAGCTTGACATTTAAGATGCGCCATTCATAAGGCACTTCCTCCTGGGTTTCTTCCCCGGTTTCCGGATCAACGGAAGTTTCGGTGCGGTAACGGATCTCGGTTTCTTCTGAAAAGGACAGGGTATATTGTTCCTGGAAAAGCTGCCGCAGCACGCTTTCCACTTCATCGTAAGTAAATCCCTGATAAGCAGAAGTCAGATACCCCATCAGCACATACGGGTCATGCTCGATTGCGCCCAGGTTATACCGGTATTCGTCATAGCCGGGGCGGTCTGATTCCACCCGGTCTATTTCCATTTGCAGATCCGTTTCCCATTCGGTATAGGTAAGCTCCGCCTGGTTGATGTCCTGATCATCTGCAAGATAGGTAGAAGCAGCCAGACTTCCCAAACCGCCGGTCCCGATATTGGAGAACGTGGAAAACAGGGATGTGATCAGGAAAATTACCAAAAGGAGAAGCAGGAGGACAAGGCAGATTACAGGGTGCCGTTTGACCGCATGGACAATACCGACGCTGACCCTCTCTGTTGCGACTGCGGCATTTTTTGCCTGTTTCCCGGCTTCACGGGCAGCCTTGGCATACTGCCTTTTCAGTTTTTGTTTCTGCCATATCCGGGCAATCGCATGTTTCTTCAGCTCCGGGTGGTCGCTAAGAGCCTGCCGGTAAGCAAGTCTTGCGTTTGCTTTTGCTGATTTTTGCTGTAATTTCGCTGCCTTTCGGTAGGGGGCAGTTTTATGCCGGTGATATGCCGTGCGAAGCCCTGCCTCGCCCACAAGTTCAGAGCGGTGGGCTGCCTTGATGCCCACATTTTCATCCTCTGCCTCATAAATCTTTTTATGAGCGTAACCAATGGCAGTATTGGCGCCCGCCTTGACCGGACGCAGGGGTACAGGTCCTTTTACATGGACCTTTTGGGATTTGACCTCCTTTTCAAATTTTAAGTGTTTTTTGGCTTTTCCGGTCTCCGGGTCGGAAACCGTCTCCATGCGCAGTTTCTTCCGGGCAGGTAGACGATTTTGCGCCTGCTCTGCTTTTTGTGCAGTCCGTTCCGCCTTCCGTCTTGCATGGGTGAGCTTTTTATCCTTTGTCTCCGGCGGTAGTTCATCCGCAGTAAATTCCAGCTTGGATGTTTTCGGCGGTTCGCTATCCATACCCTTTTCCTTCTGCGCTGCCTGTTCCTCCGCCTGTGCCGCTTCCTGAAAACGCTGCTGATATTTGTTCCCATGCTGGTGTGTCCGGTAACGGTGTTCCTGACCGGATCTGTCTGTGCCGTTCGGTGGGGCTGAGCCTTCGGAAGAAGGAGCATATTTTCCGGTATCATGGTCTGTCACATCCTCTGTTACAAAAGAACGCCTGGAAGCCTCCTGCCGGAAATTGCTTCGCACGTTGTCCTGTATCGGGGGCGCTGTCCTGGTAGCATCCGGTGTCTCAAAGTGTTCCGAAAAACCATCCAAAGCGGTTGCATACGCTTCGCCCTGTTCCAGCAAGGACGCCGGTGTTTCCGGTGACAGATGGGAAAATTCCGTCTGTACAGGGATGTCCTGCCTGTGTGTCTTGCCGTTGACAGAAGAAGGGGTGTCCCGTGCCCTGCGCAGGTCAAAATCCTGTTCGGTCTGCCTGGCTGCCGGTTGATCCTCCCCGTGGGAATCACGCACCGGCATCCGGGTATCTTTGCGCCTCCTTTGAAATTCCCTGTCGTGTGCCATTGTTCTCACCTCCGATCCATTTTAATTTTTGTCTCACGCTTTGGTCCCCGTTACTTCATCCGGTCTTGTGGTAAGCACGCTGTACAAGAGTGTGTCCTTCGGGAAGTGGTCCACAAAAGGGATGATCACATTTCCAAAGAACAAAAGCCCCTCGCCGGGACCGGAATGGGTCACATACGAAAGCTGGTGCGGGGAGATTCCCAACTGCTTTGCCAAAATCTGACGGTCTCCCTGGGCCTGGTTGAGCATATAGATAAAGTCCGAGTTCTCAAAAATATTTTCGATCTCACGGGAAGCCAGAAGGTCCTTGACATTCTGCGTTAAACCTGATGGGATTCCGCCCCATTTACGGAAGCGTTTCCAGATCTCCACGCTGAAACTTCCTGTCTGCCCTTTCAAAAGAAGATGGAATTCGTCGATATAGAACCAGGTTGTTTTATGTTTGGAGCGATTGGCCGTGACACGGTTCCACACCGCATCCTGCATGATCAAAAGCCCGATTTCCTTTAAGGCTTTTCCCAGTGACTTAAGCTGGAAACACAGTACCCGGTGTTTATCCATCTGGATATTGGAACGGTGGTTGAACACGTTAAGGGAACCATTGACATAGATTTCCAGCGCCGTTGCGATATTCTGTGCCTCCGGTTCAGACTGTTTCAAAAGCAGCTCGTAAAGATCACCTAAGATCGGCATATTTTCCGGGCACGGGTCCTGCAGGTATTCCCGGTACACCAGTCTGGTACAACGGTCGATGATCGTCCTTTCAATGGGGGAAAGTCCTTCTTTGCCGCCGATGATAAGGTCACACAGCGACAGGATAAAATCACTTTTCAAAGTGATCGGGTTTTCATCATCGGAATAGTCCAGATTGATGTCCATCGGGTTGATGTAGTTCGTGGAAGTAGGGGAAATATCAATGACCTGCCCCTGGGAACCGAACTGCTGTACCAGCGGCCCATACTCATTTTCCGGGTCGGCGATAATGATGTCGTCCTCCGTCAGAAGGAACACATTGACGATCTCACGCTTGGCAGAGAAAGATTTGCCGCTTCCTGGGGTACCGAGAAACAGCCCATTGGGGTTTTTCAGCGTTTTTCTGTTCGCCATGATCAAGTTATTGGAAAGGGCGTTCAGGCCGTAATACAATGCCTCGCCCTCCTGGAACAGTTCACAGGTGGTAAACGGTACAAAGATCGCTGTGCTGCTGGTCGTAAGCCCGCGCTCAATCTCAATCTGGTTCGTACCAAGAGCAAGCGAGGACATAAGCCCCTGTTCCTGCTGGTAATCCAGCCGTTTTAAGGCACAGTTGTATTTCTGTGCCACACCCGAAGCGGCAAAAATATCATTGAACAGCTTCTGACGTTTGGCAGCGATATTTTCCACCAGTACCGTCACAAGGAACATGCGCTCATTGCGGCTCTGTAAATCCTGCAAAAGATTTTTGGCTTCTTCTCCATAGGTGGCAAGGTCGGTGGGAATGATGTCCATGTCATACCCAGATCGGACCGCTTTCTTTTGTTCCTCAATGGTCATTTTCTGCAGGTCCGACATTTTACGCTTGATGTTTCGGATCGCCTGCGCCTGGTCGATAGACTGGATATGCAGGTTGACGGTCACGGCGTCGTTTAAGTCAAGAAGATCCGCTAAAAGCCGGTCGGTAAGCTCCGGCGCCAAAATCTGCAAAAAGGAGACAGCACCGGAATGATCGCCTACCCGGAATGTCTTTCCATCCTTTGAAAAAGACAGCCCGGATGGGGAAATGAAGTCTTTGGTAGAAAGACCGGTCTTAGGCAGATCCGACCACTGGAAATGAAACTTTTCCTGACCGTCCGGGTGAAGCTGGCTGTGAAGAAGCTCCAGACGTTCCAGTCCGTTTAAGGATCTTGCCTGGACTCCAAGGGTCTTGAAATTTGCCAGCACATCCGTTTCAATGCGTTCCAGACGCATTTTCGCAGTACGCAGGTCATCTGCCTCGATCCCAAAGGTAATGTATTTACGTTTGGTGAGACCGTTATTTCCTTTCTGCAACTGGTTCTTTAACATATCCCCGTATTCCCTGCGGATTCCGTCATACTCGTCGCCGCGGGGAGGGATGTCAATGCTTCTGGTAAAATCCTGCATATTGGCCCGCTGGTTGATAAAGGTAAGCTGCACATGGATCGAGGCGTCGAAGTAATTTAAGAAATCGCAGTAACCCTCGAAGATCTGTGCTTTATCATCTGCCTGTGCAAGCTGATAGTTAATATCAAAAAACTGCACCGTTTTGGTGTAAAGGGTATCAGTCAGCCGGCAGATCCCATCCCGGTACATTTCACGGTAGGGAATGCTCTGCTGGACCGTCTGCGGGGCATCTGCTTTCAGCCCGGCAAAAAAGCCGCCTTTTTTAGACGGCTTGGAACGGGCAGACTTAGTTTTGCCCTGCTTTGCATCGGCTCTGGTCTTTTTGGCCTGCCTGATGTTTTTTTGCAGACGCTTTTCCTGAGCTTCCTGCTGCTTGTTTTTTGGCAATCTTTGTAACCTCCTTCTTTGACATAGATTTATACAGGTTATCCGTCCTGTATGGACGGTCCTTCGGCCAGAGCTTATAACGGAGCCGGTTCTTCAAAATCTTTTCTGCCGGCTGCCCGTCACGCTCATACATGGCGAAGAAGAAAAAGGGCATCATCAGCCCGATCATCAAAAGTACAGCCGCCGAGTTCCCGATCGCCCCGCGGGTAAAGAAATACACCGGAAGGCCGACAAGCCCGGCAAGGCTGAAACAAATAAGCTGGCGCTTCGTCAGATTGAAGGCCAGCTTGGTCTTAACTTTGGTTAAATCCTTTGGTACAGGTACATAAGGCATCTATACACCTCCCATCGTAATATAGTTTCCGGTCCATTAGCGTGCACCAAAATCGCGTACCGCTTTCTCCGCAGCCGGACATTCCCGCACTTCCTGAGCCGCATTTTGCAGCCGTGCCAGGACAGAAACAGCCGATCCTCTCTGACACAGGTATTCCTGGCTGTCTCGGATTCCGGCAATATTTTCCCGAATATCCATATCCACGTCGAACACATCCGAAACTGGCAAAAGCCAACGGTCTGCAAAGTATTTCAAAGGATTCTCAAGCGCCAGCACATCATCCAGCATTTCATCCCCGAACTCAAACTTTGTTGTCAGATAGGAATACGCCTCCTGCATGGCTGTAATTTCAGCAGCTTTTTCAATTAAGGATTCCTTATCCTTTGACATAAGGCTTTCCCGGTAGGCAAAGTAATTCTGTCCCAGTCGTTTCATCAGGAGCGTATATTTGTCCTGTGCGGAAGGCTCGCTTGTGAAATGTTCAAATTTTTGCTCTGCATCAATTTCTTTGAGAAGATCGCAGATCGGGAAACTGTGTTCATGGTTATTTTCTTCCCAGCACCATCGGGCTACATCCAACGGGTCCTGAAAAGAAAGAAGTGCCTCTACTTCCGCCGGAGTAAATACATGCTCAACCTTCAGATAATAGTGGAGTTCCGAAAATCCCTGCAACTCGTAAATGCTGCCGATGTTCTGTGCATCCAGCATATCCGCATGAACCTTCAAACACTCGTCCAGCCGTTCCATAAGCAGCCGCTTTGCATCTTGTTCTATCAAAATCACCCCTTTCGCTCCGGCATAGTCAGCGTACAGTTCACTTCATTGCCCCATACATCCCAGCCGGGAGTCTTTTGTCTTGCAAACAGTTCCACTCTGGGCTGATCGCCCATGAGTTTTACGATCTTATCCCGCACCTCGTCCGGTTTCTTGCTGTGCTGCTCAATATGGGAGATCACAAACTGATGGATTCCCGCACACTGGCGTTTCGGACGGCCTCTGGTTGCCAGCAGGCAGACCTCCGCGTTTGAGCGGGTCCAAAAGCCCATGCCATAAAACCAGCTATCCGCTTTCCGGTTCTGTTTGAGCCATAGAAAAGCCAGCGTTTTATATTTGAACCCCCAGGCGTCGATCACCCGGAAGGCTTCATTGAGCTGTGGGAAGGTCGCCCACAGAAAGAGGGCGCTGTCTTTTGCGGCAAGTTCCGATACCGGCAGCGCACAGATTTCTTCAATGCTCATTGTGGGGTAATGGTTTTCCGCAACGCCGCTTCCATGTTTCCTGTCATAATGCCAGGGCGGATCGGCATAGATAATGCCGTACTGTTTCGTTTCCGGCATTAGCGAGCCTGCTCATTCTTAGATGGGGCAGGTTTAGTCGGCTGTTCTTTGACCTTACCGGCATTTTCCTTCAATGCACCGGTCAGGGAAGGCTTTTCCGCAGCTCCCTTTGTTGCTTCAAGAGTTGCCTGCAAATTTTCAATAGCCTGCCCGTACCCATCGATTAAGGCATCGTTGAGCTGCTTGCGGAACTCTGCCGTAACCGGCCAGCAGACATCTTTCCAGTTGCCTCCCTTATCCTGGGTTGCGGGCATATTGACATACAGCCCCTTTTCACTGGAACAGATACGGAAACCGTCAATCTTAAAGCATCCGCCAATCGTAACATTGGCAAACGCCAGCAGGTTTCCCATTGGGGCGATTGGACGCACGCGGACATCCAGCTTCATGCCGTTTGCCATTTCCGGCGTCTGTGTCTCCGGCGCCATTTTTTCTGTATTGGTTTTACTCATATATAAAATCCTCCTTTTTAGAATTGGTTTTGTTCATGCTATCTTGCATTAAATATGGATTTGGATAACGAACCTGTCTTAAACAGGGCAAAGGCCAGCAGCACCGTATAACCCGCCGTTCCCCAGATCGCGCCGTGCACATCGCCGGACGATGGGATAGACTGGACCAGCACTGCATAAATGGCAACACAGATCAGGATCAAAAAACCCTGAAAACCCAGGGCAAAAAGGGAACGCAGATACCCAGTTCCCATTTGTCCCCATTCCCGGTTTGCCATTGTGGAAAACGGGATCGGTGCAAGGCTCACGGTTAAATAAATCTCGATCATACGGCCATATACAATGACAAAGATCACGATGGACAGTACCCACATACACAGATTGATGATGTTGGTTTCCAGCCACAGCCCAATCAGTTCCCACATTCCCATTGCTTCAAGCTGGGTTTCCAGATCAGACAACGCCGCCTGCACATCCAGGTTCCCGTTTATGACACCGGCACTTTGCGACACCACATTTTGGGCCACATCAAAGACCGCCATCACAATCGTAAAACAGTTGGTGAGCAGGTAAGTGGCAACAAAAGTCTTGAAAATCCACTTGAAGATGTTGAATGTATCGAATTCGTGCATGTTGTTCTTTTCGAGAATCATCTGGATCAGTTCATACACAAGAACAAAGGTAAGGATCATGCCCGCAATGGGAATGACGACGGTTTCCGAAAGATTCTGGATCATGGAAAACACGCCGCCATTCCAGCCCTGCGGGGTCTGTCCTACCTGATTTGCCACATCCGCAACCTGGTTGTTGACGGAGTTGAAAATACTGGTGTACTGTCCGGTGATCGCATCGATCAGGCCCTCTTTAATCCAGTCTGTTATCCATTCAAACAGACTGCCCATAAGTCAGCCCTTAACCGAACAGGCCGGAAAGCAGCGGGATCAGCGTTGCACCAACCAGAGCGATACCTCCGCCTGCCATAAGCTGCTTGATCCCCTGGGATTTTGCTTATGTGTGATAAAGAAGTAATAGAAGTGTAAAAAATTTTGCCGTTCCTATCCGGCACTTGCGCAGGGTGTCGGATAGGTCGGGCTTATTCTTCGGGCAAGTCAATCTTGCCGACAAAGCTATAATAAATATCAATGCGCTGGTGGCGTACTTCGTTCTCGTCATACTCACATTCATAGACAACGATTTTCTCCACCATTTCACGCAAGAGGGTGTGTGTCAGTTCCTCGATAGAAAGGTACTTGCGGACAACGTTCATAAACTTTTCAGCGTTTACCGTGGCTTCCTGTGCCTTGTCCAGTTCGCCCTGCAATGCGGCGGCTTTCTCCTTCAGTTCCCGCTGCTCGGCTTCGTAGTCTGCGGACATTTCCATAAAACGCTCGTCATTGATTTTCCCGTTTACATTGTCCTCATACAGACGTTTGATATAGCGGGAAAGTTCTGCAATGCGGCTCTGCACCTGTTCAAGCTGCTTCGTGGCTGCCGCCTGTTTCCGCTTGCCGCCCATTTCATTCTGCTGGATAAGCAGCTTCACGAACCGGGCTTCATGCTTCTGTGCATAGGCGGTCACTTTCCGCAGATTGTCCAGCACACCCGCCGTCAAAAGGTCGGTTCGGATGAAGTGCGCCGTACAGTCGGCGGTGCGCTTCTTATAGCTGCCGCAGATGTAGCAATCCTGCTTTCTCTTGTCGGTCTGATACCGCTGCTGGTACATCACATGACCGCAGTCGGCGCAGAACAGCAAGCCGGAGAACAAGCCCACATCATCGTAGCGGTTGGGGCGTTTGCGCTGCTTGCGTAACTCCTGCACCCGTTCCCATGTCTGCAAGTCGATGATTGGCTCATGGTGGTTCTCGAAAATCGCCTGTTTCTCAATGGGGTTGTCTATGCTGTGCTTCATCTTGTAGGACGGTTTTTCCGTCTTGAAGTTCACAAGACAGCCTGTGTATTCCCGGTTTTCCAACAGATGAACAACGGTATTGGTCGCCCACTTACATTCATAGCCGGGGTGGTAGCGGCGTATGCTGCCTGTGCGCTGGTATTCCAGCGTTCCCGGCGTGGGGATTTCCTGCTCGGTCAGCATACGGGCTATCTTGGTCGGACCGTTCCCGGCAAGGCAAAGCTGGTAAATCTGCTTGACTACCGGGGCGGCTTCCTCGTCAATGATGAAATTTTCGTCCTCGTCCATGAGGTAGCCGTACACGGGCTTGCTGGTAACAGGCTTACCGCTCATGCCTTTTGCTTTCTTAACTGCCTTGATTTTTTTGCTCGTATCTCTCACCATCCATTCGTTGAAAAGATTACGCAGCGGGGTAAAATCGTTGTCGCCCATTGCGCTGTCCACTCCGTCATTGATAGCGATAAAGCGGACGCCTTTCTGCGGGAAAAGCATTTCTGTATACATTCCCACTTGAAGATAATTTCGCCCTAAACGGGACATATCCTTGACGATGACTGTGCCGACTTTCCCGGCTTCAATGTCTGCAAGCATGGCTTGAAATCCGGGTCTTTGGAAGTTCGCACCACTATAACCGTCATCTGTGTACCAGCAGAGATTGGTAAAGCCGTTCTGCTTGGCGTAGGTTTCCAAAATGCGCTTTTGGTTGGATATAGAGTTGCTTTCCCCTTGCAGTTCATCTTCATGGGATAATCTCGGATAAAGGGCGGTAATAAGGTTTTGGGTTGTCTGTCTTAACATGGTTTCCTCCGTTTCCGACAGCCAGCCCCACTATTCCGTACTTCGATTGTACCATACAGCGGGGCGGCTTGTATAGCGGCAAAGTGTAAAAGTGCTTCTTTACCGCCCGTCAAAATGACGTTTTTTTGTGTTAGGGTTATCACGCAGATTCAACTTCATAAATATTTTACTTTTATTTGATAGTCCATTTCATTCTGCTGTGTTATAATGGCAAAAATTGAATTAGCGAGGTAAAAGGCTTATGAAAAAATATATTTCTTTGTTTTTATGTCTGACTTGCATTTTAACTTTAGTTGCGTGTGGGAAAAAAGCTGCTCCCATTCAGTTGCCCCAAACAAGCGACATTACATCTGTTGATGTAACTGTTGGGGAAAACACCACAAATCATTCAGACACAGCTTGGATAAGTGAAATAATTTCTGACATTTCCAGTTCTGAACCAACCAGTAAGCAAAGTGTTCAAGATTTTCCGCAGACTGAAAGTTATATCAAGATTGATTTTCAGTTTGAAACAGGAACAAGTACCATTTTTGCCTATGAGGAAAACGGAAAACACTATATCGAACAGCCTTATCAGGGAATTTATAAAATTGACAGTCAGCTGTACGAACGGCTGCAAGAAACAAACTAAAATTTAACTTATCCATTCAGCGGTCATGTTTCCGGGCATGACCGCTTTTCCATGCCCTCATTTTGTAGCAGCTTCCGCTTCCAGCACCTTAGCCATTTTGTCGGCGGCGGTTTCCTTTGCGCCCTGCTTGAAAAAGCCGGACACGACAAGAACAGAGTTCCCTATACGGATTTCCGTCACGCAATCGGCGGGTGCGGTGCTTTTCATGCTGTGTCTGATATGCTCTTTTTTATCGGTCATAGGCGAACTCCTTTCAATCGTTCATCAGTTGCTTTAAGCGGTTCAGCTTGTTTTGTGCGCTCTCCCTGCGGAAGTTCTCGCCGGAGAAGCAGACAGGGGCGCACATTTCAAGCAGTCGGTCATAAATCCGGGCGTGGGGCGTGTCCTGCGGGTTCTGCAACTCGGTAAGCGTGAGGTTGGTCGTGACGATCAGCGGCTTGCCGCTTCGGTATCGGCTGTCAATCACATTGTAGACCTGCTCTAAGCCATACTCTGTGCCACGCTCCATTCCAAAATCATCAAGGATAAGCAGCGGATAGCGGCAGAGGTTGGAAATATATTCGTTCTTGCCCTCAAAAGTGGCTGCAAGGTCATTAAGAATAAGGGCAAAGTTCGTCATGCGGACGGAGATTTCTTTCTCCATGAGGGCGTTTGCGATACATCCGGCAAGGTAGCTTTTGCCTGTGCCGACGCTGCCCCAAAGCAGATAGCCGATGTTCCCGGCTTTCATGTCCTCCCAATGTTCCACATAGAAATGGGCGGTTTTCATCTGCGGGTTTCTGCCGTTGTCATTGGCAAAAGTCCATTCCCGCATAGCCGGGTCGGTAAAGCCCCGGCGTTTCAGTTCTTCCACCTTGTCCCGGTGCTTTCGCTGCTGTTCGGCGGCTTCACGCTCCATGCGCTGCGCCCGCTGGCAGTCACATTCAGCCGGATGTCGGTCACGCCCAAACAGGGTAGCCTTATCAGCCGGGAAATAGGCTTCTTTCGGTGTCCGGCACTTGCCGCAGTAGAGCAGACCGTCCTCACCTGTGTAGTCCTCCGGCTCGGCGGTGACTGCTGGTATCTGTAAATTCATATCTTCAAAAGCTGGTTTCATAGACTTTCTCCCTCCTTGTAGCTGTAATCGGGTATGCCCCTTTTCGGGGCAGCTTTAGCGGTATCGTCAGCCACCCATCTGCGGATAGTGGCTGCATGGTTCTTGTATTTCCTCCCAGTGGAAGCGATATAGCCGGATAGCCGGTCAATGTAATACTCCCACTTGTCGGGCAGTTCTGCTTGCAGTTCGGAAAGCTCCGTATCTGTCAAAATCACATTTTTGTATCTGCCGTAAGCAGCGGGAGCGGCTCGTCCTGGTTCTGACTCTCTCTCTTTTTCTATCTCTATATCTATCTCTTTCTTTATCTCTATCTCTGGTGGACAAATGTCCGCTTTTGCTTCGGACACTTGTCCACTAAGCCGTTTTTGCTCTGAAATCTTCATTCTTGCCCTGCGCTTGCGCTCCCCCTCGGTAGAGGACTGACCGATGAAAAGCTCGATATTGCTCATATACAAAGCCCCGTTGTCCAGCGGTTCGACAAGCCCCAGCTTCATAAAGATTTGCAAAGCCCGTTCAACTGTGCCGACCTGCTGGCGGGTAATGGTGGCTATCATTTGGGCGGTGTAGGGGATATTCTCGTCAAGCTGCAAAGTGCCGCCGTATTTCAGCGATTTTAAGTACAGCTTCAAGAGGATATTGGAATACAGCATACCGTCCTGCATACTTTCCAGCAGCACGATAGCGTCATCGTCAAAATAGCTTTCTTTCAGTTTGAGGTAATAATATTTGCGGTTATCTGACATAATCTTGGTTCTCCTTATCTGCGGGGCGGGCTTTCCATCTCTTTGAGTAATACCGGGGGCAGAGTACCACGATAGCCCTAAAACTCTGCTTGCAGTCATGGGTACAGCCCCGGCAAAGGGCATTGAAAGTAATGCGGTTTCGCTCATTGAGGAAGAACGCCCATTCCAGCCGCCGCTTCTTGCTCATTCTCGGCATGAAAAAACGCTCCTTTCTTCGGTTTGGTCGGGTATGAGGGGACAGGGGCAAAATCTGTATGTTCCCGGTGTCATTTTCGGGAAAAATCTGCCCTGTAAGCCCCGTTTGCAAGGGTGGGTGTGTTGCGGGTAGGGTAAGCTATACCCCCAGCCTTTTGTATGGTTTCGGTATCATTTCGGGTCGGTTTTTAACGCTCCTGTTCGTGCTTTTTCTGACGGCTCGGTGTGCCGTGTAGTATCTGCTCGGTGTTCCGCTTGGCGGTGGCAAGCTGCTCATGCTCGGCTTTGGCGGTGCGGTAGGTGTTGTAAGCTGCGTTTTTCTCGGAAATGAGGGCTTCAATCTCCGTATTCAGCTTGGAAATGGCAGGCAGCTTCTTTCCCGGTGCAAGCACCTTTAGCTGGCGCAGGGTGGCTTCATAGATGATGAAATCTGCTTCATTTGCCCGGTAGTAGGTTTCTGTCTTTTTGCCTTTCAGCTTCTTGTGTTCCTCAATAGTCGGGCGGGTTCGGCGGTAATCGCTGACAACCTTTCGCAGATTTTTCTTGTCGGCTATGGTCTGCTCAATGCCCCGCAGACTTTCCCTTGCTTCGGAAAGGGCTTTCCGGCTGCTCTCCACGGCTGCGTCCAGCTTGTCAAGGTCAAGCAATCCGTTCTCCATGAGAAAGTTGTGGGTAGCCGCCATCTGTTTGAGATTGTGCAGGGAAGCCCAGCGGTCATAGCCTACGCCCTTGCCCTCGGCTCGTTTCGTTTCCCGGTCAACCATGCGCTGTAAACCGTCCTGTTTCGGGGCGATTTTGGCGGATTTTTCCCTCTGCAAATGCCCCGTCATGCTACCGGGGTATTCGGGTATGGGTGTGGTCTGTTCGGCGGCTCTGTGGGCGTTCTGCTCCAAAAGGGCAAGGACGGCGGTACGGTCAAAATCATCCCCCAGCTTCCGGGCGGTAATGGGCTTGGTTCTGTCCGGCGTGAGATAGGACAGCCGCCCCCGGCTCTCTTTGACGGAGATTCCCGACTGCAAAAGCAAAGCTGAAAATTCGTCAAAGGTGCTTGCCCGGTCAAGGGTGTTGCGTATGGTCTGCCGCAGCTTCGCCTTGTCGGTTTCAAACTTGGTTTGCCGGGGCGTGATACCGTCCGCTATCATCGGGGCATTGGCTTTATCAAGGGCAAGCTGCCCTTTCTTCTGCGCCCAGTATTCACGCTCGGTCACTCGGTTCTTACTGCCATGCAAGAGGTCAATCTGATACAGATTTTCCCGGTGGCACATCTCCATGACTTCGGACTTGAAATATTCCATAGCTGCGTCTGTGCAGCGGTGCTTCATGCCGCATTTCGTGTCCGCTGGTCTGTCCATGTAGGGCAGAAGCGGGACAGCTTCAATCCGCAAGCTGTTTATGACGATATGCACATGAATGTTGCCAGAGTGATTGTGTCCGTCCGGGTGGGTGCAGACAATGGCTTGGTGTCCGGGGAAATGCTCTTTGCAAAATTCCTCGCCCAGCGATTGTGCCTTATCAACGGTCAAGCCGTTGTCCGTTCCGTCCCGTGGGTCGAAGCTGATGATATAGTGGTGGGACTTCACATCTTCCCGTTTTTGGTTTTTGCCATAGCGGAGATTGGAGCGCATACAGGCTACGGCAAAATCTTCATCGCCGCAGTTCAGCGTGGCAAGGCGGTAGTCCTCACGGGGGACAAGCCGCCCGTTTTCATCAAGGGTAGGCTTCATGGTAAACTCGTCATGCTCAAAGGTAAGGTACTGCTCGGCTGCCCCGTAGTCGGCATTTTTAGAGCTGATATGTTTGAATGTTGCCAACGGCTTCACCTACTTTCTGCAAGACTTCAAACTTCAAGGCTGCAAGGTCGGAAATGGCGACTCGGACTTCGCCGGACAGGGCGTTGTACGGCACACCGTATTCGTTCAGATACCGGGCAATCTGATTGAGGTTGCCGCCGATCCTGCCGTATTCGGCGGTCAGCTTCCCAACAGCGGCAAGCAATTCATCATTGACCGGGGAAACGGTAACAATGGGGCGTATGGTTGCCCGTGTAATGGCTTGCCGGATAAATTCGGACTGGCTCATACCATAAGGGGCAAGCCGGGCGGTAAAGTCGGCGTATTCTTCATCGGTCAGCCGGGTCTTGACTACCCTGCTGCGGTGGGGCGTGTTATATCGTTTCATAGGTGGTTGACCTCCTTTCTGTGCGTGGTGTCCTCTCACTAATAGGAGAAAAACGGGGTGTGTAGCGGAACTGTTTTTGAAATAATCCGAAAAGAATTTGCGGGAATTTTTCAAGCGGCTTTAGCCGCCATAGCAGGGTTTGGGGAAGGCACTCCCCAACAAGATTCCCGCAAGGACAAAATGAGCGATAAGCGAAATTTGGTACTGCGGTAGAATCTTGCTCTAAGAAAGTGACGGCTTCCTCTGTGTGGGCTTTTGCTGATACCTCCGGTGGGCGGGGCGTGGATTCTGCCAGCTATGCGGCGGGATTTCTCCCTCTATTACTTACTACGCACGGCAAGGCAAATCTGGCAAAGTTCCCCGGAATTTCTTTTCGTGTTTTCGTAACAGAATTTGACAAAAACGGAAGAATCAGTTCCGTTTTGCAGTGATATACGGACGGTTTCAAAAAATGCCAAACTTTCCGGCAATTATTTTTCCCCTTACTACCTACTACGGGAAAAAAGAAAATTTAGGCAATGTTTTCCAAAAGTATTTGAATTATTTTATTGCGGTGCAAAATCCGGCTTGGTTTTGGGCGCAAAAAAACAGGAAACCTTTTCTTGATTTCCTGTCTTTGGCTGCCGCTGATGGGCGGCGGTTATTCTGTTATCATTCCCCGGAAGCAAACTTGTAGCCCACGCCTAAAACGGTCTTTATGTAAGTGGGCTTGCCGCTGTCCGGCTCTATCTTTTTCCGTAGATTGCATATCACATTTGCCACGTTTGACTGGCAGCTTTCGCTTTCCAGGCTCCACACGGCTTCAAAGATTTGCGCCTTTGTGAATACCCTCCCCGGACTGGTGGCAAGGCAGCAGAGTGCGCCGTACTCTAAACGTGTGAGGGGAATGTCTGTGCCGTTTTTTAATACCCGGCGTTGGTGCAATTTTATTTCCAATCCCGGAAAAGTAAGTACGGGGGAGTGGGGCGGCTGCATGGCTTCCAGCGGTATCATATCAGCAAGGGCGGCTATGGCTTTCTCAACCGCTTTTTCTTCTGTGTCGTTAAATATAAGCATGACTATTTTTGCGACAAATCTCACCTCCTGTTAGGTAGGCTGTCCGTCAAAGCGGAACTGGAACAGGGCAGCGATAAGCCGCCGTTTAATGTTGTCCTCTGTGTCCTTGTTGACCTGTCCGTTTTCAAGGGAAGCACGCCGGATTCGCTTGCTGTAATGCCGCAAAACCTCGTCAATGGCTTCCGGCTCTCCGCTGGTCGCCCGGACAATGGTTTCATACGGTACAAGTTTAGGATTCCTCATGGAAAAGCACCTCCATTTCTTCATGCAGCATTTGCAAGGCACTGTGTATGTGATGCCACGCCGTACTCCGGCAGCGTCCGTACAGTTACCCGATTTCCTGCTGTGTGTAACGCCCGAAAAAATAAAGGTAAATGATTTCCCTCTTTTTCTCTGGCAGAGAGGACAGGGCTTCGGCAAGATTTCCATTTGTGAGGATAACCCTCTGACCGCATATCGTAACAGGGTATTGCTTGTAAGGGTCTATGAAATATGTGTCTGACGTACAAAATGGATAAAACTTTTCTTCTGTGAGATATTCAAAGGATATTTCCCTTTGCCGCCGTTTATCCCTGTCACGCCATGCGTTGATTGCTGCATAGTGTATGACAACTCTGCAAAAGGCATTAAAGGTGTACTCGATATGCTCCTTATATGCTTCTGTGCAAGGCATAAATAGTTCCCCCTTTCTCCCACATAATACGGCGTATGGTTTATAAGACACTTGTTATTTCAAGGTTTCTACTGTGAATGAAGCAGAATTGCCCGAATTATTATCCCGTAAAAGTTTTTGTGCTTCCGCTTCGGAAATTTCCTTAATCTCCATAACTCCATTTTCACTATTTTCAGCAATGGAAAGATATATACTGCCACTGTTATTAAAATAGATGATGGGTTTTTTAGTATCAATGAATATACCAATTATCTGGTCGTTGTAGTACCAATACCCATCTTTTGGGTGATAAACTATGCCATAGGATTCATAATCTTGGAGCGTATTCATGTTTTCTGTCTTATCTCCAGATTCCATGCTGTAAGATTCATGATTTCTAATCATATCTCCATTTTCTGTAGAAGTGCCAGCGGGCATTGATTTAAGTCCTGAATTTTCATACTTTTCTGTATGCCTGTCATAAACTTCTTTTGTGCATTCCCGAATACCAATAAGTTTATCGTTTGTATCCCGTTCCGCTTCAATATCCACTGTTCCCGTAAAGAAATTGGTAAAACTTGCGCCGCCCACTGGGTCATTAAAAAATCGGACAACATTTCCCTTGTAAGTGTAGCACTTGCTATTCTTATCATAAATCAATCCATATTCTTCATATATCCCATAGTCAATATTACCGCCGGGCAGTTCTGCCGCCGTATCGTAATCTGAAGCATTCTCGGAAGCATGTATTGGTTTGTACTCCTGTTCTTCAAAAATTGGATTATTATTAGCTTGGGCGGAAGTTGCAAATGCTGTAGCTACCCCGACAACAATCAGACACGCCAGTACCAGCGAAAAAATAGTTGTTTTTTTTGTTTTCATAATAGCAGTTATCCTTTCTTCGATAGCATTTTTACTAAAGCTGTTACAAAATGGCAATAGCCCACTTTTCGTTGCTTCCATGTTGATAAGCATTAGCGAATAGGCAGATTTTGATTTTTCTCCAAATTGTCGTATGACGCTTTCATCACAAGCCAGTTCTATATCACGGTTAAAAAGAATATACATCACCCACACAAAGGGGTTGAACCAATGAATACAAAGGGCAAGTGTCGCAATCAGCTTTGTTACAGTATCATAGCGATAAATATGCACATATTCATGTGAGAGGACATATTGCAGTTGTTTTTCATTTTTCCAGTCCATTTTTTTCGGCACCAAAATAACAGGACGGAAAATGCCATAAGTTAATGGGGCGGAAATCCTATCAGATTGCTTTACCAAAATTGGACGTTTCAATGGGCGTTCCGCCAGCCACTTTTCTACATAATGGTTGTGGACGGGTAAAGCTGTCCGAAATTCAATCAGACAACGCAAATAGGATATTACAAAAAACAATGCGATAAGTATTATTCCTGCACACCATACAATAAACCACATGGAAACAGATGATAAAATATTCTCTGGCGGCTGTTCTGCTCCCTGTGTCGTAACAAACAGCCCTTGCATAGTGGGAATGTTGTAATCTGTTCCAGCTTCCGGCAATGTTGTAGAAGATATGCTATGAGTTACCAACGTATAAACACTAAACATTGACGGAATCGAAAACGGGATAAGCAGTCTTAATATCACCAATTCCCATAAAACAAGAAAAGTCTTTTTCGGCAGTTTATTGATTGCCACCGCACGGATAATCACTACCGCAGTAATGAAAGCAGCCCCCGAAAAGCTCATTTGCAGTAAATTCATTTACACCACCTCATTCCAAATCTTCCACAATCTGCTTGAGCTTCTGAATCTGTTCAGCGGAAAGCTTTTTTCTGCCTAACAGGGCTGCAAACAGTTTGTCAACTGAACCGTCATAAATCTTGTCAACCAATTCTTTTGTTTCCGCTTCCTGTACTTCTTCTTTGGGAATAAGGGCATGGCACATGAAATTAGGCTCGGAACGTTCAATCGCCCCTTTTTTGATACACCTTTTTATCAGTGTGTAGGTAGTATTCATGTTCCAGCCAATTTCTTTTTTCAGAACGTCGGATATGTGTTTTGCAGTGGTGTCGCCCTCGTTCCAAAGCACACACATTACTTTCAATTCTGAATCGAAAAGTTTAATATCCATTTGTTTCCTCCTTTCCACAAGACCGCAGTAGTTTCTGTTTGATTACACATTACACCTTTCTTAATCGGTTGTCAACACTACCGCAGTAGTGTTAAGAAAAAATTCATAATTTATTTTCTTGAATAGATAATGAAATGAGAGGGCTTCCGCAGCAGTCGGCACTGTGCGTAATGTGCATAACTTGCTATCTTATGGAGTTGTGGGAAAGTCCGTTTGCAGAATGTGGGAAAGCTGCTCTTTAGCTTTTTCATGTTCTGTGAACGGACTTTTCCATAACGGAATAGCAAGTTATACACATTTCCATGGTGCTTGTCGTTTGCTCTTTGGTTCGGAATAGTGTGGTGCTGGCGGTCTATCTCTTGTTTTCGGTTGTTTGCTTCTTTACTGTACATGAGCATTTGCACCTGGGTTATCATTTCCGTAACCTTCGAGAAGGTTTACAACACCCCATGCGCCCAGACCTGCGCCCAGGGCGATCACAAGGATCTTCAAAGTATCAATCGCGCTTGCAAAAAATGCCATAATGTTCCTCCTTTAATTTCAGAAATTTTAATTTGTGATATGGCCGTATCAGGCCGGAAACAAAAAAAGCCGCCGCACTGTTTTTAGAAAAAATCTGTTTCAAACAGCACGGCGGCATGGGGCAGGAAAAATCCTGCGGTTATTTACTTTTCAGGGAGAATCACGAATCCTCAAAAAATCCTCCTTTCATCGTGACAAAAACAAAGCCTGCCAGGGCGTCATGCTTTGACAGGCAGGAACAACTTTATAAAGTCTGGGAAGCCAGATCTTCGGCTGTGACTTCATAATTGCGGTATCGTTCACCGGGACGCATCGGCATCCGGGTAGAAAGAAACTTTTCGATATTAAAAGCGTTCTTCTCATTAAAATCGGAAAGCAGTTTGTAATTTGGGTGTTTGGTTATATCGTATTTCCGGGAGAGGAACGGCCGCACACCCCTGATCTGCAACAGACATTTACCCCCGTCCATGACTGCCAGTTCATCCACCGACATCAGATCCTTTCCCAGCTTTTGAAAATTTTGTCCGTGGGATTCCTGATTGCCCTTTGTGACACTGGTGTTATACAGGTCGATGGTCTCTTTCCCCAATAGGGAGTTCCAGCTTTTTAAGGTGGTTTCTTCTTTGCCTCCTAAGAAAAGGGAGGCGTCACAGTTACCGATGATGGTGTCCATGTTGTCTTTATACAGGGCTTTGAGTTGGCTTTGCGCCTGCAGCACCAGGCAGGCAGAGATCTCACGGCTTCGGATGGTCGCCATAAGACGCTCCAGGTTCGGGATCTGCCCGATATTTGCCGCCTCGTCGATCAGGCAGCGCACATGGATGGGAAGCCTTCCACCATATACATCATCCGCCCGCTCACACAAGCGGTTAAACAAAATGGAATAGATCAGACTGATCAAAAATGCAAAGGTCCCGTCCGTGTCACTCATAATAAGGAAAAGAGCAGTCCGTTCATCTCCCAGCATATCCAGATCCAGTTCGTCATACATGGTAATTTCCCTGACTTCTTTAATGTCAAAAGGAGCCAGTCTTGAAGCACAGGAAATAAGGATCGACTTGGCTGTTTTTCCAGAGACAAATTGTCAAGGACTTTTTAATCAAATTCACAAAAATCTACAAAAAAGGTGCCAGAAGCACCGTATGGCTCCTGACACCTCGTTTGATAGATTACATTTTTCCGTTCAGCAGGTCTTTGCAGAGATACGCATAGTCTGGCAGCTGGTTGATATATGGCTCCCAACGCCGCTTGATTTCGGCCAATTCCAGCGGGTCGGCTGCTTCCAGTGCATGATCGTTGCCCGTCATATACAAAACATCCATAGCAACATCATCCAAACACCTGTAACAGAGATCGGCGGCAGATTCGATTCTGATACCGGTATCCACATAGACTGGATTTACACCAATCGTCAGCCAGACATAGCCTACCTTGTCCGACCAGAGCAGTTCAAAATCAGGGCTTTGCCGCAGATGTTCCGCAAAGACTTCCTTTACTCGCTCAATTTCATGTTTCTCTTTTTCTGTGTAAAGCATTTTCGTGTCCTCCTTGACAAAAACTTTGGTGCGTACCATCATCAGTTTAGCACAAGGCGGCTTCGTTTATCAGTCTGTCACATCTGCTGAATTTCATTTTTGAGCATACGCTTGATTTTATCGCTCATGGTTTCTGTGCTGGTATTGCTGAAATGGACATGAACCTTGTAGGTTGTCTTACCGATTTTCTTTACCATCGCTGGTGTGTTTTCCGGCTCTCTGGACGCAGTAGCGGCGTCTGCCACCTGCATAGTACGGGGTTCTCTGTTCATGGCGCTCCTTTCTCCGAACGGGTCTGTGCCGCCCGGTAAAAAATCAGTCTTGCTTACTGTTTACAATGTCTTTTGCTGTCTGTCGGGTAGCACCGGCATTTTCTTCCCGGAAATTCTTCCCGTCAAAAAGAATCGGCGCACACCGTTCCAGAATACGGTCATAGATACGGGCGTGGGCCAGGTCAGGCGGGTTCTTGAGTTCGGCCAGTTTCAGGTTGGTGGTGATGATCATGGGCCTGCGGCTGCGGTATCGGCTGTCAATGACGAAAAACATCTGCTCCATCGCATACTCGGTACTGCGCTCCACACCCAAATCGTCAATGATAAGCAGGTCGTATTCGTCAAAGCTGGCGATAAAGTCGGCCCTGTCTTCGGAGAACATCCCTGTCAGGCGGTTCAGGATGGTGGGAAAGTTCGTCATCAGCACAGGCACATCCCGGTCAAGTAGAGCATTGGCGATACATCCGGCGAAAAAAGATTTGCCGGTTCCCACATCTCCAAACAGCAAAAGCCCGATATTGCTCTTATATGCTTCTTTCCAGTTCTCCACATAGGCATGAGCCTTGTCCATCAATGGGTTTTGCCCGTTGTCGTTGGCAAAGGTGTAGTCATAGAGATAGCGGTCTTGCAAGCCCTGTGCCTTTCGGCGTTTGATACGCTCCATGCGGCGCTGCCGTTCTTCAGCAGCCTTGCGCTGCTCCTCAGCCTCCCGCTGACACTGGCAGATACAGCGGGGCATGAAGTAGCCGGGTTTCCCAAAGCATGGCACAACGGTCTGCCTCTGACCGCCGCATTTCTTACAGTGAATGAGCCCGTCTGACGGGTCTATATACTCGTCCCCGGCCAATTCCACACCGGCAGCTGCCTTGTCGATGAATGCCCGGATTTCTGCGGTAATCTCAATCATACAGTTTCATCCTCCTTTACGCTGTAATCCCGGTTGCGGGTGGGCGGGGCCGCCTTTTTCGCGTCCTCACCGGCCCAGCGCCGGATGGTGGCGGCATGACTCTGATACCGCTTACCAGTAGAGGCCATGTATTCGGACAGCTTTTCGATGTACTGGCCCCATACAGTGGGAAAACTGGCCTGTAAGTCTGCCAGTTCCTCGTCCGTCAGGAAAACATTCTGGTAACGGCCATAGGTGTGGGAAGGGTGCCCCGTTTCAGGGCGTACCTTCTCTATCTCTCTCTTTATCTCTATCTCTTTCTCTAACTCTATCTCTATCTCTGGTGGACGAATGTCGGACAAATGTCCGCCGTTTGTCCGTGGCGCAGAAAGAGCCTTATTTTGGAGCCTCGCAGCCCGCTTTCGCTCGGCCTCGGTAGAGGACTGGCCGATTAAAAGTTCGATGTTGCTCATGTAGAATGTGCCGCTGTCCAGCACTTCCACAAGACCCAGCTTCAAAAAGATCTGCAAGGCTCTCTCCACAGTGCCGATCTGCTGGCGGGTAATGGTGGCGATCATCTGCGCCGTGTAAGGAATGTCCTCGTCAAGTTGAAGCCGTCCACCATGTTTCAGCGATTTCAGATACAGCTTGAGCAGAATGTTGGAATACAGCACACCATCCTGCATACTTTCCAGCAGCACGATGGAATCATCGTCAAAATAGTTTTCTTTGAGTTTCAGGTAATAATATTTTCGGTTGTCTGACATAGGGTTCCTCCTTGGGGTTTCTCTTGGGATTCTGCACGCATTTTATGGCCGTTTTAGGGGTCTGAGGATAAATCTATCAGCCTGCCTTTGACACCCTCGAAAAAATCCTTGATTTACAAGGGTTTTTCAGCCCCTAAAGCGTGACATTTCTCCCGTTGTTTCCGCTTGCGCTTTGCGGCGTTGATCCGCTTCATGCGTGCGGCACATTCCGGGCAGTATTTGGCCCGGTTGGAACCGGGGGTAAACAGCGCCCCACATACGGCGCATTTCTTCGCATTCAGCCGGTGGAACAGCGCCGTTTCCAGTTCCTTATCCTGCGGCAATACCGCCGTCCGAAACCACCTGCACAACAGGGAATAGGAAATGGACTGGACACAGACACATTTCTCCCCATCGTCCAGGGCGATACAGTTTCCGTCGATGTAGTTACAGCACTCATGCACCAGCCTCCGCACTCTGCGGTACTGGCGGTAATCCATGACTGGGATAGGTTCAGACTTATTGTTCTTCATAAATGATTTCTTTCATAAAGCCGGTAACCTCCTTGAATGAATTTATTGTTAAATATTCGTGCAAAGTATTGTTTTCTTCGTGCAAATGGCATATACTATAATTGCCAGCAGAAAGGGGTTGATCGTATGGCTGGAAATACCACAAACATCAGTATCCGCATGGACGCAGATTTGAAAGCGCAGGCGGACGCACTGTTTACTGAACTTGGCATGAACCTGACTACGGCGTTTAACATCTTTGTGCGCCAGTCGCTTCGTGAAGGCGGCATTCCCTTTGAAGTAAGGCTGGAACAGCCGAACAAAGAAACGGTTGCTGCCATGCTGGAAGCGGAAAGGATTGCAAAAGACCCGTCTGTAAAGGGCTACAATGACCTTGACGAGTTATTTGCTGACCTGAAAAGATGAAAGAAACCAAATATACCGTCAAGTACACGACCAGTTTCAAAAAGGACTACAAACGAGCTATAAAGCGTGGCTTGAAGATTGAGCTGCTGGAGCAGGTCGTAGCGTTGCTGGCGATGGGCGAACCGCTGCCGGATAAGACCCGTGACCATGACCTGTCCGGCGATTGGGCAGGCCATCGGGAATGTCACATTCTCCCGGACTGGCTGCTTGTCTACCGCATAGAAGATGATGTTCTGGTGCTGACGCTGGCCCGCACCGGCACACACAGCGACTTGTTCGGCAAATAAACAGTCTGCCGCCGTATGGGGAAACCTGTACGGCGGTTTTTCTGTGTGCAAAAGTATGTCGTGAAACGCGGTAGCCCTTACCGCTCCGGCTCCCGGTCGTGAGGCTTGTCCCGTTCCTGTCTGGACAACTGCTCGACGGTTTTGCGGAGCCGTTCCACTGCTTTCAAATCCTCCCGCATGGATTTCATGGCAAGCGTGTCCGCCTGCTTTCCGGCGGCCAGCTGGTCAATTTCCAGCTGCCATGCCTTCGGGGTGATTGCCTCGCCGCTGTCTTTCAGTTCTTTCAGATACCGGGCCGCTGCGTCATAGAGGATCAGTTCCCGGCTGTGGCGCTGTTCAAACTGTTCCCGCTTTTCCGGCTTTACTTTGGCAAGCTGCTTATGGACAGCCTTGTACTTGTTGTACTGCGCCCACATCTCCCCGCGCTCGGTGAGGGTGGCGATCCGGCGCTCGGTCTTGACGATCTTTCCCCGCAGGTCATAGTAACAGCTGTTCATATCAGCGATTTTTTCATGAAGCTGCTGCATAGACTGGATGCCGTTTGCCTGCAAAAAGCTGAATAGTGCAGCGCTTTCCTGCAAAGCCCGGATTTTGCCGGTGCGGGTGCGGGGAGCGTCCAACTGCTGCTGGGCCTCCCACAAAGCTGTCAAGCTGCTTTGCTGTGTTTGTGGTTTTTCCGTTTCGGCTTTCGACCAGCGATAAAGACGGGTAATGCGGGCTTTGATTTCTTTCAGCAGCTTGTTGTCGGCGGCGATCTGCCGGTTTACTTCGCCCTTGTCGGTGCGGATGCCGCGCTTTTCCATTTGGCTGGCGGCTGGCCCCAGATGGACAGAGGGGATTTTATCAATGCCCCGGCGCTTGTAGCTGCGGTGGTCTACCAGGGCGGGATGACCGGCGGCCTCCAATGCCCGGTTGGTGCAGGCCGCCCATGCCGCCCGCCAAATCTCCACATTCCCTTTGTCGTTCCAGTCGGTGGTGTCCTCCCGGTGGTTCTTCCAGCCGCCTTTCCCGTCCGGGATGCGTTGGCCGTTCTCGTCCAGATCGTATGCCTTGCGGCACTTTGCGCCCCACTGTCCATTTTCTTTCAGAGGCCGGAGCGTCAGCATGATATGGACATGAGGGTTGCCGGTTCCCTTGTCATGGATAGCAAAGTCAGCACACATTCCTTTGTCTACAAAGTTGTCCTTCACATAGGCGCGCACAAGGGCAAGCTGCTGTTCACCGGACAGTTCACGGGGCAAAGCCGCCTCGATCTCGCGGGCAAGCTGGCTGTCCCTGGCTTTCTCGATCTGCTCCACGCTGTTCCAGAGGATAGATCGGTCTGCAAATTCCGGCGGGGCGTGGTCAGGCAGCATGATCTCCGCATGGACAATGCCGCCTTTCCGGGTGTAGTCGTGGGGCATTCCATCCCATTCATTTGTCAGCTTGGTTCCGCTGCGGTAAGCAGCTGCGGCAACGGCAGAACGGCCTGCGCTGCGCTTGATGATACTGACGGGGATATGACAGAAATCTATGGGGAACACCTCCTTTCAGTGAGGGGATAACAGGCTATGTGGAGCCGGACAAACGCAAAGCGGGTGTCTGGCTGCGCAGAGCGCACAAGGGGTTTGGGGAGTGTAGCTTCCCATCGCGGACGAAGTACGCAACGCCCCCGGCAGGGCGCACAGCACCGGCAACGGTGTATAAGTGCGCCCTTGTAAACAAGGGACTTATGGCGTGTCCCCGGATTTTGGCAGGTTTGCAGTCAATTCCGCAGCCCCCGGAAGATGGGACAGGGCAATCAAAAATGCTTTAACCTCTGCGCCGGAAAGGTCGGGAGCCAGCGGGAAAATCCCCTCCAAAATGGCTCCGCGCTCAATCAGGCGGCGGGTGCGAACCCTGCGTTCTTCGTTCCGCTGCTTGTTCTCCAAAATCTTCTTTCGGTTTTCAAGCTGCCGAATCTCCTTCAGGACTTTCTCCCGTTCTTCTTTTTGGGGGTGGGCTGTAATTTTTTCGTTCATGTCAGGCACCTCTTTTCTTTGAAAATACTCATAGATTGACCGTCCATTTCTGTCGAGCAAAGTACCGGCGCAGCCTCCGCAGTGCAGCGTGGATGGATTTTCCCGCCTGTGATGGTGTGATACCCTCCATTGCGGCAATATCTTTCACTTTCATACCCAGCATATAGCGGGCATGGACACGGCGAGCCTGCATAGGCGGCAGGGAAGAAATGGCTTCGTACAATCGCCGTATCAATTCTTCGTATTCGGCTAATTCTTCTTTTTCTATCAGGTAGTCCTCCGGCGATGGCTGCGCCCAGCCGATGGCGGCATTTTCGATTCCATCGTTACAATCGAGGGAATAAAACGCCTTATACCGGAACATCTTGCGATCTCTGGCGGCCTCGGCTCTCTTGTCCAGAAGAAACGCTTCGACGATCTCATCGGACACCTCCACAAAAATGTCCTCTTTGCAAAATGGATAATATTGTTTGAGATTGATGGTCTGCATAGGCACGCCCTCACTCTGTTTGAAAAAGGTCATCATAGCAACGGCGCATATTCCGCAGTCCCCGGTGGATGGCAACGCTGACCTTACTGCTATGGATACCCTCTCTCCGGGCGATTTCCGGCTGCTTGATACCGGCAATGTAGTAGGCGTGAACACGGCGGGACTGTGCCGGAGTGGCATGAGCCAGAGCCACCGGCAGAGCTGCAATCAGGCGCAGTCGCGTGGTCATTTCTTCTCGTTCCAGCAAAATATCTTCCGGTGATCTGCTGTGTTCCAGTGCGTAATTTTCCAGCCAGCTGTATGCGTCCAGAGAGTAGTAGGCGCGGTGGTAGACTTTCCGACGCTCATAGTTCTCCATCTCCCGCTGGGCCTGATACATCGCTGCCCATACCTCGTCCGTAACATCCACAAACTCGTCATGCCGGTAGTGGGGATACATCCACCGCAGATTGATTGTTTTCATAGGCTTACCTCCTGAAAATTGGAGAGGCGGGCAGCTCGTCCGCTGTCCGCCCCTCGCTGAGATAAGGGAAATGATCCCTTTCACTTGGTAGCCAGAAAACAGGTCATTCGTTAAGCCTGTTCTCAAAGAAATTTATAAATTTTTTTCTGACCGCCTCCACACTTTGATACACAGCCACTTTGGAGCAGCCGCACAGCACACCGATCTCTGCAAGGCTCAGCCCGTCAAGCGCATAGAGCAGGAACCGGCGGCGCTGGGCCTCGGTACAGGTGTCCAGAACAGCCATCAGCTCATGCAGCGTTTCCATGCGGCAAAGGTATTCCTCCGGCGTTTCGCCGTAGACCCCTACACCCTCGGTGGTAATGATGTACTCGTCAAACTCCCGGCCATCCCAATGCCGCCGCTGTTCATGGGCAAGGTTTTCCGTCTTGTGATCGGCGCGGTCAAGGTATTCGTAGACTTCAACCGTGACTTCCACGGACAGGGCTTGTCCGTTATAATTGATGATAACTTCCATCTGCCTTTCCTCCGTTCAGAATTTTTTGAAAAAAATCTGAACGGAGCAGGCGGGGCGCGGCACCGGGGATAAAGTTCGGGCCATGCTGACCCGATGTTCCGGCTCCATAGGGACAAAAAAGCGCCCGGACGGCATAAAGCCATACGAGCGTAATAGAGTATATTTTGCTGTTTAGTTACATGGTATAGTGCATACTGCTGACCACATTGCTCCGCTGTCGGGAGCAGGCTTTTTTTAGCTGGTGCAGGTCATGGGTACTGTGAAAAAAGACAAGAATAGACACGGCGGCAATCCTCCTATATGCCGCCGTGGATTTACACGGTGTTAGGTCGTCGTTGGTTTAGGATAGACGAAAAGAAACGGCGGCTCTGAAAATCAAAGCCGCCGCTTCATAGGCGCGTGGAAATGTGTCTGCTTTACGACGGCTTTTTTTCTTTTGCCGTCGTCCGGCAGATGTATGAATCTATAGGTATTTTCTATTCAATCTTTTTTCTTGATAAATATGAAACGCTGCTACTCCAGTCGCTGCCAACTGAACCAGAATTAGAACAGCAAACAGACCGAAGCTCTCATAATAGAACAGCTCATCCCTAAATAGAAGGACATCACAGAGCGCAATCAAGGTAAGTGTCACAAAGTAAATGATATAATCTCGCAGGCTTCTGCGGATATTTTGAATTGCTAACTTCCAGTACATATCTTCCTCCCATCACCTTACGCTATCGGAGTTGCTGCGAATCGAACGCTGGAACAGCAGCCATGTACTGAGAAAGTAGCAGCTCAGCAGCAAAGCGAAAATCCCGACAATGATACCTATTTGCCGCATCAAGGCTCCGCAGCCAATATAAGCTGAGATTTCAGCAGAAACACTTTGAAGAAAATAGCCAATCACAATCATTGCTACAACGATTGCCGCTGTGATCGGCATCCCAAACCAAACACCAAGCTGTTTTAGAACCAAAGTATGCAGGTCCTTCTCTTCCACTCCCATTTTTCGCAGAACCGAAAATCTGTAGTTGTTTTTTTCTGCATCTAGGAGCTGCTGAAGAGCCAGCACGGTAAGACACATCACCATCAGCACAATTGCACCATAGATCAAGGACGCTTTTAGGATAAAGTTAAGGGCGATTATACGGTTCACTTCCGTAGTATGGACAGTTGTACTGTATCCTGCCAGATTGTCTTTATCAGGATCTTCTGGATAAGAACGCCCAAGAAGCTGTTCCAGCATTTCTGCCGTTTTGAAGGGAAGCGGATATTGGGTCATCACAAATCGGTTGCTCTGTACCGGAAGCAAGACTTGCGCTATCTCGTCCGGTATGATATACACCACATCTGTATATAGATTATAGATGGATTCCCCCACAGGTTCCTGAAACACTGCATTCTCACTGAGTTTCAGAGTGCCTGCGTCCGTTTCCAGTAAAGTATGCTCAGCGATGTAGTTTTCAATATCCTTGTCCTCTGCCGCACTATGCCAGTGGGTAGCAAATTCATCCGTTTTTAAAATAATAGGTTCATATCCCAACATTTTCCGAACAGCGTTATAATCCTTCAGTGCAATCGCCAAGGGAGGAAAGTCGTACTTTACCCGCTGGTGAAAGTCGCTTTTTTGAGGAAGATATTCCGAAAAAGTCAAATCGTCCTTTATCTCTATGTTGTTTTGTTCTATGAACGCAGTAATTTCCTCATAGTCTGTATCCGGAAGATTTTCCACTTCATAAACATCGTTGTAGCGGCTTGAAATTTGAATATCATAGACTGCCCGACTATCCAAATAGCCCAGACTCCATCCTGTCAAAACTGGCGCAATGACAAACAAGCAGATAGAAAAAGTCAGGGTCACACAAATGATCGTCATCGTTTTCGTATTGGTAGCCAGCTTAGAGGAAAGCTGTCCAAACAGAAATAAACTCGTATTGTGATATTTGCGGGACACTTTAGACTCCTTCCAGTATAGGAGCGCCGCATTCGATAAATACATGACTGCGGAAATGATAAACAAAATATCCGCAACCCCAAACAGCAAATATTGATTCAGAGTTGGGGCGTCAAATCCAAGGAAGTAGGCTTTTTCCAGTTCTGCGATGGAAAAAATCGGGATAGCGGTCAATACAGCACCAGCCAGAAGCCCGCAAAGATATGGGGAAAATCCTATTTTTCTGTGTAAAAAAGAAACTGCAATTGCCCAAAGCAGCGTCACGGCAGGGAAAAGGACATTCCCCCAATACATGAGCTTTACAGGAAGCGGATGTCTGGGATCGAAGTAAAAATGATATTTTACAGCACCTACCTCCAGCATCCACAGCAGCATAATGCCATAGAAAATACAGATCATCGGCATCCATCTGCTTTTATGAAGCGGTTTTTCATTCTGACGGTTTGCCGTCATAAGCTCAATAATCCTACTTTTATTGAGAATTCTGACATTCCCGACTCCAACCAGAATCTGGCAAACAACAAAGAAGCCCACGGTCAGCAGCACGGTATCTGGAAAAAAAGACCAAGAAAAAGCGTAGGGTTCCCCAAAAGAAGCAAGCAGCATAGCCGTAATGACCTGAGAAACGACCATCCCCAGAAGGATTCCCACCGACACAGAGAATATGAGCAGGAAAAAAGTCTCTCCAAAAAAGAGCAGTCCTATGGTTTTTTGCTCCATTCCCAGGGTTGCCTCAACTGCAAACTCCGATTGTTTTTTTCTCAGCATGAAACGATTGACATAGTGGATCAGAAACAACAGAAGCAGACTAATCCCACAAATCGCCAGTTTCATACCTCCAGCCAGCAGGGAAATATTATATTCCGCACCAATGGTCGGATGATAATGGGTGCTGCTGATAGACAAAAACGCATAGAACAATGTGACACAGAGTGTCATGGTCACAATATAAATCAAATAGTCCTTTCCTGACCGCTTTGCATTTTTGAAAATGAGTTTAGTGTACATCATTCACACCCCCTCCCATCATGGTAAGGACATTCAAGATTTTTTCAAAGAAAACCCTACGAGAATCACTGCCTTTGAGAATTTCCGTGAAGATCGCACCATCTCTTAAAAAGAGAATACGATTGGCATAGCTTGCCGAAAAAGCGTCGTGTGTTACCATCAGGATTGTGGCGTCAAGGCTTTCGTTAATACTCTGGATTGTGGAGAGCAAGGCTTGTGACGAGTGACTATCTAACGCGCCGGTAGGTTCGTCCGCCAGGATCAACTTTGGCTGGTTGATAATAGCTCTGGCACAGGCACACCGCTGTTTTTGACCGCCGGACACCTGATAGGGATATTTATCCAGAATATCCGTGATATTCAGCTTTCCGGCCATTTCCCGCACCCGCCCATCAATCTCACCTGCAGGAACCTTGTTGATAGTCAGTGCCAAGGCAATGTTTTCCGAGATTGTCAGAGTGTCCAGCAGGTTAAAATCCTGAAATACAAATCCAAGATTCTCCCGACGAAACCGGGCAATCTGTTTTTCGTTGATTTCCGTCACATCGGTTCCGTCCAGATAGATATGTCCCGCACTGACGGTATCAATGGTGGAAATACAGTTGAGCAGGGTAGTCTTGCCGGAACCGGATGCTCCCATGATTCCTACAAATTCCCCTTCCTGAACGGAAAAGCTGATGTCCTGAATTGCTTTTGTAACATTCCCGCCATTTCCGTAATATTTTTGGATATGATCCAGTTTCAAAATTTCTTTCATTGTTATCACCTCTGATCTCTATTGTAGAATAAGAGTGGCCTCGTTTGTATCAAGTTTTCTTACAAAGTTCTAACAAAAATGTAAGAAGTGCAGGACAGCAATCAGCCCTGCACTTCATGGATCAGACAGTTAATGTGAAACGCCATGGAAATGGCGGTTCCTTGTTCCGATGATTCTGCCGCAATGCCAATGCCCAGCTTTTCACAGAGCCGTTTGCATAGGTACAGGCCAATGCCTGTGGACTGCTGGACCATACGACCATTCTGACCGGTAAATCCCTTTTCAAAGATACGGGGCAGATCGGACGCAGCAATCCCGATTCCATTGTCCTCCATGACAAGAACAACCTGATCTTGCCGTTTATGAGTAGAAATGCGGAGAACCGGTTGTTCCGTACGATACTTGACCGCATTGGCAATCAGTTGGTTCAGAATAAAGCGCACCCACTTTTCATCTGAATAAACCGTGTCCTGCATTTCCTCCACTTCCAGACGCATACCACCTTGGAGCAGCAGATATTTATTATCTGCAATCGCCTGATGCACCACTTGGGACAGTGCCATTTCCCGGACAGAATAATCTTTCTCTGTATGCTCACTGCGGGCGTAATAAAGAGCTTGTTCGGTAAAGCGGTTGGTCTTTTCCAGTTCCAGCAGAAGTTCCTTTGTCCAGTCCGTCCGGTGGTTTTCACATAGGAGTTTCATGGCAGTAATGGGCGTTTTGATTTCGTGAATCCATTGCTCAATGTATTCTTTGTACTCCAGGCGTTCCCGCTCGACTTCTCCAATCTGTTCCAACATGGATTTTCCAGCCATTTTCAAAAGCTGATAGTAAACCTGATCCTCGGCCTGTTCCGGCAGCTCCATCACTTCGGAAATGAGGTATCTTTCGGAAAGCTGCTCCGCCATATCCAGAAGTTTTTTCATCTGCCGCTTCCGTTTCCAGTAAGTGAGGACAAGTCCCGTCAGCAAAATCAATGCCCATACAATCAGAATCAATACTACTGCGGAAACCGAATTGCCGCACACCAGCAAAAATACAGTGAGTGCAGCCATACAAACAAGGTTCGTCAGCAGAAATGGTAGCCTGTTTTTCCAATATCGTCTGCTGTTCATATCGTGTACCCCTGTCGGTGCTTTGTCTTGATAAAATCCGTCAGACCGATGCCCGCCAGTTTTTCCCGGATGCGGTTGATATTGACGCTCAAAGCATTGTCATCCACATATAGCTGATTGTCCCACAAATACTCAATCATATCTCCGCGAGAACAGATTTTTCCACCGTTCTTGAACAAATAATAGAGAATTTTCAATTCGTTCTTAGTAAGTTCTACGCTCCGTCCATTATAGTCCAAACTGCTGGATTCCAGATGCAGCACCGCATCTCCATAGACGATCTTCTCCCGTTGTTGTGCGGGATAGGTTTTCTTCAGCAGAGAAGCAATTTTTGCAAGCAGGATTGCTGTGTTATAGGGCTTCGTGATAAAAGCGTCTCCACCCAACATAATGCTATTCAGCTCGTCCATATCCGTGTTGCAGCTTGTCACAAAGATGATCGGCACTTCGGAAAAGGTACGAATTTTAGAGCATAAAGCAAAACCATTCTCTCCGGGTAACTTAATGTCCAACAAAATCAGATGTGGCTTTTCATCCTGAATCTGTTCTGTCACAGCGGAAAAATTCCTTACTCCAAGCGTTGTATATCCATTTCCATTCAATAAAGTTTGTAATTCTCCCTGTATCACAGGATCATCTTCAATTATCATAATTTTAGATAGTTTCATGCTTTCTGCACCTTTCCTTGTTTTGTCCGGCCATCAACTGGCTTCTCCGCAGTTTTAGGGATCAGCCAAACACCAGCCATCTTCACAGCGCCGTGGATACGCTCACTGGCACAATAGTAGTTTACCCTACGAGGTGTCACGCCCCACTTCTCGGCGGCCTCTTTCAATGTCATATAGTCCATTTCGCACCTCCACAGAGTACATTATAGTTCTCTTTCTCGAACAATGCAAGGAACGAAATGTGAATTATAAACTTCAACTAACCTGCATATAGCAACATTCCACGGGCAAAGTATGAATTATACAATGTAACTGGGTGATGTTATATGGCGAAAGTTGAAGATTGTCCCGGTTTTGAAACCTTCGGCGCAGATGTCAAAGCTGCACGAGAGGCAAAGCGTCTGGCACGAAAAACATTGGCAGAAATGGTTGGGATTGAATGGCGGTATCTTGCCAACATTGAGAATCAAGGTGCGATTCCGAGCCTGCCTGTGATGATCCAGTTGATTAAGGTCTGCGGACTTCCCGTGGAACGGTATTTTAACCCGGAGATTATACGAGAAGAAAGCGAACAGCGGCAACGGGTCAGCCACAAGCTGAAGCTTTGCCCTGAAGAATACCTGCCGATTATCGAAGGTGCCATAGACGGGGCGCTCAAAATGGAACAGACTGCGAAGCAGAAGGAGGACGCATAATCGCGGCCTCCTTCTGGCGTTTCTGTATCATGTTTCCCTGCACTTTTCCAAAAGTTCCCGGCACCTCTGCTGGATTTCTCCGGTTTCTGTCACAGTCAGGTCACGGTCATTTCCAGTAATCTTATCTTCCAGAAAGTTGGCGTATGTACCCAACAAAGCGTTCCGTAAATCCTCCGGGGTTTTCTGTATTTCAGCGCTATACCAGTCATTCCGGTGGGGTTCCCATGCCATCAATGTATAACCGTGGCTGGTCTGAACTACCTCATACAGTGGATCATCATCCAGATATGCCTGAAACACTTTCAAAATCTTTTCAAAGGTCAGCATTTCCCGCACCTCCCATTCAGCTGCAAATCAGTTCCCTGATTAAAATTTCCTCAATCTGTGCCGTTAATGTGTTCATCAGCCCCACCCAACGCATAGGGTCACAGGCTTTCAGTTCTTCCGTGACACCCGCAGTCTCCATCATGTGAGGCAACATGGTGTCCACGCGCTCCTGCGCTGTCCGGTCAATCTCTAACAGGTGTGGATACAGCTTCTCGCTCATCAACAGTTGGTTGTAGAGAATGGGGCGATGTTTCTTTAGGTAGGATTTTCTCATCCTGCCGTACTTGCCGATAGAAGTTTCCGGCTGTTCAGAAAGTTTTAGGTTGGGTATATCATAATCTCCACAACGAATGTAAGTCAACTTACTCATTTTCATTCTCCTTTGCTTCGTGATGATTAGACTGCTGCGCTGGCTGCTATGCTGCCTTTGCGCGGTTCTTCTTTTGGTAGCTGACCGATAGTAGAAAAAACACCTTTTTTCATATCCTCAGCCCGGATCAGGGCTTTCTTAGCGTCCATTTCCGCTTTTTTCTTCGCCTTGATTTTGTCCTCATACTGTTTCTGTGCGCCGCTGGCTTTCCGCTTCAAATAATTCTGATGAAGCCTGTCCTTGCGTTCTTCTTTTTTCCGCAGTTCTTCCTGTTCCTCCGGGGTTAAAGGAACCGGCTGTAAGGATGGTGGGATATAGCGTCCTAAAAAATTGAAGTAGATTTCAATTTCCTGCGTGGTGTCCTGACTGCCTTTTCGGGCGCGTTCGTGGACAAGGATTTTCTCTACAAACTCATTGAGCATGGTGTTTGTCAGAGTGTCAAAATTCTCGTACTTATCAATCAGGGCTATAAATTTCTCCGCTGATTTCTGGCTCTGCTCATAGCCGGTAACAGCCTTTTCCAGCTCTGCAATTTCAATCTCAAGTGCGTCCTGCTCTTTGGCATACTGTGCATCAAGCGCCTTATATCGTGCATCCGGCAGCTTGCCGAGGGCGTTGTCCTCATAGATTTTGCAAATCAGTTTTTCCAGTTCTCCGGCTCTCTTTTGAGCAGCAGCCAGACGCCTGCGCTTTTTCGATATATCGGCACTCTGTTGAGCAACCTGCGTTTCCTGAACGGTGTGAATAAATTCCGTCCGGTCATTTCTGGAATATTCAGCGATAGCCCGGAGCGTGTCGGAAACCAATGTCAGGACAGCACTCTCATTGATACGGTGTTGTGTAGGGCATAGTGTCCCACACGGAACTTTGGTATAATTGGAACAGGTATATTGAGAAATCCGCTTGCCATTGTTGGTGCGGTGGACATACATCTTGCCGCCGCAATCGGCACAATAGAGCAAGCCTGTGAGGGGAGCCGCTTCGCCCCAGCCGTTTGGATAACGCCGTACATTGCTGCGGATTTTCTGCGCCAAATCAAAGGTCTGCTGGTCGATAATGGCTTCATGGGTATTCTCAAAGATCGTCCATTCGTCCTCAGAAACATAGTGGCTTTTCTTGTCCTTAAAGTGCTTGCGGGTCTTGAAATTGATGGTATGCCCTAAATACTCTCGTTTTTTCAAAATGTTCACGATGGTAGATGATCCCCATCCATAGGGGTCTTTGACCGGCTTTGAACGGTTCACACCTTCGTTGAATCGGGCAAGGTGTACGACAGGAATTTCAATCCGGTCTGCGGACAACTTGCAAGCGATCTGATAAGGCCCATATCCCTCCAGCGTGAGGGAAAAGATACGGCGTACCACTTCGGCGGCTTCCTCATCTACCAGCCAATGTTCCCGCTTTTCATCCCACAAGTAGCCGTAAATCACGGTGCCTGTCAGGTGCTTACCGCTCATGCCTTTTGACTTAAACACAGAGCGGATTTTCCGGCTGGTGTCGCGGGCGTAAAACTCATTCATGATATTGCGGAAGGGCGTAAAATCATCGTCGCCTTTCAGACTGTCCACGCCATCGTTGATGGCAATTAACCGGACGCCGCGCTGCCGCAAAATCTCCATGACCTGGCCGACTTTCAGATAGTCACGCCCTAACCGGCTCATGTCCTTGATGACGATTGCCTCTACACGCCCTGCCTCCACTTCCTCCATCATCGCCAAAAATCCGGGGCGGTCAAAACGGGTGCCTGAGATACCATCATCGGTAAAGTGCGTAGGGTTGGGCAGCCCATTCCGGCGGGCAAAATCCTCTAACATCTGCTTTTGGTTGGATATGGAATTGCTCTCGCCCTGTAACTCATCGTCCCGGCTCAGGCGCTCGTACAGTGGGGTAATTTTTTCATTTCTCATGGCTGTACCTCCTGAAACAAAAATGCTCTAAGTGATTGCTTCACTAACCATGACAAAATCATGATTAAGAAGTCACTTAGAGCATATATCACCGGCAGCGAGCTTATATTTCTTATATTGACGCAGGGCAAAATGATCCGGGTCTTTCTGTTCCAGCGCGTCAAAGAGAAGGTCAACGGCATTTTTGAACGACTCATCATCCTCACGGACTTCCATTGCGTTCAGCATTTCTACCAGTGTGGCAAAATTCTGTTCGTTTGCCGGAGCCTCATAATAGATATATCCGATCAGTGCCGTATAGAGCAGGGTTTCTGCCTTGACCCAGAAATCGTCTCCGGCTTTTCCTTCGCCTTTGGTATTGGCGATTAGGGTAGTGACGATCTTCAGAATATCTTTCTCGGAATGAATGTAGGCGAACGGGTTAAAGTGCATACTTTTCTGGAAATTGATCGTATTGAATACCCGTATTTTATAGGACTCATAGATGATCTTTCCTTTTTCATTACGCACAGGCTTTCCGTCCTTGTCCAGCTTTGGTGTGCCTCGCTGCAACATCTTTCCGCATTCCACAAGGACTGTACCTTTCGGATCGGTGACGACGTAGGAACTGTGCATTTGCATCAGATTGGGCTTGATGAAAAAGCGCGTTTTTCCCGAACCTGATCCTCCGACTACCAGTACATTTTTATTTCTTGCATTGGCCGGATTTTTGGGCCTTCCGTTTAACATCAGTCCTTCACTTTGGGTAAGAATGATATTGTTTTCCGGATTTGGGTCCATAAACGGGGCAATATCGGCTTTATTTCCCCATCTTGCAGAACCATATTCCACATTTTTGCGGTATTTCTTAGCGTCTTTCCCTCTAAGATAGACTGCCAGCCGCATAATGGCTGCACCGCAGAAACCGATCAGCCAGTCCATTGCCGCCCCCGGCCACATACTCTGAAACGCAAGGGCAAAGCCTTCGGACAGTCCTAACAGCTTTTGGGAAGCGTCTGCTCCGGGAGCCAGCCGCACCGCTTCGCCCAGCTTGGCAAATACCAGAAGGAACAGAACATAAGGCAGATGGAGAATGACCTGTTTTTTCAATGTTTCTGCATCAATCTTCATCGTTCCGGTCCTCCGTGTTCTTTGTTCTTTACACGGTCACGGCCAAGCGACTGTGCCAGTTCTTTGAACTTATGAAGCTGTATAAGCAGCGACGGTCTGGTGCTGCGTGTAAGGTCTTTCTTTGTATATTCCTTAAAAGCTGCCGTCAGTGCATCCGCCTGGTTTGCCTTGAAATATACCGTCCATTTTGGGGGATCGGTCCCAAGTTCCTTTTCTATATGGTAGCGTACCTGATGTTTTCTGGCATACCGTTCAAAAGAGCGGATTCGCCCTGAAACTTCAATGGTATTGGCTCCGGGGTCTTTATAAGTCAGCCGCTTCATGCTGTTGCGCCCGACTTTTGGCATTGTGCGTTCCTGTTCCATCTTTTGGAGTACCGCAGCAATAGCCGCACGCAGTACCCGCCCTGACAGTTTTGCTGCCTGTATAGAAACAGAAACCGTTCGTTGTTCGAGTTCTTCCTGCAAGAGCATCCTCCTTTCTGATAAAATCGGTATTTATAATATGGAAATAACTTTTTACCGGCTTTCCCCAAGAACCTGCTGTCGGGAAGCGTGTTCAAAGGCTTTTGCTGCCTGATCGACCTGAATTTTAGCATGTTTCAAAAGCGTCTTGATGATCGTAGCCGGGCGTTCCTGTTCCTCCAGATGATCGACCATCCCTTTGCACTCATCCGGGAGGTATGCCGCCATATCTTTCAACACATCGGAAAAGTTACCCATAAAGCCCCAGCAGCTATCCGACAGCTCCCCGTTTTTATAAAGCTCAAACCCATAACATTCGCCACGCAGATAGGAATCATAAGCGGCGACTTCGCTGCGCATCAGTGCGTCCGCTTTCTGCCGGATGGCGCCGGTCATCTTGTCAGCGTCAAATTCCTTTAGGGCATCTTCTTTGGAAACATAGATCCAGCCGACCTGTCCGCTGTCCCATTCTGCATGAGGAGCCCTGCCTGAGAAACTTTCTGTACTCATGGCAAGACCTGAGTGGTCGTAGAGATAGAGGGGGAGCATCAGATACTTTTCCGAAATTACTTTCTGCATTGCTTCATCGATCGCCCGTTCCTCTGTCTTTGGTCCATGCCGGAAACGGCTGCTTACAATGTTTACCATCCGTTCATAGCGTTTCATGCCGGCTTCATCATGTCCTACGGTATCTAAATACATTTCCCGCAGGAAGTCATCTTTGTCCATATGGTTGTGATGGTCGCCCAGCGCATAGCGGGGATGAAAGCATACCATCGTCCCAAAATGTTCATCTACCTCACGGGGAGAGATCAGAATATCGTCCGGCTGCACCATAAGGGCATAAGGTTCATTTACTGCAATTAACATAATTGGCTCCTTTCTTTCTACAAATCCGGGCCGGAATGGTGCATCATCGGTTTTTCCCGGTGCTCATTGGTTGCAGGCTGCTTGACTGCAATGATCTCGCCGGCAAGCCTTGCAAATTTTTCAGGGTACTTGAATTGCTCCCCATATTTCTCCATCAGATCCGGGGAAAGGTCTGTAAAATTTTCCTCGCCAAGACCAACGATCAGAAAATTCCCGGACACAATATCATAGATGTGGCCGTCATCGTCAAAGAGAGCTCGGTTCAAAGGCAGCCCCATCAGCTTGCCTTCTTCATTGCAGATCAGAGCCACCGGGTCCTCATACGGATAGACCGCCTGAATATCTCCGCCCACTGCCGCCTGCAAGGATTTCAGACCACTTTCGATCTCCGCAGCATAAGGGGACTTGCCCGGCTCTACCATTAACACTTTCATAATTGTATATCCTCCTTCTTTTTCATTGCCGTACCGGGAGTGGTTGGCGTTTTTTCCTGAGTTTTTGCCACAGAGAGCTTCCCCAGGACGGAAGGCTTCTCCTGGTTTTCGGGTGTAAAAATACCGCCCTCCGAAACCTCGGCGGCGGCATGTTCCGTTTTGGCCTGTTCCAGTCCTTCAACCGTATAGCCAGGTAAAAGAGTACCGTGAACCATAAAATGGTGCTCATATTCTTTCGGGATCGGCGGGGAAATTTCCGTGAATAAATGGGAATAGGCTTTCTTTCGCCCGTCCAGGTATTTTATGGCTGCGTTCTTATCTGTATATCGTTTCTGGTTTTGTCCGGCAATCTTTGCTCCATATCCCTGCTTCGGGGAATGAATACGGACTTCCCATGTCACATACCAGGCAATCGGAACACTCTGTTTGGTTTCTCTGTCATATTTCGTATCTTCCCAAATACTGCAGGTCATCTGATAGACCCGGTTGCTGATTTTCTGATCCGCCCTCCAGTTATCGGTGTCTTTCCACTGGTTGCCGGTATGTTCGATCTCCGGTGTACGAAGATATTCCAAAGCCCGGTTGATCGTCTGTGTTGCCGCTGCCTGCTGTTCCCACTGTTTTGCAGCAGCCACCACGATTTCATAGGCTTTCTGCTCCCCGTCAATACTTCCCTGGCGCATGGCTTCCAGGCTATCGGTTCCCATTGTGATCAGAGTAGAAATATCCACATTTTCACAAACTACGCTGTGTTCAATTTTAAGCTCTGATCCCGGCGTCAAGTGGTCGCCATACCGGTAGGCATGGTAATCCCTGTTTTCTTCCAAAATGCTGTTCACCTCCTGCTATATTTCCGGCTCATGGTTTTTTCTGAAAATCGTCTGTGCCGGTGATTTTTTATCTGCCGGTCTGTTTGCCGCAAGCTGATCCATCACGGAAGGACGGCCGACGCCGAACATGGATAGCTGACCGTCCGCTGCCTCACGAAGTTCAGAAACAGAGAGAGGAAGCGTTACATCGGCATGGGTCAATAGCTGTTCCCGTTTCAAATCCTGAATGATCTCGTCAAAAACAGCGTTGATCGCACGGCGTTCTTCCCCCACAGGAAAGGCTTTCAATACCTCCATTTCTCCGTCTTTACCGGAAACCAGGGTAAGGGCACAGTCGGCATGGCCTGCCAGATAATCCGATGTGTAGGGCAGTTTGTCCTTGATATAACAGGCAAAGGCTCTGGCTGTCATTTCCACATTGCTGTCCCAATAACCGCCGTCTTTTTCACATTCTTTTCCCATGCGTACCGAATTACGGTAAAAATCAGTTTCCGTCCGTCCAATCTGCGGAGCTTCCTGCGCCTGCATCCTGGAAAGCATACGCTCAAAAATTTCCAGCCGTTCCCGTTCACTTTTGGGAATTACCCGGCCGGTAACATTCTTCTTAAATGCGCTGATCTGTCCCACAGAGCCGGGTTCGCCGGACAAAAATGCTTCCCGCAAGACTGCGTAGGTTTCCATCTGTTCCTCATTGCCATACCGTTTCAGAGAGGCAAGAACCGAGGAATCCAGCCAGCTTGCCGCATTTTTCCGGGTGCGTTCTGTTTGTGCTTCCGTGCGCTTTGCTGCCTGTTCCGGTGTTTCCGGTTTATACTTCATGGTGTCAATGAGTTTTTGGAACGGCGCATAGAGGCGGGGCTGTTCTGACAGCATCCCTTTTGCGCCCATCTTTGTACCAAGATAATCGTCAAGTCCATGCCACCATTCATGTGCCAGCGAACCGGCCCCGTGCATTTTCGTAAGATTGATGACTGTACGCAAAGGTTCATAATGAGCCGCAGCATTGCCGCTGCCTCTTGCACCAAAAGCGATAGCAAGCGTTCCCTGATAAGCAATATCTTTTTCGCTGATCTTAAGGGCTGACGCCAGATCCTTTAGTGCTTCAAATCCCATGTTAAGGGACGTCTGACGGTCGTTCTGGTTCATCCAGTTTCCAAACTCGCCGCCGCGGAATCCAAATGTATCAAGATAATGCTGTCCGGTGATCTCCACGCCATTCCGATAATCCGGGCCGGTACGTTTGACATGGGCGAGCTGGGGAGGGACAAACCGGATCTTCCCATTTTTGTTCCTGCCTTTGGCAAGTTCCTGCACCCATTTCAGGGCAGCTTCTTTGGTCTCAAAATTGGTCCGCAGGATCGAATAGCCTTTTGTCACATAGTAGGTACCGGGTTTCCAGTCATCATTTTTAGAATAGGTATGTTTCCCGTCGTTGAAGTGGATCGCATAACCTTTCGGTATTTTCTGCTCTTTGGAAACACAAAACTGTTCCTTTTTTGCTTTCTGAGTAAAGTTGCGCTCAAAATATTCAGCCGAGCGGATCAGCATAGTATTGGATAATTTGTTTGTAATCACGGGATTGTCCTGACCCTTTTTCGTTGCCCGGTAATGGATTCCGCTTACCCAGCCCTGTACCTTTTCTAAATATCCATTGTCAACGAAAAAGCGGTCATAGGCTCTCATGGCATCCTCCACAGTACGGACATCTGAAAGCACTGTCTGCAATTCCCGGACTGTTTTTATATACTCCTTTTGCCTCGCAGTCCGTTTTTCCGGGGTGTCATCCGTGCGGTAATACTGAGGAGAGGCGTTTAAGCCGTCCCTTGCTTTTTTGATAAAATAGACCACGCCAAGAGGAATCCCTTCCTCCAGCATGGCTGCATAGTCCGGCTTTTTCCAGACATTATCCTTTTTCACAAATTTTTCGGCTTCGCGCTCATTCATGGCTTCCAGATCATCCGCATACAGCCCGCGGTCTTTCCACAGGTCTTTTTTCGCACCGCCGATCTTTTCACCGAAATCTTCATGCACTCCTGCCAATCTTCATCACCTCCAGTCAGTGTAAAATTCTTATCGCTCCGGGGCAGGGCGACGTTCTTCGTTTTTGTGAAGTTGTGGGAGGTTTCCTGTGAGCCGGTCAGTTTCCCTGCGGATCAGTTTGTCCAGAGCGCCTAAATCCTCCGGTGCAATGGCAAACTCCCGGTAATTTTCATACCACAGGCCCGTAGAGATTGCCGCGATGGGCGCAATTTTCTCCGAACCGGATGGAAGAAGGCGATACACAGGGGCTTCGTCATAAAGAAGCATCTGCTTTGCCGTTCCCTGTGGTATGCGGTACTTATCCATATCCGGGTTCTGGGCTGCCTCCATATATTGCATATTCAGGCGTTCTTCTAAATCCTGGGGCATATAACGAAATGCCTGATCCATCCACTGTCTGAACATCGTGGAATAGTGGTACTGCCATTCCGTAACTTGATTCGGGGCATAAGAAAACCCCCAACTTTTCAGAGCATCTTTTTCGTAAAGCTCCATTTCAGTCCATTCTTTCAGGCTGACCGTAGCCGCTGAACCATCTTTGCGTTCGATATTGACGCCGCAAGGATAGAGGATATTTCTTTTTATATCCTGCCGCAGCGTGTCTAAATCCATCATCAGGACATCTCCGTACAAGTGACCGCCCTCTCTGCGATCCGTATGAAACAGGAAAGCCCTCGCTCCGATAAACTCCGTTGTTGAGATCATTTGATAAAGATCCGCCGTAGAACAATAAGCAAACAAAGCGTCGGAAAGCCATATGTGATTTTTTCCCATGATGGCAATGGAATCAGCCCCGGTATTTGTCGCCAGAGAACGCATATTAAATTCGCATTCCCTAAGAAAATCTCCGGCAAAAATATGGAGCTCATACGCAAAGACGGATAAGTCTGTATCACGGATCAAATGAATCTGCGGTAGTGGTTCCTGATTCAATCAAATTCCTCCTTTCATGTGAAGCAGCTCTTTGACCTGCTCATTTTCCGCAAACGGCTGGCTATCTGTCTCCGCCATTTAATCAATCCCTCCCATCTGCCGGTAGCTGCCCGCCGGCAATCTTGCCGACAATCTCCGGACCGGTTTCATAAATCTGCATGAGGCGTTTTGCTGTGCCGCAGGGCTGTGCAGCTCCGCTGGTCCAAAGACGCACTGTGGATGGGGCAACATTCATCAAAAGAGCAAAGCCCTTTTCGTTCATGTCCAGCTTTTTCATCAGCGATTTAACCATATCGGGGCCGTAGTCTGGACACCGGGAAGCCTCGGCAATCATCTGCAAAGCGGTATTTTCAATTTTTTTCATTTTCAAATCCTCCTGTTATTTGTTTTCCAGCCTTATGCCGGAGCAAAGCTGATCTGGTTGTGTTTCATCCTTTTGGCAAAATCCGGCAGCGAATAATTTACCCCGTCAATTTCTGCATGGGTGTCATCCAGACGATGACAAACAGCAAAGTGCCTGTCCCCGTTTCCATAGAACAGGCAGAGTAAACCATTGTCGGGAATGGAAAACAGCGCTTTTCCGGCGCTGTCTGTAAAGCAGATATGTTGAGATCCATTCATGTTGAAATCCTCCCTAAATTGAAACAGCCGCCTCTTTTGGGCGGCGTTGGTGCTGGCTGGTTTGCAGTTGTTCCCGAACCAGCAGCAATTTCTCATTGTAATCTTTTCCCATCCGGGGAGGGTTGACACTTACCCGGATATGACGGAAACGTTTATCCTCGTGAAGCATGGTCTTGATTTTCCGGGCATTGACAAATCCGGCAAGGTCGTGGTCCATATAAAGGGTAACACGCCGTATCTCCGGGTGGCGTTCCAGGAAAGAAGTCAGCGCCACATGGGAAGTACCGCCCAAAGACAAGCGATAACCATTCCATTTCCATCCCTCCAGCTCTTGAAGTGTCGCATGGGAAAGCGCATCAATAGGAGCTTCAAAGACTGCCACATGCCGGCTGCCCGGACTTTGCGGGGGATAACAAAAGTTATATCCTTTGTCGCTGCCATAGACATCCTTTTTGAGATTGCCGCTGATACTGCGCATACAGGCAAACTTCGCTTTCCCGGAATCATCTTTCCCAACAAACACACAAACCGGTTCTCCATGATACCGGGCTTCGTAAAAAATCCCGGCTTGTAAACACTGGCGAATGACTTCTGAGCTGATCCCCCGTTTCTGCAAATAGGAGACCGCAGCGGTCGCGCAACGTCTGGCCCAGGGGAGAGCGAATGTTTTCTTTTCCGGCTCTTTTGATACCTGTATTTCTGCCGTACTTCGGTAAGCCGGTTCCTGTGGGATTTCGCCACCTACCAGAGCATGAACCGCATCCACAAGACCATATCCCCGAATCTGGATCAGGTAGTCCAGCGCATTGATACTCCGTCCGCGGCTGTTCCAGTACCAGTACCTTTTCCCGGTCACATATACCAGACTGTCATGCTCCTTATGCCGGAAATTAGGTCCATCCTGTTTCAGCACGCCGGGTTCATGGAATTGCAGGTAAGTAAACAAGTCAGCTTCCCGCGCTGCCTGAATCTGTTCTTTGGTTACGCCGGGCATAGTACCGGCACAGTGTTTCTTTTCATTGTGCTTTGCCTCCTTCCTGTGATGAAATGAAAAAAGACACCCAAAGGTGCCTAACAGCCGTACAGGTCGTGATTGACCTCGGCACGGTAATAGCTGTCCATTGTAGCCGGGGCATTATACAGCGCCGCCAACAGATACGCTTTGATGTTTCCGACCTTCGTTGTGTTCTTGTCGATACAGTCAAAGACATACTCTAAGTGGCCGGAATTGATCTTCAGGAACCGGCTCTTGACGATCTCCCTCGGAAAATCATCTCCGGCAATGCGAATGTAAGGGCGTTTCGACAAAATCACTTCAAGCATAAGTTCAAGGGCTTCATCCAAACGTTCCCTGCCATACCGTAAGACCAGTAAGTCATATTCAATATTTTCTTTGATGATTTCACGATAGGCTTCTATCAGCTCTATCCGATCCATCCCATCCGTGCGGTTTGCCGCTTCCGGCTCTGCCGGATAGATTGATGGATAAGTTATTGATTTATCTTTTTTTGATTTTTTTGTTTTTAATGGATTAGTATTTAATTGTGCCGGATTTTCCTGTTCAGGTTCCGCCTGTTTAGGTTTTGCCTGTTCTGGTTTAACCTGTCTTGGATTTTCCCGTTTAGGTGAAAGCCCTGTGTTTTCGGTACTTACAGGCTGCTCATGGATCGTATATTCAATGTCTCCCAACTGCCCGTTATCATAGCGGAGGCGCTGTCTGGTGAGATAACCATGCCGCTCCAGTTCCTTCAGGGCAGTAGTGATAGAATCCACACCATCCTTGCAGATATGGGCGAGTCCCTTTGTGGTATAATCCCAATCTTCCGGCAGCGACAACATAAGTGATAAAAGCCCCTTTGCCTTTAAGGACAACTCCGTATTGCGCAGATGGTGATTGCTCATTATCGTAAAGTCCTTTGTTTTCTCTACACGGAATACTGCCATTGTACCGTCTCCTTTCTTCGACTATTCCGTTACAAGGCATGATCCCTGCGGTCATAATGGAGATGACCGTCAGAGACCTTCGCATGGTTTTTCAGTTTCACTTCGCCCCGTTCCTGGCTCTCTAAAAATTTCTGATAGCCGGCATCTGTAAGGAACAAGCGCATCTTATCGCCTTTGTCGCCAACAGGGGAATCGTAAGACAATACATCAAAGACGATCATGTGCTTTACTTCTGGATCAAAGCGTTCAAGTGCCATGATGTCATGCCCCTTCAATTTTTCTGCCCCTGATTGTTGTCTGGCCTCGGCGATCTTTTCTCCAATCGTCCGGGCTGGATAGGGCAGACGGTAATTCTTCTGAATATCTTTTACCAAGTCCATGCACTCTGCATTTGACAGAACACGAAGTTTCGCCATAAGACCTTCTGCCGCCTCCCGCTGTTCGGAATTATTTGAATACCGCACGGTCATATAAAGTTCATTCAGGATCTTTGTCTGATAATCGCCCTCCACTTGAAAGAGCAGCTTTTTTTCCATTTCGTTTAATTCCATGTGGATCTCCTTTCTCTCGAAAATGAGTATGAAAAAAGGGCGTCCACCTATAAAAGTGAAACGCCCACGGCAACCAGCGGTCAGACATAAAGCCGGACCGCTGGCACTATTAAATTTTGTCGTTAATAAAACAGCCTCCTTTTTTCTTTATAGTTTTCGTCAATTTTCAACTTGGAAAAGGAATTGAATAAAAGACGACAAACGCTCAAACCCCTTGAAAATAAAGGCTTTTTCTGTTTGTCGTTATTATACCGTAACGGCATTCTCATGTAGCGTACTTAATCAATAAAGGTGTTGAGCCTATTTTGATAAAGGAAAGAGTGGGGCATAAGGACATTCGCATCACATTGAATACTTATGGGCACTTATATCCGAACCAACAAAGAAAAGTGGCAGATTTGCTTGATACCGAAAAAGAAAAAAGCCCCAACAGCGGCAACTGTTAGGACTTAAGATAACAGGAAAATCTCTGTTACCTATGTATTTATAACACCAGTATAACAGAGGTTTTCCAGCGTATCAACGAGAAATTTTACGAATGGAGGACATTATGTAATGGAAGAACAGAAAACAGAATTAAAACTGATCAAAATGTCAGAAGTGCAATCACAGGAAATTGAGTGGTTATGGTTTCCCTTTATTCCTTATGGAAAGCTGACAATTATCCAAGGAGACCCGGGTGATGGAAAGACAACCCTGGTATTGAACATTGCAGCCAAATTGTCTAAGGGAGAAAGATTAGATGAAAATATGAATATTACAGAAACCGTCAATATCATATACCAGACTGCGGAAGATGGGCTTGCAGATACCGTAAAGCCAAGGCTGGAATTAGCAGGAGCAGATTGTGAAAGAATAGCAGTCATTGATGAAAGTGAGAAATCGCTATCCATGATAGATGAAAGGCTGGAAGGAGCTATTGTTAGGACACATGCTAAGTTATTGATTTTAGACCCGATACAAGCCTATCTGGGTGGTGGCATGGATATGAACAGAGCAAATGAAGCAAGGGATATGACGAAGCGATTAGGAGCTTTGGCGGAGAAATACAAATGTGCCATTATTCTTATCGGTCATATGAATAAGGCATCCGGTAATAAGGCGGCTTATAGGGGCATGGGTTCTATAGATTTCTTTGCAGTGGCAAGAAGTGTATTGCTGGTGGGCAGAGTGGAAGGAGAGTCTAATATACGAGCTGTTGTTCAGATAAAAAATAATCTGGCACAGTTCGGACATCCGAAAGCTTTTGAATTGTCAGAGAACGGTTTTAAGTGGCTTGGTGATTATGAAATTACAGCAGATGAAGTGCTTGGCGGTATTGCACCAAGAGCAAATAAATTGGAACAAGCAAAACAGTTGCTTCGGGAATTGGCGGAAACATCAAATGCGGTACATAGCAATGAAATTTTTGATATGGCTGATAAGCAGGGAATTTCAAAGAGAACATTGGAAAATGCAAAGAAGGAGCTTGGTGTTAGAGCAAAGAAAATCAATAATTCATGGTATTGGGAATTGGATAGGATAAAGCAGATTTAAGGGAAGAATGCAACAATGCAGACTATATAGAATTTGCGGAGATAAACCTTGCAAGGTTGCAAAATTCATAGACATTACGTTGTTGCGGTCTTGATGGAAAGGACGGATTGATAGATTGAAAAACATACAAATTTCCGAGGAACTGTTCTTCGCACTTTTGAAGTATCACTTGGTGGAAATAGATGATGTTTTGCCGGAGATTAAGAAGGGATTGGAGGACAAACTGGAAGCTATGGTAAGGCGGGAGCTATATACAAAATACAAGACCGCTCCAACCGAGGAAGAAAGAGAAAAAGCAAGGCAGGAATATCTGAAAAAGGTGGGAATGCACCGGAGTTTCCGCTGGTAAGTTTTTCCTTCAGTGTGTAGGACAGGAGCGTGACACGCTCCTGTAAATACGATTAAAGAGAAAGCAGTGTGAGGGAACAAATGGCAGGAACCGGACTTCTCTCACAAGCCCTCGGCGTTTGAGAGCGAAATACACCCATCGCACAAATCTTCGATTTGTACTCTGTGTATTTCGCCCTTGCAGGGGGCTGACATTCGCAATCCGCTACGCTACTTGCTCATGAACGCAGCTGCTTCGCAGTACAGCGAAAGAGCATCGCTGTATAAGCATTTACAATGCTTACCTGCGTTCAAATGCTGTCGCATTTGTGCCCATGTCGGATACGGCAATGAGTTCGTAAACGGACACCTATGTGTCCACTCACGGTGGCATAATTGCCATCATTTTTCAAGGGAAGGGGGCAATGCCTATTGTAAGAAATTCATTTATACAGATGTCAAAACTGACAAATCTAAAAGGCAGGATTAACTATATTTCCAGTCACGCAAGGCAGGAAAATTTGTACGCAGTTTATGAAACAACTGACCGTAAATTTTGGACGGAGCTTGCTAAGTGCAATCAGGAGGAATTTAAGAAAAGCGGAACGGAAGGAACCTGCATTGAAGCGAGGGAGCTTATCATTGCACTGCCGGAAAGTTTTGTGGATTATGAGCCGGACAAGCTGCTGAGATTTTTTACGAAACACTTCAAACAAAATTATGGTGTGGAGTGTATCGCTGCCCTGCACCACAACAAACGCAAGACGAATTATCATATCCATCTTATCTTTTCGGAACGAAAGCTGCTTGATGATCCTGTGGTGAAGATTGCCACAAGGAACATGTTTTATAATGAAAACGGAAAGCATGTTCGCACCAAAAAAGAGATACTGGATGAAGACGGTCAGCTTCGAAGCGGTTGCAAAATCATACCTAAGGGTGAAGTGTATGAGCGTAACATTTTTACCATTAAGGACAGTCGATTTAAGAGCGACAGTTTCCTTGATGAAGTAAAGCACTCCTATACAGACCTTATCAATATTTATGTGCGGGATGATAAGGAGAAGCTGAAAGTATTCGATAAGAATGGTGTGTATCTGCCAATGAAGAAAATTGGAAAAAACAATCCCAAAGCAGAGCAGATTGAAGCGGATAATCGGGTTCGTACCATGTGGAACCAGACGGTGGACAGGGCATTGGTCAGCGGTGTGCCGGAGGAACAGATTTTAGAAGTGAAACAGAGTGAAATCGAACAGACAGCAAAAGCGTCTATTCAGAAGTCAGGGAGAAATCCGGCACTGTTTAAAAGCCTGATTATGACGGCTATATATGCTTTAGAGCTTCTGATTAGTAAGGTGTTTAAAACAGCTTTGGAAAAGGCTGATAAGGTGACGGAAGGGGGTGTAAAGTCAGAGTCGGAGCAGATGAAAGTTTGGGCAGTCAATGAGCTTGTGATGGCGAAAAGTGAACCGATACCGGAAATGCCGAAGAAGTCCAAACCTGCTTCCAACTATCCAAGGCTTGCAGATATTTATAGCAAGTTGGAGAAGCAGAACAAAGCCATTTGTCAAAGGGAGCAACAGCTTGCAAGTGTTGAGAAGGAGATTGCCGGAACAAAAGGGATTTTCAAGGGAAAACAGCGTAAGGAGTTGCAGGAGCAGGCAGAACAGTTAATGATACAGATAGCCAATATGAAACAGTATTTGTCAAGTATCGTGCAGAGTTATGGCTATAACAATGTAAAGGAGTTCTTGGCTGAATACCATACCTGTAAAACTGAATACTGCGATTATCAGTCTGCAGTTGCAAGGTGGGAACAGCAGGCCGGAAATAAGGCAGAGTCGGACAGCTTAAAGGCAAGGCTTCAAAGAAAGGCGCAAGAAGTAAAGGAACGAGAAAACAACAGACAGAGCCAGCATTACCGGAGCGATAGAGGTGGCAGATAGGAAAAAATATAATCATATTGACAAACAAGACTACAAGTGATAGTCTCTAAATAAGACTACTGCTTGTGGTCTACTGGCTTTAGGAGGATACATATATGGATATTCAATTAGGTGTTATTGAGGCAAGATATGCAGATATGATTTGGGAGCATGAACCAGTTACTTCATCGGAACTGGTAAAGATGACGGCAGTGGAGTTTAACTGGAAGCGTACAACTGCACACAATGTTTTGAGAAGATTGATTGATAAGGGATTGTTTCAGAATGAAAACGGACTGGTAACAGCCGTAATATCCAGAGAGGATTTTTATGCCAGACAGAGCAGACAGTATGTAGAAGACACTTTTGCGGGTTCTCTTCCGGCATTTATTGCAGCATTTACGCAGGATGCAAAACTGACACCGAAAGAAGCTGAGGCAATTCGTAAGATGATTGATCAGGCGGAGGAAAAATGAATATGGGAGAAATTTTCTTAAAACTGCTGAATATGAGCATCACAGCCAGTTGGATAATTTTAGCAGTATTAGGTATTCGACTTCTATTTAGGAGGATACCAAAGTGGATTAGCTGTTTATTATGGGGGATAGTAGCAATCCGACTGATATTTCCGTTTTCCATAGAAAGTACATTTAGCCTGCAACCAAGTGCAGAGCCTATCAAGTCCAGCACTATGGTGGAGGGAGAACGGATACCTTATGTGCCGTTCATAGACAGTAACGTAGATGTTGTAGAAAATACGATAAATCCCGCACTAGCAGAAACCTTTGCATATCAGGAAACCCAAAGCGTGGCTCCGCTACAAATAGTGACAGAAATCGCAGGGGGGCTTTGGTTATGCGGAATGGTGGTGCTTCTTATTTTGGCATTGGTGAGTATGATAAAATTGCGCCTATGTGTAAGGGAAGCTGTGCTATATAGAGAAAACATCTATATTTGTGATGCAGTAAAATCCCCTTTTATTTTGGGAATTATCAGACCCAGAATATACCTTTCCTCTTCACTATCAGAGGAAGAGATGGCATATATTATAGCGCATGAGAGTGCACATCTTAAAAGAAAAGATCACTTGTGGAAACCTTTTGGGTATTTGCTTCTTTGTATCTATTGGTTCAATCCTCTTTGCTGGGTTGCATACATTATGCTATGCAAGGATATTGAGCTTGCCTGTGATGAAAAGGTGATTCGTGATATGAACTTTGAGGATAAGAAAAAATATTCCAGAGTGCTATTGTCTTGTGCAACGCAGAGGCGATTAGTAATGATGTGTCCGTTGGCATTTGGAGAAGTGGGAGTAAAGGATAGAGTGAAGTTGGTGCTGAATTACAAAAAGCCATCCTTTTGGATTGTTTTGATATCCATGGCTGCCTGTGTAGTAGTGGCTGTATGCTTTTTGACAGAACCGAAAAGTGATTTTTCGATAGCAGACTACAAGGCAATCAGTTATAGAGAATATCAAAAATTGACAGGATATGACGCGGAATTCTATCATGCCTTATATTATATCGGGGAATTGCCCAAAACGGAATTATCAATCGTTTTTGAAGGAGAGTATGATGAAGATTTAGCAGGGGCTGTTCTGGCTGAGGATGCGAAAGCAATAAGGATACAGGGGAGATTATCAGAGTTGTTTGGCGATGATACTAAACAATTAAGTGAGTCTGAACTCCTAAAAAAAATAAGTGAAAATTACGGAAATGTTATTTCCATAGATTATAGGGAAGGGGCGGGAACCGCATATTATGTGGGGGATTATTATGCACATATAGCAGTTGCAGCTGATACGGATGATAATAGGAATACGGTGTTTGAGATTGCAGTGGAAAATCAGACGAAAAACGAAAAAATATTTTCAGGCAGCAGTTCTTTTTGGCTTATCTGGGAAGAGGAGGAGCCAGTCAAAGAAAACGAAAATGTGGAAAACGCAAAAGATGACAATGGATACATATGGCTATCTGATACAGTGTTTATAAGTGAACTTAAGGACTTGGATGGCAATGGTACAAAAGAATATGTGGAGGTCGATCTAGGAGATGAATCAAACAACTTCTATTCCCATTTCAAGTTTTATTGGAATGGTGAGATGATTTATGAGTATGAGGATCCTTGTAGAATTGACCCATGCGTAGCAGAATATGTAGACTTGGATCATGATGGGGAAAAAGAAATTTTCTTTTCATTTGCTCCAAGAGTAAATTCCATGCCACTGGAGGAATATATCGTATTAAAGCAGTACAATTCAAGTTGGAAACCGCTGGAGATGATTCATGGCGAAACGATGATGGATAATGCATTTCCATTGTCTGTTACAAAGGGAGACACCAAGTGGCAGGCTGTGATATCCTGTGAAAATTTGGATGAATCAGTTACTTTCGATGTAGAATCACATTATTTAGATTTGAAAAGAGAATTTCTTTCAGACAACGGGGAAGAAACGGAATTTACCAGTCAGTTGGTTGAGTGGTATGAAACAGAATTTGTAGATTACCCTTCGGGAGAAATCTGTGGGAATGTGTCAGCGTGGGGAATTTGGAATATAGAAGTAGGAGAATATGAAGGAAAAACCTGCCTGATTGCAACACATGGGATTCAGTGTTATGATAAGTTTGATTTTTGGGGAGAGGCAGATGTCTACTTTGATTATGATGAAAAAGGAAATACAAGATTTTTGAGCATCCAGTTTAGACCACAGTACCAGTATTTGGATCAAAATAAAGAAGCCGAAGAGAGAATTTATGAAGGTGAGACGCCCGGCGTATCTTATGGTGATATTGCGGAAAGATATTATACTGTAGGTCAATATATGAAAGAGGTAAAGGATGTATCAAAGGCTATGGCCGCAGCAGGGGATTCGTATATATGTGATGAGTACCTAAATGCGATGGGAAGCCCGGAGGCTGAATCTGTATATGTATTGCATGATTTAAATAATGACGGTATAGAGGAATTTTTTATAGGTCTTAAATTTAATTATGATATACCTTACTATGTAATTTATGATGTATATACGTGGAAAGACGGAAGAGCGTATCAGTTAATGAGAGGTATCGGATATCGTAATGGCTCGTGTAAGATATGTGAAAATGGAGTAATAGAGGATAATTATTCAGGGTCGGCATGGGACGGGCAAACATTATACCATATTTTACCTGAGGGAGGAATTGAACTTGAGACAATAGACAGTGTTTCTTCAAGGCGAGACGGCACAGTTCAATCCTATTATCACTGGAATGAATTGATAGATGAAAATACGCTACAAACGATATTGGAGCAATATCAACCGGAGTCTGTCACATATGTCGATTGTAATAGGGAGACAATTGAGCAACTACGTCTGAGTGGAATAAGAAAATAACTTACCGATTGACTTATAACTGATATTAAGGACAAGATGCATATTAGCTGATCAGGAGCAAGTATTCCGGTGCCAAAACGGTGCCACGAAACCATGCAAATAAAAATAGACCATGTAAAATCAACGAAACTATGCAGATTTCAGCCATAAAAAGCATAGAAAATATGTTGAAAAACGCTATTCAGATAACGTGAAGGTGGTAGAACCGTTGGTTCCGGTCGTGTAGCTACCATCATTGAGTAATCTTTGATAGATAGTATATAGCTCTTATTCTGGGGAAGTACTTGTACTTCCCCATTTTTTACACAATAACGCAGAATAGTAATTCAGAACAATAACTTAGAACAGTAACTCAGAATCGTAACGCAGAATAATAATTCAAAAAATTAATTCAAAGATCATTTTTTCTTTTAACCATTTAATGACACAGTTCTGTGTCGGATATTTCAAGATATTTATTTCAATTATTTGTATAATAGCATTATTTTTTTAAGAGGTTGGTTTGTAGAAATTATACATACATAGGAAATATATGAGGAGCAACGTGTAAAATACATGCGAGGGAGGGGAGAATTATGGATTAGGTATGTGCCAAAGGCAAAGGAATACATGCGAAAAAAGAAAAAAGATGAAATAGGTATGTGCCAAAGGTAAAGGAATACATGCGAAAAAAGAAAAAAGATGAAATAGGTATGTGCCAGAGGTAAGAGAACACATGCGAAAAGAGAAAAAAGATGAAATAGGTATGTGCCAGAGGTAAGGAAATACATGCGAGAGAGGGTGAAATTATGGATTAGGTATGTGCCAAAGGCAAAGGAATACATGCGAAAAAAGAAAAAAGATGAAATAGGTATGTGCCAAAGGCAAAGGAATACATGCGAAAAGAGAAAAAAGATGAAATAGGTATGTGCCAGAGGTAAGGGAATACATGCGAGAGAGGGTGAAATTATGGATTGGGTATGTGCCAGAGGTAAGAGAACACATGCGAAAAAAGAAAAAAGATGAAATAGGTATGTGCCAGAGGTGAGGAAACACATGCGAAAAAAGAAAAAAGATGAAATAGGTATGTGCCAGAGGTAAGGGAATACATGCAAGAAAGGGAAAAATAGAGATAAAATGAAAAGCACTAAATGAAAAATGTACGGCGGGAGGAAAAGGCTATAAAGGATTTACTATATGAACAATTGATAAAAAGAGAACATTGGTTAAGGGATTTGAAACAAAATTTGGAAACAAGTATACAGAATGCACCATCAGGCAATCTGAAAATAATTAACTGCAGAGGTGTTGAACAATATTATTTGGACTCTGCTGAAACTAGAACATCCTATCCAAACGGAAAATATCTGCGAAAATCTGACCTCGAATTGGCAAGTAAACTTGCACAACGAAATTATGATGAGAAATTGCTGTCAGAGGTAGAAAAGCAATTAAAGAACATACAAAATATTATTAAAAAATATGAAAAACAAGAAATAGTACAGGTAGAAGAACTATATAGTGTCTATGACAGAATGAGTCCATCCAGGAAAAAAATGGTGGATTCGAGGATAATGTCGGATAAGGAATATGTGAATCAGTGGTCAGCACAAATATATTCAGGTAAAGATTTTGAAGAAGGACAGGCAGAAATCTACACAGAAAAAAAGGAAAGAGTCAGATCAAAGTCAGAAAAGATCATTGCAGATATGTTGTACCATAAAAATATCCCATACAAGTATGAATGTCCTATAAACCTAAAGGGATTGGGAATGATATATCCGGATTTTACATGCCTGCGGTTAGAAGATCGAAAAACGATTTTATGGGAGCATTTGGGAATGATGACAGATCCGATTTACTGTCAGAAAGCTATGAAAAAAATAGACATTTACGCCAAGAATGGGTTTATACAAGGTAGAGACATTATATATACATTTGAATCAGAAAAATACAGTCTAAACACAATGAGTGTGGAAAATCTCATCAATCAAATATTTAGTACATAAAAGATGTCTGAAAAAGGAAGCAAATCAATCCCATATAATCAAACAGTTTCTGATCATATATGCTGATAATCCCACGATATGCGAATAGAGGGTAGGGTGCTATGTGCCAGTGGCACATGTTTAGCACGGACCGAAGCGGAGCGGAGACGTGGGAGTGCATAGCACGGAGCAATCCGTAGGCATCAAAGTCGGGGGCTTTTGACCCCGAAATCATAGGTATGTTATAATGGGACATAGTAAGAAGAAAAAAATACAGAAAAATCAGTGAAAAGGTAGAAAAATGGCAGATAGAAGATTTTTGACTTTAAGAAAAACAATAATGTTTTATATTTGTATATGGAACATTTTTTTATTGTTCGGCTGTGCGAAAACTGAGATGGTGTCTGAGGACAATGCAGTAACAAATGAAAATATTGTCACTACCACAGGAACTATTGCAATAGAAACAGAAGTAATAGAAACAGAAGTAATAGAAACAGAAACGCAGGATGCAATCCAGCCATCTACCGACCAGCTATCGGAAACTATGCCGGAGTACAAGATCATCATGGTAGGGGATGTACTGCTTCACACCCCGGTGGAGGAAAGCTGTCTGCAGCCGGATGGAAGTTACGATTATGATTCGCTGTTTTCCCACACAAAAGAGGAGATTGCTACAGCAGATCTTGCCCTGGTGAACCAGGAGGTGATCATAGGCGGTGCGGATCTTGGAATCTCCGGGTATCCCTGTTTCAATGCGGATTACAGTCTCTGCGATTCATTGGTGGGAGCAGGATTCGATGTCATCTGTCATGCCACAAACCATGCCATGGACAAGGGGCGTGCGGGGCTGATAAACTGTGCGGAGTACTGGAGGGACGAATATCCACAGATCACTGTCCTTGGTATTCATGATACTGCGGATACCTCCACTTTCTGCGGCGCAGATCCGGCGATCATTGAGCTGGGAGACATGCGGATTGCAGTCCTGAACTACACTTACGGAACCAACGGCATTTCTCTGCCGGCGGACATGCCCTATGCGGTGGATCTGTTGAATGAGGAACAGGTGGCGGCAGATATTCAGAGGGCAGAGGAATTGGCGGACTTCACCATCGTATGTCCGCACTGGGGAACGGAGTACAGGCTGACGTCAGATGCTTCACAGGAAAAATGGACCAAGATATTCGCGCAAAACGGTGCAGATCTGGTACTGGGAACGCATCCTCATGTAATCGAACCCATCGAATGGGTGATTGATGAAGAGAGTGACCATGAAATGCTTGTGTATTATTCGTTGGGAAATTTCGTGAACTGGACATCCGGCACCGGAGAGGGAGTCGCTAACCGCATGGTAGGCGGCATGGCAGAGGTAACGATTACGAAAAATGATCACGGAGAGGTGGAGATCGCAGACTATGGAGTGAAACCGATGATCAGTCATGTGGCTTCCGGTCCCGAAGGTGTGACAACATATTTTCTGGAGGATTATCCGGAAGAACTGGCAGAGGAAAATGAGATCGTTTCGCAGGATCCGGAGTTTTCCAGAGAATACTGTGTCAATTTGTGTGATTCCGTATGGGGAGACCTGTGGAAGACAGAGTAGACAAGTGACATATAGTCTGTTAAAATAAAAAAAGTTGTTGATGCAACAACAAAATGCGACCTATTTTGCAGAATAATCAATAAGAAATATTTTTACTGCCGGCAAGGCGGCGTGTTATAATAAAAATACATATAGGGGTACGCAAACGAGAAGAGAGAAGGCAAAGGAGGAGTTACAATGAAACAACAGTTAGAACCGTTGTTTACGCCGTGGAAGATCGGAAACTGCGAGATTAAGAACCGCATTGTCCTGACATCCATGGGTGGCACAAACCTGTTGGGATGGATGGAAGTGAACCATTTTGACAAGGATGGTGCGAAATTTATTCTGGAGGTAGCGAAAAATAATTGCGGTCTGGTGCTTCCGGGATGTCAGCCGGTATACAATCCCATGTACGGACAGTGGCTATATAAGAAGAAAAAAATGTATGAGGATCTGGCAAAGTGGATGCCGGAGTTCCACAAGACGGGAGCCAAACTGTTCGTCCAGCTGACGGCAGGTTTCGGCAGATCATTTACCATCAGTGAAATGATGGAGACCCTGTACACCAATAAGGCATTGCGGGTACTGGCGAAACCTTTTATGGATCTCGACAAGATTACAGCCGCACCAAGCCCGTCTCCAAACCGCTGGTCAGATAAAGTTCCTTCCCGGGAGATGACTGTGGAGGAGATTCAGGAGTTCATCACCGCATTCGGTAAGACTGCAAAATTATTAAAGGATGCCGGGGTGGACGGTGTGGAGATCCATGCGGTACATGAAGGGTATCTATTGGATCAGTTTACTTTAAAATATGTGAATCAGCGAACCGATGAATATGGTGGATCTTTTGAGAACAGATATCGTTTTGCAGTAGAGATCGTAAAAGAGATCAAGAAAGTCTGCGGACAGGATTTCCCTGTGTCTCTTAGGTACAGCGTGGAATCCAAGACCAAGGGGTTCCGTGAAGGAGCACTTCCCGGAGAAAGCTTCACAGAAGCAGGACGTGATATGGCGGAATCCGAAAAAGCAGCGAAGTATCTGCAGGATGCCGGTTATGATATGTTAAACTGCGATAACGGTACTTACGATGCCTGGTACTGGGCACATCCTCCTATCTATATGCCGGAAAATTGCAATCTGGAGGATGTGGCGCATATCCGTAAATTCGTGGATATCCCTGTGGTATGCGCCGGACGTATGGATCCGGAGACGGCTGCGGCTGCTATTGCAGACGGAAGAATCGATGGTGCTGGATTCGCCAGACAGTTCCTGGCAGACCAGGAATGGGTGACCAAGCTGATGAATGATAAGGAGGACGACATCCGTCCCTGTATTCTGTGCCACAACGGCTGCTTCAATATGTGTCACTATAAGGGAGTTCCCAACGATCAGGCATTATCGGATTCCCTGCATCTGGCACGCTGTGCGGTAAATGCCGAGACCATGCAGTGGGAGAAGCACGAGATCGTTCCGACCACCAGCCCGAAGAAGGTACATATTATCGGTGGCGGTATCGGCGGCATGGAGGCTGCCAGAGTACTGAAGCTGCGGGGACACGAGCCGGTGATTCACGAGCAGACAGATCACCTGGGCGGAACCTTTATTGCTGCCAGTGCGGAAAGCTATAAGGGAAAACTGCGGGATCTTCTGACCTGGTATCGGAAGCAGATGGCAGATCTGAAAATTGAGATTCATTACAATGAAAAAGTGGAGAGCATCGCCCCGTTTGCCGGTGCTCCCGTGATCATCGCTACCGGAGCAGTGCCCAGAGTACTGAAAAAAGTGCCCGGTCATGAGAAGATGGTTGAGGCATGCGAATACCTTACCGGTACTCCCGTAGGAGAAAAGGTTGCCGTCATCGGCGGCGGACTCACCGGCTGTGAGATTGCTTATGAACTGGCGCTGCAGGGCAAACAGCCTGTGATCGTAGAGATGAAAAACGATCTCATCGCCCAGACCGGAGTATGCCTGGCCAACAGCTCCTATCTGAGAGAGTGGTTCGCCTGGAAGAAAGTGCCCGTATATCTGGAAACAACGCTGCAGGAAGTAAAGGATGACAGCATCGTATGCAAGGATGCTTCCGGAAAAGAGATCACAATTCCCTGTGACAGTGTGATCAGCTCCGCAGGATACATTCCCAATCCACTGGCACCGAAGGGCAGCAATGTCAGCCTGGTAGGTGACTGTGACGGCGTAGGCAATCTGCGAAGTGTCGTATGGCGCGCTTATGAAGTTGCCATGAAGATTTAAAGGGAGGGAAATCAATGAACTTAACAAAAGAACAACAGGAAATATATGATGGAAAACAGGGAGCGACCCTGGCGAAGGTCATGCAGACGCTGGTGCGCTACGGCGAGCTGTTCGGTGCGGACGGTATGGTGCCTGTGACCAGTAAATACAACCATCTGGTAACCTCTTTCGGATTGAAAGCACTGGCGCCGGTGTATGAACTGATGAATCAGCTGATCGAATCCGGCAATGTATCCAAACAGAAATTTTCCGCCGATCCGAGACCACTGGATCCCAATGTGCCCAGTTCTTTTTTACAGGATTTTGTGTTCAAGAATTTCATGTACTCCAAGCAGGATGATTACGAGAAACAGCTTACACAGCTGGGTATCATGGAAAAGGATGCTTACACTTGCACCTGTTACATGGATGAAGTGGGAAATACCCCGGCCATGGGAGAGGTGCTGTCCTGGTCGGAGTCTTCCGCAGTGGTTTATGCCAACTCCGTATTGGGGGCAAGATGCAATCGTAACTCCGGTATCATTGACCTCATGGGCTCGGTAGTAGGCTATGTGCCCCGTTTTGGCCTGTTAACGGATGAAGGCAGAAAAGCCACCTGGATCGTTAAGATCGAGACCACGAAAAAGCCGGAAGCACAGCTGCTGGGATCTGCCATTGGTATGAAAGTCATGGCGGATGTTCCCTATATCGTAGGACTGGACAAATGGCTGGGGGGTGAACTGGATGATGCAGCAAAGACCTATCTGAAAGACTTCGGCGCAGCGACTGCTTCCAACGGTGCGGTAGGTCTGTACCATGTGGAAAATATGACTCCGGAGGCTGTAAAATACGGAAAAGATCTGATTGCGGAGGATGCAAAGGTCTATGTGGTAGATGATGCGGAACTTCAGAGGGTCTATGAGAGCTATCCGGTGATCTGGAAAAAGAAGGATGCCAAGCCGAAGCTGTGTTTCATGGGATGTCCCCATATGAGTTTACAGCAGCTCATCGACTGGACGGAAAAAGTCTCTCGGAGCCTGAAAGAAGCCGGTAGAACCAGAGTATGTATTCCTACCGTATTCACGGCGGCACCCGCGGTACTGAAAAAATTTCAGGAGACCCCTTATGCGGAGACATTAAAAGCAACGGGAGTCATTACTTCCTATATCTGCCCGTTAATGTATATGAATAATCCTCTCAGCGAGAAGATGCCGGTCATTACTTCCAGCAACAAGCTGCGTACCTATACCAGCGCAAGATATTATACCGATGCTGAGATCTTAGAGCAGATCACGAAGGGAGGAGCGGACAAATGAAAGAATTTAAAGGAAGAATCGTAGCCTCCGGAACTGTAACCGCCAAGGCACTGGTATCTCACGGGGGTCTGAACACACTGGCATCTTTCCAGAAGGCATTACAGTTCGGCGATAAAAAAGCAACCTGCGGAGATCAGAATAATCCCGACCTCTATGGTAAACAGATGGCGGGCAAAGCCCTGTGTCTGCCGACGACCATCGGATCTACCACCGGCGGACTGGTACTTTACTGTGCCTGCTCCATGAACAGGCAGCCGGCATGTATGCTGTTTTCCGAACCCATTGATTCTCTGGCAGCAGCCGGAGCAATCCTGGCAGATGTGTGGCTTGACAATGTGCAGATGCCTGTCATTGACAGTCTGGGGGAAGAGTTCCTGGAATATGTGAAGGATGACATGAATATTACCGTAAAAGAAGACGGTACGGTAGTAGTGGAATAATGCTTTAGATAACAAGCGGCTTTCGGAGATCTCCCGGAAGCCGTTTGTTGATGAATTTCGAAATCGCTGATAATGCACCGCACATATTATTTGGTCAGTTCAGCAACGACCTGATTGATGACCTTGCCGTCAGCCTTGCCCTTCAGTTCGCCCATAACAGCCTTCATGATCTGTCCCTTATTTTTCGTAGCCAGAACATCTGCAAATTTCTCTTCCAGAATTGCCTTGACTTCCTCAGCGGAGAGCATCTTGGGAGCAAATTCGCTCATGATCTCATAGCGTTTTTTGTATTCTTCCAGCAGCTCGGTACGGTCTGCGGGGCAGGTATCGATCTGCTCCTTCACGGATTTGATCTCTTTTAAGATGGCTTCGTTGGCCATCTCATCGGGAATGTTGTCACGGCAGCCGTTGTCGATTCCTTTTTTCTTTACAGCGGATACCAGTGCGGAGATGGCATCCTTTCTGAATTTATCCTTTGCCTTCATGGCAGCGATCATAGCATCCTGTAATTCTTTTAATTTCATTGTGGTCTCCTCTCTGGAACAAAATCTCCAAATATTTTCTGTGTTTTATTATACTCTCATAGATGAAAACTGAAAAGAAGAAAATGTGAATGCCTGTCAGCTTATATCCGGGTTGTTTATACAGATATTACATGTTGTTTACCTGCCCAGGATAGTGTTGCTGCAACAGTTTTGGTAATATAGAATGCGCCTTGGAGAAAAAAGTAACTGCGAAACAGGATGTAGCGTATCATAGCACGTATTTGCGGGCGGATGGTACAATGAACACGAAATAAGATGTATATAAAGACACGGGAATTAACACAGGATGGAAGGAAAGAAGTAGAAGAATGACATATAGTGAAATCAGAAAAAATGAAGAAGTACTGACGTTTATTAAAAAAAGGAAATGCGAATCTGGGAGCCATGGGATTCACCGATCATTCGGAGGCGCATTCGGGACCGGGTGCAGATCGTGTCCGCTATCGGACTGCATGACGAATCTACCGGCGGTGCTACCGATCCCATCTCCGCGGCGCTGATCATTGCAGATAAGACCGATGTCCGCAGGAGCAGAATCCGGGAGAAGAATAAGGCAACCTTCGATAAACATGACCGCGTCAATTATGCGGTTACGGATACGAAGCTTAAGATCAATGTGGAGAAGAGAGTGATTTCACTGAATCTGCAGATTGATCCGAAGATCTGCAGCATGTATGAGTATTTTGAGATATTCCTTGGACGTATGATGATGTGTAAGCGTGCAGCGGAAGTGCTGGAGGCATCCTTTAAGCTGACCGTGAACGGATCCAAGGTGTTGTAAATTGAGAGTTAGCGAAGAAAATTGTATCTAATCCCCGTAGCCCTTGGCAGGGTATAAGAAACGCGGCACTGCTTATTCTTATACCCAGCCGGGGCTACTGATTTCTTGAAAACCTTCATGGGTCTATAGAAGATAAATTTCCCTGTAGGTACTTTTGGGGACAGGTAAAAAAACAAAAACTAAACAATATGGGCCTATAGCTAAAAATTTGCCTGCCAGATACTCAATTTCTTCAAAATGAGTACCTCAGAGCCGGTTTTTTCCCTATAGACCCATATTCATCTTTTTATGCGTTATTTGTAGCAATTTTAGTATCTCACAACTCATTTTTTCTGTATAGACCCAAAATACAGGACACCCACGACGAACATTTTAGAATATAGAGTTCCCTTGTTATACCTTCCGGTTTTCACATTTTGGGTATCAGCAGCAAAATAAGCTTCCCATACCCTCGAACTTTTCATAGCGTGGGTATCAGCAACAAAACAAGCTTCCCATGTGGGATTGATAATCATTTAATTTTACATAATTAGATGTCAGTAGAAAGTTTTTTAATTTTTCTTATAGCAATACGATAAGAAATGTAAAAAAATAACAATACTACAAGGAAATAAACAGTTAGAAATATTAAGGAGACAATAATTCTTTGATTAATCTGTTCAAGATAGAAAACAGTATCAATTTGGAAACTCTCAACAAAAACGATAATAGTATTTAAACTAGAATAGCATAGTGCAAATAGCCAACACCAGAGTGGAAAATGTTGGGTTCCATTAAAAAGAACTCCTTTTATTGACATCCAAATGATTAACACATCAGGCGCTAATGGAATAACCCAACCGTTTAAGCTTGTTTTAAAAAAATAATCTAGTAGATAAGTAAGTTCATTTGCTATAATTATACCCCAAAAAAGTTTAACATAAATTGTGTGCCGAATATTTGTGATCCTTTCATCACAGTGAATGGTGGTTTTCATAAGTTGTCCTCCTCCCAAAATAAATCGTTTAATGTTTTGTTAAGTACTTTACATATCCGAATACAAAGCTGAAGACTGGGATTAAACTTTCCGCCTTCTAGTAAGTTGATAGTAGGGCGTGTAACATTAACTTTGGCAGCCAGTTCTTCTTGAGAAAGATTCATCTCAACGCGCGCTAATTTAAGACGCATATTTTTCATTTATATAACCTCCTTTCTATATGCATTATATGATATATCAAACAAAATGTAAAGTATATAATACAAAAAATAATAAATATATAACGTTATGTGAAAAAGATTATTATGTTTTGGTAATAGAACTTTTAAGTATTTGATTCAAGTGTCGGAGTAATAAAAGAGTTACGAAATAAAGTAAAAGCAAATTAGGAGGAATTGATATGATGCCATATGAAGTAGGAAAGACGTTTATTATTAGGGTTCCATTATTATCTATAGAGACTTATAAGGAATTATGTTCAGAAAAAGATGGATTACCAGTTATTAAAACCAAGGAAACATTGACAGGGTATACCCACAAACTATTCACGTTGAGGCGGAAGAAGGGTACAGACTAGCTTGTTCCTATCTCCTGTGCCCACGCTGAGGCGGAAGAAGGGCACAGGCGGGCGTTCGCCGCCCCAGCTCTCAATTTCCATCCATGACTGTTTTGCATATCTTCTATGCTTGTGGTACAATAAACAGAAAGCAGGCATTTTGAGGAGAAAATTGTATGAAAGCACAGGAATTATTATTTCAATTGCAAGATAAAGGTTACCGTGATTTTCAGAGCAAATTAATCCCGACGATTCCTGCGGAGACGATTATCGGCGTCCGCATTCCCACTATTCGTAAGCTTGCGAAGGAGTATGGAAAGGATCCGGAGAGTGTAGAGTTTCTGAAACAGCTGCCGCACACTTATTATGATGAAAATATTTTGCATGCGCTGCTGGTGGCGGAGATCAAAGATTACGAGGTTTGTGTAAAAGAAGTGGAGCGTTTCCTGCCTTATGTAGATAACTGGGCGGTGTGTGATATTTTTTCACCAAAGGTGTTTCGCAAAAACAAAGACAAACTCATAGACAAAATAAGAGAATGGACAGCTTCGGACCACCCCTATACCTGCCGCTTTGGAATGGAAATGCTGATGACACATTTCCTGGATGAGGATTTCCGGGTGGAATATCTGGAGATCCCGGCAGCGGTACATTCCGAGGAATATTATGTGAACATGATGATCGCGTGGTTCTATGCCACGGCACTGGCAAAGCAATGGGATGCCACAATCGGTTATATAGAGGATCAACGGTTGGATACCTGGACACACAATAAGACGATTCAGAAAGCACGGGAAAGCTACCGTATAACACCGGAACAGAAGGAATATCTGAAGACGTTGAAGATGTAAATAGAATGATATCTGCACAACATATGGAAGCACGAAAATACAGGAAACAAAAAAGGATGCAAAATTGCAGATTATGAAAAAGATGAGAGAGGATAAGACAGCATGAACGGCAACATGGAATTTCGCAGGGCACGCAGAGAAGAAGCAGAAGAAATCCTGCAGTTATACCGTTCCCTGATCGGAACCGAACATTGTGTCTGGACAGAAAATTATCCCACAGAACGGGAAGTGGAATTTGACCTGTCGAGAAATGCATTGTTTTGTCTGCATGAGAGAATGCCGGAACCTGATGAGAGAGAACGATTAATAGGCACAATTTCCATAGACGATGACCCGGAAGTTAAGGCACTGTCCTGTTGGTCAGAGGATCTTACCCCGGTGGCGGAGCTGTCCAGACTGGGAGTGGCGGCAGAATATCAGAATCGCGGCATTGCCAGGATCCTGCTGCAGGAAGCTATGGCGGAATTGAAATCACAGGGTTATAAGGCGGTACACATTTTAGTGGCAAAGGACAATGTGAAAGCATTACGCTCTTATGAAAAATTGCATTTTACCACGGCAGGGGAATGTGAGCTTTTCGGGCATTCCTACTGGTGTTATGAGAAAGAATTATAGAAGTGATTACTATGCAAATCAATGAAACAGAGAGGAAAGACGATATATGGTAACGATCGATCTGATCACAGGCTTCCTGGGATCCGGAAAGACTACTTTTCTGAAAAAATATGCGGAATATCTGATGGATCAGGGACTGCATATCGGTATTCTGGAAAATGATTTCGGTGCCATCAACGTGGATATGCTGATGCTCCACGAACTCAGGGGAGATCAGTGCGAACTGGAGATGATCGCCGGAGGATGCGATGCGGAGAGCCACAGGAGGCGTTTCCGTACGAAGCTGATCTCCATGCGGATGTGTGGTTATGACAGGGTGCTGGTGGAGCCGTCGGGAATCTATGATGTAGATGAGTTTTTTGATGTACTTCGGGAGGAGCCGCTGGACCAGTGGTATGAGATCGGCAATGTCATCGCCATACTGGATGCAAGATTGGAGAATAATCTCTCACAGCAGGCGGACTATCTGCTGGCATCGGAGGCTGCCAATGCCGGAAAAGTGATCCTGAGTCATGCGGATGCAGCCACCAGGGAACAGTGTGAGGACACGGTGGCACATCTCAACCGGGCACTGGAACAGATCCGTTGCGACCGGAGAATCGACCCCAAGAAGGACATCTTACAGAAAAATCTCACGGATCTGACAAAAGAAGATTTAGAGGAAGTATCCCAATGCGGTTATCGTCTGGAAAGTTACCGCAAGATGGATTTAGAAAATGGACAGAGCTTCGACTCTTTATTTTTCATGGAAGAGAAGATTAAGCCGGAGGCTTTGGAACGGGCGGTGCCCAGACTGTTTGCCGACAAGTCCTGCGGAGAAGTATTCCGGATCAAGGGTTTTGTGAAAAACAGAGCAGGACAATGGATGGAATTGAATGCTACACCGGACAGTCATACGATGCAGTCTGTCGCAGTGGGGCAGGAGGTGCTGATCGTCATCGGAGAGCATTTACAGGAAGATAAAATCAGAGAGATTCTGAAGGAGGAAGAGACATGTCAATCTTAAGTCAGTTAAACAGTGTACCGATGTACCTGATCTGTGGAGGGATCATTGCTTTTGTGGCGGTGGTCTGTGTGATTTTTCTGGTGAGGGCATACCGCGCCGGGCAGGCACTCGGTATGGATACCACGAAAATGAAGCGTACGATCATCTCCAGTGCGACCTTTTCCCTGTTGCCCAGTGTGGGGATCCTGCTGGGTGTCATCGCCCTGTCGGGAAGTCTGGGAACACCCTGGCCGTGGCTTCGATTGTCCGTGATCGGTGCCCTGCATTATGAGACCCAGGTGGCGCAGGCAGCGGCAGAGCAGGTGGGCATGAGCACATTGTCTGCTGCGGAAATGACACCGCAGGCATTTTCCACGATCGCACTGCTCATGAGCATCTGCATTATCTGGGGCATGACATTGTCCATTTTCCTGAATAAAAAATATACGCAGAAGCTGACCTCGAATAAAAAATCAGATAAACCGGGCTTTGGAGATATGGCAATGACTGCCATGTTCATCGGACTGGTCAGCACCTACATCGGAAGATATCTCGGCGGTTTTATATCGGAGAACGGATTGTTTACGTTAAACGGCGATTACATTCCGTTAGTGGTAATGGCGGTATCGGCACTGGTGATGGCAGGGTTTGTATACCTCATTGAGAAAAAAGGAAAAGCCTGGGTGGACAGCTTTTCCATTGCCGGAAGCATGATCATCGGCATGACGGCAGCCGTACTGGTGGGGTTGCTGTAAAGTATTCTTCTGAAAAAGTTTTAAGTATCTATGAAATGTCGGAAAGCAAATGAAATAGTTGAAATAAAGACATTGTGTTGAAAACAGAAAAGCTGAAATCTGAAACAGATATTCAGGATGGAGAGTCCGAAGCTGAAAGCTGAATCCTTAGGAAGAGCAATATATTCCAAGATGAAAGGAATAAAAAATATGGAAAATAATGTAGAATTAAATAATATCAAACTAGATAATACAGGTGTAAATACCCCCGGCACAGTCGGTGTCGATGCAAATACACAGCAAACACAGGGTGACAAGTCTGCCTGGGATATTTACACGAAGAAAACGCATGTCATCGGGCGGACTGTGAGTATCATTACGCTGGTGATGTTGGTGGGAGCACCGTTTCTCATCGGTAAGCTTTTAGGTGCGTATCCGGATCTGGGGGCTGTCGGCAAGGGGTTCCTCTCTGTGGGAATCGTATGGCTGGTCAGCAGCATCGCAGAGTTTTTGATCTACACACCGATGCTGGGAGCCGGCGGCGGATACCTGGCATTTATCACCGGTAACCTGATCAATATGAAGATCCCCTGCGCGGTCAATGCGAGAGACATGGTAGGAGCGAAGACAGGAACCCCGGAAAATGAGATCATCTCCACGATCTCCATCGCCACATCTTCCATGGTGACAATCCTCGTCCTGGCACTGGGCGTGTTATTGATGGTGCCGCTGCAGCCCGTGCTGCAGAGTGAAGTATTGCAGCCGGCTTTTGAAAATGTGGTTCCGGCGCTGTTCGGTGCCATGGCGTACAAATATTACCGGAAAAATATGAAGATCGCAGCATTGCCGCTGATCCTCATGAGCCTGTTGTTCATTCTGGTACCGTCCCTGATCGGCTCCACCAGCTTTATGATCGTTCCTTCCGGCGCTATTGCCATCGGTGTGGCATATCTGCTGTTCCGGAAAAAGAATACACAGAAAACGACAGAAGAATAATTAAGAAAAGAGGACAGATATGAAATACATAGGTTTGATACTTCTTGCAGTGGTTGCGGTTATTATATTACTGCTGTTGATCGCAGTGCTTCGTACCTTATTGATGCCGTCGAAGACTTCGACTTATGTGGCAGACGAACCGGAGGAGGAAGCACTGGCACTGGCCCAGAAGCTGTCGAAAATGATTCAATATGACACCACCTCCTATGCCAACGTGGCAGAGGTGGAGAAATTCTTAGGCTTCCATAAGGTGCTGGAGGAACTGTTCCCTCTGGTACATGAGAAACTGGAGAAGACAGAGATCGATGGGAACCTGTTATTTTACTGGAAAGGAAAAAGCTCTGAGAAGCCGATCCTGCTCATGAGCCATCAGGATGTGGTACCTGCGGAGGGCGAGTGGATCCACGCACCTTTTTCCGGAGATATCGCAGAAGGAAAAGTATGGGGCAGAGGCGCATCCGATACCAAGGCCTCTGTAATGGCATTTTTCCAGGCGGTGGAGGAACTCCTGTCGGAAGGGTTCGTCCCGCCCACCGATGTCTACCTGGCAAGCTCCTGCACGGAAGAGTGGGGCGGTGATGGTGCACCGAAGATTGTTGCAGAATTGCAGCGCAGAGGGATCGAGCTGTTTCTGGTATGCGATGAGGGCGGTGCAATCATCACCGAACCCATCGGCGGCATTCATGGCAATTTTGCCATGGTAGGCGTATTTGAAAAGGGCAAGGCAGATGTGAAGTTCACCGCACGGAGCAACGGCGGTCATGCCAGCGCCCCGTCGAAGGGAACGCCCATTGCCAGATTATCTGCTTTTGTCAATGAGGTGGAGACGCATTCCCCGTTCCGGAAAAAGCTGCTACCGGAGGTATCGGCGATGTTCACAGAACTGGCGCCCTACGCCGGATTTGGAATGAAGCTGGTATTCGGTAATGTGTGGCTGTTCGGTCCGGTATTAAAAGCGGTCATGCCTGCGATCAGTGCCCAGGCAGGTGCAATGCTGAAGACGACGATCGCTTTCACGGTGCAGAAGGGCTCCGATGCCTATAATGTGCTGCCCCAGGAGGCTTATGTCGGTGCGAACATGCGATTCATTCCTCATCAGGGAGAGAAAGAAAGCCTGGAGATCATCAAAAAGGTGGCGGATAAGTACGGACTGGAGACTGAAGTGCTGCATGCCAATGACTTTACACCGCCGGTAGATATCCACGGCGAAGCATTCCGCTTAGTGGAAAATACGATTGCAGAGACTTTCCCGGGACTGCCCTCCAGTCCTTATGTGATGACGGGAGCGACCGATGCACAGTTTTACCAGCCGATTTGCAGGAACTGTATCCGTTTTGCACCGGTAGTCTACGGACCGGAACAGATGAAGGGAATGCATGGACTGAATGAAAATATTGAGTATAACTGCCTGCCCGGTGCGGTGAGGTTCTATAAGAATCTGATCCGTGCGGAGAAGTAAGGAGCAAAAGCTATGAACACCATGACAACGTATTCCGGCAGAAAATTCGATCCCACGCAGATGACGCCTGAGGATGTATATATAGAAGATATTGCGCATGCCCTGAGCCTGTTGTGCCGGGGAGGCGGACAGCTGACCTATTTTTATTCGGTGGGACAGCATTCGCTCAACTGTGCTGCGGAAGCGAAAGCCAGAGGGTGGTCTAAGAGGCAGCAGCTCGCCTGTCTGCTCCATGATGCCAGCGAGGGATATATTTCGGATATCATTCGCCCGGTGAAAATCTATCTGACCAATTATCTGGAGATCGAAAGTAAGATTATGGGAACGATTCTCACACATTTCGGACTGGATGATCTGACGGAAGAGGAGAACCTCCGCTGGAAACAGATCGACGATGAGATTCTGGAACTGGAACTGAAGACATTGCTTCACGGCGAAGAGAACAGAGAAGTGCCGCAGCTTTTTTCCGTACCGGATCTGGCGGAGCATACGCCGGGAGAGATCAAAGTCAGGTTCCTGCAGGAGGCAGAGCGATTGGGGGTGCACGGCAGTGATCGTTGAGAAGAAGCCGGAGCGCAGTTATTCTACGACAGTAATGTACATTCTGGCATATTTGGATCGTTATGGCTATCCGGTATTGATTCTGATAGCAGGAGCGCTGGCAGACTTCTACCGGGGGAGAATTACAATGTTGTTTGTACTGGCAGTGGGAATATTATTGGATGGAATCTATAATCTGGTGGGGTATCTGTGTCGTTGGCGACATATTTATCTCTGCTATCAGAGCATGTGCCATACGAAGATGACACCTTCGCGGATTGAGTGGGATCGGATGACAAAAAAGGATGCGTACGGCATTCCTGCTACTTTCATTATTGGCGGAATCATAGGAATATTGGTGAGTATTTTTCTCAGGTAAAGCGCTTATAATTATGCTACAATGGTAACTATTCAGAGCCATGCAAAACTGCGTTCTGCGAATGCTTGCATTCAGGCAGATAAGCAGTTTTATAAGGAAATAGATAAAAACAAGAAAGGTAGGGTATTTTATGGGATTTTTAACAGGAAAGACAGCAATCATCACTGGCGGAGGAAGAGCGGTATTGAGTAACGGAGAGTGCGGATCCATCGGTTACGGTATTGCCACCGCTTATGCAAAAGAAGGTGCCAATCTGGTGCTAACCGGACGCAATGTACAGAAGCTGACGGATGCAAAGGAAGAACTGGAGGCAAAGTACGGTATCAAGGTACTTCCCGTACAGGCAGATGTCAGCGCCGGTTCAGACAATGAAGCAATCGTACAGAATGTGGTGAAGCAGGCGATTGACACTTTCGGAAGGATCGATGTACTGATCAACAATGCCCAGGCTTCCGCTTCCGGTGTGACTATCGCAGATCATACGACGGAGCAGTTTGACCTGGCGGTATATTCCGGTCTGTATGCAGCATTCTACTATATGAAGGCTTGCTATCCTTATCTGAAGGAGACCAAGGGCTCCGTTGTGAACTTTGCCTCCGGCGCAGGTCTCTTCGGTAATTTCGGACAGTGCGCTTATGCGGCGGCCAAGGAAGGTATCCGCGGACTGACCAGAGTCGCAGCTACCGAGTGGGGTCCCGATGGCATCAATGTCAATGTCGTATGTCCTCTGGCATGGACCGCGCAGCTGGAGAAATTCGAGCAGGCATATCCCGATGCTTTCAAGGCAAATGTCAAGATGCCCCCTATGGGACATTACGGTGATGTGGAAAAGGAGATCGGCCGCGTCTGCGTACAGCTGGCTTCTCCCGACTTCAAGTATATGAGCGGTGAGACCCTGACACTGGAAGGCGCTATGGGACAGAGACCGTAAGCTGCTGAAAAATATTTTTTAAAACTAATACTTGAAAGAAAGTAAGAAAGATATTATAATCGAAGCATAAAGAGAAGCAACCGCCCACAAAGTGGTTAGCCTCCCGGTGGTGATAGTAAACCTACCTGTACTGGCCAAGTGACAAGGTAGGTTTATTTATTTTCGCTTGTTTATCCTACTGTCTATGTAGGCAAGCAGCGCAATGAGAAATGTACCACCTAAAAACAACAGGTTTAATACTTCATACATATCCATTAGCACCTTCTCCGCTCCGCTTCGGTCCGCGCAAGGCCGAAGTCCCCCGGACTTCGTGCGCCCTCCCTTCTTAATTAGAGCTATAAGCCGGGAGGCTACCACCTTGCAACACGGTTGCTTCTCAAGAAGTGTATCATGCAGAGTAGTACGTTTCAATTCTAATATTTCGTATACAATTCCACAACAAAAAAGTGTACAATACCATATTTAGTAGTCAGAGGAATAAAAAGAAAATTAAACGGACTATATATAGCAAAATAGAACTTTGACCCGGAATAGGCTGAAAAGTTTTTTCTAAGGTAAAAATTAGATTTTGTTATTTATCCCTGGGACATTTTCACAGACTCTTCCGTCTAATAGTCATAAGACGTATACTTATGAGGAAGAAAGGACGAGGCATATGGGAGAGGTAGAACAACTGGTGCGCAGGGCAAAAAAACGGGATCCGGATGCTTTTACAGAGCTGATGCAGCTTCATGAGAAGGACATGTACCGGACAGCCAGTGCCATCCTTGCGCAGGATGCGGATATTGCGGATGCCATACAGGAGACCATTCTCACTTGTTGGGAAAAAATCGATACTTTACAGAAAAACCGGTATTTTAAGACATGGATGGTCCGCATCCTGATAAACAAATGTAAAGACATTTTACGTTCTGGGAGGCGTGTCGTATGTGTGGAGGAATTTCCGGAGCGGGAAGAGAAGAATACCGTGGAGACAGAAGCTAATCTGGAATGGAAGGAAGCCCTAAGAGGACTGGACGAAAAATATCGTCTGATCGTGGTCCTGTTCTATGCAGAAGGACTGCGGACAGCAGAAATCGGGAAGCTTTTGAAGCTGCCGGACAGTACAGTGCGCACGAGGCTTGCCAGAGGGCGGGAGCAGATGGCGAGATATTATGCGGAGACAGAGGAAGGAGGCGGAAGAAAATGAGACCGATGAATGAAATAGAGATAGAACTTCCACAGATCGTACTGGATAGGGCGGATGCAGCCTATGCGCAGATCAGACAACAGGCAGCGCAGGAGAGTCCTGCGGGCAGGAGAGTCAGAAGCTTTCCCCGGGCAGCAGGCATCCTGTTAGCTGTGGTGATACTTTCTGTCACAGCAGTATCCGCCACCGCCGCCGGAATCATGGGATACCGCCGCTATCTGGCAGAGCGCATGACTGACATCGGGACGGAAGAATTGGGACACTTGGAGATGGTGGCAGGACAAGGCAGTGTTCAGGCGGAATTTAACAGAGAACTGACGGCAAGAGAACAGAGTGTATATGAGCAGCTGACCCGGGAATATGAAGAGGATGGCAAATATCCCGCGGGACAGCTTCATGAATTAGCCGAAGAAGAGAACTATTCCGGCACAGGTGTAGCCGTTCGGAGCACCCCCGGGGAAGAATACGGCTGTCTCATCTATCTGCCGAGTACCACTGTTACCGAAGAGGAATGGCTGGAAGTCATCGAATATGTGCATAAGCTGGATTACAGCATACAGGAGAAAATATGGCAGCAGAAATATTCCGAGGTGTCCTATTTTGATCGTTATGAACAGATGTCAGATGCGGAAATCGATGAACTGTATGCAATGCTTTCTTCCGCACCTGTGGATGTCTGGGGAGGGGACAGCCGTGACCTGACACCGGAGGAACAGACCCGTTATGAAGAGTGGACGGAAAAGTACGAACAGGAAAATGCCTATACAGAGACAACCATTGCAGTGATCACATTCCCGGAAGAATATGACGGACAGGAACTTGTTTACTGTATTGCAGACGCACAGTTTTACTACCCGGAACGGTCGCTGACGGATGAGGAACTGTTGCAGCTGATCGATCTGGAGCACAAAAACCAATATATCTTTGAAAGGATCGGCCGGGAGATCGAGTGCGGAAAACGGGCAGGATGGCCACAGACATATCATTTGCAATAGAAAAGATACTTGACAATAGAGACCACATGTTGTAGTCTGTAGTTAGACCACAACATGTGGTCTCTCTACTTTTGCAAAAGTAAAATAAGAAGATCAAAAGAAATCTATGTAATCAGGAAAACAGTAATAGGAGGAAACAACATGGCAGAAATTCAGTTGGGTGTGATCGAGGCACGATATGCGGATATGATCTGGGAGCATGAACCGGTGTCTTCTTCGGAACTGGTAAAGCTGACGGAGGAAGCATTTCACTGGAAGCGCACCACGGCGCATAATGTACTGCGCAGACTGTGTGACAAGGGTCTGTTTCGCAATGACAACGGGACGGTGACTTCCCTGATCTCCAGAGAAGAGTTCTATGCGATGCAGAGCAGACAGTTTGTGGAGGATACCTTTGAAGGGTCTCTGCCTGCGTTTCTTGCCGCATTTACGAAAGATCGTGCGCTGACCGCAGAAGAAGCTGCGAAGATCCGTAGGATGATCGATGAGGCAGAAGGGGGAAAAGAATGAGCCGCATATTTTCGGGTGTATTACAGATGAGTATTGCCGCGGCATGGATGATCCCTGTCGTAATGGTGCTCAGACTCTTGCTGAAACGGGCGCCGAAATGGGTAAATCTTGTGCTGTGGGGACTTGTGGGACTGCGGCTGGTGTGCCCTTTTGTGCCGGAGAGCCGGTTCAGTCTGATGCCGAAGCTGCCGATATTGTCGGGCTATTTGTACGGAAATATGATAGGCAATCCGGCAGGAAATGCGTTCCGGGCTGATACGCTGCAAACCGGAACTAATTTTTCCAACAATATTTCCCAGGCAGCTTTAGACGGCAGCATGGGCGCAGCCGGATCCGGCATGGGCGGAGTGTTCGGAATTACCGGAAGTGGCATCGGAGCATTTGGAGCAGGAGTATGGAGAATACCGGAACGGCTATTATCTGCATTCTCGATTCTCTGGCTGGCAGGTGTGATCCTTTTTACAGGTTATGCGGTATATAGTTACGCCCGGGTGCGGAGGCAGGTAGCGGAAGCTATGTGGCTGCGGGAGAACCTGTGGATCTGTGATGAGGTAAAATCCCCCTTTATCCTGGGACTGCATAAGCCGAAGATCTATCTGTCCTCCAGTATGGACGAAGCGCAGTACCCTTACGTCATCGCTCATGAACAGGCGCATCTGAAACGGGGCGACCAGTGGTGGAAGCCGCTTGGATTTCTGATCTTAGCGATTCACTGGTTCCATCCTTTTGTCTGGGCAGCGTATATCCTGTTCTGCAACGATTTGGAACTGGCATGCGATGAGAGCGCGGTGAAGAAGCTGAATGCTCAGGAGCGAAAGGACTATTCCTATGCACTGCTTTCCTGCAGTATGCAAAGGCGGCTGGTGACGGTATGCCCGTTGGCCTTTGGGGAAGTAGGGGTGAAAAAGAGAGTGAAAGAGATATTGAATTATAAGAAGCCGACCTTTTGGGTGGTGCTTGCCGCGGTGGCGGTCTGTGGGATCGTAGCGGTATGTTTTCTGACGAATCCAAAGCAGGGGACGACAACCACAATCCTGCTGACGAATGAGGCCGGAAAGAGCGAAAACGGTGTGGATGCCGGGAATGTCGCAAGCGCAGACGAAGTCAATGCGCAACAGGAGACGGACGCCGCATTGCAGGAGGCGCTGGATAAACAGAGAGAACAGGCAGAGGCGGTGAAGGAAGCAAGCGCTGCAGAGCAGGAGAAACAGGCATCGGAGAATCCTGCCGGCTGGATCCCAATGCAGAATGGTAATACTACTACATGGATGAATATGCAGGACGGTGCAACCGCCGGTTTTGTAACAGGAAAGGGAAATGCAGCGTATGCGCAGGTAAAAGTCGGTGATACGACTCTGTTGTTATTATCGGACGGAATTTATCAGGACGGAGAGCATACCTATGCCATGTACTGTGATGTCTACGGTATCGGAGAGGATGCAACACCGGTGCAGATCGGCAAGCTCCTAAGTGAGGGAACCGCATATCCGATCTGCGTCGGAATGTCTGGGTTCTACGTGACCTCCGGGCACAGCATCGAAGTGTACAATCTTGATACTGCGACCGGACAGCTGGTACTGACCGGTTCCAATACAGAAAGCTTTGACGAGAACGGCAATGCAACCTATTATCGTCTGGACAGCCTGGGACAGCGTGTGGAGAGTACTGAGGAGGAGTATCTGCAGGCATGGGAGGAATACAGAAAAGATGCGCAGCCGGTAGAATTCACGACACCATAACAAAAAACTTATACACTTCTGAAAAACAAAATAAAATCATATACACTAAAAAGAATCCGAGTGATCCTTCATCCGGATTCTTTTTATGGTTCTGTAAAAAAGTACCAAAAAAACATAATAAAAATCATGAAAATCAATGAATAAATATATTTTTTATGACAAAAACAGATACACAACTTCTTTTGACGAAATGTTCGGAAAATGATAGATTGCATATTGTATAGAGTGTATAATTTTCTTTGGATATACACATAGATGCAAGCGTTGAAAAGGAGATGCACCCTATGAAATCAAACAAAGAAAAGGTATATGACTTTATCAGACTCCATGCAGATGAAAAGGCAGACGGAGGAATATCCACTGCATACATAGCGGATGCCATGGAACTGCAGCGAACGAATGTAAGCAGCATACTGAATCTTCTGGTACAGGAAGGCAGGATACAAAAATGTAACGGCAGACCGGTTCTCTATAAGGTTGGAAGAGAAGAAAGCACATTGGAAGAATGCTTTTCTGATTTGATCGGAGCGGACGGAAGTCTGAGGCAGATCATTCAGTTGGCAAAGGCAGCAGTACTCTATCCACAACGAAGTCTCAATACGTTATTGGTGGGAGCCCGTGGAACCGGTAAGAGCCGCTTGGCACAAAGAATGTACCGTTTTGCGGTGGAACAGAAAATTCTGCCGGAAAATGCTCCGTTTCTTCACATCGATTGCCACGATTATGCAGCAGGCGGAGAAGTCAGTGCTGAGTCGGATGACAGCTGGAAACAGTCGGAGCAGGGCTTTGTATTTTTCGATAATATTCAGTTTTTAAGTCCGAGAGCCAGAAAAAGGGTGCTGGAGTATCTGCAGTCACCATCCCGAAAATATGCGGTGGCGGTAAGCTGCACGGACAAAGAACAGCTGTCGGATGAGTTCCTGGCAGAATTTTCAGTACAGTTACAGCTGCCGACATTATCGGAGCGGCCGCTGAGGGAACGGATGGAAATGATAAAACACCTTTTTTCCAAAGAGGCTGTGCGGATACAGAGACCGCTGATCGTCAGAGGAGATCTGATGACATGTCTGCTTTTCTATGAGTGTGAAGCGAATTATTATCAGCTCAAAGGAGATATCAAGATCGGCTGCGCCAATGCCTATGTGAGAGAATATGGAAAAACAGGAGATATTTCATTATTTATCAGCGATTTTTCCAATAATGTGCGCAAAGGCATGTTAAAGTACCGGAGAGAAGCAGAGGAGTTGATCGATTTTGAACAGAGATTCACGTTCAGCGGAAAAGAAATCCGGGTCAGCAGGCCGGAAGACGGAACACTATATGACAGAATCAGCCGGAAGGCAGCAGCATTAAAGGAGACAGGAATAGAGGAGGAAGAGATCAACCTTTTGCTGAGCATGGAGGTAGAAAGGACTTTTGATAAATATCGGAAAGCCCTGATACAGGATGTGACGGATAAAAAACAGTTGGAAATCCTGGTGGAAGAAAAGCTGATCAATATTGTGGAAGCATTTTTGCAAAAGGCAAAGGAACAGCTGAAACGTAATTTCTCTCCGTCTGTACTATATGGGCTGTGCCTTCATCTCAATGCAGTGATTACGGGAAAAAGAGAAAAAAGTGCTCCGGACAAAGAAAGTATTGCAGAAATACTGGTATATCACAGAGCAGAATATCTGCTAAGCGAAGAACTTGCAGAACAGATCAAAGCAGAATACGCAGTGGAATTGTCCATGGAAGAAATCTTACTTCTCACAATGTTTTTGTGCTATCAAAATGAGGAAAAGACGGAAAATGCAAGACCGGTATTGATATTTGCATTCTACGGTGTGGGAATAGCTTCCTCCATAGCACAGACGGTCAGTAACATGACAAAGCTGGATAATATTTTTTCTTATGAAATTACCAGTGAGAGAGCCTCCGCAGAGGTATATGGGACACTGAGAAATTTTCTGAAAAAAGTGCAGCAGGGCAAGGGAATTCTGGTCATCTATGATAGTAGTTTTTTGGGAGAAATGCTTCTGGAGATAGAAAATGAACTGGAAATTCCAATCCGGCAGGTCAGAGTTCCGGTAACTACACTTGGAATTGAGCTTGCAAGGCGGACCCTTACAGAAAATGATCCCGACAAGATATTGCAAAGCACAGTGGAGAGTATAGATGGTCTGGACTGTTACAGAAAATACATTGTAACGCTCTGTACCACCGGGAAAGGCGGGGCAGAGGAACTGAAACGTTACATCGAAAAATATGGACAGTTGGAAGATACAGAGGTGATCCCGATGTCGGTTACAGACAAAGAACTGTTGCGTGATAACCTGAAACACCTGATGACCACGGGAGTGGTTCAGTGCATTGTGGGAACCTATGATCCGGGAATGTTTGCAATTCCCTTCCTGCCGATCAGTGAAGTATTCGGAGCCAGAAAAGAGAGTCTTCCAAGATTGCTCCGACTGGAAAAAGAGGCAAAAGCAAAGATAGATTATGATGCAATGTTTGCATATCTGGGAGAACAGCTGACACACACCGATATTGAAAAGCTGAGAAAAATACTGCCGGATATTATGAAAGAAATCAATTCGGCGTTTATGGAGTTATCTTTGGATGCGGAAGCCGGCTTGCTGATTCATATTTCCTGTTGTATTGACAGGCTGCTTGCAAAACAGGAAGTTGCCACAAATCCCAGAAAAGCAGCAATATTGCTTCAATATGACAAGGAATTTAAAAAACTGCTTAAAATAGTAAAACCGTTGGAAAAGACATTTCATGTCATTATCAATGATGATGAGATAGCAAATATTCTGACGATCATATATCAGCTCTAAGAACAGGAGGTTACAAAATGGAAGAAAATATGCAGGAAAAGCTGGAAGAAATCGCGATGATGATCATAGCCAATTCCGGACAGGCAAGATCAGATGCCTTCGCTGCACTGCAGGAGGCGAAAAAAGGAAATTTCGAAGACGCAGAGAAACTTCTGAAGGAGGCAGAAGAGAGTCTTCAAACAGCACATGAATCTCACAGAGAACTGTTGAAAATGGATGCGTCCGGAGAAGTGACGCAGGTAAGTATTTTATTGTGTCATGCGCAGGATCATCTGATGGGAAGTGCACTGGCACTGGATTTGATCCGGGAAATGATCGTTTTATATCAAAAGTAGGGAAAAGCAAGGAGGAATCGTATGGAACGAAAAGTATTATTGATCTGCGCAGGTGGGATGTCTACCGGAATTCTGATGCGTAAGATGGAAAAATATGCAGAGGAACAGGGAATTTCTCTGAAGATCGAAGCAGTGGGAATGTCAGCATATGAAGATGTGTACAAAAATTATGATGTCATTCTGTTGGGACCGCAGGTATCTTATAAAAAGGGTGAGATCGAGCAAAATACGCAAAAACCTATTGCGGTGATTCCGGCATATGATTATGCAATCGGTAATGTGGCCAATATTATGAAGCAGGTGGAAGACTTGTATCAATAAGTCTGCAAAACGTAAAAAGAAGGTATTTCAACAGGGAAGGAGTAAAGGTATGGCAAATTTTTATGAAAGCAAGCCCATGCAATGGGTGAAAAAAGCAGGGGAAAAAGTAGTGGGAAATAAGGGAATACAGGCGATTTCCTCCGGTATGATGATGGTAATGGGTGTAATATTGTTGGGAGCGGTATTCCAATTACTGGCAGTCATATTACAGACGATCGGTATTATCGATCAGAGTTCCGGAATCTATAGTGCACTTATGGTGCCATATAAGGTGTCTATGGGATTTATTTCGCTGTATGTAGCTTTTACCATTGCCTATTCTTATGCAAAGTCTTTAAAAATGCAGGCGCTGATGGCAGGACTGAATTCGATTCTGATCTTTTTGATTGCAGCCGCGCCGATCAAAACAGTAGATCTGGCCGGGGAAGCGGGCGGAACTTTTACCGGAATGGATACCATGGCGCTTGATGCGAAGGGTATGTTTGTAGCCATTATTGTAGCGCTGACCAGCGTACAATTGACACATTTTTTTGAAAAGCATCATCTGGTTATCAAGATGCCGGATGCGGTTCCGGAATTCCTGCAGGATACCTTCCGTTCACTGATTCCTCTGGTAGTAAATGCGATTATCTGGACGGTATTGGGGTATGGCTGTGTGGCATTGACACAGACAGCGCTTCCGGTACTTATTACCGGTCTGCTGGGAATGCCGCTGGCAGCACTGACAAGTGTTCCCGGAATTATTATTATCGTAATCATTGCCAGTCTGTTATGGACAATGGGTGTACATGGAACAGTGGCGGTATATGCGGCAATCGCAGCACCGTTAATGCAGTATTATGCAACCAACTATGCCAATCATGAGGCCGGTCAGGCGCTTGTATTTATGCCAATCGCATTATTCGGTATTATCAATTGCTGTGGCGGAACCGGCAATACACTGGCGCTCTGCGTGATGGGACTGTTCTCGAAATCCGAACAGCTGAAAGCAGTCAGCAAGGCAGCAATCGTGCCCGGTCTGTTTAATATTAACGAGCCTGTGATCTTCGGTTATCCTATTATGTATAATCCGATCATGTGCATTCCCTTTATCCTGAACCCTGTAATTACCATGATCATCTGTTATTTTGGATATATGATAGGATTTTTCAAACCGGCTTACATATCCATTACGGCGACCCTTCCGGTTGGATTTGCACAGTATCTGACGACTTTGTCCTGGACTAATATCTTTATTCCGGTGATTGCTTTTGCAGTGGCGTTTGCATGTTATTGGCCGTTCTTCAAAGTATATGAAAAGGAACTGGTAGCAAAAGAAGCACAGGCAAAGGAAGAAAAATAATGGAAGAAAAGCAGAAAACATTTCCACCCGGATTTCTATGGGGCGGTGCCGTGGCAGCCAATCAGGCAGAAGGCGCCTGGCAGGCGGATGGAAAAGGAGATTCTGTAGCGGATCATATTACTGCGGGGACAAAAACGTCCCCACGGCGATTCACGGAACAGATTCGTCCTGAGGAGAATTATCCAAGTCACGAAGCCATAGATTTCTATCACAGATATGAGGAGGACATTGCTCTATTTGCGGAAATGGGGTTCAAAGTATTCCGAATTTCGATTGCCTGGACCCGTATTTTTCCCAAAGGAGATGAGATATCGCCCAATCGTGCCGGAATTGCGTATTACAGGAAAGTATTTGAAACCTGTAAAAAATACGGAATAGAACCGTTGGTTACCTTGTCTCATTATGAAATGCCTTATTACCTGTGTGAACATTACGGCGGCTGGACCAACCGGCAGACGATTGCATTTTTCCTGCGGTATTGTGAGACGGTATTCAGAGAATATCAGGATCTGGTTCATTACTGGCTGACATTTAATGAAATGAATACCCTGGTCAGCCGTTTCGGAACGCTCCTTGCGGGAGGCATTTTACCCGAGGACGGAGAAGACCTATTCGGGACAAAACGACTGGGATCCCCCGAGACCGCGGCAGAAAAGAGTCGCAGATTCACTGCATTGCATCATCAGTTTCTGGCCGGTGCACAGGCAGTAAAAATAGCACACGAGATCAATCCCGAAAATAAAGTGGGATGTATGCTGTCTGCAGCCGGTGTGCATCCATATACCTGTAGTCCGGAAGATGTATTGGAAGCACAGGCCCAGATGGAACGCAGCAACTGGTTGTGCGGAGATGTGTGCGTAAGAGGAGCATATCCTTATTTTGCGGAACGCTTTTTTAGGGAAAATGGGGTACAGATCCGAAAAGAGACCGGGGATGATGAAATATTGAAGAATGGAAAAGTGGATTTCTTAAGCTTCAGCTATTACAGTTCCCGTTGTGCCACGGCAGACCCGAAAGTGATACAGACAGCAGGGAATATGATGCTTGGTGTGCCCAATCCCTATCTGGAAGCAAGCGAATGGGGATGGATCATTGATCCTAAGGGATTACGTTACCTCCTGAATGAACTGTACGGCAGATATCAGATTCCGCTGATGGTCGTAGAGAACGGACTAGGAGCGGTGGATCGTGTGACAGAAGACAGACAGATTCATGATGATTACCGGATTGCTTATTTAAGCGAACATATCAGACAGATGTGGGAAGCAGTAAATGATGGTGTGGAGTTGCTGGGATACACTCCGTGGGGATGTATCGATTTGATCAGTGCAAGCACCGGTGAAATGAAAAAACGCTATGGCTTTATCTATGTGGACAAAGACGATGAAGGAAAAGGAACCTTGGAACGAAAGAAAAAAGATTCCTTTGCCTGGTATCGGGAGTGCATCAGGACGAATGGAGCCAGCGTACTTTCCACGAATAAAAAAGAGGATAAATTATGACAAAAAAACAGGTTGAGATTGTGAATAAGACAGGACTGCATGCCAGACCGGCTTCTGATTTTGTACTGGAAGCCAAAAAATATGAAAGCAAAATTACGATTTGCAGAGAAAACGGCGTACCGGTGAATGCAAAATCCGTTGTACGGATTCTGGCGGAAGGAATCGGACAGGGAACCAAAATAGAGATTGCTGCGGAAGGCGCAGATGAAGAGCAGGCGGCAGCGTCTCTTGCCGCCTTGGTGGAAAGCGGATTTGGAGAATAAAGGCGGTAAATGTGTATGGAAGAAAGATTACAGGGAAATCCGGTATCTGAGGGAATTGCTTATGCGAAATCTTATATTTACATTCCCGGTACATTGACAAAGGCTCCGGGATTTTTCCCAAAGGGTCAGGAAGAGGAAAAATATCGGGAATTCAGGGAAACCTGTGAAAAGGCAGACGGTGAACTGGTGACATTGTACAACGGTATGTGTAAAGAGGATCCGGATAAGGCAAAAATCTTCAGTGCACATCGGGAATTACTCCAGGATGAAGAAATCCTTGATGAGATCCGGGAGGCAATCTGTGCGGAAAGCATGAATCCGGACAGCGCGGTCAGTAAGGTGTATACGGAATTTGCAGAATTGCTGGCAGGTGTGGAGGATCCGTTGATTGCCGAGCGCGCGGCGGATCTTAGAGATGTCAGAGACCGGCTGCTCCGGATTCTGTCGGGGCAGGAAACGTCTAAGCTGTCTTCGTTTTCGGAAGATGTAATTCTGGTAGCCCATGACCTATTACCCAGTGATACGGCCACCATGGACAGAAAACATATCAAAGGAATCCTGACGGAGGTTGGCGGAGTGAATTCACATTCCGCAATCCTGGCAAGAAGTTACGGAATTCCTGCAATTCTGGGAGTTCCGAATGTTACGGAAAAAATTCCTACAGATACTATGCTTGCCATGGATGGTTTGACCGGAGAAATATTTGTCACACCGGGAGAAGAATGTATTCGCGATATCAGGGAAAAACAGACATCTTTTTTCCGCAAAAAAGAAGCAGAAAAAAATTTTTTAAACAAACCTGCAATTATGAAGGACGGAACAGAAATAAAGATAGGAATCAATATCGGCTCGCAGGAATTTGATGTTCCGACAGACCGGTACGATTTCATCGGCTTGTTCCGTACAGAATTTCTTTATATGGAAGGGAAGGAACTTCCGGGGGAAGAAACACAATTTGAAGCCTATAGGCAGGTTGTGCAAAAGGCAAAAGGAAATCCGATTACTTTGCGGACACTGGATATCGGCGGAGATAAGACATTGCCCTACATGGAATTGCCAAAAGAGGACAATCCTTTTTTAGGGAAAAGAGCAATCAGGCTTTGTTTTGCGGAAAAAGAGTTATTTTTAACGCAACTGCGTGCGGCACTGCGTGCTTCTGCTTACGGACCTCTGCAAATCATGTTTCCGATGGTCGGGAGTCTGGAAGATATTCGCAAGGCAAAAGAGTACCTGAATCTGGCAAAAGAGCAGCTGAAAGAGAGAAAGCAGCAGTTTGATGAACAGATCCGAATCGGTATTATGATAGAGATTCCCGCGATTGCCTTGATTGCAGATCTGGCGGCGGAAGAGGTGGATTTTGCAAGCATAGGATCCAATGACCTGACGCAGTATTTGTCGGCTGCGGATCGGATGAATCCGGAGGTGGCCGCTTATTACAAAAGCGATTCCACGGCAATGCTTCGGCTACTTGGGTTTGTATTCCGGGAGTTTTCCAAACGGGAAAAGGAGATATCTGTCTGCGGAGAAATGGCAGGAAATCCGGAGACCGCCCAATTGCTGGTGGGACTGGGAGCGAGAAAGCTGTCTATGAGCAGTGGAAATATCGCCGGTGTAAAGGCAAAACTGGCTGAATGTACATTACAGGAGCTGACAGCTTTAGCAGAGAAAAAACTATGATCCCTCTTGACAAAAAAATGAAATGTGTTTATATTCATAACAGTGTTATATAACGCTGTTATGAATATTTTTTTTGGAGGAAAAAGTGACAAAACCAATCGAAGGAGTTTCAGAGAGAATTCTCGTCTGTGCCAGAGAAGAATTCCTGGAGAAGGGCTATTCCGAAGCGTCGCTTCGTACGATCGCAGCCAAGGCAGACACTACTACCGGATCCATCTATTCCCGGTTTGGGGACAAGGAAGGATTGTTTTGTGCGATTGTGCAACCGGCTGCGGAAGGGCTGACGCAGATATTCCTTAAGACCCAGGAGGCGTTTCATGCCAGAGAGGCAGAGGAACAGCCGAAGGTAATGGAGGATTATGTGGTAGGCGGTATGGATGAAATGCTTGACTATGTCTATGACCGGTTCGATGATTTCCGGTTACTGCTGGATGCCTCTTACGGTACCAAGTATCAGGATTTCGTGGAGCATCTGGTGGACATTGAGACGGAGTATACCTACAAGTATATGGAAGCTACGAAATTCCTACAGGAAGGCAGCATGATCACTGAGGAGTTCCTACATATCATGGCGAAAGCCATGTTTGACAGCATGTTCGAAGTCGTCAGACACCGCATGGACAGGGATACTGCCAGAAAATATCTGCATATGCTGGAGAAGTATCACTACGGCGGATGGGGAGCCATCATCAAGCTGGGGTGAAGCATAAGATAAGACTGCTATGGAAGATTACGGTAGCAGTCTATCTTAAAAACCGACGGTTAGTTGAAACTAATTATCAATAAGCGGTGTTAGATAGGAAAGACAATAGAGCCTCAAATGTCCGGAAAAGAGAAATGATGAAAAGCAGGGCAAAATGAAAAGAAATTCTAGAAATTAAAGAGTTACATTAAATCCAAAAAATTAATTTAAATCAAAGGGAAAGAGGGAAAGATCACATGAAAAAAGAAAGCTCTATGCAGAAGCTGTTCGCTTATGCGGGCAACTACAAGTACCTGACCATTGCGTCATGGATTCTGTCCGCGGTCAGTGCACTGATTGCATTACTGCCGTTTTATGATATCTGGCGGATCATGCAGGAAGTCGTACTGGCGGCACCGGATTACAGCAAAGCGCAGAATCTGTCCGGCTTGGGCTGGCGTGCGGTGGGATTTGCATTGTTATCCATGTTCATTTATATCTGCGCACTGTTGTGCTCCCACATTGCAGCCTTCCACGTGCAGGCGAATATGCGGAGCACCCTGATGCGTCATATTCTGACGCTGCCCATGGGATTCATGGACAGTGAGGGCAGCGGTAAGATCCGTAAGATCGTCAACGAATCCACCGCAGCCACCGAGACCTATCTGGCACACCAGTTGCCGGATAAGGCTGGAGCGATGGCAACTCCTGTGGGACTGCTGCTGCTTTTGGTGATATTTGACTGGAAACTGGGGCTGTTAAGTCTCGTGCCCGTCTTCTTTGCATTCCTCATCATGGGTGCCATGACCGGACAGCGCATGAAAGATAAAATGACAGAATACCAGAATGCGTTGGAGGAGATGTCCAGTGAAGCTGTGGAATATGTCCGCGGTATCCCGGTGGTGAAGACCTTCGGACAGTCGGTATTTTCCTTCAAGCGGTTCCAGACCTCTATTAAAAAATATGAAAAATGGACCATCGCCTATACCAAAGAACTGATGTGGCCCATGGTAGGCTTTACCACACTGATCAATGCGATCTTCGCCGTTCTGATCGGTGCCGCTTACTGGTTCGGCGGAGCGAGTGGGGATCCTGAGGTGCTGATCAACCTTCTGTTTTACATCATTATCACTCCGGTATTGACCGTTACATTAGGCAAGATCATGTACGGCGGAGAGAATCAGATGATCGTGGAGGATGCCCTGAAAAGAACTGATGGTATCTTAAGCCGCAAGCCTCTGCCGGAAGCAGAAAAAGAGCAGAACATCAAGGATCATTCCATTGCGTTGCAGAAGGTATCCTTCCGCTATGAAAATGCGGGAAGAGATGCCCTGCATCAGATCAATCTCGATATCAAAGAAGGAGAGCATGTGGCATTTGTCGGTCCCTCCGGCGGCGGTAAGACCACGCTGGCAAGCCTTATTGCCCGTTTCTACGATACCACAGAAGGTAAGGTATGCATCGGTGGCGTGGATGTGAAGGAGATTCCTTCCGCACAGCTGATGAATATGGTGTCCTTCGTATTTCAGGACAGCAAATTGCTTAAGATGTCCATTTACGATAATGTCCGCATGGGCAAAAAGGATGCCACCAGAGAAGAAGTCATGGAAGCTCTGAAAAATGCCCAGTGTGAGGACATTATTGCAAAGCTGCCGGACGGTGTGGATACCGTCATCGGAAGCCAGGGTACTTATGTATCCGGAGGTGAGGCACAGCGCCTGTCCATTGCGAGAGCGATGTTAAAAAATGCACCGATCCTGATCCTGGATGAAGCTACCGCTTTTGCTGATCCGGATAATGAGGCGAAGGTACAGCAGGCATTTACGAAGCTTTCCGCAGGCAAGACCGTGATCATGATCGCACACAGATTGTCCTCGGTTGTGGATGCCGACCGCATCTGTGTGTTGAAGGATGGCGGAATTGTGGAACAGGGAAACCATGAAATATTGCTGGAACAAAACGGACTGTATGCCCATATGTGGGAAGAGTACAATAAATCCGTCAGCTGGAAAGTAGGAAAGGGGGAGAAATAGAATGAGTAGCTTACAGGCAAAATTGCAGCATAAATACGCGCTTTCCGAAAAAGGTGCGAAGGATATGATAAAGGCATTTGTATCCGTAACATGTTCCGATCTGGTGTTGATGTTCCCGGTATGGATGCTGTATTTTCTGGTAAGAGATTATTTACAGGGCACCATGGCAGGCAGAGGTGTTTTCTACATTGTGGGCTGCGTACTCTGTCTTCTTCTGATCGCGCTGACAACGTTGGTGCAGTATCGTGCCACGTTCCTGGCAACTTATGTGGAGAGCGGCGTGCGCAGAATTGCTCTGGCAGAGCAGTTGCGTAAGATACCACTGTCCTTCTTCGGAAAAAAAGATCTGTCCGATCTGACAAGTACCATTATGGCGGACTGTGCCACCATGGAGACTGCATCCTCCCATTTCATTCCGGAACTGGTTGGTTCCTGTATCTCCACCACACTGATCGCTGTGGGTACCTTTTTCCTAAACTGGAGAATGGCAATCGCAGCACTGTGGGTACTGCCTGTGTCTTTCCTCATTGTGGGATGTTCCGGCAGGGTACAGAAGAGCTTAAGTAAGAAGCAGATGAAATTAAAAATGGACTGCGCGGACGGCATTCAGGAATGCCTGGAGACCGTACGTGACCTCCGGGCCAACAATGCCCAGGCTGAGTACATGGAAGGCTTAGAGGGCAAGATCCGTGCCGTGGAAAAACATGCACTGGTGACGGAGCTTGGTACGGCAGTCTTTGTAGGCGGTGCCCAGATGATCTTAAAGCTTGGCATCGCTACCGTGGCATTGACCGGCGGTGTGTTGTTAGTAAAGGGAGAGATCGATATCCTGACCTTCTTCGTATTCCTCCTGTTGGTATCCAGAATGTATGATCCTCTACAGGTGGCACTGCAGAATCTGGCAGCTATTATCAGTACCGGTGTGCAGTGTGACCGTCTCGACGAGATCCTGTCCCATGAGATCCAGACCGGTGCCAGCACCATGGATCCTAAGGGGTATGACATCGAATTTTCCCATGTGGGATTCTCCTATGACAGTCAGGATACCGTACTTCGCGATGTCACTTTCACGGCAAAACAAGGCGAAGTGACCGCATTGATCGGACCTTCCGGCGGCGGTAAGACCACCGTGTCCAGACTGGCTTCCCGGTTCTGGGATATCCATAAAGGTAAGATCACCGTGGGCGGCATGGACATCTCCACCATCGATCCGGAGACACTGATGTCTCTGTACGCTATCGTATTCCAGGATGTGACACTGTTCAATAATACGGTGATGGAAAATATCCGTATCGGCAGGCAGAATGCTACGGATGAAGAAGTGCTGGCAGCGGCAAAGCTGGCGCATTGCGATGAGTTCGCGGAGAAGCTTCCGAACGGCTGGCAGACCATGATCGGTGAGAACGGTTCGGAACTGTCCGGCGGTGAGAGACAGCGGATCTCCATTGCCAGAGCCTTTTTAAAGGATGCTCCCATCATCCTCATGGATGAGGCAACCGCTTCTCTGGATGTAGATAACGAGACACTGATTCAGGAATCCCTTTCCAAGCTGATCCGCAACAAGACGGTTATGATCATTGCGCACCGCATGCGTACTGTGGCAGACGCAGACAAAATCGTTGTATTGAAGGATGGCGTGGTGGCAGAGCAGGGAACGCCTGCCGAACTGGAAGCAAAAGACGGCATTTATCGGCATATGAAAGCCACTCAGATGGAGGCTGCCGGCTGGACATTATAATCAAATAGCCTTTTTAATAGGAGCGGTCCGCTTGTTTACAGGCGGATCGCTTTTAGCATATTGCGTAATTCCTGCGAACGACATATAATACAATCCAACGGCAGAAAATTATCAAATGGAGAGGAACACAGAGGAATACCATGCAGATAGCAGCAATGAAAAAAGACGATTTTTACAGACAGATGTTCAAACTGACCATCCCGATCATTATACAGAATCTGCTCAGTGCAGCGGTGAATTCCGCGGATGTCATTATGCTAAACTATGTGGGACAGTCTGCAATATCCGCAGTATCCCTAGCGGCGAATTACTCCAACATTTTATTTATGGTGTACTACGGACTGGGGACGGGAGCGTCCTTACTGTGTGCCCAATATTACGGAAAAGGAAATCTGGAAGCCATCCATACGGTGGAGGGCATTACCCTGCGATTCTCCATGGTAATTTCCGGACTTGTGGCGCTGGTGGCATTTTTTATGCCGCAGTATATGATGCTGTTATTTACCTCCGATCAGGAACTGATCACCATCGGTGCCTCTTATCTGCGGATCATGGGCATCACATACCTGTGCTGGGGCATCACGGAAGTATATCTTGCCATCCTGCGAAGCGTAGGTCGCGTGACGGTCAGTATGGCGTTGAATATGCTGGCTTTCGTATTGAATGTCATTCTGAATGCCACATTTATCTTCGGACTGTTCGGCATGCCGAAGCTGGGAGCTACCGGTGTTGCCATTGCCACAGCCCTGTCCCGACTGGTGGAACTGGTGGCATGCGTCATTGTATCTTTCTTGAGCAAAAATGTAAAACTGCATCCGAAGTACCTGTTCGTTCACAGTAAGGTGCTGACACAAGATTTCATGCGTCTGTCTCTGCCCGCACTGGGAAACGATGTGTCCTGGAGTGTGGCGTTTTCCATGTATTCCGTGATCCTTGGGCATCTGGGAACAGATGCGGTGGCTGCTAATTCACTGGTCGTCGTAGTGCGCAATATTGGTACGGTGTTCTGTTTTGCCATTGCCAGTGCAGGTAGCATATTGCTGGGAAATATTATGGGACAAGGCAATCTGGAGAAGTCGAAGAGTTACGCTTCCCGGATGTTGAAGATGACGGTAATCGCCGGAACTATAGGCGGCCTGATCGTACTGGCAATTACACCCTTTGTGTTACGGTTTGCTACATTGAATGAAACTGCCATGCATTATCTGAAATATATGCTGCTCATCAATACTTATTATATTATGGGTGCTGCCGTGAATACGGCGTTGATCGCCGGAGTATTCCGTGCCGGCGGAGATACGAAGTTCGGACTGATCTGCGATACGATCGATATGTGGTGTTATGCGATCCCTGTGGGATTCTTCGCCGCATTTGTACTGAAACTCCCGGTGCTGTGGGTCTATTTCCTGTTATGCACCGATGAATTTGTCAAATGGCCCTGGGTCATTAAGCATTACCGCGAGGGTAAATGGGCGAAGAATATTACCAGAGAAGAAGTATGATTCTAAGTTAAATTACATGGCCTTTTCCTGTTCTTCCTGAATCTCTGGGAAGACAGATAACATGGGCTTTACGTCTTCTTTTTTAATGATACGTGCCACGTAATTTTTTGTGATCTTCATTACTACGGGAGACAGGGCTATGACACCGATCAGGTTGGGGATCGCCATCAGACCGTTAAAGGTATCGGACAGATCCCAGGCAAGACTTAAGTTCATGGTGCAGCCGATGAAGATCATCAGTACGAATGCAACCTTGTAGACAATGGTGGATTTTGTACCGAATAAATATTCACATGCCTTGGAGCCGTAGTGACTCCAGCCCAGTACAGTAGAGAAGGCGAACAGCAGGATCGCAATGGCGATGAAGGCGGGACCGAAGCTGCCGAATACGGTAGCAAAAGCCTGACCTACCAGAGCGGAACCGGACACATCCACCAATACGGCACCGGTGTCCAGATCGATCAGTCCGGAGGACAGAACTGCGAAAGCCGTCAGTGTACATACGACCATAGTGTCAGCGAATACCTCGAAGATGCCCCACATACCCTGACGTACGGGCTCTTTTACGTTGGAACTGGAATGCACCATAACGGAGGAACCAAGACCGGCTTCGTTAGAGAACACGCCACGCTTCATACCCCAGGTCAGCGCCAGTTTTACACCGGAACCCACGATACCTCCGCCTACGGCTTTCAGCCCGAAGGCACCTTTGAAGATTGCGGTAAATATAGCACCGACATGACTGATATTGGCGAAGAAGATCACAAGAGCTCCAAGGACATAAGCGATGGCCATAAAAGGCACCAGCTTCTCCGTCACGGAAGCGATTCTTTTTAATCCACCGACGATAACGAGGGCACCTACGAGTACCAGAACAATACCGGTCACGGTTGCGGGAATCGAAAAGGCGGAAGTCATATTGGCAGCGATGGAATTCACCTGACTCATGTTACCGATACCGAAGGAAGCCAGCAGACAGAAAGCTGAGAACAGCGTTGCAAGTATTGCGCCGATCTGTTTGCAGCCCTTATAGGAGCCGAGGCCGTCCTTTAAGTAGTACATGGCACCGCCGCTCCACTCCCCTCTGGAGTTCCGGCGGCGGTAGTAGATACCCAGCACATTTTCCGAGTAGTTGGTCATCATGCCGAAGAAAGCCACGACCCACATCCAGAAGATGGCACCGGGACCGCCGGCGACCAGGGCACTTGCCACACCGACGATATTACCGGTGCCGATGGTGGCAGCCAATGCGGTGCACAGCGACTGGAACTGGGAAATGGACTGATCTCCGGCCTCCGTATGTTTCGTTACATGCTTGTCGTGAAAGATGCCGCCCACCGTGTTTTTGAACCAGTGTCCCAGATGGGATAACTGGAAAAATTTCGTCAGGATCGTCATCAGGATACCGGTACCTACCAGCAGTACCAGCATGGGGACACCCCATACGAATCCATTGACGGCACTGTTCACATTCGTAATGAACTCTACCATATACATTCTCCTCTCTGTTTTCAGGTAAAAGAAAAAGCGCAGACATCCGAAGATGTCCACGCTGACATAGTTACCTGATTTTTGTTTCGATTTATTTTTCATAGTATAACATACCATTTTCTGTGATGCAATTAAAAATTTATGACTATGCAGGAACAAATATTACCGACGTAGCAAAAAAGTATTGACCTAAAGTTAGCTCCAGGTATTATGATAAACTGTCCGAAATGAAACATTATTATGCAGACAGGACATATGCAAGATTTCGGGCAGAATGAGCAAGATCGTCAAATAGAAAGATTATGGAAGGAGCAGAAGAAATGTATCAGAATGAATTAACTTTAAATAATGGTGTGAAGATTCCACAGCTGGGACTGGGAACATGGTTCATTGATGATGACAAGGCGGCAGATGCCGTGAAGGCAGCGGTAAAACTTGGTTACAGACATATTGATACCGCCCAGGCTTATGGCAATGAGCGCGGTATCGGGGAAGGTATCCGTACCTGCGGTGTACCCAGAGAGGAACTTTTTGTTGTATCAAAAGTTGCAGCAGAGCACAAGACCTACGAATCTGCTGCAAAGAGTATTGATGAGACACTGAGCAAAATGGGACTGGACTATCTGGATATGATGATCATTCATTCTCCCCAGCCCTGGGTTGAGGTAAATCGGAGTGAGGATCGTTATGTGGAGGGAAACAGAGCCGCATGGAGAGCTCTGGAAGATGCTTACAAAGCAGGTAAATTAAAGGTCATCGGTATCTCCAACTTCCAGATCGGTGACATCGAGAGTCTGCTTCAGACAGCAGAGATTAAGCCTATGGTGAACCAGATCCTGCTGCACATCAGCAATACACCGTTAGAACTGATGGAGTACTGCCAGAAGAATGGGATTGCCGTAGAGGCATATTCCCCCATCGCCCACGGTGAGATTTTAAATCAACCAGAGATCAAAGCTATGGCAGAAAAGTATGGAGTAACGGTACCACAGCTTTGCATCCGCTATACATTGCAGCTTGGTGCAATTTCTCTTCCAAAGACAGCTAATCCTGAGCATATGAAGACAAATGCTGAGGTTGATTTTGAAATCAGTGCGCAGGATATGGAAGTATTAAAGAACTTCAAGAAGATTGAAAGTTATGGAGCAAGCAGTGGATTCCCTGTATATGGCGGAAAGATGTAATGATAACAGGAATCCGAATAGTGTTTTAAGAATGGAGTAGATGATTATTATACAACGCTTGATGAAATTAATGTACCAATAACAGTCAGTGGACGTGTAACAGCAGGTTATGAAGTTGTCATCGATACAAACGGAAAACTTCTCTGACCGGATGCAACAGGTATGGCAAAACCATATCTGATTGTAACCAGTGAGAAGGTTTCAAAGGAATATCTCGATTATCTGGACAGACAGAATATTTCATGGATTGCCTGCGTAAAAGAGCATGTAGACCTCGCGCGTGCAACAGAAATCCTTGCAGAGCAGTTTGGCGTAGAGCGCATGAGTATTGTCGGCGGACCGAAAATTAATACTGCATTTTTAGAAGTTGAACTTCTTGATGAGATCAGTCTGTTGAGCGGAGCCGGAATCGATGGCAGATGCGTGGCTGTTGCTATGTATCTGCTTTTCTTTTTACGGAATTATCTGTTGTTTTGAGTTGACACATACTGAAATTAAGTATAACATCAGGTAGGATATCCCACCATGATTCTATGGAGGTGACATGATGTCACTTTACAATTTAACAAAATAATGAAAGGAGTATTTTTGTGAACTATACAGACATCATAAGCAAGTGGAAGGAGAAGAAAATAGATAGCATCGAAAAATTAGATCAACAGCTCAGCAATTTTCGTATCACTTTTGCTTATAACTCTGGAACAATAGAAAATCCACAGATAACATATCATGCTACAAGAGAAGTCTTTGAAAATGGAAAGGTAATCAATTTTTGTGGTGATATTCAAATCATCTTTGAAATTGAAAATCAAAAAAAATGTTATAATTTTCTTGTACCTAAAATTATAAATAAAGACCCCATTACCTCTGATCTTATAAAAAAAATTCATTATCAACTTATGCAAGGGGTCTATGACGAACACCGTTGGCAAAAAGGTGAACGTCCTGGACATTATAAAATACATGATTATGTAATTGGCAAATCAAATCAGGGTGCGCTACCAGAAGAAGTTCCGGCTGAAATAGCGGAATTATGTGACGAAATTTTAAATATCCCTGACAAGGGTGATAACATTTTAAAAACAGCCGCATATATTCATTGTAAATTTGAAAATATTCATGCATTTGCCGATGGAAATGGAAGAGTAGGGAGAACCCTTATGAACTATTATTTGATGATCAATAACTATCCACCTTTAGTAGTATACTCAGAAACAAAAGACCAGTATTATAAATCCTTAGATCATTATGACAATACCGGTGATATCACTCCATATCTTAATTATATGAAAAAAAGCTTGGAGAAAACATGGGTTTTGGGTGAGTTAAAGTGACATCATATCTATTCCTCTGCTCCGCATATTTACTAATTCCTGAAACGTTGGCAAAAGAACTTTTTCATACCTCATACTTATCATTGATGTATAAAACTTTTTCCGTACATCACTAATACATGGAATTTCATAAATCATACTTTTTATTTTTTCAAATTCTATTAGGTTTTCTCCTTCTGATAAAAAATCCTTACATCCTACCACTACTCTGTTTTTATACACTCCAAGTTTTGTTTCATGAACAGGCATTCCTATCAATTCATATACATGAGATCCTATATACTCAGAAACAGGAGCATTACTGTAACCCATTTTTATATTTTTAAGTTGCTTATCCTTCAAATTACCGGGAAATTTCAAAATATAATTCTGTCCTTCGTAAACAACACCTAATTTTCTTCCAGCAGCTCCACTATATACACGATCATTTATAGGACAATCTTCAAAATTTATCATTTCTATCACCTTAATCCATACCTCCTGAAAATAGTGTCTAACTGCTTTCCACTGATGCTGCCATGTATACAACACTGCTTCACAGTCGCTTCCAGTGTTTCCAGACAGCAATCATATCCTACAAAATCTCCACTATGATAATAGCTCTCCAGTTCTTCAATATCCCTTTGAAGGACTTTAGGCAATTCTTCCCTGTTAATCACATAATTTTCATCAATAAAAATAAAATATCACTCCTTCTGCTCCAGACCTACAAAAACTCAATTCTGTTGGTATATTAAAAGTCAACTGTTTACGACATCTATCCGGTTCTATTCTTTTAGGGATTTTTCCATTATTCTCCATACACTGTAATTCTCATCCGGATATTCTTCATCAATCCACTTCCAATCACATACACACCTTAAAAAATCTTTGTTGTCCTCCAACTCCAGCATCCCTAATTGCAGACAGCCATACATACTTTCATCGCCACCGTAAGATAAACAATATGTGGATTCTCTATTACCTACAATCTTCCCCTCACGATTGTTAAAAGCATCATTTGAAATGGACACTAATAACTGTATCACCTTTTCCGGTAAAGTACGTTTAAAATAGATCACACTTTTTTGCATCCTCTAACCTCTTTCCCTCTTTACAGAAACCAATTTCTTAACCACCAGCTTCTCGGCATACACCGGTGGCATCCTAACTCCAGACTACCAGTTTTCCAATGTACACAGCGGAATCTCCAACAACACGCGATCGTACAGCACTACTATACCATCCATTGATTGGAGCGTCAAATCGCGAAAGCCCAGCAGGTATAACAGGACACCAAAAACGCCCGGACAGACAAAAAGAACGCCAGAGAAACCGGAAATAACGATACGGGAGTTTAACACTTCTTTTTTCTTCATTTTAAAATAAGAGGTACAAAAAACAAGAGAATCATGCTATAAAGTTTTTACCGGGCGGTGTCGATACTATTCATATAGGAAATACAGATACCATGGATGGACAAAAGCTACGGATGGCTGCTTCAAGAGAAGGCAACCATCTTTTTTTATGGCAGTGATCGCTGCGGAGAGGGAGATAAATATGGCAATTACGGGAATCGGTTACGGAAGGACACTGATGTATGAGATCCAGAAGAGGGTAAGCGAAGGAACTTTGCAGAGCGCGTCAGATGTGGCATCTCGTTTTGCAGAGAGTCTGGAGGAATCTGCGGAGGAAAATGACAAGGCACTGGCTCCGGTGACACGTGGTGTACGGTTGAACCGTCGTATCGAAGGCAAAGACAAAGTGCCCTATGGGGAAATGGCGGAGGACGGTGTTATTGAATATAATGGGGTGGTCTTCGTCTGCGATTATGATCATAACCGTCTGACGCTGGGAGATACCTCTAATGAGAAAGATTGTATCAACATTCCGCTGTCCGGCGGTGGAAGCCTGCTGGTTAACCGGAATAACATCGATGCCCTGTCCAAGGCCATCGGTATGTTCAGCCCGGAGGATGTGAACCGGATCCTGCGCGCACTGGCACAGGATAAGAAGATCCAGGAGATGAAGAAGGAACTGGATGATATGGAGAACGGTGACGATGTAGACAGCAATGAGGAAACTTCGGAGACGACCGATGCGGACAAAGTAGCGGGAAAGGATCTGTCCGGAACCGCCGGAGAGTCGGAAAAAGAGGATTTGAGTCTCAGAGAACAGATCCGGGAGAAGATGCAGGAAATCTATGACAAGCTCCAGAACGGTGATACAGAGACCAAATTTCAGATTGGAAATCAGGAATTCAGTATCAAAGAGTGGGATAATTTCCTGGAAAAATTCGACAGTGTACAGGATGCCATTCGGGAGGCCCTGGAAGAGAAAATCGAAAAGCAGACCGAAGAGCGCTTAGAAGAGGAGGATTTAGAGAAGACTTCTGATAGAAAGCCCGATATCAGTCAGGATTTTTCCGATATTCCCGGGGAGATTTTCCGTATACTTTTTTGAACAGATCCTTGAAATAATTGCTGTCGTTGAAGCCATATTCCAGAGCAATATCCGTGATGGAACTGTTGGTGGTAAGAAGCGCCGTCTGGGCGTGTTTGAGCCGTACATAGTTTTTATCATTCCTTTCGCTTCGCTCAAGGCACAAACAAGTTATGAAAAATGTTGTGCCCCTCCACTCTTTGATTTATAATTCTTTCAAGGAATAGCAATACACTACAGAGCACGGAAGGAGAAGTGGCGAATTTATTTCGACCCCGTATAGTTATATGTGCCGTCATCCTTACAAGCACAAACAAGTGGGACATTGAGCCCGGACTCTTATCATTGGTAATAAACCATGTTTATTCAGTCGCAGGATGACAGTCAATGTTGCTATTCCCTTTTTATTAAGGTGGTGATACTTAATGATGAAGTTAAAATACTCCATCTGCTGTGGACTTGATGTCCACAAAAATGTTATCGTTGCAACCATCGTAACTACCAATAAGGACGGCATATCCGAATATCTGCAAAAATCTTTTTCAACCATCAACTCAGATATTCAAAGGTTTCACAACTGGCTTATCGAGAATAATTGCTATCATGTTTGTATGGAATCCACCGGAAAGTATTGGATTCCTATTTTTAATTATCTCGAAAATGACATTGATGTCTGCCTTACACATCCGAAGTATGTCAAAGCCATTAAAGGCAAGAAAACGGACAAAAAGGATTCTAAATGGATTGCCGACCTCTACAAATTTGATCTTGTCAGATGTTCCTTTATTCCTCCAAAAGATTTTCGTCAGCTTAGGGAACTTTCCAGATACCGTTTCAAGCTGGTCTGCATGAAGTCTTCCGAGAAGAATCGCATCCAGAACTGTATGACCATTTCCAATGTCGGCATTGCCAGTGTTCTTTCTGATCCTTTTGGCAAGACAGCAACTGAAATCATCTCTTATCTATTGGAGCATACTGCCGATTCCATGGATGAAAAAGCTGTCCGCAAACTCATAAAGAAAGGGGCTAAATCCAAGTCTGATGAAATCATCGAAGCCATCAAAGGCTACACTATTGAAACAGATCAGGCTAAAAAACTAGAGCTTGCCCGGGGGCATCTGGAATATCTCGATGATATGATTACCCAGACCGAAGTGGAACTCTATGTCCGCATCAAGCCTTATTACGAGTTCGTGGAGTTTGTCAGTACCATGCCCGGCATGACAGAGTTAAGTTCCACGATTGTTCTTGCAGAAACAGGCGTTGATATGGATATTTTTGATGATGCAAAACATCTGTGTTCCTGGTGCGGACTTTCTCCTGCCAACAATGAATCCGCTGGTAAGAAAAAGTCTGTCCGCATTGCCAAAGCAGGCGATTACCTGAAACCAATGATGGTTCAATGTGCCCTTGCTGCAATTAAGAGCAAAAAGCAGCCTTATTTTGCAATCAAATATGGTCGAATCAAAAAGCGACGTGGACACAAAAAGGCAATCATTGCCATTGCAAGAATGATGATGGTCTGTATTTACCACATGGTTTCAGAAAAGAAGCCCTTTACCCCTACTGACTATGAGGAATTGATGGACCCTCAGAATCATGTAGAGAGTGTCGTCTTGAATGAGAACAATGTGTTTGCTTACCTTGAAAGCCTTGGTTACGACAGCTCTAAGTTAGTGAAACGCAACGATAACTAACATTTTTTCTGCTTTCTATACTTGTAAAAACGGGGTTTTATGAACCCTTATACAAGTGCGCCCTAAAATCTACTTTATTTTTCACTCTTAAATATTCCTTGAAGCCCATGCCGGTGATCAATTTGAATTTCTTGCTGAAGTAAGTGGGGCTTAAGGAAGCCACGGAGGAGACCTCTTCCAGTGTCAGTGGCTTGCGGAAATTGTTGTAAATGTATTTTGTGGCAAGCAGGATGTCCGCATCCCGGGAGTTCAGCAGATCCGGTTCCTTTTCATTCATGACGGAATGCCGCATCAGCATGAGCAGAAGCTCTTCCAGATAGCAACGCTCAAAATGTTCGGAGTATTGGTCGAAGCGGGAATTCTCGGTGAGCATACGGGTCAGCAGAGAGTGCAGATATTCCTGGTATACCGTAGGAACGCTGCCCATGAAGGAATGCAGCTGCAGCCCCTGCCCGGATATGGAAGTGAGGCTGTCGGCAGACCGGTCCGATAAATGCAGATATTCTTCTTTGAAATAGATCATTACGATCTCGCAGACCTCTCCGGCGGAATACAGAGAGTGATGCAGTTCTCCCGGAGCGATGAAGACCAGATCTCCGGCTTCCATCTGATAGACCGTATCTTTTAACAGGAAACGGCAGCTTCCCGACCAGAGATAAAAAATTTCATAAAAGCTGTGATAATGATCGGGCTGCAGGGGAGAAAAATCACCTCTGCGGCCTTTTTCCACGATGATCCGGTCAATATCCTTTCTGCCGCGTCTGCCTTTTTTCGTTGTGATATCCATAGCTGCTCCTTCACTTTTTAAATCTATTGACATTGATACAGTCAGAATACCACAAAAAAACAGTGCTTTCAACATAAACAAGCTATAAAAACAGCAGTAAATATTAAAAAATTACGCTATTATAATAATTGAAAAAGGAACCCGCCTCTTTCAAAAATACTTTTCTCTCTATCCCCCTCGGTACACTCCCCCCTCGCCGAGGGGAATTTTTTGCGCAAAAAATCACAGAAAACAGGCAGTCTCGTTACAATGGATTGCGCATTTTCCAAAGGATTGTTACCATAAGGGTACAGATCGGCCGGCATACGGTGCTAAAGCAAAGGTGCTAAAGCAAAGGTGCTAAAGCACCTGAGAGTTTGTAGAGTACAGAAAGGTATAGGGATTAGTATGGATAAAAAGAAAACGGGCAATCTGATCCGGGAAGCCAGACAATGCAAAAATTATACCCAGAGTGAACTGGGAAGGATGTTAGGGGTGACCAACAAAGCGGTATCCCGGTGGGAGAATGGAGAAAGTTTTCCGGATATTGGCGTATTGGAGTCCCTGTCCCATCTGTTGGAACTGCCGATTCAGGACATTGTGACCGGAGAGCGGGCGGGAGACCGGGAGGAGGCAGTGACGGAAGTCGTGAGACTGGCAAAGCTCCAGGAGCAGCGGAAACGTGAAAAGAGGATCCTGTATCTGATCGTGCTGGGGCTTTTGATCTATCACTGTGTCATCGGGATCTGTTTATTTTCCGGAAGAGGGTTGTTTGGGGGAAGAGATATTGCCTGCCAGGTGGCCGGAATCTCCATGGCGGGGACACTGACGATGCTGGGGCTTGTATACCGGTATTTCGGAAAGGAAGAGGATGTGAAAATGATTCCCTCCAGTCAATTAAGCAGAGGACTTGGAATAGCATCCCTTGCGATGCTATTGTGGAGTGTTGGAATCATGTATTTAAGCTTCGGAATGGTCCGGGCAGGAAGTGTTCCCCTTGGTATGGAACTCAGCTCCCTGGGACCGTTTTTGAACAATCAGCTTTGTGCGGGCTATGCCCTGAATGTAATATTTCTGGCAGTGGAAATGTACCGTCTGCTCATGGAGCGGACGGTACTGCATCCGGGATGTGTGATCTCACCGGCGGTCATCTATCTGGATTTCTTTTACATAGACATTCTGGGCCGGATGGATACCCTGGACAGCGTCTGGAAGGCACTGGACAGAGGGACGGTACTCATTTTGCTGGAGGCAGTGTCGGGAATTGTATTTCTGTTTATACAGTCCCACCGTTCTCGTTCTCACGCATCCGATAGCCCACACCAATCTCAGTGAAGACATACTGGGGCTGGGCAGGATTCTGTTCCAGCTTTCTGCGGATGTTCGCCATGTTGACTCGCAGGATCTGGTTATTATTGTCCATGTAGGGTCCCCAGATAGCATTCATGATATAGCTGTAGGTCAGGACTCTGCCGGAATTCTCTGCTAAAAGTGTAAGCAGCTGGTATTCGATCTGGGTCAGATGTACCTCTTCGCCCCGCAGGCGGATCAGACGTTTTTCGAAATCAATCTCCAGATCCAGTGCCTTATACACATGACCGGGAGTCTGGGCGTGGCTGTGCCGCAGAGAAGTGCGGATCCTTGCCATGAGCTCGCCGGTGCCGAAAGGTTTTGTGATATAATCGTCCGCACCCAGATCCAGAGCGGAGACCTTTTCCTGCTCCTTGGTGCGGGCAGATATGATGATCACCGGAACATCGCTCCAGGAACGGAGTTTCTGTAATACCTCCAGCCCGTCCATGTCCGGCAGCCCTAAGTCTAGCAGGATCACGTTGGGGCAGAAAGAAGTGCTGAGACTCAGTCCCTCTCTGCCGTTTAAGGCATGCATGATCTTGTAGCCTTCCCGGTCCATGGTGGCGGTGATGAAATTACTGATACTTCTATCGTCTTCGATTAAGAGAACTTTGATCTTATTCATATCTGTGATCCATATCCTTTCCGGTATTTTCAAGAGTTCTGTCTTATGTGGCTGAGAGTACACTTATTTTTCTGAAGCGACAGCTCCCACCTTGGGCAGTGTGAAACAGAATTCCGCGCCATCCGCATGATTCCGGCCACTCAGCGTTCCGTGATGGGCGGTGATGATGGTCTTGCAGATGGACAGACCGATACCCATGCCCTTGCGGGAATCCGAGCTCCGGGAATTGTTGTAGGTGCCCGTCTCGAACAGATTCTGTAATTTTTCTTCCGACAATCCTTTTCCGTAGTCTCTCACAATAAAAGATACATGCTCCGGATGATCCTCCACGATGAAATCAATGGGCAGGATACTTCCGGAATGAACGATGGCGTTTTCCAGCAGATTGATGGTGACCTGCTCGATCAGCACCGCATCCATGGGGATCATCAGAAATTCCTCGGGGATCTTGACCCGGATGGCGGCATCGGGATAGCGTTTTTTCAGTTTCTCCAAAGCTTCTCCCACCACTTCCTCCACCGGTTCCTTTGTGGTATTGATGCTTAAGCTGTCTCCCTGGATACGAGTGACGGACAGCAGATTTTCCACCATATTCAACAGCCAGTTGGAATCCTCATAGATATTGGTCATGATCGTACGCTGCTCGGTGGAGCTTAGATCGTTCTGACTTTCCAGAAACAGGGAGCTGTTGCCGATGATGCCGGTGAGCGGCGTGCGCAGATCGTGGGAGATAGCACGCAGCAGATTCGCACGCATCTTTTCCATTTCGGCCTCTGCCAGCCGCTTTTCCCGCTCTGCGATCATCTCGGACTGGATGGTCATATGGGAGGTCATGGTACACAGGATCAGAGTGATCCCGCTCATCAGCAGGAAGGTGATAGGGTAGCCGGTCAGTGTGAAATTAAGCGTATAATACGGATAGGTGAACAGATAATTGATCGCTATTACGGAAAAAAGGGTGCAGGCAATGCCGTAGCCGTAGCCCACCGTCCATCTGGCGATGATCACCAGTGCCAGAATGTAGAACAGTGCTACATTGGCATGGTTGTCCGGTACTATATGCTGATATAAAAAAGAGGCAAGAGTGGCGCACAGCATGCAGGCGGCACAGATCAGGATACTGATGGCGTGTCTGGTAAAGGGTGGTTTTAAGCGGAAGCTTTTCCGCGGTGATTTTTTATCGGAAAATGATCGGAACACGGTGTGATCCTCCATGAAATATTGTTAGCTGTTTTGTAAATTTATTATAACTATAGTACCATTACTTTGCAATGCAAGGTGTAAAGAAGTAGTTAAGGATATATGAAAACCGGTATATTTTCCCCTAAAGCTACGGCAAAAGGCAGGTATCCTCAGGAAAATCCAAGACACAAAAATAGGAACATATACTTTCGTTAGGTTGACATCAGGAAAAACATTAGATTAAAATGTAGTATGGCGGCGGTCCTGAAAGGGCGGACCGTCTATGTGGACAGGAGAGGAATAGGTTATGTTTCTGACAGGATTGGCACTATTGCCGGCCATCGCACTGGTGGTATGGATCTATAGACAGGATAAGGTGGAGAAGGAGCCGGGGGGATTATTGTGGAAAATATTCCTGTTTGGTGTATTGTCTGTGATCCCCGCCATGATACTGGAAATCATTCTGGATGAAGTATTTCTGGTATTTATGGATGCAGATACGCTGTGCTACGTGATCCTGGATAATTTTATCGGGGTGGCACTGATCGAGGAACTTTGCAAGATGCAGGCGGCCAAATGGGCGGCATGGAAGCATCCGGCATTCAATTATAAATTCGATGCCATCGTGTACTGTGTGACTTCGGCATTAGGATTTGCAGCCATTGAAAATATTCTGTATTGTCTGGGCGGTGACATTGGGACGGCAGTGACCAGAGCCCTGTTGTCCGTGCCTTCCCATGCTATCGATGGCGTGATCATGGGATATTTCTTCGGTGTGGCGAAGGAGGCAGAACTTGCAGGCGATAAAAAACGCAGGAAACGCTACCTGAAGCTCAGCGTGTTCATGCCGATGATCGAACACGGTATCTATGATTCCGCATTGTCTCTGGATGCGGACTGGATCTTCGTTTTCTTTTTCCTGTTTGTGATCGTGGTGGATGTCTGGGCCTATAAATTTGTGAAAAAGCAGTCTGGGCAGGACCGGGAGCTGTCTGCATAAAGATTGCGTTAAGACCCCGTGAAAATTTTATAAATTCACGAAAAACGGTAGGATCGGGTCTTTGCTTCATGTTAAGATAAAGAAAACATAAAGAAAGGAAAGACCAATATTGAAGTTATTAAATCCAAAGATCCGGCAAAAATTTGCAGAATCCTTGAAGGCGGTCCTGCCGGTAGTAGGGATCGTGATCGTATTAAGCTTTACTATAGCCCCCATTACCTCCAGTATCCTGTTGTGTTTTCTGGTGGGAGCGATGATGGTCATGGCCGGTATGATGTTTTTTACGCTGGGTGCGGAGATGTCTATGACCCCCATGGGAGAAAAAGTGGGTGCCAGAATGACCCAGAGTAAAAACATTCTGCTGATCGTAGTGTTATCTTTTCTGCTGGGAGTGGTGATCACCATTTCCGAGCCTGACTTACAGGTGCTGGCGACACAGGTGCCTTCGGTTCCGAACATGACGCTGATCCTGGCAGTGGCGGTGGGGGTTGGAATCTTCCTGGTCATTGCCCTTCTGCGTATGCTGATCGGTGTGGCACTGCCGCCGCTGTTGACCTTTTTCTACATAGCAGTGTTCGTTCTTGCATTTCTCGTACCGGAGAACTTCCGGGCAGTGGCGTTTGATTCCGGCGGTGTGACCACGGGACCCATGACCGTTCCTTTTATCATGGCTCTTGGTGTCGGTATTGCGTCCATCCGTAATGACCACCATGCGGCGGACGACAGCTTCGGTCTGGTAGCTCTGTGCTCCATCGGTCCGATCCTGGCGGTCATGGTGCTGGGGCTGATCTATAAGCCGACCAATGCGGATTACCAGCCGGTGGCGATCCCGGAGATCTCTGATTCTGTGGAACTGGCGCAGCTTTTTGCCCATGGGCTTCCGGATTATATGAAAGAGATCGCACTCTCATTACTTCCCATTGTATTGTTTTTCGGTCTGTTCCAGATATTTGCCCTGCGGCTGTCGGGGAAGACACTGGCGAAGATCCTGATCGGTCTGGTGTATACTTATATCGGTCTGGTGCTGTTTCTGACCGGCGCAAATGTGGGCTTTATGCCTGCCGGCAATTACCTCGGTCAGGTCATGGCAGCCAGATCCTACCGGTGGGTACTGGTGCCGGTGGGAGCACTGATCGGTTACTTTATCGTAAAAGCGGAGCCCGCGGTCTATGTACTGAATCATCAGGTAGAGGAGCTGACGGACGGTGCCATCTCTGCCAGATCCATGGGGGTTTCTCTGTCCGTGGGCGTATCCTTATCCGTAGCACTGGCGATGATCCGCGTGCTGACGGGGATCCCGATTCTATGGTTTTTGATCCCGGGCTATGGTGTGGCGATCGGACTGTCCTTTTTTGTACCGAAGATATTCACAGCGATCGCCTTCGACTCCGGTGGCGTGGCGAGCGGTCCCATGACAGCTACCTTTTTACTTCCGTTAGCGCAGGGCGCCTGTGTGGCGGTGGACGGCAATTTAGTCGCAGATGCTTTCGGTGTGGTAGCAATGGTAGCCATGACACCGCTGATCACGATCCAGATATTGGGAATGGTATATCAGTTAAAGCAGCAGAAGAGCGGTGCAGGCGTATTTGCCGGTGCGGCGGATGCATTTGGTGCTTTGGATGAGAATGCCATCATTGAACTGTAGGAGGTGTGCCCATGAGTGAATTATATATGATGGTCACCATCACCAATCGTCAGCTGACGAGGAAATTCGTGGAATGCTATAAAGAAAACGGCGCACAGGTCGGCAGTGTTACCGTCGGCATGGGAACCGCGGCGAATGAGATCTTAGATTATTTTGGACTGGACGGCATGGAGAAGAGCGTATTGTTCCATCTCGTCACAGATGCTGCCTGGCGGCAGATCAAGGCTGCTCTGCGTAAGAAAATGCAGATCGATCTCCCGGGAATGGGAATCGCATTTATCATTCCCGTGAGCAGTGTCGGTGGCAAGAAAGCATTGAATTACCTGACCTGCGGGCAGGAATTCGTAAAAGGAGAGGAGTCCACATTGAAAGAGACGAAGAATGAGCTTCTGGTAGTGATAGCCAATCATGGATATACGGAACTGGTCATGGATGCAGCGAGAGAAGTACATGCGGCGGGCGGTACCGTCATCCATGCCAAGGGCACCGGAACAGAGAATGCACAGCAGTTTCTGGGCGTGACACTGGTGCCGGAAAAAGAAATGTTGTTCATTGTGGTAAAAAGTGAGCAGAAAAATTCCATCATGCGTGCTATAATGGAAAAAGCAGGACTGGAGAGTAAAGCACAAAGCATAGTATTCTCCCTTCCTGTGACAGATACTGCAGGCATGCGCCTGATGGAGGAGATGGGAGAGACATGACAAACGGATTATCCGGACCCAGGAAGCAGTTTCTGGACGTGCTCCGGGTACTGGCAACCTGTGCAGTGGTGCTGATGCATGTACTGACAGGTGCGACAGATGTGACAGATGCGTCGATAGTGCCGGAATACCGGTCATTATTGCTGTCAGTTATGGATCTGGTGACCTGGTGCGTTCCTATATTTTTATTGATCTCGGGATATTTGTTCCTGAATCCGGAACGTACATTGACTTATCCGGTCATGATTAAAAAATATTGCAGGAGGATTGCACTGGCGATCCTCCTATTCGGCGTTCCGTATGCAGCTTCCGAGCTGGTAGTGGCGGAGCGGACCTTCCGGATCAGGATGATCCCGGAGGCACTGAAGATGACTCTGATGGGACATACCTGGTCCCATATGTGGTATCTGTATCTGATCCTGTTTTTATATCTGATCACGCCGCTTCTGAAAAAAGTGCTGCGTGTGCTGCCGGTGTGGGGTGTTGTAGCAATGATGGCAGTGATTTTCTTGGGAAGCAGTGTGGCACCGTTTCTGAATAAGGTACTGGATGTCAACAGTATTCCGGTATTGCCGGATGGCGGTGTGTATTTCCTGTATTATCTGTGTGGATATTTCTTCGCGGTGAGAGAAGTATGTGTGGACAAGGGAAGGAATGTATGGCTGACAGCTGCAGTAGCGGTTCTGGCTCTGGGAATGATCCTGAGCAGGACACTCGCCGGATTCTCCATCCAGATGGCATACAATTATCCGTTTACAGTACTGCTTGCAGTGCTTCTGTTCGCTGCAGGATGGAATGGGAGTATTCAAAAACACCGGATCCCCTGGCAGGAGGCGGGAGCCTTGAGCTTCGCCGTATACCTGGTACATCCGGTGTATGTGAACCTGCTGTATAAATTCGTAAAGATCACACCCTTTACGGTGTTGGAGCAATGCGGCGTGCAGTCTGTTGCCGCGGGACATGTGGCATTGATCTTGCTGTTGACTGTATTCTGTCTGGTAGTGCTGGCACTGGCAACGGCTACTGCGTGGGTGCTGCGCAAGATCCCGGTGTTAAGAAAATTCGTGTTGTGATCAGAAGTGAAATATAGGTGGCAAATCTGGTTTTGCATTACAAATATTTGATAATAGCATACCCCTTGCCAGCAGAAGACTTCTATGCTAGAATGTGCACAAAGCATAGAAGTTTTCTATTTCTACAGATATCTTGTGAAGTTCTGAATAGCGAGTCGGAAAGTCCATGCTTTTATTCCAAATTTACAACATTCTAAAATAACAGCGGGGTTTTGACCGCGATATACGTACTTTGTATGGGACATAGGTATGTCTGTTTTTGCTACTATAATCTCATAAACATAGAATGTCTGAACAGACTGGCACTTCAAGTTGTCATAGGGAGAATTTATGATAGAAATTAAACCAGAAGCGAAAAAGACGGATGGTATTACAAATTCGTTTTCAGCTCACGAAAGAGGAGTATCAGAACTTGAGATGCCAAACTGGCATTTCAAGTTTCGCACAGGACGAAAATAATTATGGTGGTCGTAGGACTCTTCCTTATGTATTTACAGAACAGGGAATCTCTATGTTTGGAATTCAATCATCAAGCGATAGTTGCTGACTTTGGCTGTGATCAAGAAGGAGCCTCGACCAGAGGCTCCTTCTTGATTTGGCTTATGATGCTAGTCTGATTACTTCCGCTGCCAACGTCCGGAAGCACCGCAGGGCAGTACCAGTCCGCTCTCGGTGACGGGGAGGCCGATCTCTTCGGCTTCCACATGACCGCCGAACTTTTTCGTCAGGGTGGAATTCATCATATAGGACAGCACGGCGGGCTGCAATCCTGTAGTGTACGAATTGATCAGGAAGAACAGCGCATCATCGGATAAAAGCTGTGCGGTCAGTCCTACGAAATCCCAGATATTATCTTCTATTTTCCAGATCTCACCCTTGGGACCTCTGCCGTAGGAAGGGGGATCCATGATGATGCCGTCGTATTTGTTGCCACGGCGGATCTCACGCTCTACGAACTTCATGCAGTCGTCCACCAGCCAGCGGATGGGAGCATCGGCAAGCCCGCTGGCAGCAGCGTTCTCCTTTGCCCAGCCGACCATACCCTTGGACGCATCCACATGAGTCACAGCAGCTCCTGCTGCCGCGGCGGATACAGTAGCACCGCCGGTGTAAGCGAAGAGGTTCAGCACCTTCACGGGTCTGCCTGCCTCATGGATCAGGCCGGAGAACCAGTCCCAGTTCACCGCCTGCTCCGGGAACAGACCGGTATGCTTGAAACTGAAGGGCTTCAGATGGAAGGTCAGAGGATCCGTCTTGCCGGAGGCTTCCTTCTGAAAAGGCAGGGTGTAATGAATCGCCCATTCATCCGGCAGATGGAAGAACTCCCATTCTCCGCCGCCCTTCGCACTTCTGTGGTAATGACCGTTTTTCTGCTTCCAGCCCTTATGATCGTGGGGCGTCTTCCAGATGACCTGGGGATCCGGACGGACGAGAATATAATCTCCCCAACGCTCTAACTTTTCTCCGCTGGACGTATCCAGCACTTCGTAATCTTTCCAATGATCTGCAATCCACATATAGAAACCTTTCTGTGTGTATACTTTGTAACTAACTTTTATAGGACATAATAATAGAATATAATACCGGAAAGACTTTTTCAAGGAATACTTGCTATTGAACCGCATTGAGCCATTTAAAGTCCTCTTCGGTCGATTCATGACATATTTGGGTCGATTCATGCAGCCCCTGGTTCCGCTGCGAGAAAGTGTGGTACGTTATCTTTAAGATAATGGGGATCACTATGCCCAGCGGAAAGAGGTAAAACGGTATGAAAAAACGAGTATTGAGCATGTTACTGGCATTTATTCTCTGTTTCTCAACACTGCCCATGACAGCATTCGCACAGGAGGCTGTACAGGAAGCGGATGCGGTGACAGAGCAGGAGGAACAGCAGGAAGCAGCCCCTGCGGCAGAGCCGGAAGAACAGCAAGTAGCAGTCCCTGCGGCAGAGCAGAAGGAAGCAGAAGCAGTGGCGGCACCGGGGGAAGAGACTCCGGCTGATAAGAGCACCACTGCGGCAACTCCCGGTACGGAAGATCCCACTGCGGGCGAAGCCCCCGATACTGTGAAATCCACTGGTGAAAGCATTAGCGATAATGATGCCGGCACGCAGGACACCGCGGCAGACGATGAGAAGAAGGCAGCAGTGCAGAAGGTACAGGCACTTATCGACGCTCTGCCGGAGACAGTGACGGTGGAAAATGCAGAAAGTGTCAGTGCGCAGCTGGAAGCCATTGACGAGGCTATGGAGTCACTGACCGAGGAACAGATCGCAGAACTGGATATGACACGACTTCATGCCATTTCTGAGGCGATGAATGCACTGATAATGGTGGCGGAACAGCATACGCACTTTCTCTGTGGTAAGGATACCTGTAATGGGGTAGGCGGACATACGGAGACGAACAAAGTCATCTTTACAGCATGGAATAATGAATCTAAGCTGCCCGAGATTAAAGGTAACTACTATCTGATGAAGGATGTTACATTGAGCGAGTCTTGGACACCTGTCAACGGTGTAGTACTTTGTTTAAATGGGCATAATATCACCATGAAATATGATACTAATGTCATTGTACCAAAAGCTGGGAGTACAGTCACACTCTGTGACTGCGAGGACAAAGGACAAATCACTCACAGCAATGGGTATAAAGGTTCTGGTGCGTTTGTGGCGGGTGGAAGTACTTTCAACATGTACGGTGGTAGCATTACTGGAAATACAGCACGTACGGGTGCAGGTGTAAGGATGTATAACAACGGTACCTTTAATATGTATGGTGGCAATATCACCGGGAACGAAGCCAAAAACTTTACTTCAAATAGTGAAAATGTAGGTATAGGCGGCGGTGTGTGCATGGAGAAAAACAGCACTTTCAATATGTACGCTGGAACAATAAGTAATAACACAGGTGAATATGGCGGTGGAGTGTATAGCTATGATGGGAGCGTTTTCAATATGAGCGGTGGTACTATTGAAAATAACGAAGCTACTGGCAAGAATACGGCTTTTGGCGGTGGCGGCGGAGTGAACATTGTTGGCAACACTTTCAATATGAGTGATGGTACAATTAAGGGCAATAAGACGAGCACATATGGTGGTGGTGTGTATGTGGGTTCGAATTTTAATATGACCGGTGGCGAGATTACCGGTAATGAAGCTAATAAATTCGGAGGCGGTGTGTACGTAAAATCCGCATATGGTAATATGGGTCATTTTACAGTATCCGGTTCCGCTAAAGTCTCTGGTAACACAACGAGTAACGTCTACCTGCCTGATGGTGCGACGATGGCCATTGGCCAAGGAGGATTTGACAACACTGCCAGTATCGGCGTGACCCCAGAGAATTTACCGACAGTGGGCAGCTATGTTGCCATAGCTACAGGTGCTGCGAATGGTGGCTATAGGGACGGCACATTTATCAATGACCAAAACCAAAATACTGGTGACTGTGAATTTCAACAGGTGGGCGATCAGATCCTGCTTGTCAATGGTATGCTGCATCAACATCCTATCTGCGGTAATACCTGTGACCATGACAGCGAACACGCCAACGTGGCATGGAAGGGTGTCTCTTTACTTAGTGAAATTACAACAAGCGGTTATTACTATTTGACGTGTGATATCAACCTGAACGAGACATGGCAACTTCAAAGTGGTAACGTGGTACTCTGCCTGAATGGTCATAACATCACTGCAAATGCGAATGTAGATGTAATCAAGATATCAAATATTGCACAGTTTATTTTGACCGACTGCATGGGTGGGAAGATGGAGTACGGCAAGATTACCCATAAAGAGGGAAATGAAGGGCGTGGTATATATGTCAATAGCATCTTCACCATGTACGGAGGGGAGATCAGCGGAAACACAGCTGATGCACCTTCTGCTTCTAATAAAAGATACGGCGGTGGTGTATATGTGTATGATGGGTGTTCTTTCACAATGAATGGTGGAAAGATTACCAGTAACACAGCAGAGTTTTATGGTGGCGGTGTGTATTTAAGCCGTAAAAGCAATTTCACAATGAACGGAGGTAGTATTACTGGTAATAGTGCCCAAATAAGTGGCGGCGGTGTGGAATTATGTGGAGGAAATTCCGGCGACGATAGCACATTCACCGTTAGTGGCAAAGCAGTGATCAACGGCAACTTTACGCAAGGTAGCTCTATAAAAGCCAACAATGTCGCTTGTAACGGAACGATTATCAACGTTGCCTCTCCCGGACTGGATAGTGAGGCACATATTGGTGTAAGTACAAGTGAAATTAGCGAGGGAGACTATAAGGTTGTGGCGCAAGGCAAAAGTTCCTACCAAATGAAGGATACGGATGCGGAACGCTTTCATAGTGATAATGGCTATGCATCGAAATTAATAGGAAACAGCATTGTTTTTATGAATGGTACGTTGCACGAGCATGCCGTTTGCGGTAAGACGGGCTGTACAGAGGAAGATCATGACAATACCCTGTGGATACCTTTGACTTATGACAGCGAGAACCAGAGACTGCAATATGGTGGAAAAAGTTTAAAGAAGTCCACGTATAATAATAAATATACTCTTTCAGCGGGCAATTATTATCTGTTTGCTGATATTACACTCGACGGATCTATTGAGATTAGCGGCGATGTAAATATCTGTCTGAACGGACATACAATTTCTACAAAATTATATAATAGTGTCTTTGATATAAATTCGCACAAGCTTGCGGTTTGTGATTGCAGCACAGGTCATTCGGGGAAAATAGAAATAATAGATAATCATAGCGAAACAAAGTCGTTCGTTGTAGGGTTGAATGCTGCACAGCTTTGTCTGTATGGAGGTACGATTCAGGGAGGCGATTATGGAGTATATAGCAATCGTTCTAGTGTGAAGCTTTTCGGAGGCAGCATTACCGGCAATACAATCGGAGTAGATGGTTCGTCTTACGATTCGCTAACAATTGGTGGTGATGCAAAGGTCATTGACAATACAACGAAGAATCTCAACCTGTTCGGCAAATCAGTCATCCGTATTGATAAAAGCCTGACATCGAATGCCAAGATAGGCATCACTACAGCTGCTAAACCTTCAGCGAATGCAAACATCAAGATTGCCACCGGTGCGACGAATCCTAAACTGGATTATTCCAAGATTTTTACATCCGATGCAACAGATCAGAATTATGTAGTCACCAAAGATGCAAATGGCAATCTGTACCTGGGAATTCATCAGCACAAATGGCAAGCCACTGCAGAAGGCGCTCAGATTACATTCAAATGCAGTGCGGATGGTTGTAAGTTGGAAAGTGATTTTGCTACAACCTATACGGTTACTGCACCGACGGATTTGGATTTGATCTACAGTGGCAGCGAGAAAGTCGCTACGGTAACAAAGGATGATAAGTATTCTGATGGTTTGGGCTTGCCCACTATACCAGCTATTACCTATCAGGAATTAAAAGAAACAGGATATGTTGGTATTGAAGGAGCACCTAAGGATGTTGGTACATATCAGGCTTCGATTACGATTGATAACGTAACAGCCAGTGTAACCTACAAAATTGTGAGCAAGAAAGTTGCATATCCGACCATTGAGGTTACTGGAACATATACATATGATGGCACTGAAAAGACTCCGGCTGTGGTTGTAAAGGACGAAATAAATGAGATTCCTTCCACTGAGTACAGTGTTTCTTGTGAGAATAACATCAATGCTGGCAACGCTACCGTAAAAATTACGGATGTAGATGGTGGCAACTATAATGTCAGCGGAAGCACAACATTTACTATCGACAAAGCCACGATCACAGTGACACCGACGGCTGGTCAGACAACAATCTATGGCATGTCAGATCCTACGCTGGAATATAACTCATCAGGTGCCATGGCTGGTGAGACACCGGATTTTACAGGTGCATTGTCAAGAAAAGCTGGTAAAGATGCAGGAAGCTATGAGATTACCAGAGGTACACTTAAACTGGCAGATAATGGCAGCTTCAAGGCAGCTAACTACGAGCTGAAGCTTGCCGATACCACGGTACAATTCACGATTGTGCCGAAGACTCTGACAGCAGAGGATTTAGAGTTCATTACAGATACTCCGATTACCAAAAAATATGACGGCACTACTACATGTACAACAGCTAAAGTGCAGATTAAGGACAACGCAAAAGCAGATCCAAATGATGAAGTGCCTACAGTTACAGGTACCTATGCTTACAATAGTGCAAATGTAACAGAAGCCAATAAGGTGACCTTTACGTCTGATATGACAAGCAATACAAACTATATCCTTCCGAAAGATCTAAAACTGGAACATGAAGCAAGCATTACCAAGGCAGATCAGGCAGCATTAACCATAACTTCTACCTCTGCAATCTATGGAACTGATCTGCAATTGACTGTTAACGGTGGCAGCGGTACTGGCGAGGTGACTTACACAGTAGAAAACGGTACTGGTGCAGCTACAATGATCGATGGCATACTGCATCCTGTCAAAGTAGGTGAGGTTACAGTTCAGGCGACGAAATCCGGCGATGATAACTATTACTATGTCCAGAGCGCTAGCACAACAATTACCATTGCTAAAGGAACCTACCCCGGAACAGTCAGCAAGACGGTAAATATTATGCGAAACCGCAGCGATGTCCAGGAGGACACTTTGTACGCAGAAGACTTTTTCCCGGAGGGACAGGCACCGGAGTACGCTCAGACTATTGGTCCTAGACAGGATAGGGGTGAAATTGTGACCATTAATCGGATTATACATTCATTTAGAGGATATGGACTTTCCTATAAAAGTAAGGCAAACATTACCTCCACGACGGACCAGACCTGCACAGTAACCATTTCTTCCGATAACTACAATGACATTACGGCAACTCTGATCTTCCATCCTACGGACAAGATGACAGTTACGATCGAAGGTCTGAACTATAGGAACAAGACCTATGACGGCAGTGCGATTCAGCCGACCGGTACATTGCAGGTTACCGGCGGCGACGTTCCTACAGACGAACTGGAAGTGCTGTATGAGGGTACAAGTGCGAATGGTACGAACTATAGCAACAGCAATGCACCCAAAGATGCAGGTACTTACAAGGTGACCTATAAAGTAGCTGACAGCAACGAGAATTATACCGGCGAGGTGACGTACCCCTTTACCATTTCTCCGAAGGCTGTTACCGCGGATATGATTGGAGCGATTGCTGATGAGACATACACCGGCAGTGATATTACACCGCAACCTGTTGTGACGGATGGCAATACTATACTGACTTCCGGCGCAGACTTTGACTTCAGCTACGGCGAGAATATCAATGCCAGCGAGAATACAGCGACCCTGACCATCACCGGACAGGGGAACTACACGGGAAGCGCAAGCCGGAAATTCATAATCAAGCCGAAGGACAGTAGTAGTGCGACAATCCGGCTGAGCAACAACAGTTTTACTTATGATGGTATAGCGAAGAAAGTGGAAATTGCTTCGGTAACACTTGGTGAAAATACAAATATTTTGACTTTGACATCACCCACGGATTATGACATCAAAGCGGGTAATACGTTCATTAATGCAAATGATGCCATCACTCTGACCATCGCTGGTAAGGGCAATTATACCGGAACAGCGACCACGACCTGGAAGATTACCAGGGCAACTCCTGCATTGGATAACTTTGACGTGACTCCGGAGCTTTCCCGGAAGCAGACCTACGATGGCAAACCGAAAGAGGTGACTGCGAAGACTAAGAACGGTGTGATCGACATGGGTGATGTAACGGTGTACTACGAGGGTATCTCCGGTACTACCTATACCAGAAGGAAAACAGCACCCACCAACGTCGGAAGCTATAAGGTGATCCTGTCCGTAGCGGGAGGCAAGAACTACACCGCAACAGAGATTGAAGCGGGTACACTGACCATTGAGAAGGCGGATCTTACAGTAGAAGACGTTACAGAATTCTTCGAGTACACGAAGAAGGGCGAACAGACCATCAACTTAGCGGAGCTTGTACCGGGCGCAAGAAGCTATGCACTTGACGCATATGCCAATGACAACGGAATTGTGTCCGGAGATATTACTATAGATGCGACCGGCCTTATGAAGTTTGCGTTGTCCGAACTGACGAAAGACAATATTGACAAAAAGGTGACCGTACCTGTGATCATTACCTCGGAGAACTATAAAGATGTTAGAGTTAATGTGATCATTTACATCTCTCCGGAATATCGGATCATTGACGGGGCAGGCAGCTCCTGGACACAGAATACCACAGGCACTGTTGTGATCCGCGGAAACGGCGAATTTTCCAGGTTCCATGCTGTAAAGGTAGATGGAAAAGTACTCGATCCTGCTAACTACGAAGCAAAAGAAGGCTCTACCATTATTACCCTGAAGGCAGAGTATCTTAAGACATTAGCTACAGGCAGCCATACCTTTGCTATCGTCTGGAACAATGGTATCGCCGGTACTAACTTTACGGTCGCAGCGAATACCTCCGGCAATAACAGTGGTAATAACAACAATAATGACAGTAATCATGGCAGCGATAACAGCGGCAACAATGACAGCGGTAATACGGCAGGTGCGGCTGCCAATACCGCCGCCGCTCCGGCGCAGGAACTGGACAAGGTTCCGGCGACCGGAGATGCTTCCGGCATCTGGCTGACGCTCTTTGTGATATCCCTGACCGGACTCGTTGGAATGCTGGCAAGAAGAAAGAAGAACTAAGAATAACGTAAATAATATAGAAGCCTCGCTACAGAGATGATACCTGTAGCGAGGCTTTTTGTCTTGCAATCTTATTTTTCATTTAATATTGACACTATACTTAGCTTTTATTATAATATAAATGAACCACTGAACTCGCGAATGCGATGTAGGTGGTGTTTTATTTTGGATATATTACTAATCCATACATATTTGTCTCATTTGCTTTCAAATTTAGTTTTTTCGCTTCCTTTAACGTCACCATAACCCGTTTTACAAAGAGGTTGTCAATTACAGTTCCCACTCGTTTTGGTAACTCTTCTTTCCGAATTTCGATTTTGAAATATAAATGTACAAAAAATGAAACGAAATCACATATTTGAATAAAATAGGATTCTGATGAATTTTTTTCCATAATATCCTCGATCATATTGCTGATCGGATGATTGACAAACCCAGGCAAATATTTGGATTGGATCGGATTAAATGCACGTATAGCTCTGGCTGTCTTTCTCATAGGTGCTATTCTGCCCTCATCCGTAATCACTAAATAATTCCATTGCCCATCGCTGTCATTCTCGATACGTTGTATATTATATTTCAATGCATTTTCAAGAACGTGATAGTTATTATCTTTAAATTTTTTCTTATCAATAATCACATTTACAATCTTTAAATCCATCTTTGCAATTGTTAACGTAAATGCTTTTATTATATCTTGTTTTGTTTCTTTTGACCAATGATACTCACGATATGGATTTTTATCCGTCAAAAAATGTTTTGTATGCATCTCTTCTGATACATGAAAGCCATATTTATCTTTCAATTCTCTTCTCAAAATACGCATTTTTTCAAAATTTTGCTGCCAGCTCTCTGCAGGCATATACAAACTTGTTAAAATAAAATGGTCTGATGAATTTATTGTTACTCCGTCATCCCCTGTTTCATCAAAATATGCTATATATGTTTTCATCAATTCCCCTTTCATATTTTAGACATTTTAATGCCATTCATTTTTAATAATGAAAACTATGGTGATTCACCAAAATACTGAAATTAAATAAGATTTGAAATAGAAAATTTACTTATAGATTGAGAATAGCAAACTATTCTCAGCCTGTCAACATGACAAAATAACATTCAGAGCAGACTTTCACACATTACAGCGATAGCAAACTAATTTGTTGACGATAAGCCAATTCTTGTATATAATGAATCGTATCACTGTATACAATTCAGAAAATGTACAGGAAGAAAAATTTGAGGAGGCTATTATGACAGGAAATACGCTGGGCTGGGTAATTGTGGCATTCGTGCTGTATTTACTCATGATGATCGCTATCGGAGCGTTCTACGCAAAGGGAAACAACAATTCCGAAGATTACTTTTTAGGAGGCAGAAAGCTGAACGGCTTCGTCGCTGCGCTGTCCGCGCAGGCATCGGATATGAGCGGATGGTTGCTGATGGGGCTGCCGGGAGCTATTTACTTAACCGGTGTCGGAGGTGACGGCTGGATCGCCATCGGACTTTTCATCGGCACGACGCTGAACTGGCTGTTCATTGCCACGAAGCTGCGCAGATATACGATCCGCGCCAACAACTCTGTGACACTGCCTACTTATTTTGAGAACCGCTTCCATGATGAGAAGAAGGTATTGATGACGGTTTCTTCTATTACTATTGTAGTATTTTTCCTGGTATATTGCGCGTCCGCACTTTCTGCCGGAGGTCAGTTGTTTGAGTCCGTGTTCGGTATTGATTATCATGTGGCACTGACCATCGGTGCGCTGGTAGTTTTGGTCTATACCTTCCTCGGAGGATTTACCGCGGTATGTGTGACAGACTTTATCCAGGGTATGCTGATGCTGGTCGGTATTCTGGCAGTACCTTTATTTGCTTATCATTTTTTGACAAGCGGCGGTACTACATTGTCAGCCGGTCTGGAAGCCAGCGGTGCTGACAGTGCCAACTTCCTGAATCTGATGAAGAACGGTGACGGCAGTAATAATATCGTCAGCGTGATCTCCGGTCTCGGCTGGGGACTGGGATATTTCGGTATGCCCCATATTCTGGTGAGATTTATGGCAGTCCGGGATGAGAAGGAAATGACCAAGTCCAAGGCTACTGCCATCAGCTGGGTAGCATTATCCCTGGGATTTGCAGTATTTATCGGTATCCTGGGCAGAGCTTATCTGCCGGAGCTGGTGAACGGCAATAATGAGAAGGTATTTATCGAGATGATCAAGAAGGTATTTACGATGGAGATGCGGGCTCCGTTCATTGCAGGATTGTTCCTCTGTGGTATCCTGGCAGCGATCATGTCCACGGCGGATTCCCAGCTGTTGGTCAGCGCCTCCAGCGTAGCGGAAGATATCTTCAAGGGACTGCTCAAAAAGAATGCGGATGACAAGACCGTTATGAATGTGAGCCGTGTCACAGTACTGGTAGTAGCTGTGCTGGCTTACATCATCGCATGGAATCCGAACAACACCGTCATGGGACTGGTATCCAATGCGTGGGCAGGTTTAGGTGCCGCCTTCGGACCGTTGGTAGTGATGTCCTTATATTGGAAGAGAACCAACTTCCCCGGAGCGGTAGCCGGAATTGTCACGGGAGCACTTGCCGTTATCATTTGGGATTATATTCCTCTCGTGGGCGGACAGACCCTGGGCAAAGCTACCGGATTGTATTCCCTGGTAGTAGGCTTCGGGCTGGGACTTATCGCTATCATCGCAGTCAGCCTCGCTACTAAGGCTCCTTCCGAAGAAATGCTGCAGGAGTTCGAGGACGTGAAGGCAAACCGGCTGTAATCGATCATTTACGAAGTAAATATTGACAGACAAAAATACTGATGGACAGCGAAGATATCTGCCTGTCAGTATTTTTATGTATTTGTGCTGACGAGGGTATGGAATTCAGAAACAAGCTATCTGTACCCAACAGAACTTGTTGGCGAGGGTATAGAAGTCAGAAACAAGCTATCTGTACCCAGCAGAACTTGCGAAAGCGGGTATGTGAGACAAAATCAGGTCGATTATACCCACCGACTTTCACGGACGCGGGTATGTGAGATAAAATCAGGTCGAATATACCCACCGGCCTTCGCAGACGCGGGTATGTGAGATAAAATCAGGTCGAATATACCCACCGGCCTTCGCAGACGCGGGTATGTGAGACAAAATCAGGTCGATTATACCCACCGACTTTCACAGACGCGGGTATGTGAGACTAAACCAGGTCGATTATACCCTCCACCTTTGTACATCGGGGCACAGATAAGGATTTTACCGTAATAAGCCCCGTCGCTGGCAGAATATCGGGGCACAGATAAGGATTTTGCCGTAATAAGCCCCGTCGATACCGGGATATCGGGGCACAGATAAGGATTTTGCCGTAATAAGCCCCGTCGCTGGCAGGACATCGGGGCGCAGAAAGGAATTTTGCCGTAATAAGCCCCGTCGATACCGGGATATCGGGGCGTAGATAAGGATTTTGCCGTAATAAGCCCCGTCGATACTGGAATATCGGGGCGCAGATAAGAATTTTGCCGTAATAAGCCCCGTCGCTGGCAGGATATCGGGGCACAGATAAGGAATTTTGCCGTAATAAGCCCCGTCAATAGCGGAATATCGGGGCACAGATAAGGATTTTGCCGTAATAAGCCCCGTCGCTGGCAGGACATCGGGGCGCAGATAAGGATTTTGCCGTAATAAGCTCCATCGACACGTGAGAACATCCAGGGGAACGGTTTCATTTGCCATAAAAAATATTGGGCGATATTATACTGGGCAATATTATATATAAGAAGAAACTCACAAAAATACAGTGGCGAACCTGTGCAAAACAGCAAAAAGAAATTGTATCAAAAAAAATACAATTTTTTTAAAAAAAGTCTTGCAATGCCCATAAATTCAATGTATACTAATCCTTGCTGTGGCATGATAGCTGTGAAGCGTGAGGTTGCCGGTTCCCAGTAATGGAGATCGGGTTTTCCGTGGAGCGAATGTCAAGTTAGAAAACTGACGGCAAGTCACTGTACCAATTAACATCTGCCTTGAGCAGTAACAACGTGTAAGTTTATGGCCGGAGAGAAGAAAGCGTTGCACAAAGGTCGCAGACACACACGGGAAAGTGTACAGTCACCGCTTGTCCGTACAAAAAGTAAGTATTTACTTACAAAAGTGCGAAAAGGAGGCGACTTTTTTTATGGCAAATCAGGTAATGAGAATTACATTGAAAGCTTATGAACATCAGCTTGTTGATGCATCTGCCAAAAAAATCATCGAAACTGTTAAGAAGACCGGATCTCAGGTAAGTGGTCCCGTGCCTCTTCCTACCAAGAAGGAAGTTGTTACCATTCTGAGAGCAGTACACAAGTACAAGGACTCCAGAGAACAGTTCGAGCAGAGAACTCACAAGAGACTGATCGACATCATGGCTCCCACTCAGAAGACTGTTGATGCTCTTCAGAGACTGGAAATGCCTGCTGGTGTTTACATCGACATTAAGATGAAGAACAACTAATAAGTATTTCAAAGTAAAGCCAAAACAACAAAACCTCTACTTAGACGTAAGAACACAGCGCGATGAACAATCGCCGGGGAAATACGCACAGCGTATTTCTAAGCGTTTCGCAGAAACGCTTTGGTCCGCTATGTAGAACACAGGAGGTAAAAATGAAGAAAGCAATTTTGACAACAAAAGTTGGAATGACCCAGATCTTCAATGAAGATGGCGTGCTCGTTCCCGTAACCGTGCTTCAGGCTGGTCCCTGCGTGGTTACTCAGGTAAAGACCGTGGAGAATGACGGCTACAGTGCTGTACAGGTAGGCTTCGTTGACAAGAAGGATAAGGTTGTTAACAAGGATGCCAGCGGCAAGAAGCAGATCGTACACAGACATGGTGTTAACAAAGCAGAGCAGGGCCACTTCAAGAAGGCTGGCGTAAGCTCCAAGAGATATGTAAGAGAGTTCAAGTTTGAGAACGCTGAGGAGTACACCCTTGGTGCAGAGATCAAAGCTGACATTTTCGCTGCAGGCGATAAGGTAGATGCTTCTGCAATCTCCAAAGGTAAGGGCTTCCAGGGCGCAATCAAGAGATTTGGACAGCACAGAGGACCTATGGCTCATGGTTCCAAGTTCCATCGTCATCAGGGTTCCAATGGTGCATGTTCCTCCCCTAGCCGTGTATTCAAGGGCAAGGGAATGCCTGGACATATGGGTTGTGTAAAGGTAACTGTTCAGAATCTTGAGGTCGTAAGAGTAGATGCTGAGAAGAATCTGCTTCTGGTAAAGGGTGCAGTACCCGGACCTAAGAAAGCTTTAGTAACCATCAAAGAGACCGTTAAGGTTGAGGCATAGTTTAGGACGAAAGGAGGACCAATCAGATGGCAAACGTATCTGTTTACAATATGGAAGGCAAAGAAGTTGGTACAATCGAATTAAACGATGCAGTGTTTGGTGTTGAAGTGAACGAGCACCTGGTACACATGGCAGTTGTACAGCAGCTTGCAAATAATCGTCAGGGAACTCAGAAAGCAAAGACCCGTTCTGAGGTATCCGGTGGCGGAAGAAAGCCCTGGAGACAGAAGGGAACCGGTCATGCAAGACAGGGTTCAACCAGATCTCCCCAGTGGGCAGGCGGCGGCGTAGTATTCGCTCCCGTTCCCAGAGATTACTCTTTCAAGCTTAACAAGAAAGAGAAGAGAGCAGCTCTGAAGTCTGCACTGACCAGCAAGGTTCAGGGAAGCAGCCTGATCGTAGTTGATGAGCTGAAATTCGACGAGATCAAGACCAAGAACTTCACCAATGTTATGAATAACTTAAAGGTAGAAAAGGGACTGGTAGTGATCGCTGATAACGATGTTAACGTAGTTATGTCTGCTAGAAACGTAGCTGATGTAGATACCACCCTGGTAAATACCATCAACGTTTACGACGTAATGAAGGCTAAGACAGTTGTCCTGACCAAGGATGCTGTTGCAAAGATTGAGGAGGTATACGCATAATGGCTGATATTAAATACTATGATGTAATCCTCAAACCCGTTATTACCGAGAAGAGCATGGCCGGCATGGGCGAGAAGAAGTACACCTTCCTCGTTCACACCGAAGCTAACAAGTCTCAGATCAAAGAGGCTGTTGAGAAGATGTTCGAAGGTACCAAGGTTAAGAGTGTTAACACCATCAATATGGATGGCAAGAACAAGAGACGCGGAATGGTTACCGGCAAGACTGCCAAGACCAAGAAGGCAATTGTTCAGTTAACTGCAGATAGCAAAGAGATCGAGATCTTCGCAGGTCTGTAAGAATAAAGCTACTGCTTAAGATTCAAGTATGCGGCACTTAAGTGCTCGCGCAAAAAATCATCGTAAAGGAGATACAGTAATGGGAATTAAGACATACAACCCCTATACACCTTCCAGAAGAAACATGACTGGTTCTGACTTCTCTGAGATCACCAAGACCTCTCCCGAGAAGAGCCTGTGTGTTTCCCTGAAGAAGAACTCCGGCCGTAACAATCAGGGTAAGATCACTGTAAGACATCGCGGCGGCGGTTCCAGAAGAAAATACAGAGTAATTGATTTCAAGAGATACAAGGATGGCATTCCTGCAACCGTAATCGGTATCGAGTACGATCCTAACAGAACAGCAAACATCGCGCTGATCTGCTACGAAGACGGTACCAAGTCCTATATCCTCGCTCCCGAAGGTCTGACCGACGGAATGAAGGTTATGAACGGTGCAGAGGCCGAGGTCAGAGTAGGTAACTGCTTGCCTCTGTCCGAGATCCCTGTAGGTACTCAGGTACACAACATTGAGTTATATCCCGGTAAGGGCGGCCAGCTGGTTCGTTCCGCCGGTAACAGCGCACAGCTGATGGCAAAAGAAGGTAAGTACGCTACTCTTCGTCTTCCCTCCGGTGAGATGAGAATGGTTCCCCTGGTTTGCCGTGCAACTGTTGGTGTTGTAGGTAACGTTGATCATAGCCTGGTTAAGATCGGTAAAGCCGGACGTAAGCGTCACATGGGCATCCGTCCCACCGTACGTGGTTCCGTCATGAACCCCAACGACCATCCTCATGGTGGTGGTGAAGGTAAGACCGGTATCGGTCGTCCCGGCCCCAGCACACCTTGGGGTAAACCTGCTCTTGGTCTGAAGACACGTAAATCTAAGAAGGCTTCCAACAAGCTGATCGTAAGAAGACGTGACGGCAGAGCAATCAAATAGTTAAGGAGGAAAGATCATGGCTAGATCACTGAAAAAAGGACCTTTCGCAGACGCAAGCCTGTTAAAGAAAGTCGACGCTTTAAATGCATCAGGACAGAAGCAGGTTATTAAGACCTGGTCCCGTCGTTCTACAATTTTCCCTTCCTTCGTAGGACATACGATTGCTGTTCATGATGGTAGAAAGCATGTTCCCGTATACGTTACTGAGGATATGGTAGGCCACAAGCTCGGTGAGTTCGTTGCAACCAGAACCTTCAGAGGCCACGGCAAGGACGAGAAGAAATCCAAGGTTAAATAATAATTTTATTGACCTGGAGCTAAAAATATGCTATCTTATATAGATGGCTGGGAGAGCTATGCGCTCTCCCGAGGGTCTTCCCTCGAAATTATATATTAAGAGGAAAGAAGACAGGATATTTTTGTGCGCAGCACTTAGGATACACACGGGTGCGTTGCGCGGTTTCAGTTTGAAAGGAGGACCAAATCTATGGCTAAAGGACATAGATCCCAAATTAAGAGAGAAAGAAACGCTCAGAAAGATACAAGACCTTCAGCTAAGCTGTCTTACGCAAGAGTATCTGTTCAGAAGGCTTGTTTCGTATTAGATGCCATCAGAGGCAAAGACGTACAGACTGCACTTGGTATTCTGGAGTACAATCCCAGATATGCTTCCAGCCTGATCAAGAAGCTGCTTGAGTCAGCAATCGCTAATGCTGAGAACAATAACGGTATGAATACCGAGAACCTTTACATCGCAGAGTGCTATGCAAATAAAGGACCTACCATGAAGAGAGTAAAGCCCAGAGCACAGGGCAGAGCTTATAGAATCGAAAAGAGAATGAGCCACATTACCATCGTTCTTGATGAGAAGAAGTAGGGAAAGGAGCTATTGAAAAGTTTATGGGACAGAAAGTTAATCCTCACGGCCTGAGAGTCGGTGTTATTAAAGATTGGGATTCCAAGTGGTACGCTGATGCGGAGTTTTCCGATTATCTGGTAGAAGACTACAACATCAGAAAGTTCCTGAAGAAGAAATTATACAGTGCAGGTGTTTCCAAGATCGAGATCGAAAGAGCATCTGACAGAGTAAAGGTTATCATCTATACTGCTAAGCCCGGTGTTGTGATCGGTAAGGGCGGTGCTGAGATCGAAGTAACCAAGAAAGAGCTCTCCAAGTTAACCGATAAGAAGGTTATGGTTGACATCAAAGAGATCAAGAGACCTGACAGAGATGCACAGCTGGTAGCTGAGAACATTGCTCAGCAGCTGGAGAACCGTGTATCCTTCAGACGTGCAATGAAGTCCTGCATGGGCAGAACCATGAAGTCCGGTGCTATGGGTATCAAGACCTGCTGTTCCGGTCGTCTGGGCGGTGCTGATATCGCTCGTGCTGAGTTCTACAGCGAGGGAACCATTCCTCTGCAGACCCTGAGAGCAGATATCGACTACGGTTTTGCTGAAGCAAACACCACCTATGGTAAAGTTGGAGTTAAAGTTTGGATTTATAAAGGCGAGATACTTCCTACAAAAGGAAATCAGATGGAAGGGAGCGATAAATAATGTTAATGCCGAAGAGAGTAAAACGTCGTAAACAGTTCCGTGGATCCATGGCCGGAAAAGCTTCCAGAGGTAACACCCTGGCATATGGCGAATTTGGTCTGGTTGCTACAGAACCCTGCTGGATCAAGTCTAATCAGATTGAGGCAGCCCGTATTGCGCTTACCCGTTATACCAAGCGTACCGGTAAAGTATGGATTAAGATTTTCCCCGATAAGCCCGTAACTGTAAAGCCTCTCGGTACTCGTATGGGTTCCGGTAAAGGCGCTGTAGATTGCTGGGTAGCAGTTGTTAAGCCCGGACGTGTAATGTTCGAGATCGCTGGTGTTCCCGAAGAGGACGCTCGTGAAGCATTACGTCTTGCTATGCACAAGCTCCCTTGTAAGTGTAAGATCATTGCTAAGGCAGATGTGGAAGGCGGTGTGACAGAATGAAATCAAATAAATTTGTAGAAGAATTGAAGACAAAGTCCGATGCAGAACTGGCACAGGAGCTGGTAGCTGCTAAAAAAGAACTTTTCAATTTGAGATTCCAGAACGCAACCAATCAGTTAGATAATACTGCAAGAATTAAAGAAGTAAGAAGAAACATTGCACGTATTCAGACTGTTATCACCGAGAAGGCTAGAGCGTAACGCGTGGGTGCGTAGAAAGGAGATCAAACCGTGGAAAGAAATTTAAGAAAAACACGTACTGGTAAAGTTATCAGTAATAAGATGGATAAAACTATTGTAGTTGCAATCGAAGAGCATGTTAAGCATCCCCTTTACAAAAAGATCGTAAAGGACACCTACAAGCTGAAGGCTCATGACGAGAATAACGAGTGCAACATTGGCGATATCGTAAAAGTTATGGAGACAAGACCCCTGTCCAAGGACAAGAGATGGAGACTTGTTGAGATCGTAGAGAAAGCTAAATAAATTAGTTTGTAAGAAACCGTGAAAGCGGTGAAGGAGGAATAACATGGTTCAGCAGGAAAGTAGACTGAAAGTTGCTGATAACACCGGCGCAAAAGAGTTACTTTGCATTCGTGTTATGGGCGGTTCTACCAGAAGATATGCACAGATCGGCGATGTGATTGTTGCTTCCGTTAAAGATGCAACACCAGGCGGCGTTGTAAAAAAAGGTGATGTAGTAAAGGCAGTTGTAGTTCGTTCCGTAAAGGGCGCTCGTCGTAAAGACGGTTCTTACATCAAGTTTGATGAGAATGCTGCAGTTATCATCAAAGATGACAAGACTCCCAGAGGAACCCGTATCTTTGGGCCGGTTGCAAGAGAGCTTCGTGAGAAACAGTTCATGAAAATTGTTTCCCTGGCTCCCGAAGTATTATAAGGAGGTTGCCACATGTCTACAATGAAAATTAAGAAGGGCGACACCGTTAAGGTTATCGCCGGTAAAGACTTAGGTACAGAGGGCAAGGTTCTCTCTGTAGACGTAAAGAATCATAAAGTCCTGGTTGAGGGCGTTAAAAAGATCACAAAGCATGCAAAGCCTTCTCAGGCAAACCCCAATGGCGGTATTGTTGAGAAAGAAGCTCCTATTGATATTTCAAACGTTATGCTTGTTGTAAAAGGCAAGACCACAAGAGTTGGCTTCAAGGTTGAAGACGGCAAGAAAGTACGTTTCGCAAAGTCAACAGGCGAAGTGATTGACTAATCAATAGGAAGGAGGAAATATAAGTGAGCAGACTGAAAGATTTATATAACAATGAGATCGTCGATGCTATGGTTAAAAAGTTCGGTTACGCTAATGTAATGGAAGTTCCCAAGCTCGACAAGATCGTTATCAACATGGGTGTTGGTGAAGCAAAAGAAAACGCTAAGATCCTTGAAAATGCAGTTGCTGATATGGAAGCTATCACCGGACAGAAGGCAGTTCTGACCAAGGCTAAGAATTCCGTAGCTAACTTCAAGATCCGTGAGGGTATGCCCATCGGATGTAAGACCACTCTGCGTGGCGAGAAGATGTATGAGTTCCTGGATCGTCTGGTTAACCTCGCTCTTCCTCGTGTCCGTGACTTCAGAGGCGTTAACCCTAACGCATTCGACGGCAGAGGTAACTATGCACTCGGTATCAAAGAGCAGTTCATCTTCCCTGAGATCGAGTACGACAAGATCGACAAGACCAGAGGTATGGATATCATTTTCGTAACAACTGCTAAGACCGACGAAGAGGCACGTGAGCTGCTGAGACTGTTCAACATGCCTTTCGCAAAGTAATCAAGGAGGTAAATTCTGATGGCAAAGACATCAATGAAGATTAAACAGCAGCGCAAACCTAAGTTCTCTACGCAGGCTTATACCCGTTGCAAGATTTGTGGTCGTCCCCACTCTGTACTGAGAAAATACGGAATTTGCCGTGTTTGCTTCCGTGAACTGGCATACAAGGGCGAGATTCCCGGAGTTAAGAAGGCTTCTTGGTAAGAGTGAAAAGATTTTCTAAGCCAGCAAAATACGCTGGCTAACAAAATCTAAGTTTCGCTCCTAAGAGAATTTTGCTATGCAAAATTCTCCGAGACGAAAAGAAATCCCTATGAAATTCTTCGGAGCGAAAAGTTTTAACTTAGTTTATAAGAGTAATCTTATAATATAGATGGTATATACAAAATGTATGTACTTAGCATGATTCAAGTCAAAGAATAAGGAGGAAACTAAATCATGACAATGAGCGATCCTATCGCAGATATGCTTACAAGAATCCGTAATGCAAATACTGCAAAGCACGACACCGTAGACGTACCTTCTTCCAAGATGAAGCTGGCTATTGCACAGATTCTGCTGGATGAGGGATATATTAAGAAGTACGACATCGTTGAAGACGGTGGTTTCAAGACCATCCACATCACTCTGAAGTACGGCGCAGACAAGAACGAGAAGATCATCTCTGGTATCAAGAGAATTTCCAAGCCCGGTTTACGTGTATATGCCGGCAAGGAAGATCTGCCTAAGGTTCTCGGCGGTCTGGGTATTGCTATCATTTCTACCAACCAGGGTGTTATCACCGACAAGAAGGCTCGTGAGCTTCAGGTTGGTGGCGAAGTATTAGCATTCGTTTGGTAAGGATGAAAAGATTTTCTAAGTCAGCAAAATACGCTGACTAATAAAATCTAAGTTTCATCCCTAAGAGAATTCCTTGCGGAATTCTCCTGTGTAACTATTGTTTTTCTATAGAATTATAGGAGGTACGGGCATGTCCAGAATAGGTAGAATGCCAATCGCAATTCCCGCAGGTGTAACTGTAGAGGTTGCAGAAAATAATAAAGTGACTGTGAAAGGTCCCAAGGGCACTCTGGAAAGAGTATTACCCTCTGAGATGGATATTAAAGTAGAAGGAGCAGAAGTTCTTGTAAGCAGACCCAATGATCTGAAGAAGATGAAGTCTCTTCATGGTCTGACCAGAACTCTGATCCACAACATGGTAGTAGGTGTTACCGAAGGTTTCGAGAAGAAACTGGAAGTAAATGGTGTTGGTTACAGAGCTGCTAAGTCCGGCAAGAAGCTGACCCTGAACCTTGGTTACTCTCATCCCGTAGAGATGATCGATCCTGAAGGCATCGAGACTGTAGTCGATGGTCAGAACCTGATCACTGTTAAGGGTATCGACAAAGAAAAAGTTGGCCAGTTTGCAGCTGAGATCCGCGACAAGAGAAGACCTGAGCCTTATAAGGGTAAGGGTATTAAGTATGCCGATGAGACCATCAGACGTAAAGTTGGTAAGACTGGTAAGAAATAATAGATAAGGAGAGTATGAAGATGGTTAGTAAAGAGTCCAGACAGTTAGTACGTGCAAAAAAGCACATGAAAATCCGTAACCGCTTCAGCGGCACTGCTGAAAGACCTCGTCTTGCAGTGTTCAGAAGCAATAATCATATGTATGCTCAAATTATCGACGATACAGTTGGTAACACTTTAGTATCTGCATCCACTCTTGAGAAAGAGATCAAGGCAGAGCTGGAGAAGACCAATAACGTTGATGCAGCAGCATATCTTGGAACTGTTATCGCAAAGAGAGCAATCGAAAAAGGCATCAAGGAAGTTGTTTTCGACCGTGGCGGTTTCATTTATCAGGGTAAAGTAGCAGCTTTAGCCGATGCAGCCAGAGAAGCTGGCCTGGAATTCTAGGAAAGGAAAGAGGAATACACCATGAAACACACAATCATAGATGCAAGCCAGTTAGAGTTAAATGATAAAGTTGTTACCATCAAGCGTGTAACCAAGACCGTTAAAGGTGGTCGTAATATGAGATTCACCGCTCTGGTAGTAGTCGGCGACGGCAACGGCCATGTAGGCGCTGGTCTGGGAAAGGCTGTAGAAATTCCCGAAGCTATCCGTAAGGGTAAGGAAGACGCTGTTAAGCACATCGTAGAGATCAATCTGGATGAGAACAATTCTATCACCCATGATTTCATCGGTAAGTATGGTTCTGCTAACGTTTTACTGAAGAAGGCTCCCGACGGTACCGGTATCATCGCTGGTGGTCCCGCTCGTGTCGTATGTGAGCTTGCAGGTATCAAGAATATCCGTACCAAGTCTCTTGGCTCCAACAATAAGCAGAACGTTGTTCTTGCAACAATCTCCGGTTTAAGCCAGATCAAGGCTCCCGAAGAAGTAGCAAAGAATCGTGGAAAGTCTGTTGAGGAAGTTCTGGCGTAAGCCGGATCTTCCCGTTAAGTTGACAGGGCCAACAGAAAGGAGTAGAGTATGGCAGACAAGAAGTTAAAGATCACTCTGGTAAAGTCCACTATCGGTGCTGTACCGAAGAATAAAGCAATCGTGGAGTCTATGGGACTGCGTAAGATCGGCAAGTCCGTAGTACTGCCTGATAATGATGCAACAAGAGGACAGATCCGTCAGGTGAATCATTTGATCAAGGTAGAAGAAGCATAATCAGATAAGGAGGTGTTAGGAATGGAATTATCCAATTTAAGACCTGCAGAAGGTTCCAAACACAGTGATAATTTTAGAAGAGGCCGTGGACACGGTTCAGGAAATGGCAAGACCGCAGGTAAGGGTCATAAGGGACAGAAGGCTCGTTCCGGAGCTCCCAGACCTGGTTTCGAAGGTGGTCAGATGCCTTTATACAGACGTATTCCTAAGAGAGGTTTCACAAACAGAAACACGAAGGAAATCGTTGCTATCAATGTAAGTGCTCTGGAGTGCTTTGACAACGGTGCTACCGTTGATGTAAACGCATTAGTTGAAGCAGGAATCATTAAGAACCCCAGAGATGGAGTAAAGATCCTTGGAAACGGAGAACTTACCAAAAAGCTTGATGTAAAGGTAGATGCATTTAGTGCATCCGCAAAAGAAAAGATCGAGGCTCTTGGTGGAACTGCTGAGGTGATGTAATGCTTACAACACTGAAAAACGCATTTAAAATCAAAGAAATCAGACAAAAGATTCTTTTTACACTGGGAATGTTAGTTGTGATCCGTATCGGATCACAGCTTCCCGTACCCGGAGTGGACACGAAGTTCTTTTCTCAATGGTTTGCCCAGCAGACAGGCGGTGCGTTCAGTTTTTTTGATGCCATTACGGGCGGTTCTTTCCTGAACATGTCTATTCTGGCATTGAATATCAACCCTTATATTACATCTTCCATTATCATGCAGCTGCTTACAATTGCTATTCCTAAGCTGGAAGAAATGCAGCGTGATGGTGAAGACGGCCGTAAGAAAATGGTCGCTATCACCAGATACGTAACCGTAGCGCTTGCACTGATCCAGTCCACAGCGATGGCAATCGGTTTCGGCAGACAGGGCTATCTGATCGAGTTTAATGCTCTGAATGTAATTACCGCTATCACAGCACTTACCGCCGGTAGTGCTTTCCTGATGTGGGTGGGTGAACGAATCACAGAAAAAGGTATCGGAAATGGTATTTCCATCGTACTGGTGATCAACATCATTTCCAGACTTCCTCAAGACCTGAGCAATCTGTTTGAGCAGTTTGTGTTCGGAAAAGCTCCGGCAACCGCAATTCTTGCTGTAGTGATCATCTTTGCAATTATTATTGCAATGGTGGTACTGGTTATCATCTTAAATGATGGTGTGCGCAAGATTCCGGTACAGTATGCCAAGAAAATGCAGGGCAGAAAGATGGTCGGCGGACAGACCTCCAACATTCCGTTGAAGGTAAATACTTCCGGTGTTATTCCCATCATTTTTGCACAGTCCATTATGCAGTTCCCGATTATTATCTGTTCCTTTATCGGATATAACGGAACCGGCGTGTGGGCAGAGATCCTCAAGGGTCTGAATTCCGGTTACTGGTGCAAACCCAGCCAGCCGATTTATTCCCTGGGACTTTTGCTTTACATTGTATTGATTGTATTTTTTGCATACTTCTATACATCCATTACATTTAATCCTTTGATGATTGCCGATAATATGAAGAAGCAGGGCGGTTTTATCCCCGGTATCAGACCCGGTAAGCCGACCAGCGATTATCTGAATAAGATTCTGAATTATATCGTATTCATCGGTGCGATCGGTCTGATCATTGTATCTGTGATCCCGTACTTCTTCAACGGTGTGTTCGGTGCAAGCGTATCTTTCGGCGGTACCAGCCTGATCATTATCGTAAGCGTAGTACTGGAGACCATGAAGCAGGTAGAATCTCAGATGCTTGTTCGTAACTACAAGGGATTCCTGGAAGATTAGTAGCATAACAGTAACCGGATGATTAAAGATCATCCGGTTATTTTTGTATTATGGGAAAATCTATTGCAAAAAATCCGCATAAAAGTTAAAATATAAATGTTGGGCTGTATTTGTAGCTTATCCATAGAAGAGCAGAGCCTGCAGCTGCAGGCAGATAGGAGCAGATATGAAGATTATCATGTTAGGCGCACCCGGTGCAGGTAAAGGTACACAGGCAAAAATGATCGCTGAGAAGTATGGAATTCCTCATGTATCCACAGGAGATATTTTCCGTGCAAATATCAAGAACGGAACTGAGCTTGGTATGGAAGCGAAGAAATACATGGATCAGGGTCAGCTGGTTCCCGATGAACTGACCGTCAAGATCCTCTTAGACAGAGTTGCACAGGATGATTGCAAGAACGGCTATGTACTGGATGGATTCCCCAGAACCATTCCTCAGGCAGAGGTACTGGACAAGGCACTGACCGAGCTGGGAGATGCGATTGATTTTGCGATCGACGTAAATGTTCCCGATGAGAATATCGTGAAGAGAATGTCCGGCAGACGCGCATGTCTGTCCTGCGGTGCAACCTATCATATCGAGCACATTCCTCCCAAGAAGGAAGGCATCTGTGACAAGTGTGGACAGGAACTGGTACTGCGTGATGATGATAAGCCGGAGACCGTATTGAACCGCCTGAAGGTATATCATGACCAGACCCAGCCGCTGATCGATTTCTATACCAAGAAGAATGTATTAAAGACCGTAGACGGCACCAAGGATATGAAGGAAGTATTTGCGGATATCGTAGCAATCCTTGGCTAAGCAAAATCCGGAACACTGACAGCAGCAGGAATGTCCGGAGAAGAAAGGTGAACAAAATGGCAGTAACAATCAAATCACAGCGTGAGATCGAGCTGATGAGAGAATCATGTAAAATTTTGGCGGATGTATTCAGCCAGATGGAGAAGGCAGTACACCCCGGTGTATCCACTCTGGATATCAACAATCTGGGTGAGAAGCTGATCCGTGCCCACGGCTGTATTCCCAACTTCCTGAATTATAACGGATATCCGGCATCTATCTGTGTATCTGTGAATGATGAAGTCGTACATGGTATTCCTCACAAAGATCATATTCTTCACGAGGGTGATATTGTAAGTCTGGATGCAGGATTGATCTATAAGGGGTATCATTCCGACATGGCACGTACTTTCCCGGTAGGTCAGGTCAGTGAAGAAGCAAGACTCCTGATGGAGAGAACCAAGGGAAGCTTTTTCGCAGGAATCGAGATGGCGAAGGCAGGCAACCACCTGTATGATATTTCCAATGCCATCGATGCTTATATTAAACCTTTTGGTTATGGCATCGTAAGAGATCTGGTAGGCCATGGTATCGGCACTAGCCTGCATGAGGATCCGCAGATTCCCAATTTTGCACAGCACAGACGTGGACTGAAGTTACAGGCAGGTATGACGCTGGCGATCGAGCCCATGATCAATATCGGAAGACCGGATGTGGCATGGCTGGATGACGACTGGACAGTTGTCACCGAGGATGGATCCCTGTCCGCACATTATGAGAATACGGTCCTGATCACGGACGGCGAGCCCGAGATCCTGACCATGTATTAAGAGTAATCCACTGCGATTATAATGCGTAAGAAAGGTTAGACTTACGGTATGATAGGAGAACTTGCAACTTCAAAAGCCGGTCATGACAAGGAAAGATTGTACATGATCGTCGGTGAAGAGGGAGAATGTGTTTATCTGTGTGACGGAAGGCTGCGTGGTGTAGAACATCCGAAGAAGAAAAAGAAAAAGCATATCCAGATCATACATTCTTCGGCACAGGGTACACTGATCCAGATCATAAAGCAGAATCTTCCGGGGGAGCGGGACGAGATCAACAGACAGATCCGCAAGACCCTGGAGGATTATCTGAGTAATAAGTAATGTAAAGAAGTAAAAAGTAGAAAGCTATGGAGGAATTTTATGTCTAAAAGTGATGTAATCGAAATCGAAGGAACCGTTGTGGAGAAACTTCCCAATACCATGTTCCGTGTAGAATTGGAGAACGGACACAGAGTGCTGGCTACCATCAGTGGTAAGCTTCGTCAGAACTTCATCCGTATCCTTCCCGGAGATAAGGTAACACTGGAATTGTCTCCTTACGATCTGAGCAAGGGACGTATTATCTGGAGAGATAAGTAAGTACAATCTGGAGAGAAAATAGCTATGGCTAAAAAAATACGTAACTTTGCTGCTATTCTGGCGATCAGTGCGGTAGTGGGAACGATGCTTTTGGTATTGGTATTCCTGCTTCCGGTAGGGCCGATGCGCAGGAATGTGGAGAAAAGTGTTGGGGATATGCTGAAGAGCGGTGATGAGATCCCGGAAGATGCATTCTCAAAGTACTTGTGGAAAAACAGAGAGACTTACACCGATGCTATCATGGTACAGAATGCCATAGAGAGACTGCCGGATAAAAATGCTTATGAACATGCCATGTGGATGTACCATTATGATCTGGAAGAGGACGTGTGGACGCCGGAAGATTCCCTGAAGGCTTTTTGTGAATCCCATGAGAATGTCAGTAACATGTACCTTCATATTTATGCGAGGTACTGGCACGGCTATCTTTTATACTTAAAGCCTTTGCTGCTGTTGTTCTCCTGGAAGCATGTGGTATGGCTGGAACTGGCGGTACAGATCGCACTTATGATCTGGGTACTGATCACGGCAATACGAAAACAGAATGCAGGTGTCGCAGCTGTGACCCTGGGAAGCTTTCTGTTCATGAAACCGTTACTGGTGATGATCTCTCTGACCATGTCGGTGTGCTGGATCCTGACGCTTCTGGCAGTGGAATATATGCTGTTACATCATGACAGATTGCATGAGAAGGGACAGTATCCGGAATTCTTCCTGATCATTGGAATTCTGACGTCTTATTTTGATTTCCTGACGTATCCCATCACTACACTGGGAATTCCTCTGTGCTGTTACTTCTTATTAGAAAATGACAGAGCATGGAATAATATCAAAAAGCTGATCGGCTTCTGCGCAAGCTGGGGAATCGGCTATGCGGGAATGTGGGCAGCAAAATGGGTCATTGCAGACCTGACTTTACATACCGGTACGATCAAAGATGCTATTTGGTCCATTATCGGTCGTACAGAGGCAATCGGCGGCCGACCGCGGATGAACGGAGGATTCTATGTGATCGGACTGAATCTTCACGAATATCCGGTTTATATGGGAATCGCCGCAGGCATCCTGGCCGCAGTGGCAGTAGGACTGATGGTGATGATCATTGTTATGGGAAGATGGAAGAATGTGTATGCACAGTTACTTCCAGTCGTTGTCACAGCTGCAATTCCTTTTGCCTGGATCATTGCCGTACAACATCATTCTGCGTTGCATGCAAGGTTTACCTTCCGGATTTTAAGTGTTGCAGCGGCTGCAGCCATTACTTTTATTGTTTTGATCGTAAAGCAGGCAAAAAGATCACAAAAAAGTTGAAAAAACCTAAAAAATATTGAAAAAAGCGTAAGAATACGCTTGCAAAGGAAAGACCGTCATGCTATAATGTAAGACGGTCTTTTTTGAAAGGAGGGTTTAACATGAAAGTTAGATCATCAGTAAAACCGATTTGCGAAAAGTGCAAAATCATCAAGAGAAAAGGACGCATCAGAGTAATCTGTGAGAATCCGAAGCACAAACAGAGACAGGGATAATCACCGCTTGATCGTCATTTGATCAGGTATGTGAGTTCTTGTCCGGTTATTATGTGCGGCTGAATTGATTATTATCAAAATTATCAATTTTCATAATAGATTTGGATAGAGCTTACGGGAGATTACTTGTTGATACCACGGTGAAAAGAATTTCTAAAATTGCAAAGTACGCAATTTAAGAAATACTATGTTTCACCGGAAAAAACGCAGAGCGTTTTTTCACCGGTGCAGCGTAAGACAACTGTGGAAAGATCGGATCGTGTCCGATTGGGTGAGAACCCCAATCAATTAGTAACTATTGAGCGTACAACTAACAGACCAAACGTACGCACGCACAACGAAAGTTGTGAGCGCAGAAATGTTGCGCAAAGCGTAAGAGATTACGCAGGAAAATGGAGGAAACGTAAATGGCTCGTATCGCAGGTGTAGACTTACCTAGAGAAAAACGAATTGAGATCGGTTTGACCTATATCTATGGAATAGGCAGACCTACTGCTGACAAGCTGTTAGCAGAAGCAGGTGTAAATCCTGATACCAGAGTGAGAGATATTACCGATGATGAGGTAAAGAAGATCAGTGAAGCTATCGAAAAGCTTGGCGTTATGGTAGAAGGTGATCTGAGAAGAGAAATCGCTCTGAATATCAAGAGACTTCAGGAAATCGGCTGCTATCGTGGTATTCGTCATCGTAAAGGACTTCCTGTTCGTGGTCAGAAGACTAAGACCAACGCAAGAACTCGTAAGGGACCTAAGCGCACGGTGGCAAATAAGAAGAAGTAATTGAGATCAAAATGTAACTGTGAGAGGGAAGCAAATGTAAGCATCCCCAGGAAATGAGAAAGTAGGTTAGTTTAAAATGGCTAAAAAAGTTGCAAAGAAAGTAACAAAAAAGCGTGTAAGAAAAAACGTTGAACGCGGACAGGCACATATTCAGTCTTCTTTTAACAATACAATCGTAACGTTAACAGATGCTGAAGGTAATGCTCTTAGCTGGGCAAGTGCCGGTGGTCTTGGTTTTAGAGGTTCAAAGAAATCTACTCCATATGCTGCACAGATGGCTGCTGAAACAGCAACAAAGGCTGCTCTTGTTCACGGATTAAAGTCCGTTGACGTATTCGTAAAGGGTCCTGGTTCAGGACGTGAAGCAGCAATCAGAGCTCTGTCTGCAAGTGGACTGGATGTCTTAAGCATTTGTGATGTAACTCCTGTACCTCACAATGGATGCCGTCCTCCTAAGCGTCGTCGCGTTTAGTGAGAAATCGTCAGAAGACGAAACAATTAATTTTAATGAAGTAACATTAGAACAAGTTGGATGAAAGTGCCGCATTGCGGCACTGTAAACAACCCTCGGAAGTCACTTCCGAAGTATAAAGAAGGGAAAATAAAAAAATGGCAGTAAATCGTGTACCTGTACTGAAAAGATGTAGAGCCCTTGGCCTTGAGCCTTCTTACCTGGGCTATGACAAGAAGTCTAACAGAACCTCTGCAAGAGCAGGCAAAAAGGTATCTGAGTACGGACTTCAGTTAAGAGAAAAGCAGAAGGCTAAGTTCATCTATGGCGTTCTGGAGAAGCCTTTCCGTAACTACTATGAGAAGGCTGATAGAATGAAGGGCATGACCGGTGAGAACCTGATGACCCTGTTAGAGAGCAGACTGGACAATGTAGTGTTCAGAATGGGTTTTGCAAGAACCAGAAGAGAAGCAAGACAGATCGTTGACCACAAGCATGTACTTGTAAACGGTAAGTGTGTAAACATTCCTTCTTACCTGATCAAGGCTGGCGATGTTATCGAGATCAAGGAGAGCGCTAAGTCCATGCAGAGATACAAGGATATCCTTGATGTTACTGCTGGAAGATTAGTACCCGAATGGATCGATGCTGATGTTGAGAACTTTAAGGGAACCATCAAGAATCTGCCTACCAGAGAGATGATCGATGTTCCTGTTGACGAGATGCTTATCGTCGAGTTGTACTCCAAGTAAGTTTTATGTAACCCCAATGAACATTTCCTGTGGAATATTATTCCATGGGATATTGTTCGTAAGAACATGTCAACATATAAAGTTCGCAAAGGAGGGTATTGGCAGTGTTTGATTTTGAAAGACCTAATATTGAGGTTAGCGAGATTTCAGAAGACAAAAAGTATGGTAAATTCGTAGTAAAACCCCTGGAAAGAGGCTATGGTATTACTCTGGGTAACTCCCTGAGAAGAATCATGCTGTCTTCCCTGCCCGGTGCTGCAGTGAGCCAGATCAAAATTGAAGGTGTTCTTCATGAGTTCAGTTCTATTCCCGGCGTAAAGGAAGATGTATCTGAGATCATCATGAACATCAAGAGCCTTGCGATCAAGAACAACAGCGAGACCAACGAGGCTAAGACTGCATATATTGAGTTTGAAGGCGAAGGTGTTGTAAGAGCTTCTGATATCCAGTGTGACCAGGATATTGAAATTCTGAATCCCGACCTTGTAATCGCTACTCTGAGCGGTAAAGATACCAAACTTTACATGGAGTTAACTATTACAAGAGGCCGCGGCTACGTAAGTGCCGACAAGAACAAACACGAAGATTTACCAATCGGCGTAATTGCCATTGATTCTATCTATACACCTGTAGAGAGAGTTAACGTTACGGTAGAAAATACCCGTGTAGGTCAGAGTACTGATTTCGACAAGCTTACATTGGATGTATACACCAACGGAACCCTGGCTCCCGATGAGGCAGTCAGCCTGGCAGCTAAGGTGCTCAGCGAGCATCTGAACCTGTTCATCGACCTTTCCGAAAATGCTAAGACCGCTGAGGTTATGGTAGAGAAGGAAGACGACGAGAAGGAAAAGGTTCTGGAGATGAGTATTGACGAGCTGGAGCTTTCCGTTCGTTCTTACAACTGCTTGAAGAGAGCAGGTATCAATACTGTAGAAGAGTTAACCAATAAGACTTCAGAAGATATGATGAAGGTTCGTAACCTCGGACGTAAATCTTTGGAAGAAGTTCTGGCTAAACTGAAAGAGCTGGGATTACAGCTGAACCCCAGTGATGAGAACTAATTTCAGCTGAACATAAAAAGTTAGATTTCCGTATCCGGTAAGCCCAAAGTGTTCGGATGCGGTTTATCTCTAAATGGCAAAAAACAACGCATTCGGTAAGTAAGTCCAAAGTGCATGGCCGGATGTACCATGAATGGAGAAAGGAAAATTATCATGGCAAAGTACAGAAAACTCGGCAGAACATCTGCACAGAGAAAGGCATTATTAAGAAATCAGGTAACTGCAGTGATCAACAACGGCAAGATCGTTACCACCGAAGCTAAGGCTAAGGAAGTACAGAAGATCGTTGATGGACTGATCGCTCTGGCAGTAAAAGAGAAGGATAACTTCGAAACTGTTAAAGTTACCACCAAGGTTGCCCGCAAGGACAAGGACGGCAAGCGCGTAAAGCAGATCGTTGACAAGGAGACCGGTAAGGTCCTGGCTGAGTCCCATCGCGATAAGGATGGCAAGCTGGTTAAGATCGAGAACGGTGTTACCGTTACTGTATACGACGAAGTTGAGAAGGAGATCAAGAAGGATCTGCCTACCAGATCTCATGCACGTCGTCAGATGCTGAAGGTTCTGAACCCTGTAGTTGAGGTTCCCGCTGATGCAGCAGGCAAGAAAAAGAACACCAAGGAAGTTGACCTGGTTGCAAAGCTCTTCGATGAGTATGCTCCCAAGTATGCTACCCGTAAGGGTGGTTACACCAGAATCGTTAAGATCGGTCAGCGTAAGGGTGACGCAGCTATGACTGTTGTTCTGGAGTTAGTTTAATCCATAACTTATAAGCAGACATAAAAATAGCGCTTTCGGAAATGAGCCAACTCATTTCCGGAGGCGCTTTTTGTGTGTACGAAGTATAAAATCGAGTAGGAGGCAGCCTGCCCGATTATTACAGGAAAATGGTTGCGGACAAGCGGCTTATTCCACTACCTTCTGGAAGTGCTGATAATCCTTGCAGGAGTTCCAGTGACCGCCCCAGGTGAAACCATGCTCTTTAAATAACTGATAGCATAGATCGTTTTCGTCAATTTTGTAGGGGAAGGAAGCGGTTCTGTCTGCATAGGCGGAAGCGTTTGCAGGAGATACCTTTTCGCTGCCATCCTTATTGTAAGTAATATAAGGATTATAAAAGGGATTGATATCGATCGCCAGCCCTAATGCATGCTTGGACAGGGAGGAAGTTCCTTCCACCGGGCGGTAGTTGAAGCAGGAGGTATTGTTATCCTCCATGGATGCGAGGTCATCCCCATCATATTCATCGATCAAAAGTACCCTTTCCAGCTGATATTCATTACAATACAGCTCGTAGAAGATTTCTGTCAGGTCCTGCGCGATCGCCTTGTTACAGATTAATTCCCCTTCTGCAGGATTTCCTTCAAAATTATAATGCCTTATATGTACATAGCGCAGATCGTCATAGCTGATTTCGACAGATTTCAACAGTGTTTCCGAAGAACTATCAGAGTTATCCACAGTGGCTGGATAAGAAACACCTGTTATGTATCTCTGTAATTTTTCGGATAACGGCTCATAATAGAAGCCGTCGGACAGCGTGGTCCGCTGGTCGCTCAATAGCTCTCCATTCAGGGAATAACCGGTCAAAACAGTAGTTTCTGCCATGGAAGATTCTTCCTGCAAGTTTTCTGTCGCATTTTCATTGGAATTGTCGACAACTGGTGTAGGCGCTGGGGTAGGTGACGGCTCTGCCGTCTGATAAGCCAGGGAAGGATTGTCCACCGCATAATCCCCCAGAGTGTAGGAATTGTGTTGGGATACCCTTAGCAGTCCTCCTGCCACGACAGTGATGAGCGCAAGGATACCCACCATCTTCCATATTTTATTGCGATCGATCGGATTCATAGAATGCCTCCTTGTTTTATTTTCTGAAATGTTCTGCAATAGAAAGATACAACCATAACTATAAAGGTTTTTGGAAAGCAGTACAAGAGATTTTGAAAAAGTCTGGTCAGTTCCCTGTTAAGTGTTGTAAATCTGTGCATAATCTAGTAAAATAGGAACGATATCTTGCAAAAGCAGAAGACAGCTGATTCTCCGGCACTAAGCGAATATGGAATGGAGATTATTTATGGAGATCATTAAAGCAAATAATGTGGTATATGAATATATTCGTCGGGATGAAGAGGGAAATGTGGAAGGGATCACAAGAGCAGTGAATGATGTTTCTCTTGATATAGAGCAGGGACAGTTCATAGCCATCCTCGGACATAACGGTTCCGGCAAGTCTACTCTGGCAAAGCATATGAACGCCATCTTAAATCCGACAGAGGGAACACTCTGGGTCGATGGTATGGACACGAAGGATGAGGACAACATCTGGAAGGTACGTCAGACAGCCGGCATGGTGTTTCAGAATCCGGATAACCAGATCATAGGACAGGTAGTGGAAGAAGATGTGGGATTTGGCCCGGAGAACATGGGGATCCCCACGGAGGAGATCTGGCAGCGTGTGGAAGAGAGCTTACGAGCGGTAGGTATGTACGAATATCGAAAGTATTCCCCGAATAAGCTGTCCGGTGGTCAGAAGCAGAGAGTGTCTATTGCCGGAGTACTGGCCATGCATCCCAAATGTATTGTATTGGACGAGCCGACTGCCATGCTGGATCCCAGTGGACGTAAGGAAGTCATCCGTGCAGTCCGTGGATTGAATCAGGTGGAAGGCGTTACGCTGATCCTGATCACCCATTATATGGAAGAAATCATTCATGCGGACAAGGTATTTGTCATGGATGAGGGAAAAATTGCCATGCAGGGTACCCCCCGGGAAATCTTTTCACAGGTGGAGCAGCTGAAAAAGCTACGGCTGGATGTGCCGCAGGTAACGCTGTTATCGTATGAATTGCAGAAACGCGGAATTCCGCTGCCGGATGGCATATTGACAAGAGAAGAGCTGGTCAATGCACTGGGCTATGGAAAAACCGACAGGAAATAGTGGCGGGGATGGCAGCGAATGAAAGTACCCGGGAAAGGATCGAAAAAATGTCTATCATATTAGATCATGTGAATTATGTATACGGTGCAGATACACCGCTGGCAGTTCATGCCCTGAACGATGTCTGCCTGAAGATACCGGATGGACAGTTCATCGGTATCATTGGGCATACCGGCTCCGGTAAGTCCACGCTGATGCAGCATATGAACGGATTGATCCGTGCTACCGACGGACATATCTATTTTAACGGAGAAGATATCTACGACAAGGATTATGATATGAAAAAGCTCCGCAGCAAGGTAGGGCTGGTGTTCCAGTATCCGGAGCATCAGCTGTTTGAGATCGATGTATTCAGCGATGTTTGTTTCGGACCGAAGAATCTGGGACTGGATAAAAAAGAAGTGAAGCTTCGTGCATACGATGCTCTGAAAAAAGTAGGACTGCCGGACGAGCTTTTCTATCAGTCACCCTTTGAACTGTCCGGTGGACAGAAGCGTCGTGTGGCGATCGCCGGAGTACTGGCAATGAAGCCGGAAGTGCTGATCCTGGATGAACCCACTGCCGGGCTGGATCCCAAGGGAAGAGATGAGATCTTACAGCAGATCAAAAAGCTGCAGACAGAAACCGGACTGACCATTCTGTTAGTATCACACAGCATGGAAGATGTCGCGGAGTATGTGGACCGTATTATTGTGATGAACAAGGGAAGCGTCATGTATGACGATACCCCGAGAGAAGTATTCAAACATTACAAAGAGCTGGAAGAAGTAGGACTGGCAGCACCGCAGGTCACCTATATCATGCATGAGCTGAAAGCACGGGGAGCGGATGTGGATGTAGATGCCACAACGATCGAAGAGGCTGCGGAAGAAATTGCAAGAGTCTGGAAACAGAACAATCAGAAGTAATGATTTGAACTGCAATGCTCAAATTGCAGCATGAGCAGAGAGAAGATACGAGTTCTGACCCGACAGGAGCCGGGCAGAAACTCTGGTGAGGAGCAATATGCTTAGAGATATTACATTAGGACAATATTATCAGACGGAATCATTGATTCATAAGATGGATCCCCGGGTAAAGCTGGGAGGTACCGTTTTATTTATCATTTCCCTGTTCTTTTTCAAAAATTATGCAGGATATGTGATCGCGGCCCTGTTTCTGGGCCTGGTGATCCGTCTGTCGAAGGTACCTTTTAAATTCATGGTAAAGGGAATGAAGACCATTGTTATGCTCATGCTGATCACAGTGGTATTCAATCTCTTTCTGACACCGGGAACACCGTTATTCACGATCTGGAAGCTGACCATCACGCAGGAAGGTCTGAAGATGGCTATTTCCATGGCTATCCGCCTGACACTTCTGATCATTGGATCCTCTGTGATGACGCTGACCACTACACCGAACAATCTGACGGATGGAATGGAGAAAATGATGGGACCCTTAAAAGTATTCAAGGTGCCCGTACATGAAGTGGCCATGATGATGTCCATTGCACTTCGTTTTATTCCTATATTATTAGAAGAAACGGATAAGATCATGAAAGCACAGATCGCCAGAGGTGCGGATTTCGAGAGCGGCAATATATTCAAACGTGCCAAGGCAATGGTGCCCCTTTTAGTACCGCTGTTTATCTCCGCGTTCCGCAGAGCCAACGACCTTGCCATGGCAATGGAGGCCAGATGCTATCGCGGCGGAGAGGGCAGGACGAAGATGAAACCGCTGATCTATCATAAGAGAGATTACATTGCTTACGGCTGTATTGCCGCATATATGGTGATCAGCATTGTGGTAGGAAGATTACCGTTTTTACCGTAAATTTTTACTGCAAAACAATAATGCCCATAACAGATAGTATCTCGTCAAATACAGGAAAGAATGTCTGGGAACCTAAGACAGGTGGCAGGAGAGAAAGCGGGTGAAATACAGTGGAATCGGAAATGATAATAGAACAGCTGTCAAAGCAGCCGGAAAAAGAAAAAAAGCGTGTCCGCCTGACCGTGGCGTACGACGGTACGAATTACCACGGCTGGCAGATCCAGAATAACGGGATCACCATCGAAAGCGAATTGAACCGGTGCCTGACCGATCTGCTGCAGGAGCCTGTCGAGGTTATCGGAGCCAGTCGGACGGACTCCGGAGTGCATGCACTGGGGAATATCGCTGTGTTTGATACTACCAGCCGGATGCCTGCGGAGAAAATTTCCTATGCGCTGAACCAGAGACTTCCGGAGGATATCCGGATACAAAAGTCCGAACAGGTGCCACAGGACTGGCATCCCCGCAGATGCGACAGCCGCAAGACCTATGAATACCGGATCTACCGGGCACAGTTCCCCATGCCGGTGAAACGTTTGTATTCGCTTTTTACTTATTATGAACTGGATGTGAACCGGATGCAGGAAGCGGCGGCTTATCTGGAGGGAGAACATGATTTCAAAAGCTTCTGCCAGACCGGCGCCCAGGTAGAATCCACCGTACGCACCATCTATTCCGTGGAAGTGGAAGAGCAGGGAGAAAATGATCTGGTGATCCGTGTCTGTGGTAATGGCTTCTTATATAATATGGTGAGGATCATTGCCGGAACCCTGTTAGATATCGGACAGGGCAGGCGGGACCCCATGGATATTTTCACGATCCTCGAGGCAAAAGACCGCAGTGCAGCGGGACCTACCGCACCGGCCCATGGACTGACACTGATGAAATACGAGTTTTTGTGACGGTCATCCGCAATGCTGAGTTATTGTGTTTTCCGTCACTGCGTGACTATCTTAGCTCATATATAGGCATCTGGTTCATAGAATGTCAAAAACAGCGCTTTGTGTGCAATACTTGATCGTTGGTTCGGTTGTTTTACGGCTGAACTGTAAAAAGTTTTAAAATTATCTTGACACTAATTGCTTGGTGCCATATAATATATGACTGTGACAGTGTTTCAATATGCTGAGTCAAAGCCCCGACGAAGCATTGAAATAAAGTATTCAACCGTTTTGGGAAGAAGTAAAATGTAGCCGGACATCTGCAGATTACTATCAGACCGGAACACTGAAAAAGTCGATCAGGAATCGGCGAAAGTAATATGGAGGGAACATAATGAAAACATTTATGGCTAGTCCAGCTACAATCGATAGAAAATGGTATGTAGTAGACGCTACTGACATGACCTTAGGCCGTCTGGCATCTGAGGTTGCTAAAGTGCTGAGAGGCAAGAATAAGCCTATCTTCACTCCCCACATCGACTGCGGTGACAACGTTATCGTTATCAATGCTGAGAAGATCAAAGTAACCGGTAAGAAGATGGATCAGAAGGTATATTATCATCATTCCGATTACGTTGGTGGCTTAAAAGAAGCTACCCTGAGAGAAAAATTAGAAAAGAAGCCTGAGCAGGTAATCGAGCTTGCAGTTAAGGGCATGCTTCCCAAGGGACCTTTAGGAAGACAGATGTTCACCAAACTTCACGTATATGCAGGACCTGAGCACAAGCATGAAGCTCAGAAGCCTGAAGTACTGACATTCTAAAGGACTGAGAGGAGGAAAATAAATCATGGCTAAAACAGAAAGATACTACGGAACCGGTAGAAGAAAGAAATCCATCGCCAGAGTATATTTAGTACCCGGTAATGGTAATATTACAATCAATAAGAGAAGCATTGATGAGTACTTCGGTCTGGAGACTCTGAAGGTTATCGTTCGTCAGCCTCTGGCAGCTACTGAGACTGCTGAGAAGTTTGACGTTCTGGTTAACGTTCGCGGTGGCGGATACACCGGCCAGGCTGGTGCGATCAGACACGGTATTTCCAGAGCTCTGCTTCAGGTAGACGGTGATTTCAGACCCGTTCTGAAGAAGGCTGGATTCCTTACCAGAGACCCTCGTATGAAGGAAAGAAAGAAGTACGGTCTCAAAGCAGCTCGTCGCGCACCTCAGTTCAGCAAGAGATAATCGACTGCTCAGACTATATCAAAATGGTTCAAAAAGCCCGGAAAATCAAGGTTTCCCGGGCTTTTGCTATATCTAAACGGGCTGATATGGTTTGACCAAATTTGGCAAAACGAGAGCCGATTTCATCCAATTTTTAGTGGTCCGCAAGTGGTTAACTGGCCAAAAAGAGGGGGAAGTGGTTCCCAAAGTGGTTAACCGAGAGCCGATTTTTGGGGTGCTTTTCAGCCCTCCTTCCCCTCGTTTTTTGGCTGTGGCAGTTTGGCATAGTTTCAAAGTCAACGGTTAGATACCATCATAGAGCAGATGAAAATTGCCGAGGGCGTAACCGAGAAATTAAAGTGTACCCGTCAAATGGAATGGGTGCAGCGTTGCAATAACATTCGCAATCGGGCAGAAGAAATCGTTTTGCATGAGATGATTTATTTATAACGGTATGGTAGAATGATTATCGCAAATTCATATCTATTCAACTCAACGTTGAGACTCCCTTCAACGCTTAGTATGTTCCAAATAAATTCTCTATTTGATATACTGAGGTCAAATATAGTATAAAGGAGATTTGTTTTATGGATCAGAAAAAAATAGGTGCATTTATTGCACAGTGTAGAAAAGAAAAAAGTCTAACACAAATACAGCTTGCCGAACTATTAGATATTACCAATCAGGCGGTTTCTAAATGGGAAAATGGTAGAGGAATGCCCGATGTGTCGCTTTTACAACCTCTATGTGATGCTTTGGGCATTAGTTTGAACGAGCTTTTTTCTGGGGAACATATATCGGCAGAGGAATATAAAGGAAAGGCGGAAGAAAATATTTCCAAACTTTACAAAGAAAAGCAAATTGCCAATCTTAAACCAATAAAATACTTATTCTCTACATGTTCTAATGTAACATTGCTTGTAGCAGTGATTGAATTAGCTGTTGGTTTTATTGGGAATTTTTTTAATCCAACTATATTGAAGGTCATGTTGCTCAATGCCTCTGTGTGGATAATGTTGTTTCTGATTTCAGTGGGTAAGCTGACATACGATAAGAAAAAATTGAAAAACCTGAAGCATTCAGGTTTTTGCATAGACTCTGAAATCAAGGATATAATTCCAGCATCATGGATTACGGTTGGAAATTACATCTGTTGCAGAATTGTATGTGGATTTATTTACGAGGGTAAGGAATACAAAGCAGTAAGTAATTACTATGTTTTGACACCATTTCACCGAAAGGAGGATTTATATGCGAATGTTTTTATCGAGCAAAACAATCCTACCAAATATAGTATAGAACTTTTTCAAGAAAGTAGGTAATTCAGTCAAGAATTTCTCAAAAATCATATAAGCCTATTTAAAGCTGTCGTTGCAGGAAAGTCCCGTGATGACAGCTTTCTTTCTTATCGTTTTTTCCGCTGGCTGATAGGCGTTCCCATTTTCTTTGACTTTTTGAGAATACGAATGAGGGTGTAAAGGAAATCCTTACCCAACTCTCCAAACTTTCATAACAGGGATAGATACTCCATTTGCGGAGGGAGGAACGGCGTTTCTTCGCCGCACCTTCCTCCGCTTTTTCTTTTTGGCGGTATCCTTGTCTTTTGTCTGTCCGTACCGGATAATATGAGTAGAATAGGAAGCGTAGCAAAGGAGTGAAAACAGATGCTGATCTTTGAAAAGGTGCTGGAGATTTTTGCGGACTACCTGGCCGCAGACGAGACCATCGAAGTTTATATCAGCCGTCACGGATGTGTAAGGGTGGAATTTGACCAGGACTTTCACTATTGCACCGGCGAGGTGTGCCATACTCCCAAGGAACTGTTCGACCTCTTAGCCGATGATTACCGGACTTATCTGGAGATTGAACTGACCAAAGGAAAACGGTAAGTGACGGAAGATGATGAGAGAGAAGCGGATGCCTTGTGCAAACGGCATCTGGAGCGTTGGAAGGAGAAACTGGAATGAAGATTTTGAAATGCCTGCTGATGATCGTAACTGCACCGGTCTTTTTGGTGTTGACGCTTTTTGTCTGGCTCTGCACGGGGCTGATCTACATATCTGGTCTGGTGCTTGGTCTACTCAGCACGGTAATTGCGCTACTTGGCGTGGCTGTGCTTATTACCTATTCCCCGCAGAATGGTGCGATTTTGCTGGTTATAGCTTTTTTGATTAGCCCGATGGGATTGCCGCTTGCGGCGATCTGGCTGTTGGGTAAGGTGCAGGATTTGAAATATGCGATCCAGGATTGGATGTATGGGTAAATGATGTGAATATAATCTGGAATGAAAAGAAGCAGGACAATGGGAGATGAGACCCAATGCCCTGCTTCTAGGTTATTTGGAATGAACGGTAGTGTATTTCTGGTTTTTGCTTTTGGGTTTGTCTGGAAACATCATTTCAAGTTTACCAGAAGATAATAAAGGCTTGAGGTAATATTTGCTGAAGTGAGAACGGCTGGAAACATCAATATATGCTTGCATTTCATCTCGACTTTTAGGATCTGCACAAAATTCCAATAGCAAGTTTTGCTTGCTGATCACAGATGTATCATGTGCGGCATCATGTGCTGTATCATGTGCGGCAACATGTACGGAAGCACCGCACATGTTGTAGTTTACATTTTTCAAGATGACTCTGAAATCTGTCGCTGTTGAGGAAAATTCAGGCTTATATGCCGCTGTGTATCCAGGCAGCTTTTCGGTTTCACTGACGATTTTGCGTAGGCCACTTCCACGGCGTTCCATGTACTTCATGCGGTGGAACAGGTCAGCGATCACAGGGTTTCGTCGCATGGAACGGATACTGTAAATATCGTATTCCTGAATTGAGCCGCCGCCAAACATACCGCCCGGAGATGTGATTTCCACCCGATCATCAAACATATCAATATGGATTTCGCTGCCAAGCACAATATAATCTCGATGGATAAGCGCATTGACAAGAGCCTCTGTCACAGCTCGTTCAGCATAATCCGGCTTGTCTACACGATACTGTGCCTTTTTGACAAAACGGACTTTGGAATTATTGCGAATAAATTCACTGCCGCTGTTCAGTAAATAAATCAAATTTCCCTCGTATTCTTTATCGTCCAGCGCATCATCAAAGATAGAGCCTTTTTCCAAGCCATTCCACCGGGTACAGAACATACGGGAGTTATAAACTGTGTGCTGATCAGTCATGAGCTTTCCGGCATTGGTCAAGACCCCATTTTTGTCAGCCAAACCGAAGGAGACATAATCGGATGGCTCAAAGCGGAGACCGGTCCGTTCCAGATAGGTTGCTTCCAGAAGTGTAAAGCTGTAATCCTTTTTTACCGCATCTGTTGTTAAGGTGTCAAAGGACTGATTGGTTCCCTTTAAGATCAGTTCATTCACAATGTAATCCGGTGCAATTACGCTTTCATTTCCAACACGGATGTATGCTTCCATCACTCCGTCTGCCTTGTAATAGTATGGGGTGCTGCGGCCGGGAGAAACATCCAGAGCCAACAGATTTTTACCATCTTCCTGCAATGGCTTTAAGATAAACTGTGGTAATGGTGTGATACGTTCTTTGATTAAGCGGCTGATCGCTTCGGCATCCTTTTGAACATCGGACAAGCCGATAGGCTTCCGGTCATCAGAGACTCCGAAAAACAGAGTGCCGCCGATTCCATTGGAAAAGGCACTGACACTTTTTAACCAGCTTTTTGGCTTTTTTGTTTCGAGAGCAACTTTGAAATCACATTCCGTTGCTTCGGAAATGAGCTGTTCTATCATAAAAATCCCTCCTTTGAGGTTGTAGAATGTTCTTTTTTATTATACCCAGCGGAGAAAGTTATTGCAACGATAGAAGCAAAGAGTTCAGCGAAAACAAAAATATTTATGAGAGGAGGGCCTTCTATTATGGCAACTACAAGAATCATGCCGCTTCATGTCGGCAAAGGCCGCACAGAGAGTCGGGCGATCAGTGACATCATCGACTATGTGGCCAATCCAAAGAAAACAGATAACGGCAGGCTCATTACCGGCTATGCGTGTGACAGCCGGACTGCGGATGCGGAGTTCCTTCTGGCAAAGCGGCAGTACATTGCCGCTACCGGACGAGTGCGCGGTGCGGATGATGTGATTGCCTATCATGTGCGCCAGTCCTTCCACCCTGGTGAGATTACCCCGGAAGAAGCAAACAGGCTAGGCGTAGAATTTGCCAAGCGTTTTACCAAGGGCAATCATGCCTTTGTGGTCTGTACTCACATAGACAAGTCGCACATTCACAATCACATTATCTGGTCATCGGTCAGCTTAGAATATGACCGGAAGTTCCGAAACTTTTGGGGCAGCACCAAGGCGGTTCGTCGGCTAAGTGACACCATCTGTATTGAGAATGGACTGTCCATTGTAGAGAATCCGAACCCTCACGGAAAGAGCTATAACAAATGGCTGGGCGATCAGGCAAAGCCCTCTCACCGAGAGCTGCTGCGAGTAATGATTGACCGTGCGCTGGAGCAGAATCCAGCGGACTTTGATGCGCTGCTGAAACTGCTTTCCGAAATGGGCTGCGTGGTATCCCGGCGCGGGAAAGCGATCCGGCTCAAAGCACCCGGCTGGAAGAATGTAGCCCGCATGGATGACAAGCTGGGGGCCGGGTACAGTGAAGCGGAAATTCGTGCGGTGCTGGCCGGAGAAAAACAGCATACGCCCCGTAAAAAAACCGTCGTGCAGCCGGAGCCGCCGAAGGTCAATCTACTGGTGGACATTCAGGCAAAATTGCAGGCCGGAAAGGGTACTGGCTATGCTCGATGGGCCAAAGTTTTCAATCTGAAGCAAATGGCGCAGACCATGAATTACCTGTCAGAGCATAACCTGCTGGAGTATGCGGTTTTGGAAGAAAAGGCTACGGCTGCCACAGCACATCACAATGATCTTTCGGCGCAGATCAAAGCGGCTGAAAAGCGCATGGCAGAGATCGCTGTTCTGCGTACTCACATCGTAAATTATGCCAAGACCCGTGAGGTCTATGTGGCATACCGCAAGGCGGGTTACTCTAAGAAATTCAGGGGGGAACATGAGGAAGAAATTCTGCTCCACCAGGCTGCTAAGAATGCCTTTGATGAGATGGGCGTCAAGAAGCTGCCCAAGGTCAAAGAGTCGCAGACAGAGTACGCGAAATTGTTGGAAGAAAAGAAAAAGACCTATGCCGAGCATCGGCATTCCCGTGAGGAAATGCGAGAACTTTTAACGGCAAAGCCCAATGTGGATCGAGTGCTGAAAATGGAGGTAGAACAGGATGTTGAAAAAGAAAAAGACCACGGTCAGCGGTAAGCTGGTCCTGGTCAAAAGCGTTCGCAGGCACTGGACATCCGGGGGATGTCCGTTTAGTGCCGACCGGAGTGGAACGGAGACCGCGCAGCCACAGAATGAAATTCTGTGTTCAAAGGGGCTTGCTTGCCTCTTTTCATTTCAAATTTCTCGGACAAATATGTTAGTTCTTTCACCGTTTCCTGGGTGTGATGCAGCAGGGTGTCACGCATTTCTGGCGGACAGCTGGAATAAAGCATTTTCATCTGATTGACACCCTCATCCTCCAGAGAAACATCTGGATTTATAAGCGTATCTAAAGAGATGTGCAGGACCTTTGCCAATGCTCTTAAAATCAAATAGGAAGGATTCATTTTCCCTTTTTCGATATTGGCGATTTGCTTTACAGAAACATGGCTCAGATCAGAAAGTTCCTGTTGTGTCAGTTCTTTATTCTTTCGGGCTTCTCGCATTTTTTGCCCTAAAGCAGTTAAATCATCAATCGGCATAATCGTTCATCTCAATAATATTGTATCGTTCTGGTTTATATGATGGAATGACCTTATTATGCCTGACAAGCTGTACGATTATGGCGATTATATAAAGCTGCGATTGGTGATAAACTTGTATTGTTCGAGACAAAGAACTATAATGTACTCTGTGGAGGTGCATAATGGATTATATGACACTAAAAGAGGCCGCCGAAAAATGGGGCGTGACACCTCGTAGAGTAAATTACTATTGCGCTGCTGGGCGTATCCCTGGCGCTGTAAAGATGGCTGGTGTTTGGCTGATCCCAAAGAACGCAGAAAAGCCGATTGACGGAAGGACAAAACAAGGGAAGGAATTAAAACATGAATAGAATATTGCTATTGGAGGATGATGTCAGTTTAATAGATGGCTTGGTCTACTTTTTGAAAAAGAATGAATTTGATGTTGAAGTTGCCCGTACTGTATGTGAGGCAAAACAATACTTGTCCGAACTCGACAGATACGATCTATTGATTTTGGATGTCACCCTACCAGATGGAACAGGATTTGACATATGCGAAAAAGTAAGAAAAGAAAATCAGCAGATACCTATTATATTCCTGACTGCATCGGATGAAGAAGTCAGCATAATTCGTGGATTAGATAGCGGTGGGGACGATTATATCACCAAGCCTTTCAAACTGGGGGAATTGTGTTCCCGCATCCGGGCGCTGTTGCGTCGGGCCGGAGTTTCCAAAAGCGAAAAAAACACTTCTATGGAATGTGGCGACATTACCATTGATCTGTTGGGTAGCCGTGCAACCTTAAAGGGAAAAGCATTGGATTTGACAAGCGCCGAATATCGTTTGCTTTGTCTGCTGGTAAGAAACGCAAATCGCGTTGTGACAAGGGACATCATTCTAAATGAGCTGTGGGATGATACAGGAAATTTTGTTGATGATAATACCCTGTCCGTCTATGTACGGCGGCTTCGTGAAAAAGTGGAAACCAATCCGTCCCATCCAGAACACCTTATAACCATTCGTGGGTTCGGCTACCAATGGAAAGAGGTGTCTATATGAGTTTGTACCAAGATAGACAGATTAAAGGGTTCCTGCTATTTTTGACTTTGTTTGCTCTGCTGTTTGTAGGTACAGCAACCGTTTTGACTATTTATCAGGTGAACGATGCGGAAGTCCTATGGCTCAAACATGATGAAGCGGTTTCATCCTCACTTTTGGAACAGGGTGTTCCGAAAGAAGTGGTTGCAGTTGCCTTTACGAACACAGACATCAGTGACGATGGTAGGTCATTATTAGCGGCTGCGGGTTTGGGAAAACAGTCAGAAAGCAGTATGCGGCCTTATTTCAATCAATTTCAGCGTTCCGCTTTCTGCACCATGCTATGCACTGTGCTATTTTTTCTCTTTGTGCTTGCCATAGGAATATTTATTTTTTTCTGGAAAAGGAAGCGATTGTATCAACAGGCCGACAAAATATTGCTAAATTACATCAACGGGGATTACTCTTGTCATTTACCGCAGAATTATGAGGGGGCTATCTACCAAGTGTTTTCTTCGATAGAACAGCTTGCAACTATGCTCCAATCCAAAAATGAAACAGAACGTAAAGCAAAAGAGTTTTTGAAAGACACCATATCCGATATATCTCACCAGCTCAAAACGCCTCTGGCAGCCCTCACTATGTATCAGGAGATCATTGAAAGTGAGCCAGAAAATGCAGAAACGGTCAAACAGTTTGCGGCGAAGATGGGTATTTCTCTAAAGCGTATGGAGCAGTTAATCTTATCCATGTTGAAGATAACCCGACTGGATACGGGAAACATCATTTTTGAGAAAAAAAGTTGCCGTGTGTCCGAGCTGATAGCTCATTCAGTCAATGACCTAACCACAAGGGCTAAAAGCGAAAGCAAGCAGATTCAGATAGATGGCGATGGTGAACAGCAGCTTATTTGTGACATGGAATGGACAGGTGAAGCGATTGGAAACATTGTAAAAAATGCACTGGATCACACGCAAGCTGGCGGTATTGTCCGTATTACATGGGAGCGCACTCCTGCTATGTTTCGGATTTTTATTTCTGATAATGGTAACGGCATAGTCCCGGAAGATATTTACCATATCTTTAAACGCTTTTATCGCAGCAAACATTCCCTTGATACACAAGGAATCGGGCTGGGGCTTCCCCTTGCCAAGTCCATTATTGAGGGTCAAAACGGTGTTATCTCCGTACAAAGTGAAGTCGGAAAAGGTACGCTGTTTACACTATCTTTCCTTACGGATCTGTAAGGTCAAATTCACCTGCTTGTAAGCTGTTTTTGCTATCCTTTTGAGAAAGGAGGTACTGATGACTATGGAAATATTGAAAGTACAAGATTTATGTAAAACTTATGGCAAGGGTGAGGCGAAAGTCGAAGCGTTGAAGAAGGTTTCCTTCTCCCTGGATAAAGGCGAATTTGCTGCCGTTGTGGGTGAATCCGGTTCTGGCAAAAGCACATTACTGAACTGTATTGGAGCTTTGGATACCCCTACTTCCGGCCACATTTGGATTGATGAACAAGACCTGTTTTCCATGAAAGAGGAACAGCGCACGATTTTCCGCCGTCGTAATATCGGCTTTATCTTCCAATCCTTTCAGTTGGTTTCCGAGCTGAATGTGGAGCAGAATATCATGTTTCCGCTTCTTTTGGACTATCGCAAACCAGACCCGGCAGCAGTAGAAGAAATTTTGGAACTCTTGGGACTTACCGAGCGTCGACATCACCTGCCGAGCCAACTATCCGGCGGACAGCAGCAGCGTGTTGCCATTGGCCGGGCGTTAATCACAAAGCCCAAACTGATTCTGGCAGATGAACCTACTGGCAATCTGGACAGCAAGAATAGTCAGGATGTTATCGCCCTGCTTACGCAGGCGTCCCGTCGCTATCAGCAAACAATCCTGATGATTACCCACAATAAGGATTTGACTGCATCCGTTGATCGGGTGTTCCGGGTATCAGATGGCGTTTTGACGGATTTGGGAGGAAAAACAAATGAAGCATTATCTTGACCTTGTTCCCATATCCGCAAAAATTCACAAGAAGCAAAGCAGAATGTCTATTTTCTGCATTGTGCTGGCGGTATTTCTGGTTACAACTATTTTTGGAATGGCAGATATGTTCATCCGCAGCCAGATTTTGCAGGCACAGCAGGAGTCTGGGAATTGGCATATTGCCATTAAGAATATCAGCAATGAAGAAGCAGCAATTATTGCTTCACGCCCTGATATTGAAGTATTTTCACCGTATGGCGTACTCAATTATCGTGGAGATTTAGGCTACACTTTGGGTGGAAAAGATGTAGCGATATGCGGTTGTGATGAAAGCTATATAACTGAAATCTGGACTGACCAACTTGAAGAAGGTGTTTTTCCACAGACAAGTAATGAAGCGTTGGTGACTGAAAATGCAAAGCAGATAATGGGTGTTGCGATTGGTGATTCCATTGCCGTAGAAACTCCTGATGGCGATAAACTGAATTTTACCATATCAGGATTTATGAATAATACTGCCTCGATCATGAGTGGCGACTCCTACGGCATCATTTTGAACACAGAGGATTACTGCGCGATTTATCCGAATGTATCAGACGGGGAGCCGAATGATTACGGCATTATGTTTTTTACTCAATTTGCAAACACAAGAAATATACAATGGAAAATTGCAGATTTGAAAGAACAATGCAATTTATCGAATGAACAAATATCTTCCAACAATAATCTGCTTGGCTTGCTTGGACAAAGCCGCGTCCCCTTTTTGTTACAAGTGTACTTGGCTGCGGCTGTATTGTTTGTATTGGTAATGTTAGCTGGCATTATGATGATTGCAAGCAGCCTAAATAGCAATGTGGCTCAGCGGACAGAGTTTTTCGGTCTTATGCGCTGTATCGGTGCAACGCCAAAACAGGTTATGCGCCTGGTACGGAAAGAGGCGCTTAGTTGGTGTCGTTTGGCGATCCCTGTGGGTATTTCCATCGGTGTAGTTGTCATTTGGGTCTTGTGTGCAGTTTTACGCTTCCTTGGCCCAGAATATTTCGAGGCTATGCCAACATTCGGTTTGAGCATTCCGAGCATTTTGGCAGGAATCGTTGTGGGATTACTTACGGTTTTGTTAGCTGCTTATTCCCCGGCCCAAAAGGCGGCAAAGGTATCTCCTCTGGCAGCGGTTTCCGGTAACGCAAATACTTTGAAACCCGCCAGAAATGCCGCCAATACAAAGCTATTTAAGATTGATACTGCACTTGGGATTCATCATGCAAAAGCAAGCCGAAAAAACTTACTTTTGATGACAAGCTCATTTGCTCTTAGTATTATCCTTTTTTTATCGTTTTCCGTAACGGTCGAGTTTATGCAGCATACATTAACGCCGCTTCATCCATGGACAGCAGATTTATCTATCATAAGCCCTGATAATTCTTGCGCCATTGACAAAACATTTTTAGAAGATTTGAAAGAAAATTCTATTGTGGATTTAGCGTATGGAAGAATGTTTGCCTACGAGGTTCCATCTGTAACAAATGGTATTGAAAAAAAGGTGGATTTGATCTCTTATGAGCAGCATCAATTTGATTGGGCGAAAGACTATTTGTTAGAAGGTTCTCTTGAATCTGCACAAAACGATGTGGGAACTGGTTTAATTGTTTATGAGCAACAGAATACTATACAAATTGGTGATACTGTAACACTGAATATAAGCGGGCAAAAAAAAGAAATTCAAATCGTGGGAACACTATCTGACTGTCCATTTTATAGTGCTGCAGGTGTTGGAACAATTATCTGTTCAGAGGATACATTTAAGCAAATTACTAGTGAATCAAAGTACACGATTATTGATGTGCAGTTAACCAAAGAAGCAACCGATGAAGATGTTTATGCTATCCATCAAATGGTGGATTCCACATTTACTTTCTCCGATGAACGTATGGGAAACAGCAGTACAATGGGAACATATTATTGTTTCTGGCTGTTCGTTTATGGATTTCTCGTTTTGATTGCATTGATTACAGTTTTTAACATAATAAACAGTATTGCTATGAGCGTCTCCTCAAGATCAAAGCAATATGGTTCTTTCCGCGCTATTGGGCTTAGTACAGGACAGCTTAGGAAAATGATAGTTGCAGAAGCCTTTACTTATACCATAATCGGCGGTATAGTTGGCACCATTTTGGGACTGTTAAGCAACAAGGTATTGTTCGAAATGTTGATCAGTTATAAATGGGGTGATACTTGGACAATTCCTTTGAAAGAATTGGGTATTATTCTTCTGATTGTTGTACTATCTGCGATTGTGGCGGTGTACGGTCCGATTAAGAGAATACACAATATGTCCATTGTTGACACAATCAGCGCACAGTGATTCTACTTTTGAAGTGGGTGGATTTAGAAGCCACCCGCTTTTGTCTTACAAATTCGTAAGCTGAAATTCACCTGTTTGTAAGCTGGTTTTTTTATAATTAAGTTGATGAAAGAGAGGAAAAAATGAAAAAAATTCTTTCCACCAGAGTATTGGTGAAGATTGGTGTATTAACAACGATACTGCTAGTTTTGATAATCTGTACTGTATGGGGCAATTCAGCATTGATGGTAAGTACAGTTAATATCTCCAGTGATCGCATACCATCTGCCTTTTCTAATTTTCAGATTGCACAAGTGTCCGACTTGCATAATGCTGAATTTGGAGAAAGCAATACAGAATTGATAGAATTGCTGTCTGAACACGAACCGGATATTATTGTGATAACTGGAGATTTAATCGATGCTGGACATGCAGACATTGAGATTGCGTTTGATTTTGTAAAAAAAGCTGTTCAAATAGCTCCTGTCTACTTTGTAACTGGAAACCACGAAGCTAACTTCTCACATTATGATCAATTCAAAACAGGGCTTGAAGCGTCTGGCGTAACTGTCCTTGAAGATGAAGCAATACAGTTAGTGCATAACAACGAAATGATTACCCTTATCGGGCTTTCTGATCCTGACTTTACGATTAAGGGCGATATGTTTAATGAAGTACCAGCCATGGTCAACACAAAATTGAATAGCCTCATTGATGACGAAAACAGTTACACTATACTGCTATCACATCGGCCAGAGTTATTTGAAACCTATGTATGCTGTGGTGTTGATTTGGTTTTATGTGGTCATGCACACGGAGGGCAGTTTCGATTGCCTTTTATTGGGGGGCTTGTTGCCCCCAATCAAGGGCTGTTTCCTAAATATGATTCCGGTCTTTATACAGACGGAAAGACAAATATGGTTGTTAGCCGCGGCCTTGGAAATAGTATTATTCCATTCCGATTTAATAATCGTCCAGAGGTTGTATTAGTAGAACTTAACACCGAATAACGATACTTCAATCGAATATTGAAATGATCTGCCGCACGACGGCAAAAGAAAAAAAGCCGTCGTAGAGCAGACAATTTGACACGCCCATTTGAAACGGCGGCTTTGATTTTCAGAGCCGCCGTTTCTTTGCGTCTACACAAACCAATGACGACTTGCAGGGACACGGTAGCCGATTGGAGGGTGATTTACCGTGTCCCGTTTACTTTTTCAAAGCTCACAACTTGTTGCGTCATACCTACATCACGAATCTGCTCTATGCGGGCGTTGACCCTAAGACAGTTCAGTACCTGGCAGGGCATGAGAACATAGAATACTATACCATTGCAAATCAGAAGCAAGCACGGTATAATATAGACAAAAAGACAAAGGCCACCGCAACGGTGCAAAAAATAGATTTTGGCTGTTCCCACAAGGAGCAGATTGAGAATCGTTATCCTCAGTGGCTGAAAACGCAGATGTGTGATGCTTGCAGCAAGCTATTTGTATAAGCCGAAAGGCCGCAGAAATGCGGCTTTTCCTAAATGCATGAGTTAGCAAAACCTAACTTGTCAATGCACACGTGCTGGTTAGATAAAACTAACTATAAAAAGAGAGACAGCAATGCGAGAACACAAGAATTTCTGGGACAGAAATGCAGGTCTGTATGACTGCTTTATGCGAAAAGACAGGGCAGCATACGAAAAAATATATGAGCTGATCCGTCCGGTCGTGAAAGACAAAACAGTGCTGGAGCTGGCTACAGGAACGGGACTGATCGCCAAGCATATCGTAAAAGTAGCGGCATGCATTGAGGCGACGGACGCCTCTCCAAAAATGATTGCAGAAGCCAAGCGGGGAAATTGCTCTGCGAAGCTGCATTTTTCCGTGCAGGATATGTTTTCTTTGCCATACGCAGGCAATTCATTTGATGTGGTGATCGTATCCAACGCATTGCACATCGTGTCGCAGCCAGAGAAATCACTGCGAGAGATCAAACGGGTGCTGAAGGACGATGGTGTGTTGATCGCGCCAACCTTTACGCACGCGGAAAATTCACTTAGAGGAAGGATCAAAGCCTATTTTATGAGATTGGTAGGATTCCCTCTGCATAGCAGGTGGACGAGTGAGGAGTATCTGAGTTTTCTGCGGCAGAACGGGTGGAGGGTGCGAAAAAGTGCTGTGCTGAAAGCGTCCTTCCCACTGACCTATGCAGAATGTGTGAAATCGGAGGTGTGATATGTCATTCTTTGAAAACACCCGAAAGCCCGTAGGACTTGGCGGGAAGATCATGGTTGCCATGATGAACTTCGGACACAGCGCAATGGCAGCGTGGGGACTTCCATTTTTGCAGCCTGCCCCGGATGCCATGGTACTGGACTGCGGCTGCGGCGGTGGAGCGAACATTAAAACGCTGTTGAAACTGTGTCCCAAAGGCAGGGTGCAGGGCATCGACTACTCAGCCGTCAGCGTGGAAAAAGCGCGAAAAGTCAATGCCAGAGCCATTGCGGCAGGACGGTGCAACGTGCAACAGGCAAGCGTGACAGAGCTGCCGTTTGAAGCGGAGCAGTTCGATGTGGCGACCGCCTTTGAAACGGTCTACTTCTGGCCGGAGCTTGCACAGAATTTCAGAGAGGTCTATCGGGTGCTGAAGCCCGGCGGGATCTTTTTCATCTGCAATGAAGCAAACGGCGAAACAGCAAAAGATGACAAATGGACACAAATTATCAATGGTATGACCATCTACACGGACACTGCACTGAAAGCATATCTGGAGCAAGCAGGATTTTGTAAGATCCAGAGCCACAAAAACAAAAAGGGGTGGCTGTGCGTTACAGCGCGGAAATGAGAGGAAAAAAAGCCATGAGCATTTTTGCATCCATCCTGCGGGCAGTGTATAGACTCTCCGGAGTGAAAAAGTCTTTCACACTGCCAGAGAACGAACTGCGAAAGGAAATTGAAAAGCAGAACCGACATCGCGGCGTTTTTACGCCGACCGACCACAAGGCATATTATGAGATGGATGTTGCACCTTACGAAAACAGCAAGCCCATCTATTATGAATTTACGGCGTGTCCGGCGGTGGAATTTGCCAAGCGGTTCGGATTTGCGGACATTACGCCCGCCCTGTGCAATGTGGACTATGCGTCCATGGAACTGCTCCATGCAAAGCTCGTGCGGACGACCACCTGCGTGGACGGCTGCCGATGCGACTATACCATCTGCGGCGATAAGGATCCATACGTAAAGGAACATCCCGAATACCGGGATGAAAACGGATACAGGAGGAATAAGTAATGCTTTTACAGGTGATTCTGGAAGGTCTTGGGTTGGGGGCTTTGCTGGCTCTTGTCTGTGCTGTGGGCATCCGCAAGGGGGCTGTTGGGATGGTGCATCTCTACAGCCCGGCAGTGCAGCAGCGGTGCGTGAAGCTGGGACTTACGACACACGAGAAAATCAAGCGCAATTCTCAACTTTTCAAAGCTGTTTGTATTCCCGGCTATATTGGTTATGTGCTGGTCTGTGTCTATGGGATAAACGGTGCGAAAGGCTTTGCGGCGGGCTTCTGGCAGCTGCTTGTCATCTTGTCCGTTATGAATCTCATTGACCGCTTTTTGATCGATGGCTACTGGGTGGGGCACACGAATGCATGGACGATTCCCGGAACAGAAGATCTGAAGCCCTACATTACTGCAAAAGACAAGCAGAAAAAGTGGCTTTTCGGCACGATGGGTATGGCAGGTATAGCAGCGGTGCTGGCGGTCCTTATGACGGCTTTTATTCACTGAGGAAAGGAGAGACAATGAAGTTTAAGACATTGGGAAATCGGAATGCTCCCGCTGTTTTGTTTTTTCATGCAATGGGCGGTGACGGCATGATGAAAATGCAGATCGTGAAGATCGGATTTGGAGGCAAGCAATGAAAATGAGCAAAGAAAAACGAGCACTCATCGCAGGTATGATTGGATGCCTTTTATATGTGATCGGCGACTTTTTATTTGCGGCGACCGGGAAAAGCCAAAGCACAGAATCCATTGGGCTGATGGTCAAGGTCGCCTATCTTGATATGGCAACATGGCGCATGGTGGTCAGCATCATCTGCGGTGTTCTCGGAACGGCACTTTATTACATCGGTTTTCACCAGATGTGGAAGCTTTTGAAGCAACGCCTCACCCAACCGAAGCAGCAGAAATGGGTCAAGCTGTTTCAAATCGCCTATCTCACCGGCACGGTCTGCTGGGGCTATGTTCATGCTATGTTCATGAATGTGGCGCTGATCTTCAAGTTTACCTTTGAGAAATACGGCGATATGCAGGCGGCAGCTGAAATTGCCAACAAGGTGTTTTACTGCAACGCCGCGCCGCTGCTGGCAGCATATATCCTGTGTGATGTACTTCTTTCCGTCGTGATGCTCGTTATGATCTGGAAAAGGATGCTCCCGCTGAAAAACACAGCACAGCGGATGTTGGCATCCTTCTGCAACCCCATCGTTTTTATGGGGATTGTGGGAAATCTCTTCACGCTTCTGCCGTGGCCGCTGGATCAGATCGATCACGGCACGGAATCCGCCGGACACCTGCTGGTTTTGGTATTGGGGCTGGTGTTGCTGCGGGAGAAGGCAAAATGCGGAGAATGTAAGGAGGCAGTGCAATGAAATACATGGGTATGCCAATGGGAATGTGGGTGTTGTTTGCAGGCTCATTCCAAAAGCAGTTGACGGCGGTGTTCGGCTATGATGCCGATGCGGCACAAGCGATCACGAAAAAAGCAAAGCCGAAGTACAAAGCAATCATTGCAGACCTGCCGGAGTTTGAAAAAGCGGACCGCTTCAAGATGAACATCGTCAACTGCGCAATGCTCGGCGCGTTCATTCTCTCCATGCCGCAGCGCCCGGCGGTAGACTGCCTGACGGATTACTACGCAAAGGCGATGATGACAGCGCCCATGCAGTGGTTCTGCCGTAAGAGCGGAAAAAGCAAGTTCACCGCAAAGGATATCGCTGCCATGAAAGCCACTGCCGCTCTGAAAGCCGCCGACCGCAACCCCTATTCGTGGAACATGGAGTTTTACGAATATCCGGATGGCAGCGGCTACGAGGGACGCTTTACCAAGTGCGGCATCTGTGTGCTGATGAAGGAGCTGGGGCTGTACGACCTGACCCCTGCTTTGTGCCGTCTGGACTACACCATGAGCGAAGCGGGCGGCGTGACAAATTTTGTGCGGCAGTACACCCTTGCCTCCGGCGGGCCCTACTGCGACTGCGGATACAAAAAGAAAGGGTAACGGACGATGAAGAGGAAGGAAACCTATCTTTCCCGTGATTTCCGGGAAACTGCGGCACTGCGCTTTACCGCCTTGTTCCCGGCGTTTTCGTCAAGTCCACCAGGAGCGTTTTCGGCCCGGCGGCGGGCTTTGCCCCAAAAGAACTGCAGACCGGTAACGGCGTCTGGCGTGTGGATATGATGAAGTGTCCCTATCACGACACCTGCACAGAATATGGCTGCCCGGAGCTGTGTCGCTGCTTTTGCGACAGTGATGACATCAGCTATACTGGGCTGCATCCGAAGCTGATCTGGGAGAGAAGCATGACGCTGGGGCGTGGAAATGACCGCTGTGATTTCTGCATGAAGGTCAGATAATAGTGGGCGGCATATTGGTATGCCGCAAAAGCAGTATCGGACGAACTTTCCGATACAGCCCGATGCAAAGGTCGCCTGCTGGTACGGAGAAAAAAAAGGGCATATGAAAGTTGATGATGGAATATCCGGTGCAGTGTGGGTGTAATGCTCATGTTGCATCGGGCTTTTTTTGCGTAAAAATAATATTTGATAATGTTGATTTTCAACTGTTCTTAACTCAAATATTGTATCTTAACTCAAAAAGAGTTAAGATTGGAGGCGAACAGGAACTATCTACAAGTCAAGCCGCGAAGAACTTGGAACTGACACCTACTTCTATATCAAGGGCATCGAAACAGCTTGAAGAAATGGGATTGCTGCATATAAAGAAAGAAGGTGTGCCGCAGTTTTATCGGTTTAGTCACCCAATTACAAATCAGTATCCTGCGATGATTGAACTTTTCACGCGAAAGCTGGATGCCATCCAACTTCCAGAAGATGCAGATGAACAAGTTGAAGAAGCCATGGAAGAATGCTGAAGGAACTGTGGAGGAATAGGATCATGTCAAAAGATGAGTATTTGATTACCGATGCACCGCTGAAAGCGCTGACGGTTTTTGCAATGCCGATGATTCTCGGCAGCTTTTTTCAGCAGGTATACAATATGGCTGACTCCATTATCGTCGGTCAGTTTGTGGGTTCCTCTGCACTGGCAGCGGTTGGTGCCTGTGCAGCCCTGACGAATGTTTTCATTTGTGTGGCACTGGGTGCCGGTGTCGGTGCCGGTGTGCTTGTGAGTCGCTATTTCGGCGCCAAAGAGTATGGCAAAATGAAAACCATTGTGTCTACGTCGCTGATCAGCTTTTTACTTCTGAGTATCCTCCTTGGTATCTTTGGCTTTTGCTTTTCCCATGCGATGATGAGCACTTTACAGACCCCTGCCGATATTCTGGAGGAAGCGGTACTGTACTTGCGGGTCTATTTTGTGGGCTTTCCTTTTTTGTTCATGTACAATATTCTCTCCACCATGTTCACTTCCATCGGCGAATCGAAAATTCCGTTGGGGCTACTGATCTTTTCATCCATTCTGAATATTGTGATGGATCTTTGGATGGTAGCCGGTCTGGGGCTTGGTGTATTCGGTGCGGCACTTGCAACCCTGATTGCCCAGGGAATTTCCGCTGTTTTTTCACTTTTGATCTTTTTTAACCGGATGCGGCGATACCAAAGTCCGTTTCAGCGATTTGACGGGCGCGGGCTGCGCTCGATGCTTCGGATCGCAGTGCCCTCGGTTTTGCAGCAGTCTACCGTGTCTATCGGTATGATGATCGTACAGGCAGTGGTAAATCCTTTCGGCACACAGGCTCTTGCAGGATATGCGGCGACGATGCGGGTGGAGAATGTTTTTTCCCTGATCTTCGTATCCATCGGTAATGCAGTTTCGCCGTATGTTTCCCAAAACCTTGGGGCAGGCAAAACCGAGCGTATCAAAAAAGGTTATCATGCGGCATTGGTGTTGGACGTGTGTTTTGCGGCGCTTGCCTTCCTTGTCATTGAAACACTGCACACGCAGATTTCCTCGCTATTTCTTGGAAAAGACGGAACAGCGCTGGCTTATCAGGTGTCCGAAGATTATATGAGATGGCTTGGATACTTCTTTATCTTTATGGGAATTAAAATGGCAACCGATGGAGTTCTTCGCGGACTCGGCATCATGCGACCGTTCCTCATTGCCAATATGGTAAACCTTGCGATCCGCTTGTCTGTGGCTTTGATCTGTGCACCGCGTTTTGGCATTGCGTTTGTTTGGCTTGCCGTGCCGGCCGGCTGGCTTGCCAACTTCCTGGTTTCCTATGCGGCACTCAGAAAATCCTGGCCGGGCGAGAAAGTGGAGTCATCTCGAATATTTTCATAATCCTTGAAATTGTCCTTGAAATATGTCATCATTAGTTCATGAGATGCAAAACCATAAAAGGGTTAGAAAGAGCAGGTATCCTATATGAAAAAAAAGATCATTGTTGCAGTAGTGGTAGTTGTTGTGATTTTGGCGGCGATCGCGATTATCTCTGTCCTGGCACAGACACCGGCGCTGATCTGACCGGAAAGAAAGCAGGACAATGCTTATGAAACTGATATACGGTACCGGCAATCCGGCAAAGGCAGCTGCCATGCAGAACCGCATAGCCGGGCTTGGCATCGAACTGATCAGTCTGCAGGATCTGCGGGCACAGGGGGTGGAGATCCCTAATGTCCCGGAGACCGGCAATACGCCTCTGGAGAATGCCAGGCAGAAAGCGCATGCTTATTATGAAGCTTTTCGTATGCCTGTATTTTCCTGTGATTCCGGGTTGTATTTTGAAGATGTCCCGGAGGCGGTCCAGCCCGGGGTACATGTGCGTACGGTGAACGGTGTGTATCTGACGGATGAGCAGATGCTGGAGCATTATATCGGACTGGTAAAACGCTATGGAAGGCTTACGGCAAAATACCGCAATGCCATCTGCTATGTGCAGGATGAGGAACATGTATATGAGGCGATGGAGCCTGACATGGAAAGTGAGAAATTCTGGCTGACGGATGTACCCCACAGCAGCATCCGCAGAGAGGGGTTTCCGCTGGACAGCATTTCCCTGGATCCCGGAACCGGGAAATATTTCTATGATCTGCCGGAGACGGCGGTGGATCAGGTGGCGGTAGAGGAAGGTTTTCTTACCTTTTTCCGGAGGATCTTACAAGAGGGAACGGTGAATATAAGCGGCAGCAGACAGTGAAATAACAAGTGCGCAGAGCGCCCCAACGGCGCCCGGATAGGAGAATATATGGCAGTTGAGAGTGTAACGGAAGCAGCAATGAACTGGGGAACTGTAAGCGGTGCAAGTATGGTGGGGATGGTGATATCTCTGCTGTTATCCGTGGGGTTACCCATATTTTTAGGTGTCTTTATCTATAAGAAGACAAGAGCGTGGGTGCCGGCATTTTTCATCGGCTGTGGAATTTTCGTGGGCTTTGCCATGATCTTAGAGCAGATCTGTCATGCCATCATGCTGACGGTGACCGGAAGCGTGATCCGGGACAATCTCTGGCTGTATGCGATTTACGGTGGGCTTGCAGCAGCACTTTTTGAGGAGTGTGGCCGGTGGATCGCCATGAAATTCTTCCTGAAAAAACATCTTACCAGAGAAAATGCATTGATGTACGGAGCAGGACATGGCGGCATTGAAGCTTTTCTGATCCTTGGTATGTCTTCTATGAGCAATCTCCTAACCGCAGCCATGATCAACGGTGGACTGATGGAGAAGACTATGACGGCATTGGAGCCCGCACAGCAGGAGGTAACCTACCATCAGCTCTCTGTTCTCTGGACCACGCCGGCTTACCAGTTCTATCTCGCACCGGTAGAGCGGATCAGTGCGATCGCTCTGCAGATCGCGTTGTCGATTCTTGTATACAGTGCGGTGAAGACAGGCAGAAAGCTGCAGCTGGCAGCAGCCTTTGGACTTCATTTCGCAGTGGACTTTCTGACTGTGGTGTGTGCCTCTACGATTCCTACATGGGCATTGGAGCTGGGATTGCTGCTGGTAGTTACAGTAATCTGTGTAGCGGTATACAAGCTGGTCTATCTGTCGCTAGCAGAGAAAAAAGTCTGACGGAGACAGAAGCCTGCAGATAAGAAGGAATGGATTAAAAAAAGGCGAACGTGTCATGAGTCATAAAATATGATATAAAAGATATGAGGCAACGAACAATGAAGATCAACAGAGAAAAAGCACTGGCAGCATTTCAGGAATACACGGACCGTTATGACAGCAGCCGGGACATGATCCGTCTGAAAATAGAACACACCTACCGGGTCTGCGGATTGTGCCAACAGATCGCCAGATCCCTTGAACTTCCGGAGGAAGAGGTGGATATTGCGTGGCTGACCGGACTACTCCATGATGTGGGACGGTTTGAGCAGCAGCGGGTATATGGAACCTTTACTGATGCGGATTCCATCGATCATGCGAAATACGGAGCAAGGATTTTATTTGGTAAGGTCTGGGAAGAGAAACACGGACTTGTTTCCGGAAGTGAAGAATGCCTGCCCGAGGAAATTCAGGCAGACGCCGGGATCAGCATCCGGGATTTCGTGGAAGATGCTTCCTGCGATGAGCTTCTGTGGACGGCGGTGTTTTATCACAGCGCCTACCGGATTCCGGAAGAACTGGACGAACGTACAGCAATGTTCTGCCATATCTTACGGGATGCGGATAAGATTGATATTTTGAAGGTCAATGTGGAATTCCCTCTGGAAGAAATCTACAATGTGGACACCGAGGTATTATATCAGGAGGAAGTGACGCCGGAAGTGTTGCAGAGCTTTGATGAGGAGCACGCTGTACTGCGTTCCCTGAAGAAAACAGCGGTGGATAATGTGGTGGGACATATTTCACTGGTGTACGAGCTGGTCTATCCAGAGAGCTGCCGTATTGTGAAGAGACAGGGGTATCTGGATCGGTTGATGAATTTTGAGTCGAAAAATTCTCATACGAGAAAACAGTTCGAGCATATCAGAGAACATATGAGAGAATATCTTGCCGGAAAATAATGTTGGATACCTGACAGACAGAAACCAAACTGAAAATCTCACGGATGGCGGAGAATACCGTTATTCGTGAGATTTTCAGTTACAAAGAGCGAGTTTTCGTTTTGTATATCGCAGATTCCTCCTGCACAGACTAAACAGTAGCACTTGATTGATAACATATGCAAAATTATGTTATCGATCAAGTGCACGATTGTTATGCAAAAACAGGATGCCTGTAAAATGAGGCATCTTCGCAGAACGCGGGAAAGGAGTTTGCAATGGATGGATTGACTGGGGGAAGCGGCGGAACAGAAGCGTTTCCCTTGAATGAACTGCCGGTAGGATTCGGCATGGCGCTGGCGATGAATGAACAGGCCATGCAAGGCTATGCGGCACTGACAGAGACGGAGAAGGAACATCTGATCCTCCGGTGCCGGGATGCTGGATCCAAAGAAGAGATGGAGCGGATCGTGGCATCACTGGTACCGGGAGAATCGGCGGAAAGTGTTATTGCCAGCCTCCGTCAAGAGTAAGGATCTGTCCGGTGAGATAGGTTGGCGCCTGGATGAGCTGGAGGACAAGTTTTGCGACTTCCTCCGGCTGGCCCAGACGGTCGGCAGGAATTTCTTCCCGGAGAGCGTTCATTTCCTCGGGGGAGAAGCAGTGGTTCATGGCAGTATCAATAACACCGCAGGAGATGGCGTTGACCTGGATATTACTGGGAGCCAGCTCCTTGGCAAGTGCTTTGGTGAAGCTGTTCACACCGCCCTTGGAGGCGGAGTAAGCCACTTCCATGGAAGCTCCGACGTTTCCCCAGACGGAGGAAATGTTAACAATGCGTCCGCTGTGTTTCAGCAGCATCAGAGGAATTGCCAGACGGCTGGTATAGAAACAGGAGCTTAAATTCGTATTTATGACACGCTGCCATTCTTCGACACTCATATCCGTGAGCAGACCAATGTAAGAGATTCCGGCATTATTGACCAGAACGTCCAGATGATCCAGGGAAGCAAATAATCGATCCATGGCAACGGGATCCGATGCGTCTGCCATCTGCGCGGTGCAGTGGATCCCGTATTTTTCTTCCAGAGAGTTAGCAAGGCCGGACAGCTCCGGGAGAGTGCGGCTACAGGTCAGGACAAGGTCGTAACCGGCTCCGGCGAGGGTCTCTGCGATGGCACGTCCGATACCGCGGGAAGCACCGGTGACAAGAGCCAACGGAGTGTTCTTTATTGTATTCATGTAAAGTATCCTTTCTGAATTCTACAGCAACTTTGGGAGATAAAACAGTGCCAAATGTAAAAAACCTGTAAAACGAGTGTAGCACAGATGGACTTGCTTTTCCATAGGGGAACTGCTACACTGGACAAAAGGAGAGAAAATTATGTATGATTTGATCATTATCGGTTCCGGTCCTGCAGGGCTGTCCGCCGCAGTCTACGGAAAGCGTGCGGGGCTGAACCTACTTATTATAGAAGAAAAGCCCATGAGCGGCGGACAGATTCTTAATACTTATGAAGTGGATAACTATCTGGGACTTCCCGGGATCGGTGGCTTCGACATGGGGATGACTTTCAGACAGCATGCAGAGAAGCTGGGGGCGGAATTCTTAGAAGCCACGGTACACAGTGTGGAAGAACGTGGCGATTACAAATGCGTCTACGCAGGAGACCGGGAACTGGAGACCCGTACGGTGATTTTTGCCACCGGTGCGGAGCATGCGAAGCTTGGCGTGCCTGGTGAGGAAGAATTAAACGGCATGGGTGTGTCCTACTGCGCTACCTGCGACGGAGCTTTTTTCCGGGGCAGAACGGTAGCTGTGGTCGGCGGTGGAGATGTGGCGCTGGAGGATGCCATTTATCTGGCGAGAACCTGTGAAAAGGTGTATCTGATCCACAGAAGAGACAGCCTGCGGGGAGCCATGGTATTACAGGAGGAATTAAAGAGCCTTCCCAGCGTGGAGATCCTCTACGACCATGTGGTCACGGAGATCTGCGGTGAGGATATGGTGGAAAAGCTGCGCATCAAAAACGTGAAGACGGAAGAAGAGAAGGATCTGGAAGTAGCGGGCATCTTTATCGCTGTAGGTATCCATCCCAACACCGAACTGCTGCAGAGCCTGGTGACAGTCGGTGAGGATGGCTATATTCCGGCAGGCGAGACCGGAGAGACTGACACCCCCGGCATCTATGTGGCGGGTGACATCCGTAAGAAGCCTCTGCGCCAGGTCGTGACGGCAGTGGCTGACGGCGCTAATGCGGCGGTCAGCGCCGGGAACTATTGCAACCGTTTTCGTAAACAGTCATAGATTAGTAATAGATTCATTAAGAAATTTGAAAGAAAATTGAAAAATATTTAAAGAAAAGAGTCACCCATGTGGTGGCTTTTTTTATGTAAAATATCCGCAAACCCGCATGAAATGGGAAATTTTGGAAGTGTTGACAATTAATTTACTATATTGACAAAAGGAGGACTGCGTGATATATTTGTTAACAGATGTAACAAATTCGTAACAAATGATCCGAAAATATAAAGAAGTAAGTTAAGAAAGTAAGATAGCTCCAAGAGTTTCAGGAGGATAGAATGGCTCGTAAATCTGTAAAAATTACCGTGTGCACCATGGCAGCGGTTATGGCTTTTTCCGGAATGAATATTACCGCAGATGCAGCAGCATCTTCATCGGTACTTCCCAGCGGTGGTATTGAACTGACCCTGGCAAAGGGTAATAAGTTAGAGAGTCTTTCCGCAGGTACGAACAATACCAAACAGATTGAAAGTATTATTGAAACTGTACTCCGTGATGATCAGATGGACACGACCCCGGAAGCATCCGAGGAAGAATCTTTTAAGAATCTGGTCATTGCACAGGTAAATGATTATGTAAATGTAAGAAGCATGCCCAGTGAGCAGGGTGAGATCGTCGGTAAGCTGTATGACGATTCCGTAGGTCTCTTCATCTCCGAAGAGAACGGCTGGTATCAGATCTCTTCCGGTTCCGTAACCGGTTATGTAAAAGCCGAGTACTGTGTGACCGGTGATGAAGCGGTAGAGCTTGCCAAAAAGGTAGGTACAAGACTGGCGACCGTTAACACCACAACCTTAAAAGTACGTACCGAACCTTCTTTAGAGGCTTCTGTATTAGGTCTGGTTCCATTGGAGGATGACCTGGTAGTATCCGATGAGGCCGATGGCTGGGTACAGGTAGATACCGAGGAAGGTCTTGGATGGGTCTCCACAGAATTTGTTTCTCTTCATACGGAGTTCGTTGAAGCAGAATCCAAGGAGGAAGAAGAAAAGCGTCTGGCTAAGGAGAAGCAAGAGAGAGAAAGAGCCCGCGCCGCAGCGGCAGCGAAGGCAGCGGGAAGCAGTAAGAGTTCTTCCGGTAGTGCCCCCGCAGTTACCTATACAGCCAGCGGAGACAGCGAGATGGGTACTGCAGTTGCCGACTACGCATTACAGTTCGTTGGTAACCCTTACGTATACGGCGGATCCAGCCTGACTAACGGTACCGACTGTTCCGGATTTGTAATGAGTGTATATGCGAACTTCGGTGTAAGCCTTCCTCATTCCTCTTCCGCAGACCGCAGCCAGGGTGCAGCAGTTGACGGACTGGCTAATGCACAGGCAGGAGACCTGATCTGTTACTCCGGTCATGTAGCACTGTATATCGGTAATGGTCAGATCGTTCATGCATCTACCGCCAAGACCGGTATCATCGTATCTAATGCGGATTACAAGAAGGTACTGGCAGTTCGACGGATCTTCTGATTATATAACAGCAAGTACAAGGCACTGTGTGGAAACATACAGTGCTTTTTTGTGTATACGATGAGCGAGACTACTCGATTGCACCGTGTCATGTGGTCGGTTTATTTTCTATGTGGACAGGATGCTGTGGGGACAGTGGAACTTAAGTGCCGATAAGGCAAAAAATTATAAGTTGTATAACGAATTGTGCAATTTGTCAAAATATTGTTATGCGATGAAATGGGGATTGACAAAACGGAACTATACAAAGTATACAAAAAAAGTGACACGAACGTAAAAACGACAGAAAAGAAATTTAAATACAAAATAAGTTATCCACATCCAAAATGCCAGAAAATAGGATAAAAGTTACTTATACACCAAGTTATACACATTATCCACAGAAAAACCGGCACTGCAAGGGGGATAAATTTACGAAAAAACAGGAACAAATGTTTTGTGAACATGTAATAAAAATAATAAAATGACAGGATTTGTCGATTTTAGGGTTGACATACAGAATGTCAAAAACAAGTAAAAAACTTCTTAAATTGTTGCAAAAAGCTGTGCTATTGTGCTATAATGACTATACAATAAATACAAGGGATGCTACATAAAACCTTGTAAATAAATACTTGGAAGGGATGATCAGCATGAAGTTTATTATTGTTGGCAGAAACATCGAAGTTACACCAGGATTAAGAGCAGCAGTGGAGGAAAAGATCGGCAAGCTGGACAAGTATTTCAATCCCGACACAGAAGTACATGTAACATTAAGCGTTGAAAAAGAACGTCAGAAAATTGAGGTGACCATTCCGGTAAAGGGAAGCATTATCCGTTCGGAGCAGGTAAGCAACGATATGTATGTATCCATTGATCTGGTGGAAGAGATCATTGAGAGACAGTTGAAAAAATATAAGAACAAGATCGTTGACAAACAGCAGGCGGCAGCTTCTTTCAGCAAAGCCTATGTAGAGAATGATTACACAGACGATGACGAGATTAAGATCGTTCGTACCAAGAAGTTCGATATCAAACCCATGTATCCCGAGGATGCCTGCATTCAGATGGAACTGTTGGGACACAACTTCTTCGTATTCTGCAACGCAGAGACAGATCAGGTAAATGTAGTGTACAAGAGAAAGGGCGATACCTACGGACTGATCGAGCCGGAAGTATAAAACCGGACAGAAAATTAAATAAAGACAAATTTACAGCCTGCCGGAGTTTCCGGCAGGCTGTTTTGTTGTATGGGAAATGATATGCCCCGGAGATTTTCGAATTGTCTGAATACCGGAAAAATCAGAAACATAACCTGTAAGGAGGAACTGAGAGCAGGACAGGGAATGGACAGAGAAAAGAGAATGCGGGCATGGATCCGGGCAGAGGTGATGCTTCTATTTATAATGATGGGAGCATTTCTGCTCAGGGAGACAGGGCGGACAGAAAGCATGGAACAGGCGGTGGTCACCGCGACCTCGGCTGCGGGAAAGGATTATATCAAATGGGTGGACTTTACCGTATCCTATGAAGCGCTCTGCCAGGCATATGACTGGGATGTGGATACGTTTGACACGGAACATCATGTGGAGTGGATCCCGCTGCTTGCATATACCGCAGCCAGAACCGGAGGGGAATTTGACAAAAAGGCGCTGAAGATCCTGAACGAGACGTCGGAGAAGCTGGCGGAGGGAGAGGCAGAGATAGAAACTCTCACAAAAGATATGAAATACTATCCGTATTATCTGGAAGCTTACAGCGCGGCGCTAGGAGGACTGGTGGGAGAATACGAGGCAGAGGTGATCGGAGAAGACGGACAGAGCACCTGGCAGAAAAAATACGGATTAAAAGGTTATTGCCCCATTGCGAGAGGATTTGATTATACTCATTATGATGATTTCGGGGCGGGAAGAAGCTACGGATATAAACGAAGGCATCTGGGCCATGACATGATGGGGCTCGTCGGTGTACCTATCATTGCTGTCGAGTCCGGCACTGTGGAAGCCCTGGGCTGGAACCAGTACGGCGGCTGGCGCATTGGTATCCGCAGCTTTGATAATAAGCGCTACTATTACTATGCACATCTGCGGCAGAACTACCCCTATGCGGAAGGACTGGAAGAAGGCAGCGTGGTGGCGGCGGGGGATGTGATCGGTTATATGGGACATACCGGTTACAGTACCACAGAAAATGTAAATAATATAGAAGTAACCCATCTGCACTGGGGATTGGAACTGGTCTTTGATGAAGAACAGAAAGAGAGTGACAACGAGATCTGGATCGATGTCTATCCGCTGACCTGTTTTCTGGCAAAACACACGCAGGAAGTGCAGAAAGTCGAGGGAACAAGAGAGTGGATCCGTACTACAAAAATCCGGGAATTCTGATTTCTAAAAATTTCATTTGTTATTTTGTTATTTTTTTGACAAAATCATTGCAAAACCGATTTCGCTATGTTAAAATAGGAACAGTGAAATGATAAAAAAATAACAATCTAAAAACATTTCAGAAAGCAAACCAAGCAAAACCAAAAAATGGAGGACAAACAAATGGCAAAGAAAGTTGTATTAGCAGGCGCTTGCCGTACCGCGATCGGTACTATGGGTGGAACCTTAAGCACAACTCCTGCACCGGAGCTGGGCGCAATCGTGATCAAGGAGGCTCTGAAGAGAGCAGGCGTTGCTCCCGAAGCAGTTGACCAGGTATATATGGGATGTGTAATCCAGGCTGGACAGGGACAGAACGTAGCACGTCAGGCAGCGATCAAGGCAGGACTTCCCATTGAAGTTCCCGCAGTTACCATGAACGTGGTATGTGGTTCCGGTCTGAACTGTGTGAACCAGGCAGCACAGATGATCATGGCCGGTGATGCAGATATCGTAGTGGCAGGTGGTATGGAGAACATGTCCATGGCTCCTTACGCAATTCCTCAGGGACGTTACGGATATCGTATGGGTAACGCAACCATGGTAGATACCATGATCAAAGATGCACTTTGGGACGCTTTCAATGATTATCATATGATCAAGACCGCAGACAATATCTGCGAAGAGTGGGGACTTACCCGTGAAGAACTCGATGAGTTCGCATTAAAGAGCCAGTTAAAGGCTGAAGAGGCTCAGAAGAACGGTGCCTTCAAGGCAGAGATCGTTCCCGTGGAAGTTAAGAAGAAAAAAGAGACCATCGTATTCGATACCGATGAAGGCCCTCGTCATGGTTCTACCATCGAAGGTCTGGCTAAGCTTCGTGCCATCAATCCCGGTGGATTCGTTACCGCAGGTAACGCTTCCGGCATCAACGACGGTGCAGCAGCTATCGTTGTTATGAGCGAGGAGAAGGCTAAGGAGCTGGGCGTTAAGCCTATGGCAACTTTCGTAGCAGGTGCTCTGGCAGGCGTTCGTCCTGAGGTTATGGGTATCGGCCCTGTGGCTTCTACCAAGAAGGTAATGGCTAAGACCGATATGAAGATCGAAGACTTCGATATCATCGAGGCTAACGAAGCATTCGCGGCTCAGTCCGTAGCAGTTGGTAAGGAACTGGGTATTGATGTAGATAAGCAGCTGAACCCCAACGGTGGTGCTATCGCACTGGGTCATCCCGTAGGAGCTTCCGGATGCCGTATCCTGGTAACTCTGCTGCATGAGATGCAGGCAAGAGGTGCCAAGACCGGTCTGGCTACTCTGTGCATCGGCGGTGGCATGGGCTGCTCCACCATCGTTAAGATCGAGGATTAATTTTATAAATATTCGCTGGGGCGGTAGAATCTCTATCGCCTTAGTGTGGTTTTGAAAACACGAATAGAAATGTGAAATGAGGTAAAAACATGGATTACATTTTGTATGAGCAGAATGGTAATGTGGCAACCATCACCATTAACCGTGAGAAAGCACTGAACGCACTGAATTCTCAGGTGCTGGATGAACTGAACGCTACATTGGATGCAGTAGATCTGGCAACGGTTCGCTGCCTGGTGATCACCGGTGCAGGTGCTAAGTCCTTCGTGGCAGGCGCAGATATCGGAGAGATGAGCAGCCTGACCAAGGCAGAAGGCGAAGCATTCGGCAAGAAGGGTAACGATGTGTTCCGCAAGATCGAAACCTTCCCCATTCCTGTGATCGCAGCTGTCAACGGCTTCGCTCTGGGTGGTGGATGTGAGATCTCCATGAGCTGTGATATCAGAATCTGTTCCGATAATGCAGTATTCGGACAGCCTGAAGTAGGACTGGGAATCACTCCCGGCTTCGGTGGAACCCAGAGACTGGCTCGTCTGGTAGGTGCAGGCATGGCAAAGCAGATGATCTACACCGCACGTAATATCAAGGCAGCAGACGCTTACAGAATCGGTCTGGTAAATGAAGTATACAGCGCCGAGGTTGATGCTGACGGCAATGTAGTAAAGAGCGCACAGGAAGTAATGCTGGCAGCAGCACAGAAGATGGCAGCGACCATTGCAAAGAATGCTCCCATCGCAGTCCGCAACTGCAAGAAGGCTATTAACGAAGGCCTGGATGCAGATATGGATCAGGCAGTAGTGATCGAAGAGAAGCTGTTCGGTGACTGCTTCGAGACAGAAGATCAGAAGTATGGTATGGCTTTCTTCCTTGACAAGAACAAGGAGAAGGTAAAAGAGCCTTTTAAGAACTGTTAATCATTACGAATATAAAAGTATAAAATCAGGAGGATTTACCATGAAAGTAGGTATTATCGGTGCAGGTACTATGGGACAGGGCATTGCAAAGGCATTTGCCCAGGTAGACGGATATGAAGTAGCTCTTTGCGATATCAAGCAGGAGTGGGCTGACGGCGGCAAAGCCAAGATCGTAAAAGGCTATGCAAGACTGGTAGAAAAAGGAAAAATGACCCAGGAAGCAGTTGACGCTATCGTAGCTAAGATCACTCCGGGTCTGAAGGAAGACCTGTGTGCAGACTGCGATCTGATCGTAGAAGCTGCATTTGAGAACATGGAAGTAAAGAAGACCACCTTCGGTGAGCTGGACAAGATCTGCAAGCCTGAGTGTGTATTTGCTTCCAACACTTCCAGCCTTTCCATTACCGAGATCGGCAACGGACTGACCCGTCCTCTGATCGGTATGCACTTCTTCAATCCCGCAGACCGTATGAAGCTGGTAGAGGTAATCGCAGGTGTGAATACTCCCGCAGAGACCGTGGATACCATCAAGAAGATCTCCGAAGAGATCGGCAAGACTCCCGTACAGGTGAACGAGGCAGCAGGCTTTGTTGTTAACCGTATCCTGATCCCTATGATCAATGAAGCAGCTTTCATCAAGATGGAAGGTGTATCCGATATCGCAGGTATCGACGCAGCTATGAAGCTGGGCGCTAATCATCCCATGGGACCCCTGGAGCTGGGTGACTTCGTAGGACTGGATATCTGCCTTGCCATCATGGATGTTCTGTACAACGAGACCGGCGACAGCAAGTATCGTGCATGTCCTCTGATCCGTAAGATGGTACGTGGCGGCAACCTTGGTGTGAAGACCGGCAAGGGCTTCTATGTATACAATGCAGACCGCACCAAGACTCCTGTGGATGCACAGTAAAGTATAAACAATCCGTAGGCATCAAAGTCGGGGTTCTTAGACCCCGACATCATGATAATTACAACCAAGTATAAATAACAATGGAGGATTAACATCATGGATTTTACATTATCCAAAGAGCATGAGATGGCGAGACAGCTGTTCAAAGAGTTCGCCGAGAACGAAGTAAAACCTCTTGCACAGGAAGTTGACGAGACCGAAACTTTCCCCAGAGAGACCGTTGAGAAGATGGCTAAGTACGGCTTCATGGGAATTCCTGTTTCCAAGGAGTATGGCGGACAGGGCTGTGATACCCTGACCTATGCTATGTGCGTTGAGGAGCTTTCCAAGGTTTGCGCAACGACTGGCGTTATCGTTTCCGCACATACCTCTCTGTGTATCGATCCTATCATGACCTTCGGTACCGAAGAGCAGAAGCAGAAATACGTTCCTGATCTGGCAAGCGGCCGCAAGATCGGTGCTTTCGGTCTGACCGAGCCCGGTGCAGGTACCGATGCCCAGGGTCAGCAGACCAAGGCTGTATTAGATGGCGATGAGTGGGTCATCAATGGTTCCAAGTGCTTCATCACCAATGGTAAAGAAGCAGATGTATATATTGTTATCGCAGTTACCGGTATCGTAGAGAAGAGAGGCAGAAAGATGAAGGAGATTTCTTCCTTTATCGTTGAGAAAGGTACTCCCGGATTTACCTTCGGTACCAAAGAGAAGAAGATGGGTATCAAGGGTTCTTCCACTTACGAGCTGATCTTCACCGACTGCCGTATCCCCAAGGAGAATATGCTTGGTAAGCAGGGACAGGGATTCAAGATCGCAATGCACACTCTGGACGGCGGACGTATCGGTATCGCTTCCCAGGCTCTGGGTATTGCAGAAGGCGCTTTGGAGAGAACCGTTGCTTACACCAAGGAAAGAAAGCAGTTCGGAAAGTCCATTTCCGGATTCCAGAATACACAGTTCCAGCTGGCTGATATGGCTACCAAGGTGGAAGCTGCCAAGATGCTGGTATACAAGGCTGCACGCAAGAAGGACGAGTACAAGACCAATCCTAAGATCTCTTACTCTGTAGAAGCTGCTATGGCTAAGCTGTATGCTGCTGAGGTTGCTATGGAAGTTACTACCAAGGCTGTTCAGCTGCACGGTGGTTACGGTTACATCAGAGAGTACGAAGTTGAACGTATGATGCGTGATGCAAAGATCACCGAGATCTACGAGGGTACTTCCGAAGTTCAGAGAATGGTTATCTCCGCAGATCTGCTGAAATAAGCAAGCAGGCATTTGTCGGAAATTTTATTAGAAAAGTAAGGAGAAAATACAATGAAGATTGTTGTTTGTATTAAGCAGGTGCCCGATACCAAGGGCGGTGTTAAATTCAATCCTGACGGAACTCTTGACAGAGGCGCAATGCTTGCTATCATGAATCCCGATGATAAGGCTGGTCTGGAAGCTGCACTGAAGCTGAAGGACGAGTTCGGCGCAGAAGTTACCGTACTGACCATGGGTCTTCCCAAGGCAGCAGATGCTCTTCGTGAGGCGCTGGCTATGGGTGCTGACAAAGCAATTCTGGTTACCGACAGAGTACTGGGCGGTGCTGATACCTGGGCTACTTCCACTACCATTGCAGGTGCATTGAGAAACCTTGACTATGATCTGATCATTACCGGTCGTCAGGCAATCGATGGTGATACCGCACAGGTTGGTCCTCAGATCGCTGAGCATCTGGGACTTCCTGTAATCTCCTATGCACAGGACATCAAGGTTGAAGGAGACAAGGTGATCGTTCAGAGACAGTATGATGACAGATATCATGTGGTAGAAGCTAAGATGCCCTGCCTGATCACTGCATTATCCGAACTGAATAAGCCTCGTTACATGACTCCCGGCGGAATCTTCGATGCATGCAAGGCAGAGATCACTACCTGGGGCAGAGCTGATCTGAAAGATGTTGATGACAGCAACCTTGGTCTGAAGGGATCTCCTACCAAGATCGCAAAGGCATCCGATAAGGTTCGTAAGGGCGCAGGTGAGAAGATCGTTCCCGATTCACCCGAAGACGGAGCAGCTTACATTGTTGCTAAATTCAAAGAAAAGCACATCATCTAATATAGGAGGCAAACCATGGTAACCAATAATATTGAAGAATACAAGGGTGTATATGTGTTCGCCCAGCAGGTAGACAATGAGATCAGTGGTATCGCATTAGAACTGCTCGGCAAAGGTAAAGAGCTGGCTGCAAAGCTGGAGACCGAGGTAACCGCGGTTCTGATCGGTTATAACGTAAAAGGACTGGCTGATAAGCTGGCTGAGTATGGTGCAGATAAGGTGATCCTCGTAGATGATCCCGAACTGGAGACTTACAGAACCGAGCCTTATGCACATGCACTGGCATCTGTTATTGAAAAATATAAGCCTGAGATCGTTCTGGTAGGTGCAACCGCTATCGGACGTGATCTTGGACCTACCGTTTCCGCAAGAGTTCAGACCGGTCTGACCGCAGACTGTACCGTACTGGAAATCGGTGATTTCCCTCTCGTTGCTATCCCCGGACAGGAGCAGAAGCACAATCAGCTGCTGATGACCCGTCCTGCATTCGGTGGTAACACCATCGCTACCATCGCATGTCCTGACAACAGACCTCAGATGGCAACTGTTCGTCCCGGCGTTATGCAGAAGATCGCTCCTATCGCAGGTGCAAAGGCTGTGATCGAAGAGTACAATCCCGGATTTACTCCGAACAACAAATATGTAACTATCAAGGAAGTCGTTAAGGCAGTATCCGATACCGTTGACATCATGGATGCCAAGATCCTGGTATCCGGTGGACGTGGAGTAGGCAGCGCAGAGAACTTCAAGATTCTGGAGGATCTGGCAGAAGTTCTGGGCGGTACCGTATCCTGCTCCCGTGCAGTTGTAGATAACGGCTGGAAGCCCAAGGATCTGCAGGTTGGACAGACCGGTAAGACCGTTCGTCCCCAGATCTACTTTGCAATCGGTATCTCCGGTGCTATTCAGCACGTAGCAGGTATGGAAGAGTCTGATCTCATTGTTGCCATCAACAAGGATGAGACAGCTCCTATCTTCGATGTAGCTGACTACGGTATCGTAGGTGACCTGAATAAGGTAGTTCCCGCTCTGACCGAGCAGCTGAAGGCTGCAAAGGCTGAGAAGGCAGCAAACTAATTCGTAACAACGGATTAAAAACATATAAGAACTCCGCCTGATTCCCCGGTCCGTCCGGGAGTCGGGCGGAGTTCTTTTCTGCAAAAAACTGATGCAGCTTGTGCAAGTTTCTAGCCTTGTATGCTTGCACTGAGGGAAGCAAAATAGTAAAATAAAATGATACCAAGGGTAACAAGGTTAAAAAGTTGTTCGTGCTTGCACGATAAGACTTTTGAACTTGGGAAACAAGAAGGTGAGTGATATTTTATGGCAAAACAAAAAGAAGTAAAAACCAACGCCATGCGTATCCTGGAATCTCTGAAGATTCCTTATACCCATCACACCTATGAGTGCGAGGAATTCGTGGATGGGCTTCAGATAGCAGACAAGCTGTCCCTGCCCTATGAGCAGGTCTACAAGACGTTGGTCACCGTGGGCAGCAGCAAGAATTATTTTGTATTCGTCATCCCCATTGCGGAGGAGCTGGATATGAAAAAAGCAGCGAAATCCGTCGGAGAAAAAAGCGTGGAGATGATCCACGTAAAAGACATCAATGCCATCACCGGCTACATCCGCGGCGGCTGCACAGCCATCGGCATGAAAAAACAGTATGTGACCAGAATTGATGAAAGTGCGAAGACACAGGAACAAATCTATGTCAGCGGCGGCAGGATCGGCTCTCAGATCCAATTGAAACCGGATGACCTTGCGAAAGCAGCAAAAGCGGAGTTCGCAGATATTATCAGACACGAAAATTAATGCATCAAATGTAGCAAAAGGATGCTGAAGATAAAGGAGTACACATGGAAAACCAAAAAAACATCCTTGATTACGATACCGTAGCACTGGACGAAGCACAGGATGCGGTGATCATCATAGACCAGACCCTGCTTCCGGGTAAGATCGAACTGATCGCATTACATACGGCACAGGAGATGTGGGATGCTATCTATCTGCTGAAGGTCCGGGGAGCCCCGGCCATCGGTGTAGCGGCGGCATTGGGCATCTACCTGCTGGCGAATCGCATCGAGACGGAAGACTTCGAAGAATTTTATCAGAAATTCACAGAATATAAGGAATATCTGGATTCTTCCAGACCCACCGCAGTTAATCTGTCCTGGGCACTGAAGCGCATGGATGCTGTGGCTGTAAAGGCTGGCAGAGAAGAGCACAAGACTGTCGCAAAAGTGAAGGAAATCCTGCATGATGAAGCACTGCAGATTCGGGCGGAAGATGTGGAAGTATGTCGAAAAATCGGAGAATTTGGACTGGAACTGGTAAAACCGGGAGATGGTATTCTGACCCACTGTAATGCAGGACAACTTGCAACCGTAAAATACGGTACCGCAACCGCACCGATTTATCTGGGACAGGAGAGAGGTTACAACTTCCATGTATTTGCGGATGAGACCAGACCACTTTTGCAGGGAGCCAGACTGACAGCATTTGAACTGCATTCCGCAGGCGTGGATGTGACACTGATCTGTGACAATATGTCCGCTTCTGTCATGTCCAAGGGCTGGGTGCAGGCAGTGTTCGTAGGCTGTGACAGAGTGGCAGCTAACGGAGATACTGCGAACAAGATCGGTACCAGCGTGGTGTCAGCAGTGGCAAAACAGTACGGTGTGCCGGTATACATCTGTGCACCGACTTCCACGATTGATATGGCGACTGCCACCGGTGCGGATATCTGCATCGAGCAGCGTAAGGCGGAAGAGGTTACTGAGATGTGGTACAAGGAGCGCATGGCTCCGGAGGGTGTAAAGGTCTACAATCCGGCATTCGATGTGACAGACCATGAACTGATCGCCGGAATTGTCACGGAATACGGGGTGGCGAGAGCTCCTTATACGGAGAGCCTGAAGGAGATCATGGAACGCAAGGCACAGAGAGGCTGATGGTGTAGATATGAAGCGAAATGTAAGTCTTGCGGAGATATCCGACGGCCGTTTATACAAAGCAAGTGATATGGTGAAAGCGGATTGCGGTGGTTGCAATGGCTGTTCCCGGTGTTGTCACGGCATGGGCAATTCCATTATCCTGGATCCCTATGATGTTTACCGGATGACTACAGGAATGGGGAAAAGCATGCAGGAACTATTAGCGGCATCGGTGGAGCTCAACGTGGTGGATGGTGTGATCTTACCGAATCTGAAAATGCAGGGGACCAAGGAAGCCTGCGCTTATCTGGATGAGGAAGGAAGATGTAGCATCCATCCGTACCGGCCTGGAATCTGCCGGCTGTTTCCGCTGGGAAGATATTATGAAAACGGAGGATTTTCCTATTTTCTCCAGACCGGGGAATGTGCGAAGGAGAACCGCAGCAAGATAAAAGTCAGTAAATGGATCGATACTCCGGATCTGACGAGAAACCAGCAATTTACCCTACAATGGCATGACCTGTTACATGCCATGGAAGAGAGACTGACAGGAGAAGACGAAGGGAAACAGCAGGAGGAAAATCTGCTGCTGTTGCGTCTGTTTTATTTATTGCCGTACAAAGGGACAACAGATTTTTATTCACAGTTTACGGAAAGGATGGAATATTGGAATGAACAGATCAGATAAGTTAAGTAAGCTCCCCATCGAAAAGCGGTTACTGAGTGTATTTCGCAGAATTTCTCTATTATTAAGTGCAACAGGTATTATTGCCTGTGTCGCCATGGGAATCGTCAGTTACCAGTATTCCTATGCGTTGCGCCATTACGGTTTCGCACAGGGTGACATCGGTAAGGCGATGATCGTTATCGCGGAGATGCGGAGCGAGACCCGTGCCGCCATCGGCTATGATGACGATACGCTGATCGCTAAAGCAAAAAATGCCCATGACATGACGGCGGAACAGCTGGATACCTATATCGGTGCCCTGGAAGATGATATGATCACGGATGAGGGAAGAGCTACCTACCAGCAGATCAAGGATGGCGTAGCTTCTTATCAGCAGATCGAGGCACAGATACTGGAACTGGGAACAGCTTCCGAGCCTGCTAAGCGGATGCAGGCACAGCAGATGGCAGGCGAACAGATGGATCCCGTGTTCCAGCAGGTCTATGCAGATATGACGAGCCTGTTGGACAGCAGTGTAACGAACGGAAATGCCATGGAAGCCAAGCTGAATGTTTTCCGTGTGGTTATTTTTATCGTAATCCTTCTGATCATCGGAGTAGGCTTTGCAGGATCTGAAAAGGCGGGAAAAAGAATAGCCAAAGGAATCGCCGGACCGCTGAAAGCGCTGGCAGACAGACTGGATGGCTTCGCAGCAGGTGATCTGACATCTGATTTCCCCAAAGTGGAGACAGAGGACGAAATGGCAGCGATGAACCGTGCGGCTACAGCAATGGCGACAAACCTCAGGATGATCATTGAGGATATCAACCAGGCATTAAACGCTATGGCAAACGGCGACTGGACAGTGAAGTTCCGTTATCCCGATCTCTATGAGGGCGATCTGGATAAACTAAAAGAAGCGCTGAGAGATATTAAGTATAAGATGAATGAGGCACTGTACAATGTCAATGAAGTATCCGGACAAGTATCCATGGGTGCCGGAAGTCTGGCAGATGCAGCGCAGTCTCTGGCTGAGGGGGCAACCGAACAGGCAGGAGCCGTACAGGAGCTTCAGGCGACGATTACCAATATTACTTCTATGGTAGACAATACCGCAGAACATACGAAGAATTCCAGCAGACAGGCACAGGAATACTCTGCTAAGGCGGATGAAGGACGTACCGAAATGAATCACCTGATGGAAATCATGGGTCGGATCAATGAAACTTCCGAGAAGATCAGCAATATCATCGGCGAGATCGAAGATATTGCAAGCCAGACCAATCTGCTGTCCCTGAATGCTTCCATTGAAGCAGCCAGAGCCGGAGAAGCAGGCAGAGGCTTTGCTGTTGTGGCAGACCAGATTGGTAAGCTGGCAGAGCAGAGTGCTCAGTCCGCAGTCAATACCAGAAATCTGATCGGCGATACCCTGGAGGAGATCCATGCCGGCAATGAAGCTGTGGATCATGCATCCCAGACCTTAAGTGTTATCGTGGACGGTGTCCGCAAGATCGCACAGGATTCCGAGGAACTGACCCAGATCGCAGATACCCAGGCGGATGCCATGAATCAGGCGGAGAGCGGTGTGAACCAGATCTCCGAGATCGTACAGTCCAATTCTGCGGCAGCAGAAGAACTCTCTGCTACTAGTGAAGAACTGTTGGCGCAGTCTGAGAATATGACCAATCTTGTAAAACAGTTCAAACTGATCGATGAGGAGAAGATTCAGGCGAGAAAAAAGGAGGTTAAGCATGCCGGTATTTGATTTCAGCAGTACTCCGGAAAATGAAAAGAAGCAGGATCCTATATGCACCTATACTACGTTTCGCTCCAATGAGGGATCAGCCTCTGCGGAGAAACCGATTTTGATTCTGGATAACAGCAGTGAAAAATGGAACCATCATGCCGTAGGTGTATTCGGTAATCAGAGCAAACGGACCAATTTCGAATTTAAAGAGGAAGGCAGCAGCGCTTATGCCGATATTTTGCAGATTGATGCCCGTTTTGTCAGTCTGATCCGCTGGCTTGGTGAGAACCACATTAACGTGCGTCTCTCCGGAGAAAACAGGAATGACGGCTATGCAGTATATAAGATCCGTGAGACAGCTTTCGGTGGGGGCACCAAGCTGTCTGCAGAGGATGGATTTTTACAATTCATGATGGAGAGGCTGTTTTTAAGCAGTGCTCCCGCGGAAGAAGAACAGGGCGAGGACGAAGGGGAAGACGGCGATGATATGAAACTTACCAGCCTTCAGAGTATCTCCGATTTCATGACCTGTGCCGGAAGGACTATGCCGGAAAATATCCGCCTGTGGGCGAGAAGAAACCTGGCAGTGGCAAGATCCCACGAGGTATCTCCCGAGGAGAGAAGGCATGCCCAGAGAGCCTTGTCCATCATGATGAACATTCAGTGGAAGGGCAACTATTTTGAGGCTATTGACCCCGTGGAAGCCAGACGGATCCTGGATGAGGAATTGTACGGCATGGAGCGGGTCAAACAGCGTATCATGGAGACCATCATCCAGATCAACCGTACCCACACTTTACCGGCCTATGGTCTGCTTCTGGTGGGACCGGCGGGAACCGGTAAATCCCAGATTGCTTATGCGGTGGCAAGGATTTTAAAGCTTCCCTGGACTACATTGGATATGAGTTCCATCAACGATCCGGAGCAGCTGACCGGAAGCTCCAGGATCTATGCAAATGCCAAACCCGGTATCATCATGGAAGCTTTTTCCATGGCGGGAGAATCCAATCTGGTATTTATCATCAACGAGCTGGACAAAGCGGCCAGCGGCAAAGGTAACGGCAATCCGGCGGATGTACTGCTTACCTTGCTGGATAATCTGGGATTTACGGACAACTATATGGAATGTACCGTGCCGACCTTCGGGGTCTATCCGATTGCAACGGCTAACGATAAGGAGCAGATCAGTGCCCCGTTAATGTCGCGTTTTGCAGTGATCGATATACCGGATTACACACCGGAGGAGAAGAAGATCATTTTCTCCAGATTTGCCTTGCCAAAGGTACTGAAACGTATCGGACTGCAGGCAAACGAGTGCACTATCACCGAAGAGGGACTGGATGCGGTGGTGGAGATCTATTCCAACACCAGCGGTATCCGTGATCTCGAGCAGGCGGCGGAGCATCTGGCTGCCAATGCCCTGTATCAGATCGAAGTGGACGGATTAACAGAAGTCGTATTTGACGCGGAAAAAGTGAAGAAGCTATTTCTGTAAGTAAGAGAAGCAGGTAGTCGCAGGACGCGGTTGCCTGCTTTTTGTGCAAAGTCGGGGGCTTTTGACCCTGACATCATTATATAAAAACGAGTAGAGGAGAGGGAACATGACAAAGAAAGTATTAGTGATCACGGATGCACAGAACGAATTCATCACAGGAGCACTGGGCAACAAGGAGTGCGAGGCAGCGGTAAAAAATATCGTTGCGGCAGCAAAAAGTGGGGAATACTACAAGGTGATCATCACCAAGGATACCCATACGGCAGATTATCTGGACACCCAGGAAGGCAAAAGGCTACCTGTACTGCATGGACAGGAAGGCACAGAGGGGTATAAGATTCATCCGGATATTGTAAAGGCGGTACAGGAACATTATGCACCGGAAAATGTGATCACAGTGAAAAAGCCGACCTTTGGCAGTCCGGAATTCGGAAAGCTATTGAAAACCATCTGGGAAGAGGTGGTGGCTGCCGGAGAGGCAGCAGAGGGTGAATATCCCATGGAAGTGGATTTTACCGGATTCTGCACCGGAATCTGTGTGTTAAGCAATGTGGTCATGGCAAAGGCATTTGTACCGGAAGCGAGAGTGTGTGTCATTGAGAAGGCCTGTGCCTGTGTGACACCCCAGACGCACCAGACGGCCATCGCAGCTATGGGACCGATCCAGGCGGATGTGATTTAGAGAACATATCATATTTACACAGTTGTGAATCGAAGAGAGAAAGAGGATAAAATCATGCAATTACCACAGATCATCAACAGCTTACTGGAAAATGATATGTATAAGTTCTCCATGGGACAGTGCATTTACCACCAGTTCAGCGCTTATAAGACTACCTGGACGTTTAAATGCAGGAATACAGATGTAGTTTTTACAACGGAGATGGTGGAAGAGATCAAGGCGCAGATCCGGGCGTATTGTAGCTTACGTTTTACGGAGGAAGAATTGAATTATCTGGAAAATGTAAAATGGATCAAAGGTTCCTATGTGGATTTCCTGCGCCTGTGGCAGCCTAGATATGAAGATTTCGAGATCGGAACGGAGGCGGACTGCGGTCTGACTATCGAGACGAAAGGCTCCTGGTTAAACACTTCCATGTATGAGATTCCGACGCTGGCTATCGTCAATGAAGTGTTTTTCCGAATGAATTATGATTATGACAGGCTGTATGCTTCCTTCCGGGAACGGCTGGCGGATAAGATTCAGAAACTTGTAGATGGAACCTATTGTCTAGGTAATTTCAGTGAATTTGGTCTGCGGCGCCGCTTGTCCGCGGAAGCACAGGAACTGGCGGTGCAGGAGCTGGTGGCGCACAATAAGGACTATAAGGACTCTGCCTGCATCGGTACTTCCAATGTCTATCTGGCAAAAAAATGGAATGTGACACCGGTGGGAACTATGGCGCATGAATGGATCATGTGTACCGGGCAGGGCAATCACAAGCACAATCCGGCGTATTCCAACTGGTATGCCCTGGATGCCTGGGTGAAGGAGTATGGTGTATTAAACGGTATCGCCCTGACAGACACCATCACCACAGATTGTTTCCTGAAGGATTTTCAGCTGACGTATTCTACCCTGTTTTCCGGAGTACGGCATGACAGCGGGGATCCCTTTGCCTGGGGAGAGAAGATGATCGCCCATTATGAGGCACTGGGGATCGATCCGAAGCGCAAGACACTGTTGTTTAGTGACAGTCTGGATTTTGAGAGGGCGGATAAGCTGCGGAAGACCTTCAAGGATCGTGTGACGGTGGCATTCGGGATCGGTACTTATATCTCTAATGATACCTGCGAGGATCCCTTAAATATTGTCATGAAGACCACTGCCTGCAACGGCATGGATGTGGCGAAGATCTCCGATACGCCCGGCAAGGAAATGTGCAAGAACGAGGAGTATGTGGATTACCTTACCAGATGTATCCAATGGAGACTGGAGCACGACAGATAGGAGCAGCGAAAACGATGGAATATGAACATATTGAGCATACTTTTGCACCGGTGTATGATGCAGATTCCATGGTGCTGATCCTGGGGACATTGCCCTCGGTGAAATCCAGAGAAAACCATTTTTATTATGGACATAAACAGAACCGTTTCTGGAAAGTTGTGGCGGATCTGTGCGGGGAACCGGTGCCGGAGACCATTGAAGAGAAAAAGGCGATGCTCCTTGCACATCATATAGCCATCTGGGATGTCATCCAGAGCTGCGATATCAAAGGCTCCAGAGACAGCAGTATACGGAATGTGGAACCGACGGATATCCGACACATGTTGACGGAATCTAAGATTACGGGAATCTATGCCAATGGGAATAAGGCGGGAGAACTGTACCGGAAGTACCAGTTGCCGCTTACGGGGAAGGAAGCCACAGTGCTGCCCTCTACCAGTCCTGCGAATGCGGCATGGTCCCTGCAAAAATTGTGTGAAGCCTGGCGAAATACCATTGACATAACTAACAAAATTTCATATGATAATATAAATGATACATGAAGTACCAAAAGCATACGGGTAAAAGGGGATTATAACATAGAACAGGCCGCACGTCTTTTATGGATGTGCGGTCTGTGTTATAATAGGGAAATAGAGGAAGGAAGGTGTCTTATGTTCCCATTAATCAACAAACAAGAAACCGGTGTTAACTTACATAGAATCATGGACATGCGTGGAATTACGCCAAAGGATGTGCAGGAATATCTTGGACTTGGTTGTGTGCAGAGCGTGTACCGTTGGATCGATGGCGTAAATATGCCGACCATTGATAATTTGTATGCGCTAAGCGAGCTGCTTCAAGTTCCGATTGATGCGATCGTGCGTGGCAACAGGGCACCGATTGTGCCGGATATTATTATAAAGCCACTGGATTCTCGCAAAAGCAGACTGTGTGCTTATTATGAGAAATTGCTGGAGAAGCGTGCTGCATAAATTTTTGAACTACAGCTTCAATGACAAATAGAAAATCCTCCTTTAGAATAGTCGGTAGAGACAACAATATTCTAAGGGAGGATTTTTTATGAGCGAGAAGATGTTGGTAACGCAGGCTCTGGATGAAAGAGATCTGTTGGTAAAGAAGATAGCAGATAAGATTGCTAAGGCAAGCTTTGTTGATACCATTAAGCCGAATGAGGACAAGGTTTTCACAAAGCGCACCAGCAAAGAAGAGTATGCAAAAGAAGCAGAGTCAGCATATCAGCAGATTACTGATTTGATTGACCGTTTTCAGAAGATTGATGCAGCGATTGTGGCTTCTAATGCAAATACGGAAATTACTACTTCCTACGGAACTTTCACAGTTGCCGGAGCAATTGCACTTCGAAGCAGACTTCGTGGGGCCAGTGCTTACGGAGTCGATGCAGATTTTGAAGGAAGACTTCAGAAAAAGCTGTCTAGTGAGTATAATGAAAGGGTGCAGTTCTGCGACAGAAAGAACAGCCAGTTGGAGTCTACGGCAGAGGAGATGCGCCTTAGTATTCTCGGAAAAGACAGCAAGACCAAAGACGAAAAACCTTTGGAAGTTGTAGAAGCCTATGTAAAGGAAAATACAACAGAGCTGGTGGATCCGCTTGATGTTAAGAAGAAAATGGAGGCGCTGGAAGAAAAGCGCAACACTCTTCTGACTGAATTAGACACTCAGATAAAAGTATCGAATGCAACAACTTTTATTGAGGTAGCGTAAGGTATTTGCCTGCATTACGAAAACTTCAAATCCGGCTTCCCTGTAACAGGGTTACGTTACATAACAGATATTACCAATTCTGATTAAATTGGGTTGCTTGACTTTAAAAGTGGCGCAGTTGGTAGCGCACATGACTTGTAATCATGATGTCGCAGGTTCGATTCCTGCCTTTAGAAAAAAAGTTGGGTTCAAAGACGGTGTAGAAGGCACCTCCAATTTAACTGTTTTGCGTTTTATTTGAACCGTTAAAGGTGAATCGTCAACGATTTTATTCTTGAATGGTTTTAGGTGAAGTAAAAACTTTTATGTAGACATAGAAATGTGTTGAAATCCATGAGAAAGGTTAGAGCGTTAAGTCGGTTGGCTGGAGGTAATCCTCGTGGCTGTAATGTAGGCATATATTAAAAGTGATGAAGCCGTGGCGAGAGCTGCGGCTTAAATTTAATGGAACCGCATAAAAGACACATATTACGGAGAAACAGACGATGGAAGAGAATAGAATCACTCGTTCTGGCTGTGATATAATAACATAAAACATTGTATAATAACAAAAAATATGTTATTATACAAAAAAATATGTTACAAGGAGACGCCATATGAAAAAAGAATTAGAGCAGTATTTCGGCTGCGAAGTAAAAATAGCAGAATACAAGAATAAATTGCCATTGCCAATCTTTATGACTATGCGTGATATTGTGATGGTTGAAATATATAGTGTTACCTTTGCCATAATAGATGTTATGAAGGAAACGGAACTAAGTGTTGCTGCAATGAAAAAGCAGAAAGCAAAGTATGAGGAAGCATTGCAGTGCCCTGTAGCATATGAAGTAGCGTTAAACAACGTATCCATGAGAAATGCTCTGGTAAAAAGTGGAGTTCCGTTTGTGAATTTGCCAGGAAATGTATTCTTACCATTTATGGGAATTGTATTGAAGGATGTGTATCGCAAGCAGCTTGTCAAAGCGGATAAGATGATGCCGGCAACACAGATGGTGTTCCTTGAATTGTTATATATGAGTGATGAGGAATCTGTGTTAAAAAGTGAAGTTGCGAACAAGCTGAATCTTACCAAGACGTCCATTACAAGAGCAACAGCGCAATTAGAGGAAATGGGACTCATCCAGCAGATGAAATCAGGAACAGAGATTGCTATTAAGAGAAATTACTCACGGAAAGAGTATTATGAAAATGCAAAAGGATATTTGATTAATCCGGTCCAGAAAGTGATTACAATTATGCGATATGAAGCAACCTTTGAATCATTTAGCGCAGGAGAAACTGCACTTAGTCAGGAGTCAGAATTGAATCCACCAAGAATAGAGGAACGTGCAATCTACAAGGGCGAGGAAGTTGTTGACCAGTTGGAAATTGTGGATGCCAGATCTGAAGACCCAGACGACTGCTTGAAGATACAATTATGGAAATACAATCCTTCTTATTTTGCAAGAGAAAGGCGTGTTGATCCTGTTTCACTGGCATGTACATTCAAAGGTAACGAAGACGAAAGAATAGAAATGAGTATTGAGGAACTGTTGGAGGAATTATAAATGGTACCAGGGATAGACTCTTTTAGAGAAAAATTTAAAGATTATACGGATTATTACACTATTATCGGCGGAACTGCCTGCGATATTCTACTCTCAGAGGCAGACTTGCCATTTCGAGCGACAAAAGATATTGATATGATCCTGATTATGGAGGATAACTTCCCGGAATTTGCGAGCGTATTCTGGGAATACATAAAAGAAGGTGGTTATAAGTGCGGATGGAAGAATGAAAATAATATGCACTTTTATCGCTTCACAGAAGGTAAACTCGGTTATCCTATGATGATTGAGTTGTTCTCAAGAAAGCCGGGCTATCATCTTAATATAGAAAAGGGAATCATTCCGATTCATATTGATGATGATACTTCCAGTTTATCAGCGATTCTTCTGAACGATGACTTCTATAAATTTATGATGTCCGGTCGTAGAGTTGTTGATAGTATTGGTGTTCTTGGAGCAGAGCATCTTATTCCGTTCAAAATGCATGCATGGATTAATCTTTTGGATAGAAAGAGAGCCGGAGAGCATGTAAATGAAAAGGATTTAAAGAAGCATAAGTACGATGTATTCCGCTTGTTGCAGATTGTCACATCAGGAACAAAAGTAATATCAGAGGGGTTGGTGACAGAAAGTATTCATAGATACATTGAGGAAATCAGTGCACTAGATGAATCGGAAGTAAGACTTTTACAGATGGGAATGCCTTTTGATAGAGATAGTGGTGTGGAGTTGTTGAAGGAGATTTATTTGTAAGATAAACTAATATAAGTTGTGTTTCAATTTTAGGAGAGGGAGTTATGCTAGTACTTGTAATACCGGATATTCATCTGAAAACATGGATATTCGACAGGGCAGAGAAAATCTTAAGAGATGGTAAGGCAGATCGGGCTGTATGCCTAATGGATATTCCAGATGATTGGAATATGGAATTTCAGATAGAGCGATATAAGGAAACGTTTGACCGGGCAATCGTATTTGCTGTAGACTATCCGGATACTCTCTGGTGTTACGGTAATCATGATGTCAGCTACCCATGGGGGAGACTTGAGACCGGGTATTCTCCTTATGCTGAGAGGACGGTTATGTCAAAGTTTGAAGAACTTGAGAACAGCCTTAAGAGTCCAACACAGATCGGCATAATGCATCGGATTGACAATGTGCTTTTCTCACATGGAGGGCTTACGGCTGATTTTCTGAAATGGTTAGACGAGGATTTGCTGGATGCCGAGATAGATGATGTCATTGCAGCGGTGAACGATGCTTCCCATGATTTTCTCTGGAATGATGAATCACCCTTATGGTTCAGACCACAGTATGAGACCAGAGAGATATTCAGAGCAGATATATACAAACAGGTGGTAGGGCATACTCCGGTGGAGAGGATATTTGAAAAAGCCGGCATCATATCGACAGATGTGTTCTCTACCTATAGAGACGGAAGACAGATTGGAGAGTCTGCGATGATTGTTATTGATTCGGAAACCGGAAAATACGAGAAGATAGAGGTTATGGGGAAACTGGGAGTGTGATAACGATGAATGAACATACACAGCAATATTCAGATTTTATTAATTCATTACAATCCAGGATACAGGCATTGGAGGATGAAAACCGATTTTTGAAAGAGCGTTTGGATGAAGCCGGTGTTTCGTATGCGGATATTGTGTCAGGCGACGCTGAAGGAGTTGTGGAATTGTATGATCCTGATCAGGGTGCTCGTATTAAGAAATTTGATGTTACGGATAAGATTGCAAGTGATGCAAAGGCGGAGATGAAGAGAGTTGTTGCAATTTAAATGTAGTAAATGAGGCAAAGGCGTAGGGGTACGTTTTGGTATTTGTACCCCTAATTTCTCAAAAATACGAGATTTTATGAGAAAATATGAGAAAATACATGATTTTGAAAAAGTTCCACAAAGCCTGTAAAATCAAGACTTGAGACTATGTGAGAGGATATGAGATATTATGATTAAAGTACTTTTCATCTGTCACAGCAGTTTAGTTTTACTATAACGTAGGGTTTGGCAAAGTGGGGCAGAGTACGGCATAATATGTCGGGAAAACGCATAAATACTACGGTTTAGACTACTAAGGCGCAGGATTTGACGTTTACGAAACGCTCCTATTACTGGGGCGTTTTTTCGATGGAAAAATGATAATGGTGACGATATAATAAATGGGAAAGAACTGGAATTTTGAGATGGAAGATGTGTTAAAATTTTTAATATAAAAACGGAGAGCGTATATGGTAAAAGGATTTATTATATATAAAAATGGGAAGATTCCTTTTGTAATAGATAAATACAGAATGGAATTATTTACTGATGATAAAATATTGAATGACTTTATGCAGGAACATAATAAAAAGAGAAATTATATTCTTTCAGGAGTATATTTTAGCCTTGGGACGGAACCCAGAAAAATAACCATCCTAGTTGAGCATTCATTGGGAAGTACTTGCTATCTGTCTTGTTACATTGTGGAAAATCTTCATGTGAAAGAGGGATATAACGAAATTGGTATTCAGTCGTCATATTTAGATGACGTTTTTCGGTATAAATATAACTATATCGATTTATCAAGAACTGGGATAAATTTTGCTGTAGATATTAAAGAGGTATATTCAATTCCGTTTGAAATGGGAGACAATACTTATAATCTAAAGTACTGTATAGGACACAACGGAAACTTGGGTTTATTAGAGGATTTTGAACGTAATGGAGATGTGAGGATAAGGCTTAAAGAAGGGACAATCTTAGAGTGTGCTGAAATTGTACGCACTTTGCATAGGTTTTCCATGTTTATGAATTCACAAGCAGATGTTTCTTTTAAAAGAATTGCTCTGTATAATGATGGTATGCTGGCAGGGTGGTTTTGTTCTGATAATATATGTGAAGATAACATTTCTGTAAAAGATGTAATGTTTTTTGAACTTGATGTTATGAAGTTTGTACCTAAAATTTTGAATAATATTGCTCAGGATTGTGGAAGTAAAATAACTAGAAGTGTTCCGTTAGGTCATTTATCAAATACAAAAACAGAATATTCACCGCAACGGTTCATTGAGCAGGTTATGGCTTTTGAATATTTATTTGAAAAAATAGAACCAAAGAAAGCAAAAAGTAAAAGTTGGACGTTAAAAAAGGAATTAGTATTTATGTTTGATCTATTTCCTGAAATATTAGAGAAGTCAACTCTTAATACTCAAATGGTGAGTGAAGAGATAAAGAAAACAAGGATTGATATTGTACACGGATATGCATATTATTATGATTTTGCTTCAGATAATAAATTACAATATATTATTATTCAGTTTGATAGGCTGATTAAAGTGATGAGTTTAATGTGGGTGGGATTTTCAAATGAGGAAATAATGGAGTTTCTTCGTTTATGATAAAAAAGGAGTGATAGAGATAGGTATTACAAAAAAACAACACTATGTCTCGCAAGGTATTCTAAAACATTTTGCAGACCAGCAGAAGAAAATTTATGAATTGTTTATTGATAAGAGTATAGTTACGAAAAAAAGCATTGTTGATACAATGTCACAGAATTATGTTTATGAACATTCTAAGATAGAAAAAAATTCCATAGAGGATTTATTTGCTAAGTTTGAATCTAAGGCATTTCCATTGATTGATTCTTTAATAACTGAAATAGAAGAATATTGTAGAGATGGAGATAATATTATTCCGTTTAAGGATAAAATAGACAGTATTATTCCATATGTTTTGTTGTTTTATTTTAGGAGTGGGGCATTATTGCGGGAGTATTCAATGGATGCTGAGAATCCAAAGGAAGTTCGGGTTGAAAGAATGCTTCTGAATATAATGGATGTAGGATATATTAGGGGGCTGCGCAATACAATTTGTAATTGCTATAAATGTGCCATTATCTGTGATGAGGAAGAAAAACTTTTATTGAGTGATCAATATGTTTCTACTGTCGCATTAAAATATAAAAATCGATTTTCTAATGCATCCAATAGGCAAAGCGGGATGAAAGATACAATGATATTAATTCCTTTATCATCAAAGTTCTATATTGTATTTTTCTATGGCAGATGTCCGGTTTATATAAAGGAAAATAAGTTTGTTAAATTGGATGAGAAAGAAGTGCAGGAAATAAATGATGTCATTTACCAAAATTCATATGTTAAATGTGTAGGGAAGACAGAAGATGAACTAGAACGCGTTAAAAATGTTCATTTTGAAACCTTTAGCCCAACTAAATGTATTATGAAATATAGTGACGGAAGTATTCAAGATAGGATTATAAAAAGAGAAGTATTTTTCTATGAAGAAGACAAGGATATGAATGCCCATTCCTTTGATTATATGTCTACATATAAAACAAGTATAGAAGGTAAGATTGGAAGGAATGATAAATGTGTATGTGGAAGTGGAAAGAAGTATAAAAAATGTTGTATAAGCAAATATGAAAAAGCTGCACGAATATTACAGGATATATATAATCAAAAAAATGTTGATTACACCATTCCGGGAGCCCGTGTTGTAGAAGATTCTATATTGGAATATGAGGGACCGCAAGAAAAATTGAAAAACAAGCATGATAAAGATATTATTGAAAAAATAATAGAACTATCAGAAAAAGAAGAAATTCGTAAAAAACCTTAGTAGTAACCCTTACCCTTTTACTACTAATTTTACTACTAACAGGTAGTAATAACTTGCTTCATCTTGCCGTATTTTGCCAAGATGGCAGACTAAGTGCACATTTCGCAAATACCCGGCAATCCTTGCAAAACAGGGCATATCGGGGCAAAACAAGGAGAAACAAAACAATGATAAAGATACTTTTCATCTGCCACGGCAGATTATGCCGATTCTGCTAGAAAACAAGTAATAGCAAGGCTTTGCGGGTAGGTGAGGCGGAAAAATAACACAAAAATAACACTCTTGCGGGAATGGATAGGGATATGAGAGGCTAAAACTGCAGGGGTGGAATGGAACTTGAAGACAATGGAATCGGGGATGTGATAGAGATGAGAGGATCAGTTGAGGCTGGTCCTTTTTTAATTGGATGGACGAAGGAGTCTTATCCTTAAGAGTCTTGACTACCGATAAACAGACCCGCCCAAGAAAGTCAAGCGGGGTGGAGATGATGTGGATGGCTTGATGTTCTGGGGCGGGGGTGTTACATGTTTTTTTGATTTAGGATTATAAATAGAAGAGAAATAGAAAAAACAGGGTGATTCAAAATTGAGAAATTCAATTTTTGGTTGATTGGTATATAACGAAATGATACAATATAAAAGGTGGCTTATCACTGGTTGAAACCATTGTTGATTTATTAGAGAAAGGCATAAATATGGCAGTTAGCTATAACAAATTATGGAAATTATTAATTGATAAGGAAATGAAAAAAGTGGATCTCCGTGACCAGGCAGGATTAACTACAAATGTTCTTGCTAAACTTGGAAAGAATGAACATGTGAGCACACAGTCTTTAGAGAAGATATGTAGAATACTTGAGTGTGAAGTGGGAGATATTTTGGAATTTATTCCAAATGAAAAATAGACAGTCGACTAAGTCGACTAAGCTATGTCTGTGTCCAAATTATTGGACATATAATATGATATAAGAAGAGAAGTAAGGAGAACAATATGGATATACGAGAGCAATTGTTTAGTAAGCCTTTGCCATCTAATAGAACAGGCGCATTTTTTAATGCGTTTTCATACCCAACAAAAATTTCCCCTGAGTCTATTGCAGTATATATTGCTTCATTAACAAAACCAGGAGAAACAGTATTAGATACATTTGGGGGAAGTGGAAGTACTGGAATAGCAGCATTACTTTGCGAACATCCAACCTCGAAGATGATTGAACTGGCCGAAGAATTAGGTGTATCTCCTGTATGGGGAAAGCGAAATGCTATTAGTTATGAACTGGGAACATATGGATCATTTGCTGCTAGAACAATTACGAATAGATTGAGTTCAATAGAGTTTACAAAGACTGTTGAAGAATTTGTTTGTAAGGCAGAAAAGGAGTTGAAAAAATACTATCAAACAAAGGATCCTAATGGCGAAAAAGGAGAAATCAGGCATGTGATCTGGACAGAAGTATTATTATGTCCAAATTGTAAAACGGAATTAGCATATTTTGATAATGCGGTACAAAGAAATCCAGTAAGTTTTAATTCATCTATAAAATGCTCAACTTGCGGATGCGAAACTAATGTGGATGATATGGATTTTATTGTAGAAGATTATTTTGATTCCTTATTGCAGAAAAAATTGAAAAGGAAAAAGAGAATTCCAGCATGGGTTTATGGGTCTACAGCTGGAAAAAATTGGGATAGAGCGGCAAATAAGGATGACATATTAATAGAGAAAGAATTAGAAAACGATAGTTACGGTGGTGATATAAAGAGTATTCAATGGGGGGAACTTCATAGGAGAGGGTATCACTATGGAATAGATTATCTTCATCAGTTCTATACATGCCGTAATTATTTTGTAATGAATACACTATGGAAAATGACAGAAGCGTATGATGAAAAGATGCGAGATGCTTTGAAATTACTTTTGCTTAGCTACAATGCTTCAAACTGTACGATGATGACTCGTGTAGTCGCAAAGAAAAATTCAAAAGATTTTGTCCTTACAGGTGCTCAAAGTGGTGTTTTGTATATTAGTAGATTACCAGTAGAAAAGAATATTTTGCTCGGATTAAAGAGAAAAGCAAAGCCAATTGGTGAAGCATATAAGTTATTAGAAAAGTGCACTGGGACATATATAGTTCATAATTCTTCTTCGAGAAAGTTGGTCGAAGAAAATGAAAGTGTTGATTTTGTGTTTACGGATCCTCCATTTGGTGATTTTATTCCTTATGCAGAAGTCAATCAAATTAATGAATTATGGCTTGAAAAAGCAACTGATAGAAGTGAAGAGATAATTATTAGTGAATCGCAAAAGAAGTCATTAACAGAGTATCAAACTATGCTTACAGATGTATTTTGCGAAATTTGTAGAGTATTAAAGCCAGATGGCTATGCTACTGTGGTTTTTCACGCTGCAAAGGCAAAAGTATGGGAGGCTTTTAAAGGAGTTATTGATGAATCAGGTTTAAATGTGAGACTTACTAATATTTTGGACAAGAAACAAGCCAGCTTTAAGCAGGTAGTTTCAGAGGATTCTGTTCAAGGAGATCCGTTGATTTTGCTAGAAAAAAATATGGTAAGAGCACAAAAGCTTGATAAGGACGGGGATTGGCTGAAAGAAATATGTAATAGAGTATCGGATGAAAATGGCGATGAGAGAAGAATATATTCGTTATATGTTAATGAATGCCTATCTCGGAATGTAGAAGTAAAATATGATGCTAAAAAGGCATATGAGATAATAAGAAGGTTAAGAAAGGTTTGATGTAATGAGTCAAAAAGAATCCTTGCGACAGAAGCGACTAGGACAGTATTTTTCGGGGAAAAAAGTTTCTGAACTATTAGTGAATTTATTACCAAATGAATATGTATTTAGAACTGTAATAGATCCGATGGTAGGTTCCGGAGATATGTTGCGTGCTATATTAGACTGCAAATCTGGTTTACATGAATTGTATGGTATAGATATTGATTCAAAAGCCATAGAGAACTGTAAAAAAGAAAATTTGGAAGCAACTGTTATTATGGGGGATGCTTTTAACTGTTCAGAGATATTCAAAAAAAAGGGCTGGGATTTAGTTATTACTAATCCTCCGTATGTAAGATATCAGTTATTGAACAACAACGAAGAAGCGGGGTTACCGAATGCGGAACAGATCAGGGAGAATTTAAAAAGTGTGATTCAAAACGTGGAGAATATCTCAGAGGATGATAGGAACTTATTGTTATCGATATCAGATGTATATTCTGGTTTATCAGATATGGCTGTTCCTGCATGGATTCTTTGTTCTACTATTGTAAAAATTGGTGGATACATGGCTATGGTTGTGCCAGAGTCATGGCTTAACAGGGATTATGCTATGCCGATTTATTATTTACTACTAAAACTCTTTGATGTAGAGATTGTAGTAAAAGATGTTGATTCTGTTTGGTTTGATAATGCTTCAGTAAGAACATGTCTTGTTGTTGCCAAGAGAAAAACTATAACAGAGAGGTTGGCTGATCATAAAGAAAAAACAATACTAATTGAACTTACAAAAGACGCGATAGATACAAATTCTTTAGTCGGAAATCTTTGCTATGAAGGAGAAAAAGGATATGCTGCACTTGAGAGAATTATTAGAGCAAAGAAAGATATTAGTGATAGTTCTTTTAGCTGCAGATACTTAAATACGGCTCTTCTTTTTCCGACATTTATTAATTCTATGGCAAAATTATCTTGGGTTTTAAATAATGATAAGCAGATGGTAGATAAGACGGTAGTATTACCTGAAGAAATGATGGGATTATTGCCAGATAAGACCAAGTATTTCTTGATAGAGGATAGGGGATGGTCTGTAGGCCAGGGATTAAGAACAGGAGCTAATGATTTTTTTTATGTAGATATATTAGGCCAAGCTAATGGAATATTTGATGTTCAAACTAGAGGGTGGGACAAAAAAATAATCCGAATACATGAGTCGAACCTAAAGTATGCATTGCAGAATAGAGGCGAAATTGGTGGATTAGTAGTTAATAAAAAGGAAATATCGAAAGCTGTTATTTATATCGAAAAACATGTGTGCAGAAAAGATGTTAATAAATTGTTTAACGGTACAAGAGATGAATGGAAACTATTGGAACAGGAGCTGGAAGCATATATATGTCGTGCTGAGAAATATGTTCATCCCAAAAAAAAGAAAAGATTTATGGATCTCTCTGCTGTCAAACCTAATATTAAGAAAAAGGATGATGGTTATGTTTCGTTTTGGTATATGATGCCTAAGTTACAACGAAGGCATACACCAGATTTATGTATATCTAGATTATCTGGTAAATCGCCAGAATGTTTATATATTAATAATGATCATGATGACCGAATTGTTGTTGATGCAAATTTTATTACGTTGTTTAACAATGATGAGAACAATACACTTCTTTTATTTGCTTTATTAAATTCATTATGGAGCAAATGTTATTTGGAGTGTATTGGAAATAGAATGGGTGGGGGGGCTTTGAAAATTGAAGCGTCTCATTTGAAAAAAGTATTTTTCCCTGTATTGGAAGAGGTGAAAGAAGAAGAATTAATACATTGTAGTCAAAAATTCTTAGCTGGATTATATGATAAGGATGAATTTGTTAATGCTATAAACGATATAATGTTTTCCATTTATGAGAAAAGCGAAGAAGATAACATAAAGAAGCAGTTAATCAATCTACTGGAGAAAAAGAAGAAAGAGAGGGGTATAAGTGAATAAAGAATCATTAAGAGAATTTGTTATATTAGCTCAAAACGAGATTGCTCGTGGAGCTTTAGAAGATGTGTTGCGTCATTTGTTTTCTGCTCATTTAATTAATATTTTTCCTGAGAATCCATGGTGGGTTCAAGAGCATATTTTAGGCACAGAAACGCATGTGCATTTTGCTGATGGAAATGGCATTGCAAGAACTGGATTTGCTGATTCGGTAGTAGGAAAAACAGCAATAGAGTATGAAAAGAATCTAACTATTAGAGCAATTTTTGATGAAGGATACCATCAGGTGAAGGAGTATTGTGCTTCTCTTTTGAACTTGGGGATTGAGAGAGATGATATATATGGAGTTCTATCAGATACTGTAAGATGGTATGGATATTCAATAAATATCATTGGAAATAATGACGGAAGCAGATTATATGGTGCAGATGATATACAATTAAATCAGCTTGACGTTATTGATTTATCAATTGACACAGATGCAGAGATATCTAGATTTGAATATTTTACAGAAAAGTATTTTGGCAGATCTTCTTCAAGAATTTTAACAGCAAAAGCTTTGGCTTTGGATTTTGGAGCAGAAAGTGTTTTCTATGAAAGAACAATATGTGATTTTCAAACTATAGTTAATAATGCGATGATAAACAACCCAACATATGCTGAACTAATAAAGAATGTGTGGCAAAGTTTTGTTGCTTATTTGGGTGCCTCTGATTTTGGAGAATTCTCTGAAGATACCTATGTTAACGAGTTTTATTTGGTGACAATTTCAAAATTAATATGTGCAAATGTTTTAAATGGAAGTCCGATGATTTCGGATTCTAGAGAACTTCAAGATATATTAAGCGGAGCATATTTTAAGGCAAAAAATATACTGAATTTGGTTGATTATGATTATTTTGGCTGGTTAAATAAATCACCATATATTGAAAATATAGAAGAATTTGCGAAGAGTGTTCAGCAAACATTATCATACTATGATTTCAATATTATTTTGGAAGAAGACTTGTTTGGAGAAATATTAGCTCAGCTTTCACAAAAAGAACATAGACTTTTACTCGGACAGGATTTCACACCTCATTGGTTAGCTAAAGAGATGGTTAAGAGTGTAATAGATTCACTAGATGAAGAACCAAGAATGCTGGATATGTGTTGTGGTTCGGGAGTATTTCTTATAGAGACAATAAAAGCAGTGCGTGAGAAATATAATATTGCCGAAGAAGAGTATACAGAAGAAAAAGATAATATTATTTTTTCAGCAGTAATGGGATTTGATATTGATCCACTTGCAGTAATGCTTGCTAAGGTAAATTGGGTTTTGGCTATGCGAGATTTGTTTGCTTATCATGAAGGAAGTATTACTATTCCGGTATATCATGCTGATTCACTATTTGCTGCAACACCAGTTTCTCACAGAATGCCTGAAAATGAACAGGAATCATATAGGTTGCATTTTGATGGTCATTCAGTAGATATTCCAGCATTTTTGTTGACACCTAGACATAGAAAGACCTTTGATACTTTTATGTCAAAATGCTACTCCTTTGCAATGATAAGGGCTGGAAGGCCAGAGAGCGAACTTTCGGAAACTCAAATAGAAAGTGTAGTTGAGTCAGTATATTGTGAAGCAGGAGTGGAACAAACTACTGACGAATTATTGGCACAGAGAGTATCCGCGTATGCACTTGTGGTTCAGTTGGAGCGTTTACAACGAGAAGGTAGAAATGGAATATGGTATTTCCTTTTAAATAATAGCTATAGACCAGGCTTAGTAAGGAACCAATTTAATTGTATAATTTCAAACCCGCCATGGCTTGCTATGAGTAGGTTGGCGGATAACCCATATAAGGCTATTCTATATAACAAAACTGAGAGATATGGCATTAAGCCACCTGGATCATCACATTTGCATATGGAATTAGCATCAACATTTTTATTATCGTCTATAGATAAATATTTAAAAGAAGATGCCCGTTGGATGTGTATTATGCCAGGAAGTATTATGAGTGGTTATCATCATGAACCATTTAGAAGGGCACATTATATATCTTCTGTTGACGCAATAGAAACACGCATTGATGAAATTTGGGAATTACCAATAAATACTTTTAAAAATAAGGCGATTGTTCTGGGAGGAAAGCGTGGGAGTGAATTAACAGAGTATCCAGTTTCAGGAAGAATCTATAGTGATAGAAATACTTATCAAGGATGTGAGTATACGCTAAATATTCAAGGCAATAGAAGCGCTTGGACTAATAGAGGAAGTGAAGAAGATGTGCTAAATCTTATTAATGGCGAGCCATGGTCATTTAATCAGGGCGCTGATATTATGCCTAGAACTATACTATTTCATAAATTTGAGCAGAATCCAAATAATACTTGGAAAATGTCAAGAATTGAAGCGGATTCAGATTTAAAATATATAATTAATGATAGCAAAATGACTACTGGAAGTGATATAGAGACAGATGGTGTTGAAGATAGGTTTATTTTTGATTGCTATATTTCAAAACATTTGTCACCATTTTTAGTTTCTCGACCAGCTAAAATATTTATGCCAGCGGAGAAAAGATATAATCTTTGGGAGTGCATAAACGATGATGATATTGCTTTGATGAACGCAAGTACAGCATATGTATTTGAAAATATAAAATCAGAATTAGCTATTTCATTAAGAGAGTATTTGGAAGACAAACTAAATATACGAGGGAAACTATATAAACAGGATTTCTCGCTTGGAAGATGGTTGGTTTTGTCAAATGCAGGTGGAGCTAATCCTTGTTCTGCATACATTGACTTGAATGAGATTGATGCAACAAAACTGATTATAGACCAGACATTATATTGGTATTTAGCAGATAGCGAAGACGAGGCGATTTACATAACAGGAATGCTAAATAGTGATGCATTAAGTGATTTAATTAGTGATTTTCAACCAGATGGTGGATTTGGAAAACGCCATATTCACACTATTCCTTATAAGGTAATACCAAGATACGAGCCGGATAATCCATCACATGAGCGAGTTGTTGTTGCTACAGAAAGATTGATTTCAGCATGGAGAAATAAATGTGCAAATAACGATATAGGATTACTTGTTGGGCCAAATAGCAGTACTTTGTCTAGTCGAAGAAGAAGACAGCAAGTCGCAATAAAAGAGCTTGATGAATATGGTGAATATGCGGAAGTATGTGCAGCTGTACTAGGATTATAAGAAGAGATATGATTCAAGGAGGCGACTATGGCAAAAGGATACATATATATAATGATGAATCCATGTCTCAAAGATATGGTGAAAATAGGATACGCGACTGATGTAGAGGCTCGCCGTAAACAACTGAGTACGACTACACTTCCAACAGACTACGAAATTTATGCTACTTATGAAACCAAGGGTAATCTTGAAGATAAAAAGTTGCATAGATTAATTGATAACCTGAATCCTGATTTAAGGGTATCAAAAGTAGGGAATTCTTTGTTGTGAGTCCTGAGGATGCGTAAGACTTACTAGAAGTGATTGCAACTATTAGCGGTTCGTGGGATAAGCTAAAGCAAGTTAAGACAAAGAAGACTGCAGAATCAGCAAAGATAAAAAAGCCTCCTATAAATTTCAAGGAATGTGGGATTCCGGTCGGAGCTGAGCTGGTATATGTGGATGATCCAACTGTAAAGGTTATTGTGTGCGATGAAAGAAAGGTTGAATACAACAACGAGATTACATCACTTACAGCTGTAGCAAGGCAGTTCAAAGGTTATAAAAATGTGCCTGAGCCATCGTTCTTTACTTATAATGGTCGATTGGTTACAGATATTGCAAGAGAAACTCAGTGGAGAGAATAATATAGTTAGGCAACTTTTAAGGTGGACTAGAAACGTGTTCAGTAATCTTATCTGATATTTCAGAGACAAATGGTTCTACCATTTGTCTCGTTTATTGTATAAGCAATAAAAATAAATCACCTGCTATGCAGGTGTGTTCCCAAATAGCTTTAGCTTCAAGTAAAAAAACCTCCAATGTTATAATGAGTGCAGGTTCGCCAACCGCACAAATAACAAAGGAGGTATCCAAATGGACAAGAATAGTCTAGCACATACGAGATGGGAATGTAAGTATCATATCGTGTTTGCACCAAAGTACAGAAGAAAAGTTATATATCAACAGATACGTGAAGACATAGGACATATTTTAGGTGAGTTATGCAGGAGGAAAGGAATTGAAATAATAGAAGCGGAAGCATGTCCGGATCATATACACATGTTTGTAAGAATTCCACCGAAGTATAGCGTATCAGAGATTATGGGATATTTAAAAGGAAAAAGTTCGCTAATGATTTTTGAAAGACATGCGAACCTAAAGTATAAATATGGCAATCGACATTTCTGGTGTCGAGGATATTACGTGGATACTGTGGGAAAGAATGCAAAGAAAATCGAGGAATATATTCGAAATCAGTTAAAAGAAGATTTGGAGTATGATCAAATGACACTAAAAGAGTACGTTGACCCGTTTACGGGTGAGCCGGTGAGATAGGGCAAAAGAAAGAGGCTCTTTAGAGCCAGCCCGAGACCGCAGTGCGTAAGGCGAATTTTTCAGAGCCTCTTTAGAGGCAAGCAGGGAACAGCGGCTTATAGCCGCAGAGCAAACCACCAGCTAAGCTGGTGGTAATGATTATATAAATTGGGTGGTGCAAAAATGATAAAAACTAATGATTTTCCTGGGGCAAAAACAAAAATGAAAAGATTAATTCCTATAGTGAATGAATATGATTTTGAAGATATTTCTAAGGCTATTTACTGCATATGTGTTTGTGTAAATAATCGTTCAGTTTTCGAATCTGCTTTATCTTTGAATTGGGCTTTAGCAGAGCATAAACATCAGGGAAATAAAAAAATAGATAATTATGAAGATTTCAAAAGATTCTTTACTTCTATAGAGGATATAATTAAGCCTTCTCCATTTGACGATGCAGTTGTTGAAGATTATGGGGATGTCTCAATTGAGGTATTTGGTAAAAAGTATTCTGTTATTGTAGGAACTGGTCATAATATGGTATTTGCATGCCTCCAGTTCTTGCCAATACTAGCATGTGAAGTTAAGAAGGAAGATGAGTTAATAGAAGTTATGACTTACAATTCCTTTGTTATAGATTATCTTAAAGACGTAAATATTACGGATGGTAATCATGGGACTAGTGTACTGACATATTGATATTTAGTTAAATATTTCTGGCTGTTATTGCCGTTTTATGGTACAATAAAAGAAACGGCGGTGATATCCTATGGCAAGACCAAAAAAGTACAAAATCAAACTTACGGATGATGAATTAAAAGAATTTAAATCTGTCATCCGAAAAAATAAAACATCCAAAACAATCCGATGCAGATGCCAGATTATTATTGACCTGGATGAGTCCCACGGAAAAGTATTGACTCATGAGCAGTCTGCAAAATCAAATGGTGTATGTCTGGCAACAGTAACCAATACTGTGAAAAAATATTTTGAGGGTGGTATTGATGCAGTAACTGAGTTTAAGCGTAATGTTAATTCTGATAATGCAAGGCGTGTGCTCGATGGACGTGCTGAAGCCCGTATCATTGAACTTGCCTGTGGTCCGGTGCCGGAAGGACATTCAAGGTGGACCATCCGGCTGCTGGAAGAGAAATCAAAAATTGTTCTTGATACTCCGGTCAGCCGTGAGGCAATCCGAAGAGCCTTAAAAAAAACAAACTTCGACCTCACAAAAACGACTACTGGTGCATCCCCAAAAAAGATGATGCCGAATTTATAGCATGTATGGAAGATGTCCTTGATGTATATGAACTCCCATACAATCCTGAAAGACCAGTTGTATGCATGGACGAAAAGCCTTACCAGTTACTGGGCGATGCAAGGAAACCACTGCCCATGCGTCCGGGTGACAATCAGAAAACAGATTCGGAATATGTCAGGAATGGTACCTGCAGCATATTTGCTTTTGTCGAACCGCTTGGAGGCACTCATCATGTCAGCGTGCGAGAACAACGTACTGCCTTTGACTGGGCAGAAGAGATAAAATATCTCGTTGATGTCATGTATCCTGATGCAGAAAAAGTAATTCTTGTTATGGATAACCTTAACACCCATAAAACGGCGTCCTTGTATAAAAGGTATCCAGCAGATGAGGCAAGACGAATTATCAAGCGTTTGGAAATTCACTATACACCCAAACATGGAAGCTGGCTTGACATTGCAGAAATAGAACTGAATGTAATGACCAGACAGTGTTTGTCACGAAGGATTGAAAACATTGCAAAACTTCGTGGAGAGCTAGCTGCGTGGGAAGTCGAGCGTAATACAGTCGCAGCAAAAGTTAATTGGCAGTTCCGAACTGCCGATGCAAGAGTGAAGTTGAGTTCATTGTATCCTAGGTTTACAACAGCTTCCGAATAGGAAGTTGTTGTAATGCTAAAAATCAATGTGCCAATACACTAGATTGGTTCTTCCGACCGAACAACTATTTTGCAAGGTTACAGAGCTATTTAAAAATATGGATTCAGAAATGATAAAGAATGTTGCTTCGATTTTGAAGTCAGACTATATAGAGAAAAAGCATTTTATCGAAACAGAGAATGAAATAGTTCCTTTAGCGAACATGTCTTTGTTAGTAGATTTATATGATGTATGGTATAAATCAGTTGCTGAAAAGGATAAAGCACAGTTAGTAAATAGAATGCTAACTGGTGTTGTATTCAATTTATCAAAATTGGAAATGGATGAAACAATAAATTTTCTATGTCCAGTGGGATTCTCAAATAATAGAGAAAATCCAAAACCAAAATATCAGTTTCCATTTGCGTTAGTATCTTCCAAAGGAATAATCTTTGCTGTAAATAAGAGTGATTATCCGAAGAATGAACTACAGAAAGTCATAGATGAAATCATTCAAGCAAAGAATACTGATTCTTTATTTTTGCTTGAATTATACAGCAGAAATAAGGACGGAAAATGCAGGGGAATTACTGTAACTAGAGAATCCGATATCAAGTTTATGATATATGATTCTTGGGCTAATCCATCTGAAACGCACATAATGAGGCATACAAGAAATGAAGAATATCAGTATTGCACCGCATTTGATATTGTATATTACCTTCTGTTTATGAAGGATGCAGATGAACTACATGATTATTTTGATTTTTTAACTAAAGAAAATGATGCACAAATATTGGGACATGGTGGAGACTCATCTACTTTCCTTATGTGGAAAGATGCTGACCATGCCTTTGAAAAAGGTGCAATTAAATACAGCATGATAGATGTTGGATTTGATACCGAAAATGAGTATGTAGTTGACTATTATCGCAAGAAGTTAAAGGATTTTCCGTTAGGATCGGGCGATTATATTTTGGATAATCCATTTTCTTGGAATATTACACCTAAAGAGAATGACTTCTATGAATATGTTCAAAAAGGAAAAGCTGGTTTTGGTGGATTGTATCGTTTGTTCCAAAACAATTGCTATTTCTTTTTCCCTCATAATGCTAAATTCTATCCAGATATGAATGAATACTTAAAATATAAAGATGCAATATTTATGATTGAGGATATGATTCAACGAATGATGATATCAATAAAGGGTATTATTGAATCAAGCTCAGAATTAGAAGGATGCTCAGTTCAGGTAATGATGATGCCTGAGACATATGCAAGGAAATCAGACCCTTCAGGGATGTTATTGGCGCAAGAACGAAAATATGTAAAAAGCGATTCTATAATATCCAACAGAAAAATTTGCATTCGATTTGTTCCAATCATTGAAACGTTATTTAATGATATTGCGAAGGTAAAGGATAGAACTGTAGAGGTTGAATTCTTTATGGAGTTAATGCAACCATTAAGAAATTATTTTCCATATTTTTATTTACAATTGGAAAAGCACCTGGAGGGAGTTAGAACTGAGAAAAAAGAAGTTTCTGCAATGAGTTTTAGTATTGAATATACATGGAAGCAGGAGCAAGAATCAATATTCAGAGTTGAAAATGATGCATACATTGCCGTAAGAAAGCATATTGCAGAAGTATGTTATATGGCTGGGATTAGTTCTGGTAGTTATTACGGTAAGGATGCTACTGCTGTTGTAAGGTCGATTCAAAAAGAACTTATTGAAGACTTTGAGAATGGAGTAAAAAAATATAATTATCTAAAATTGTTTGAGATGAGCCTTGCAGATTATGCAACCCTTTTACACGAAATAATGATTCATAGGCAGAGATATAATAGTTTCGAAGATATGAAGGATGAGGTTCGTGCTGAAGTATCAAAAAAAATAATAAAACAAAGAGAGGAAGCAAAACACAACCTAAGAACTGTTTCGTACTTGCTTGAAACAGCGTTATATAACGCAGGAAGAGGACAAGAGATTTTATCTACTGAAAAATATCAGTACTTATTGGCATATGCAAATTGGTTGGTAGTACTTGGAGACAATGCTGATATGTGCTACTTTACCGAAGATGAGGTATATGTTGAAGTATCAGGCGAGTACATTATTGATGTAGAATCACAAAGAGAAGCAGGTCATCATTTTGGTGAAGAATTAGCCCAAAGAATGTATGATAATCCAGGTCATTTTGAAAGAGATTATTCTGCCGATGAACAATATTTTGAAAAAGCAAAACAGGCTTTTGAGATAGATTCAGGTGTACCGTTGGAGACATTTTTCACTTTGATGTATTATCTTGAAACTGGCGGTAAAATTGGTAGTGAACTTTTCTACAGAGGAAACGCATTCTGTTTTTGGAAGGAAGATATAATTGATGATTATTGCTCAGTCCAAAATGTTTCAAAGTCAGTGGCAGAAAAGGCATTACAGTTACTTTGTATCAATGCAACTAAGCTTAAATCAAAGAATAATGTTGAGGATTTTTATTTGCCTATTGGCGAAAAAGAGAAGCGTTGTGATAGATATGAAGTAAAGCCAGTTTATGAATATGATGATATGGTAATATATTCACCAGCGGTTATACATTATTTAAGAGATTATTGGCAAAACAGTTTGTTTGAATTTCATATGCCATATGAAATAGGGATGCCTGCTACGAAAAACATTTTGATAGCTTGGAAGAGAGTTTATGAAAAAAAGATTGTTTTTGATCTTGAGAAAGTATTTAAGGATAACGGCTTTAATGTAAGACCTAATTTTGAATTGATGAATCTTGATAAAAAGAAATATCCTCAGTATTTAGGCGATTATGATTTGTTTGCAGTTGATTTGAAGACAAAAGAAATATGGATTATCGAATGTAAGTTTATCGAAAAAGTTGAAACTTTTTATGAAATGTACAGGCAGCAGAAACGTTTTTTTAAAGAGGATAAGTGTGATGAGAAGTTTCAGCGTAGAATTAACTTCTTGAATGAAAATTATAAAGAGGTTATAAAGGATTTAAAGCTTCCGACTGCAGAATATAAGATAAAACCATACATGTGTGTAAATAAAGTTTTTGTATCTAGATATAAGGAAATTGCATTCCCTATTTTAAGTTATCAGGAGATGGTTGAGGAAATAGTAAAGTAGAAATACTGTTCTCAAGTATAAATTGATTATTAAAAAAAACGGAGATTTTGTTAAAGAGAAGTTGAATTGAAATAATATATGTTTATTGTAGGATGCAGTGTGCTACGCTACTCCGCTGCGGAAGGTTACAAATTGTAAGCAACATACAAGAACAGAATCTTCCTTTTATGTCTTCAAGCACAACTGCAGGTTCATGCAGTCAACACATGATAATGGTATGAAACAACCTTTGGTCAACTTGACCAGAAGTTACCCAAAACAACTTTTGGTCCAATGGACCAGAAGTTCATATAGCAAGATTTACAGAGATCACTTTTGGTCCAATGGACCAGATGTGATCTTTTTTTGCTTGTTAAAAAACTGTATCAGAGACAGCAGTTATTACTTCGCCAGTTTTGGCAGAGGCATTTCAGATGAAATGAAATTATGCTACGCAGACGACATAGGAGTCTGGTCATCTGGCCTAAATGTATGCAACTTTAGGCGTATCCTGTTATCTCTTTTATTTACTGTATCTCAAGGTGTTTGTGTCTCGGTGGAATTGTGTCGGAATTTGGCGGATGCCTGTATTTATAAGGCTTTCTACATTTCAAGACACTTGAAAAAGTAATGATTTTTTCATAACGATGGAATTTGTTTCAAACTGCTTTTTCCGCAGCCACAGATACCTTGTGACAATACCGCCGGAGTTGGTGGTGAAGTATTTTTAGCATTTTCAGTACTGTTTTTAAATCAATCCATCAAGGTCTTATTAAAAACTAAAGTAAAGAAAAAATAATGCTGGTTTAGTAATACGGAATTTTTCAACCCAAATGTATGGTGAAGGACAAAAGTTAATAGAAATTTTTATAAATTTCTGTAATCACGATTTCGAGGCTCCAAGTACTTAATAAAGGAGTGAATGAAAAATACCTTCAGGAAGGAGGAAACGACATGTTTACTTATGATGATGAATTCAAGCATATAGCCAAGTATATGGATATCTATGAATTGCTACTGACAAATGGACCTATGCGTTTGGATGAAATCAAGAAGGCGCTAATTGAAACAGGAGTGCCAGAAACTTCGGCTAGAAGAAATGCTACTGATTTTTGGTATTCCGATAGTGAACTGATTTGGAGTGATGATAAAGATCGTAAATATATTAGTAATGATATTTCAAAATATTTTATTTACGAACTTGCTGATGCCCTAAAGGTAGTTGTCTACGGGGAGGCACTGATGCAGGAGATTGAAGATAAGTATAAGGCTGAGGCTAAGACTTTGAAAGAGAGAATCAAAGAATTATCTGTAGAGAACTCAACTAATTTAAATCATTGTAACAAGCATTATAAGGATTTGATAAGAGCGCAGACGAAGATAGCAGACTTAAAACATGAATTGGTAAATGTAAAGCTTGAAGTAGAGGCATTATCGGCTGAGTTGTCACAGGCTAGAGAAGAGCAAGAAGCAATGAAAGCAAGTCCTGCAAGGCTGTTTAAGGGATTTATAGTAGCACTTTGGAATAAGGCTATAAACAGGGAAAGGAGAGTAGAAAGTGACGGAAAATAATTATCAATATTTGATAAATGGAACTAGGCTTACCAACTACTCTGTGATTCCTAATACGGTTTGTGAGATGAATATTTCCAGTACCGCTAAGGTGATATATGCCAAGCTTCTTAATCGTGCTCAGCTATCTGCAGGTAATGGTTTTGTAGATGGTCTTGGAAGGGCATATGTGATTTACACTATTGAGGATTTGGCAAAGGAACTTGGAAAGTGTAATTCCACGATTAAGGACAACCTAAGGGAACTTACTAGAGTTGGGCTTATTGAGAAGAAACGTTCTTCGAAAAGCAGAGCCAATATGATTTTTGTAAAGGTTCCGGGAGCAAGTATTGTAGGGCAGTTTTCTGCCTGTAATGTGATAGAAAATAAACCGTATAAGGGTTCAAAAACTGTCCTTACTTCAGGCGGAAAACCGACTCCTAGTTACAGTAATAATAACAAGAGAGAAATACCTAATTATGAATATCGGGAAGGAGACAGTTTATAGATGAGTGATAGATATGGAAAAGAAATATTATATTGCGAAGTCTGTGGGGAGCCACTTGAGAAGATGATTCCTGGTGGCCCAGTGCTTGGAATGGACAGGTTTCCTGTAAGGTGCTTATGTCCGCGAACAAAGTATGAGAAGGAAGAGCGTGAACGCAAGGCGCGAGAGTATGCAGAGATTGTTAGTCGTAATCGTATGATTTGTTTTAAGGATAAGACAATGTATGACTGGAATTTTGATCATGACGATGGAACAGTATCTCTTATGAAGCTTGCCAGGAAATATGTAGATTCATTTCCAGAAATGATACATAAGTCAGCTGGCTTACTTCTTTGGGGCGATGTTGGTACAGGAAAGACCTATATGGCAGCTTGTATTGCTAATGCACTTATTGAGCAGGAATATACGGTGAAGATGACCAATTTTGCAACTATCATAAACGACTTGTTTGCAAGCGAGGATAAGAATGAATACATCGAGTGTTTGATGCGTTGTAGCTTACTTATTATTGATGATCTAGTGTATTGGCACATTGATTTTTAGCATTACAACAACTTCCTATTCGGAAGCTGTTGTAAACCTAGGATACAATGAACTCAACTTCACTCTTGCATCGGCAGTTCGGAACTGCCAATTAACTTTTGCTGCGACTGTATTACGCTCGACTTCCCACGCAGCTAGCTCTCCACGAAGTTTTGCAATGTTTTCAATCCTTCGTGACAAACACTGTCTGGTCATTACATTCAGTTCTATTTCTGCAATGTCAAGCCAGCTTCCATGTTTGGGTGTATAGTGAATTTCCAAACGCTTGATAATTCGTCTTGCCTCATCTGCTGGATACCTTTTATACAAGGACGCCGTTTTATGGGTGTTAAGGTTATCCATAACAAGAATTACTTTTTCTGCATCAGGATACATGACATCAACGAGATATTTTATCTCTTCTGCCCAGTCAAAGGCAGTACGTTGTTCTCGCACGCTGACATGATGAGTGCCTCCAAGCGGTTCGACAAAAGCAAATATGCTGCAGGTACCATTCCTGACATATTCCGAATCTGTTTTCTGATTGTCACCCGGACGCATGGGCAGTGGTTTCCTTGCATCGCCCAGTAACTGGTAAGGCTTTTCGTCCATGCATACAACTGGTCTTTCAGGATTGTATGGGAGTTCATATACATCAAGGACATCTTCCATACATGCTATAAATTCGGCATCATCTTTTTTGGGGATGCACCAGTAGTCGTTTTTGTGAGGTCGAAGTTTGTTTTTTTTAAGGCTCTTCGGATTGCCTCACGGCTGACCGGAGTATCAAGAACAATTTTTGATTTCTCTTCCAGCAGCCGGATGGTCCACCTTGAATGTCCTTCCGGCACCGGACCACAGGCAAGTTCAATGATACGGGCTTCAGCACGTCCATCGAGCACACGCCTTGCATTATCAGAATTAACATTACGCTTAAACTCAGTTACTGCATCAATACCACCCTCAAAATATTTTTTCACAGTATTGGTTACTGTTGCCAGACATACACCATTTGATTTTGCAGACTGCTCATGAGTCAATACTTTTCCGTGGGACTCATCCAGGTCAATAATAATCTGGCATCTGCATCGGATTGTTTTGGATGTTTTATTTTTTCGGATGACAGATTTAAATTCTTTTAATTCATCATCCGTAAGTTTGATTTTGTACTTTTTTGGTCTTGCCATAGGATATCACCGCCGTTTCTTTTATTGTACCATAAAACGGCAATAACAGCCAGAAATATTTAACTAAATATCAATATGTCAGTACACTAGGAGCAGAGCGCAGCACTGAGTATGCGGTAGAGAATGTATTTAATGTCATTGACAGAAGATACCGTACTGGTAAGCCTTTGATTATTACTACCAATCTTCATATTGATACCATGAGGAATGAAACATCCATTGATAAAAAGCGTATCTATGACAGAGTGTTTGAGATGTGTGCTCCTGTTCAGATGAAGGGCGTTAGTAAGCGAAAGGCATCAGCAGATAGCAAAATTAAATTACTTAGAGAACTTAACAATAGAGAAGATTAAAGAAGGGAGAACAGAAATATGAGTAATATTTATGAGATTCCATATTGGAACAAATATACATTATCAATTGAAGAGGCTGCAGGTTATTTCAGAATTGGAGAGTGTAAGCTTCGTAAGATTATAACGGAGAATCCTACAGCAGATTTTATACTCTGGAATGGTAATCGTATGCAGATTAAGAGAAAGAGATTTGAAGAATTTATTGATAGACAGAGCGTGATTTAAGAATTAGGAGTCATTGGATTAGTAGTCCAATGACTCAGCTTTTGACAGAGAATACAATAATACAACACGCCAATGATAGGATATTGACAAAAATCTATCATTGGTGTATTGTAATGATAGATTAAATTGAAAATACTATCATATAGATTGGAGGATAAAATTTGACAGCAACTTATGATGACATTGAGAAGTACTTAGAAGAAGTAAAAACTGCAATTAATGCTGGAAGATATAGAGTTGAGATGAATGATAAGAGACAGGATAATCAAGACCTGTTTATGGACTATGTAATTACTGAAGAACAAAGAAAACAGATTTTACTGAGTCTTACTCCAATGGATTTTTCAGAAATTCGTCCCAATGATCATAAAGGATTTGAACATGAGCTACTGTATGCATTTGGAAAGGAAGTAAATTTATTATGTAGATTTGGATCAGGAGAGGAACAGGTATCGCTATATATTAAATTTAATAAATTGGAATCAAGATATGTTATAGTGATTTCATTTCACAAGCAGAAATATCCGCTTAAGTATCAATTCAAATAGGAAAGAAAACAAAACGAAATGCAAAATTAGGAGGAAAACAAAATGGCAAAGGAGAGACTGTACGATTTTTGTACGCAATGCAGGGATGACAGAACATACACACTGCGAAAAAAGATTGTGAAAAAAGAAATAAAAGATAAAACTTATGATTTCGAAATTATGGTTGCTGTATGTGATGAATGTGGAGAGGAAATGGATATTCCTGGTCTCTTGGATTTAAACATGAAAGCAATTGACGAACAGTATAGACGTGCAGAGGGATTAGTTAGCGTAGAAGATATCAATAGAATAATGGCAATTTATAATATTGGAAAGGCACCGTTGTCAACTGCGTTAGGATTTGGAAAAATCACAATTACACGATATCTTTCAGGTCAAATTCCTTCAAAAGAATATTCTGATGTAATTAAAAGGGTTTTATCTACACCAAATCATATGATTAAGTTATTAAATGATAATGCTGAAAAGATTGGAGAAACGGCTTATAAAAAGGCAATTAAAGCAGCTGAAGAGATTGCGGGAATGTTCTGTATGTCAGACAAAATGTTATTAACAATTTCGTACATTTTTGAACAGATGCAGGAAGTTACACCATTGGCGCTACAGAAAATTTTATACTTTATTCAGGGTATATATATGGTAATGTTTGATAAGCCGCTATATAAAGAAGATTGTATGGCATGGGTGCATGGGCCTGTATATGAAGAAGTATATGATTTATTTAAGGATTTCAAATTTAATCCAATTGAAGATAATAGGTTTGCAATATTAAAGGAGCGATTTGAAGAATTAGATGATCAGGAAAAGATGGTAATTGATTTAGTGATTAATACATTTGGAAAATATAGTGGAAAAGTTCTTGAGAATATTACTCATAATGAGGACCCTTGGAAGGATGCACGAAGCGATTACGAACCATTACAACCATCTAGAGAAATAATCAGTAAAGAAGAGATAAAGAAATATTTTAGTAATGTAGCTAATTCATATGGAATTGATTCAGAAGAAAAATTAAATAATTACATTCAAAGTTATTTGTAAGGTATGTAAGAGAGAAATCTCTAAACATAGAAAAAGCCAGAGCTTTTTGCTCTAGCTATTCCCTTGTCAAAGTGAACCCTTGACTTTTATTCGCAAAATAATCATAACAAGGGGTATCATTTTTTGCAAGGAGATTATGCAAAGGAGGTACACAAAATGGCTGTACATCATGGCGGAAAAGTCGGTAAAGCTGGAAAGACACTTGCTAGTAAATCTTCTAGCAAAAGCTCAAAAAGCAAAGCCGGAACCACATTAGCAAACCATAAAGCTAAATGTCATTGATAATGACAAAGACCTGGGCATGTCTATAAAATGCCCATTTTTAATAGCTTATGGTGGAGGTTAATATGGAAGAAGAAAAAAATATGATAAAAGGACAAGAAGGTGAAGCGTTTGTTATTCGTGAAGTAGGAAAAGTGGCCAATTATTTAGGTAAAACAATAAGATGCTTCAATCATGTTATTTTGGACTTTGATTCAGTATATGGATCTAGGACAGCAGAATTGGATCATATTATCATATGTGGAGATAAAATATTAATTGGAGAAACGAAAAATGCTAATTACGTATCTACGGAATACAGCGAAATACCATGGAATTTGATGAATGGTAAGACAACAGATAATCCAATTGTCCAGAATCATTATCACAAGCAGATATTTTGTTCGCTCTTTAATATTTCGCGAGAGAATGTAATTACAGTTGAGTGTCTGCTAGAATATGAAAAATGTAGATACAGGACTCAGTTTCCAAATGACTATGTGTTGGGGCACGATAATTTGTTTGATGCTCTTTGCTTATTATTGGCGAATAGTAAAGAGACAGATTTGTATGATGAACTCTGTAAGGAACTTGAAATAATTGAATCTTCGTCTATTGGGAGAGAGGAAGAGCATAAAGAGAATATTGATGAAGTATCAGAAATAGAAGAGAAAACTCGAACTCGAGACAAGCATTATAGATTTAAACGAACTGATATTGTGAAATGCCCTAATTGTGATGGCAACTTGGTTTTTAGATATAAGCCTTGGGTAAAGATAGAACTTGGAAATAAGAATAATACAAAGAATATAGCATTAGGATGTAGTAATTTTCCTATAACAGGCTGTAATGTATTTATTAAACCAAGAAAAGATGCTGGAACAGGATTTGATGATATTAAAGAAATTCACATTGAGGAAAGAATGGGGTGGACGATGGAAGAAAGACATGTTGATACAATATTGGATAAATATTATGCGTTAGAAAGAGAAGTAGTGGCATTAAAGAAGTTACTAAATGTCGAAAGTGAGAAGGTTTCTAAAAGAGATAATCAAATTGATTCTATGAACAAAGATATGCAGGATTTGAGAAATGAAATAGGAGAATTTGAAAGAAGAATTCAAAAAGCAGAGGATGAATGTAAGGCATATAGAAGGATAGTAGGAAGAATATATGTAAAAGAATAGCTTGCTGCTAGTGATGGATATAGAAAATGTCTTGCGGAACAGGGCACAAAGAATAATAGAGAACCAGCGGTATACCGTTTATTAGAAAAGACACCACATAGAACACCTAAGTGGTGTCTTTTGTTATGTTTATTTTCAAAAAATCCCTTTTAATTTAGTAATACGAATTTTTTCAACCCAAATGTATTGTGAAGGATAAAAGTTAATAGAAATTTTTATAAATTTCTGTAATCACGATTTTTAGCCTCCAAGTACTTATTAGAAGTTGAAGAAAGGAGATGTTCCGAGGGCAGTTTCGTGGTATACTAACACCATATCACATCCCCTCGGAGGTAATGATTATGGCACCAAAGAGGAGAGATAATAAAGGTCGAATTCTTCAAATGGGAGAATGGCAAGAACCAAATGGGCGTTATAGATATATCTATAATGATGCCCTTGGCAAAAGGAAAATTATATATAGTTGGAGACTTACTGAGGCAGATCCAGTGCCAGCGCATAAACACAAGGAGGTTCCGCTTAGAGAAAAGGAAAAGCAGGTGCAGTCACTATTTATGCAAGGTATTTCAGGTAGTGACTTGACTGTAATTGAGTTGGTAGAGCGTTACATTTCTCTTAAAACAGGTGTAAAGCAATCTACGTTGGCAAATTATAAGACGGTTATTAATACGCTGAACAAAACAGAGTTTGCCTTTCGTCATGTGGACCAGGTGAAACTTTCAGATGCGAAGATGTATTTAATATCGCTTCAGAGAAGTGGTCTAGGTTACAGCTCGATTCATAATATTAGAGGTGTAATCAGACCGGCATTTCAGATGGCTGTGGATGATGATATGATTCTCAAGAATCCGTTTGATTTTGAGATGAGTTCAGTCCTTATCAATGATAGCAATAAGCGTGAGGCACTATCACCGCAGGATCAGAAGCGATTCTTAGAGTTTGTTCAGAATGATAAGCATTATTCAAGATACTACGATGCATTCTTATTTCTGTTTAGCACAGGACTTCGTATCAGTGAATTCTGTGGGCTTACAGTTAAAGACTTGGATTTTGAAGAGGAAGTAATCAATGTGGATCACCAGCTTCAGCGCTCTCGGAATATGAAGTATTACATTGAGTCTACTAAGACAACCAGCGGCACTCGAAAGATTCCTATGACAGAGGAAGTCAAGGAATTGTGCCAGAGAATTGTAGCCAATCGTAATAAGCCAAAGCGTGAGTCTATCATTGATGGCTATGGTGGATTTCTTTTCTTTGATAAGGAAGGAAAGCCTATGGTTGCACTTCATTGGGAGAAGTACATTCAGCATGCAAGGGACAAGTATAATCGCCAGCATGCTTTGCAGCTTCCACCGATTACTCCACATATATGTAGACACACCTTTTGCTCGAATATGGCACGTCAAGGAATGAATCCCAAGACGCTTCAGTACATCATGGGACATTCTGATATTGCGGTGACTATGAATGTGTATACTCATCTTGGATTAGATGATGCCAGAGAGGAACTTGTTAGATTAAAAGAGGCCAGAAATGTAATGAAAATGAAAGGTGTAATGTAGGCTAGATTATTTGTAGTAACGTTACAAACAAATTGCTACGCAATTTGCTGCCAGAATTCGGAATCCGTCCTGACGGACTACTTCCTCATTTCTGACAGTCGCAAAATTGAATAACATCTGCTTACATGCAAGCATGACGCAGCTGTTTTCAACTTTGCTTTTTGTAACACAAAAATAACACATTTGCCCATAAAAATATGGGAAAAAGCATCAATTTTTATCAAAAAAGCAAATGTTAGTCTGCCAAATGCACCACCTCGCAAAGCCAGTATTTATAAGGCTTTGAGGGCTTTTAGGAGGATATAGAAAATATGCTAAAAATCTTATTCATCTGCCACGGCAGTCTATAATAAAATGGTTAGAATGTAGTAAAATACGGCTTTTGAACATTTTGTAATTAAGTTTTTACCTATGATTTACTTATTTTGATTTTGTAATTAAGTAGAACTACTGTTAGTGTTTTTAGAGTCTGAGTATTAAAATGAGTGGTTGGTCAATTTTATGTTAATATGTATGGGATGCTATATCAAATATATGATGCAGAAGTTTATTGTGAAATTTCTTGTACTGACTACGAAGGTAAAGTATAATTCATATAATAAATTATATAAGATGGGAGACAAATGATGGATAGAAAAACAAATGGATTTTGGTCTATTGCTGCTCGCAAACATTTAAAAGAATTTGTAGACTATAGTGACAATGGTGATATTTTTGATCGTTTAAATGTAGCTGGAAAAACAGGGCTTTTTTTAGGAACAATAAGAGGGAATAAGCAGTTAGATAATATAAAAAAAATAGAAAAAATGGCTAGTCAGGTTGGAATCAAACCAATTGAATTGCATAAGATTATATTGCCCCAGTTAGAAGAAAGTTCTGATAAAAAGATTGAAATACATAGAGATAGTCTGGGGAATGCAACTGGTATTGAGGAATATGTTTTTGATACACAAAGCACATTGGAAATAACTGGAAAGGTTTTTGAAGACTTAAACCCTACAGATAAAGAAATTATAACTGTAAATACGTTAGAAGAAACAAAAAAAGTACCCTACACGCAAAATGAGATTACTGAAATAATGGTACAAAAAGGATTTAAGGAGAATGATATTAATATCTCATTAGATATTGCAGACCAATTTAAGCTAATAAGGAAGGTTGCTAAAAAGAATGATCCAATTATTAGTAATGAATATATTTGGGGAAGTAATAATCAACGTATTGCGCTTGCTGTTGGTGAATTAGGCAAGATTCAAAAAGACAGTTTGGGAATTACGATTGGAGAAATACAAAATTGTCAAGGTATTCCATACGAAAATTTGACAATTGCAGATAAGAAGCTTTTTGATTTGGCGAAAAAAATAGGAATGATAAATCCTATTAAAATAGTAACGAATAGAAATGTGAATAAGGAGTTTGAGTTTACCCAGAGCACTAATTGGTTGCCAGCTTCAGAAGATATATTTGATGATGTGAGATTATTGCTTGCATCTATTAGGTTTGGTGAAAATTACACTCAGCATTCTACGATATATAGTGCACAAAAATTTTTGAGTGCATGGATAAGAAATGGTGAAGTTGGACCACATGATGCTAATAGTACTGATTATATAATGTTAGAGAAAAAAGGAATAGCTAAAGTTGTGTATAAGAGTAAGCAGAAATGGGGATATAATGGATACTATAATGCAACAGGTTATTATTTAGAACTTGTTAAAGAAGATGTTGCAAGAGAAGCACTGAAATTTATTAATGGTATTATTGAGGAAAATGATTTGAGTATTGATGATTATAACCAAATTGCAAAGTCCTCTAATTATTATTCCGCAGAGGAACAGAGGGTGCGAATGGGAGATGTGCCAGAGTCATCAAAAGAAGCAGATGAATATATTCAGCGGATATTAAGGGATGAAAATTATTAGAACGGAGATAAAGTGATGGCAAGAAAGAAAAAAAATACTGTAGAGAATGATAATCAGATTAAAATGTTTGATAATAAGAACTTAAAAGATATTGATATTTCAGAAAATAGTATGGTCAAAAATGTGAATAAAGGTGAATTGTTGGAATATCAAATAAAAAGATTATTTTTCTTTATGGGATATTTTCCAAAAACAAATATAATAATTCAGACCAGTTCAGATGAGCCTTACGATACGGTAACAGATTTAGACGTTTATGGAATTTATATACATTCCGATTTTTCTGAAAAGACTATTTGGTCTGATTGTAAATCCGGTGCAGCTCAAGAGATAAATAGGGTAGCGTGGCTAACTGGAATAAAAGAAATGATAGAAGTGGATGACATCTTGTTTGTGAAAAAAGGTACTAAACTAAGTACGAAGCTTTTTGCAAATGCAAAGAATATTCAAATTGTAGATTTAAGTATTATAGAAGACATGGAAAAAAGATATGGAATAAAGAGTAATGATTGGAGAGGCTCATGGAATCCGCAAATTCAAAATGAAAATATAAATACTTTTAAGAATATTTCTGCACCGAATAATCTGATTTATAAAAGAATATTTAAATTTATAAATACACATTATTGGGCTATAGAAGACAATTTTACAAAATGTAAAAAAACAATTACAGCATTGCGCGATTTAGCATCATTAGCTGAATTACCATTAGTATTAAAAGAGAAAAGAGCTATTAGATGGGCGGTATATCAGTTAAGTAGTATGTTGATGCTCCCGATGTTACAGATATGTAGACAAGTTCAATATTTTACTAATGAAGATAAGATTGATATTATTATTCTAGGCTTGATTTATGGGAGTAATTCTAAATCAAAAATTGATGATATTTTAAAAGTAACAAATAATATCGCAAGAAAAACTTTGTATAAATATTGCGGTGGTGAAAATAAGCTTATTGATTTACCAGAAATAAAATTGAGTCAACCAGAGTATACAGAGGCTTTTGTAAATATGATATTCCGTATTATTGAGCAACCGTTAAGCTATTTCGATATTTTGCGTTTTTTGGATTTTGCGCTTTCTCAATATGATTTAGAAAATCAACAATACGACATAAAAGAACTCAGTGAAATATTTAACAACACAGATGATTTACTGAAGAGTACAAAAACGTTTTTGCATTTTATATGTCATATAACTAATATGCCCAAAGAGGTATTCGTTCTTTTAAATGATAATGAAAGTATTTAGGTAATTGCTATTATGGATAATGAAATGCGAAGGAAAAGTAATGTATAGATTTGAACATTTGTCAAATGGGCAGGCTATTTCTTTTAGAATAAAATGATATGGAATTTATAAGTTACAAAAGATTTTTGTAATGACTATTCCAGCAAAGGTATCGTTGTTGATTTCAAGAATAAATCGCAATAAAAGCGATAGAGCCAATGGAAAGTTAGCAATTCCAAATTAATTTCCTAATTTTTAACCGAAATTGAAATTGCTGTTATAAAAAAAATATTTATAACGGAGGTTCGGTTACATGGAAAACAACATTGTAAATGTATATGGCTACATAAGGGTGTCAACAGAAGGGCAGGTCAAACAGGGATATTCCTTAGCGGAGCAACGTGCGGAAATTGAAAAATATTGCAGTTCCAAAAGTTACAACTTGATAGAGATTTTTAAGGACGAGGGTATCAGCGGAGCGAAAGCTAATGAGGACGAAATGAGTATTGAGCGTGACGGTCTGCTTGATATGCTTGCTTCACTGAAAGAAAATAAAATTCAATATATTGTTGTACTGTCAACAAATCGTCTGTGGCGGTCAGACTTGGTGAAAGTTTTGTTACATAGGGAACTTAAAAAGAACAATGTGGATATCAGAGCAATCGACAGACCGAATTATTCTATCTACACGCAAAATCCCAATGAGATTTTTGTAAATGGTATGTTTGAACTGTTGGACGTGTATGAGCGGTTGGAGATAGCATTGAAATTAAAACGTGGACGATTGCAGAAAGCAAAGGACGGTGGTTATGCAGGCGGTGGCGCTCCATTTGGTTATGAGTGTCTGCGTGGTGGCAAAAAATTGTATGTAAATGCAACAGAGGCAAAAGCGGTACAAAGGGTGTTCCAGTTAAAACAGCTTATGCCCGATATGACATTAAAAAATATATCGGAGTTTATGAAAGCAGAAGGGTACAAGGGCAGGAAGGGAGCGGACTTTAATGTTATGCTTGTAAAACGTATTCTTGATAAAGAAAATTTTTACAAGGGGTGCTACAACTATGGAGGGATAGAGAGCGTAGGAGAGTATGAGCCGATACTTTCATAGGAAAAAGAGTGGTGCATTGCAACACTATCATTTTGAACGAATGTGCATATTATTCGGTAAATTATAGGAAAATGAAAAAATAGGGGAATAACTGTTACGAAATAGTTACATCAACGACAAAAATGTCAGAAAGGCAGTTGGCATAGGTAAGACAGCATTCTGAATGGCATGGTTGGTATTACATTGTAGTTAAAAGTTTTATAAAAAATATAAGTAGGAAAGGACGTGTAGAAAGTATGGAAACATTGGAAAAGGTATTGGTCGAATATGATGAGATGTTTTGTGATGAAATATCAATTAAATTACTGTATCAGCATAAGAATAAAATCGAAGGTTTTGTGGATGAAAATAACAACCAAGTTAGCAAAAGTGCAGTAGCAGACTGGATTATGGAGAACTATTACAATGACAGAAAGTTTATGAAGTACTGCAAAGAGGGGAAAGGAAAAATACCCGAAACAGCAGAGCAACTGTATCAATGTAACGAGGAATACAGAAAGAGCGTAGACGAGGAAAGAATATATCTGCTGCTTTTAATTGGTGTGCCGGTTACAAAAGTTGCAAATATCTTTGGGGTAAGTCGGCAGACAGTATATAGCAGAATTAAAAACTTTGAAGAAAACAGATTGCAGGAATTTTTACAGGATGGCAGAGTGGCTTGACACTCTGTCATTTTTAAATTTGCCAGTCAGTTTGAAAAATAATGTGGGCGATGTTCCCCTGCTATATTTACAATATATAATGGGGTCAGATGAATACACCCCGATTTTGAAATTGACAAAATAAATATGCAAATACATTTGAAAGGATGATTGACGAAAGCAGACCACAGCGTTACAATTCCCAAACATTAAGAAGAATTGGAGGATTGCTTATGGAAGAAAAATTGGAACGCAGGATGTGTATGGATGCTCTTGAAAGTGTGGCATTGCGATTGGGACAGCTAAACAATATGATAAAAAGTCTTAGCATTGGGATGCAACAGGAGAACATAGAGCAACAGGCAGTTGACTGTATGGAATGTATTGCATACTGTGTAAATGATATTCGAGCAATGGCACTTGATGAATTGCAACAGATACGAGATGAACAGAACAATATGGATAAAATATAAAAGAGCATGGGTAATTGAGTTTACTCATGCTTCATTGTTTTAATAAGTGTTTGTAACGCTTGTATCTGCTCGGGTGTTAAGCCGTCAACATCAAGCACAACAGGTGGTTTATCATTTGATTTTCCTAAAAGGTAATCGGTACTACATTTATAAAGGTAGGAGAGAGCAAGCAGATTTTCAGTACTAGGCGTTCTCTCGGAAGTTTCATAACCGCTAACGATGGAGGGAGAAATACCCAGTTTTTTAGCAACATCAGCTTGTGATAGATTTTGTGACATTCTTAATTCTTTCAATTTGGTTGATAGACCTTTAATCATAGTGTTGACCTCCTACGCATTAAGTGTATAGCCATAACCAACACATTAGGAGTTAAAGAAAAGCACTAAAAGAGTTGAAATAAAACACTATAAGCAATATAATGATACAAGTAGAGTGGTTTATTCATACAAGGAGAAGGAGATTAAGCACATGGAGAATATAACAGCGGAGCAGTTAGAGATTTTATTGTTAACAAAGGCTATGTCAGACAACATTGGTCGTGTGGAGCGTTGGGCTTGTTTGGATGATGTGGTGGACGAGCTTCTAATTGATGGTGCGATTGACAGAGAGGAATATTTAACATCAATAATGAAACTGACACAATTAGGCTTGATTTCAAGTGACATTGAGAGTGAAGAGGATATTGAAATGTCAGAGGCGGTCGGCTTTGAGATTGCAGGAGTAACAAAAGAGGGACTTGCATACATAGATAGCTTATATGCGGATACAACAGTTAAGGGAAAAGTGACAGCGTTCTTTGATAAGTTCAACGAGGTGTGCAACAAGATTAATGAGAATGGGGCGGTTAAATTGTTGGGAACAACAGTAGTTCCAGTATTGTCACTACTTACACAATTATGAGAATAGCAATGGAAAGAACTGGAAACAGCATTTATGATTTATCTGTTTATAAAGAAATCAAGATAAGGAGCAAGGTATGAAAAGAAAAGTGCTTTTGACAATGCTATGTTTAGCAATTTCTGTTTCCATAGTAGCTTGTGGAACAGAAAATACAGCAGAGCAACAGGAAGTAATTGCAACAGAGCAGACAACGGAGACAGAAACAGTAGAGGAACAAGAAACGGAAACAGAAATAGAACTGTCAGAACTGGAACAACAGATTGAAGAGTTTAAGAATACTACTTCGTCTGAAATAACAGTAACACAGGATGTGCTTAGGGGGCAATGGAGAGTTGGAGATATGCTGACTTTAGAAGGAGATGCATATTATGGAGAGCCATTCAGATTGGGAAATCTTAGGGTAGATTATGATACAAGTTCAAAAAAATCTAATGTTATATTTACAAACAATGAGTTTGTTGCATCATATGATGATGCACGTGTTTACATTGCGACAGATGAAAATAAAAATATGCAATGTACTCTTGTCGTGTCAGGGTTGTATCGTGTAATTAATCAAGGGGAAATTGATGAAGAAAATGATTGCTTTAGTTCGGAAATTGAATTGTTGATTACGGATGTAACTTCACAAAGTGATGCGATAGATACAGATGTGTGCAATGAATTAAACTCGGTAATAGGAACAACAATACAGAAAAAAGTTGAGTTGTCAGAGGCATATATGGATTTGTCATATATTACAGAGGAACAGCTTGCTGAATATGATATGGAAATACATGATTCTATAACATTAGAAGTTACTGGTACATTCGGATATAGGCAAGATGGAAGTTATGGGATGGTTAATTATGATACTCCGATTATTAGTCAAGACAACCCAGTGACATTTGCATGGATAGGGAGAGAAAATAATAATGAGTTATTTGCAAACACTGTGCGTATGAAAATGAAGAACACTGTGGATGCTGATTATGGAGATGTAGAGCCGGGTGTTTTCTTGTATGATGTAATACATCCTAATGAAGATACAATAACGGAGTAAGTATAAGATAGGGAAAGGCAAGCAACACAATGTGTTTATGCAAGGGAAACAGTATGAAGAGAAAACAATTAATAGCAGTCAGCATATTGAGTATTTGTTTATTTGCTTCTGCGTGTGGAAGTAACACAACTGATACAGAAACTATTGCAGTTGTGCAAAATACAGAAACACAGCAAGCAGAGATAGAGACAGAAAATGAAGTTACAGAAAGTAAAAGTGATGAAGTCAAGGGAGATACAGAAACAACAGAGGGTGGTACATCAGAAGCCACCAACTCTGAAGGGTTAACAGTTGATGAAGCATCTCAGGCAGATTATGAATACATGGAAGAAGAGATATATAAATATTATGAAGGCGATATAGATACACAAATGGCTGCAGTAAAAAAAGACTACGGTATAGATAGCCTTTGTGGTGCATGGTTCATCTATTACTATGGTTCAGCAGCTGGAGACCAACGTTCCTATGCAATTAACCAACGCACAGGCGAAAAAATAGTTGCAGGTCCAAATTCATACTTTTATGGAACTAGTTTAGATGATGATGGAGCAACACCATTTTATGGTACAGACAAAACCTATCCAGGTGACACATTCCCAGAATTTGAAGAAAACTTGACTCTAGCAATAGAAGGAAAACCAGCTCATACAAACGGTCAATAGTAAAATGATAAGAAATGCACTTCCCCAATGGGAAGTGCATCAGACTGTAGACAAAGTCTCGCACTACTGTGCGGGATTTTTCTTTGCTAAGTACCAGAATGTCCAGTGTTTATGCGGATTTTTCGGCACCTTTCTGGTATAATAGAAGTATCAAATCAAGGTAGGTACTTCTATTTATGATGACTCAGAATGCAGATAAAAAAAGAGAACAGGTACAGTTTCTTTGCATGGATGACATGGTTCCACAGGATCACCTTCTACGAATTATAGATAAAGCAATCGACTGGAACTTTATCTATGACCTTGTAGTCGAAAAATATTCACAGGATAATGGTCGTCCCAGTATGGATCCCGTAATGCTGATTAAGATTCCTTTTATCCAGTATCTTTATGGAATCAAAAGTATGCGGCAGACCTGCAAAGAAATCGAGGTAAATGTTGCTTACCGATGGTTTCTTGGTTTAGATATGATGGATAAAGTGCCACATTTTTCTACATTCGGGAAAAACTATACACGACGCTTTAAGAATACCGATCTTTTTGAACAGATTTTTTCCCATATCCTGATGGAGTGTTACAAATTTAAGCTGGTTGACCCTACAGAGGTTTTTGTAGATGCCACTCATGTAAAGGCAAGAGCAAATAACAAGAAGATGCAGAAACGAATTGCCCACGAAGAAGCCCTGTTCTATGAGGAACTCTTACAAAAGGAAATCAACGAAGACAGGGAAGCTCATGGAAAGAAACCTCTGAAAGAAAAGAGTGACAAGGACGATGATGATAACGACAGTACACCATCAGCCGGAGGTGATCCAAAAGAATTCACAGATGACATTCCAAAAGATACTAAAACAATAAAGTGTAGCACTACGGATCCTGAAAGTGGATGGTTCCGCAAAGGGGAACACAAGAATGTATTTGCCTACGCAATAGAAACTGCCTGTGATAAAAATGGCTGGATTCTTGGTTATACAATTAATCCTGGAAATCAGCATGACAGCAGAACTTTTAAGGGGCTGTATGATAAAATCAAGAATATCGGTATAGAAACACTGGTTGCAGATGCAGGATATAAAACTCCGGCAATTGCAAAACTTTTGATAGATGATGGCATAAAACCTCTTTTACCTTACAAAAGGCCAATGACCAAAGATGGATTTTTTAAGAAGTATGAGTATGTATATGATGAGTATTATGATTGTTATATCTGTCCAAACAATAAGACACTGACATATCGCACAACCAACAAGGACGGATATCGAGAATATAAAAGCTGCGGTGCGGCCTGCGCAGAATGCCCGTATCTTTCACAGTGTACAGAAAGCAGAGATCATGTAAAAACAGTAACCCGCCATATATGGGAACCATACATGGAAATCTGCGAAGATATCCGTCAGATGTTGGGAATGAAGGATTTATATGCACAGAGAAAAGAAACCATAGAGAGAATCTTTGGAACAGCAAAGGAGAATCATGGTTTTCGATATACACAGATGTACGGAAAAGCCCGGATGGAAATGAAGGTCGGGCTTACATATGCGTGTATGAATTTGAAAAAGCTAGCAAAGATTAAGGAAAAAAGGGGACTGTTGAAGGAAAGAAAAACTCTCAGAAATTTAATTTTATACAAAATTTGTTTCATAAAAGAAAAATTGCTCTGGGATGTAAATTCCAGAGCAACTTTGTCTACAGTCTGATGCACTTCCCCAATGGGAAGTGCATTTCCCATTTAAAACAACCAAACAAAAAATTTTTCGTTAAAATTACAAAAGCAAACTAACATTAAATTTGAAAATATCCAATTTTTAAACCCTATTTTCAAAAGAATATGTATTTGTAATTTGAAAATGGAGGGCAAGCAATTATGGGAATAACTTTTAAAAGTGGCAGGCAGAACAACATCATAGGTATGGATATGATTTATCCGGACGGACACCCACGGACAGTCCTAATGGCAGAGTTGCCTATGGATGGAGACTGGCGAGCAGATGTTGACTTCTATGATGAAGTTGAGCAAGCGTACAAAAAGCGTTTGCGCAGAGCATTAAACAGATAAGTCAATATTATCAGAGGAAAGGCATTACCATTGTGGTAGTGCTTTTCATTTGCCTATCACCACATAAAATAGCTACATTTTCTAGGACTAGTAAGAAGTTTTCGGAGAGCATTCATTTCAATTATTTTTGAAAATATGGTTTAAGATTTTGACACAACTAAGGCTGACTGTAAATAAATTGAATGAAATAAAAATGTGGAAATTTTGATAAAAGTGGGTAAAGAAATTATTGTTGAAAAATCTGATTAGGTGTATCAATATTTTAATTTTAGGTTTCAGAAAGCGTAATTTTTGTAGGGAAATGGTGCTTTGAAAGAAAAATATTGAAAAGGTCAGAAATGTGGATTTAGTAATTTAAAAAAATTAATGTGGGCGGATGATTTGCAAAATTATATAAATATGAAATCACTATCATGAACAACATGAAAACAAAAATTGTGTATTCATATTATAAATACCAAAAGAAAGAGAACGACTTATTTTGATTATGATTTTACAATAAGAAAATATGACAACGTATATATCATTTGAATATTGCTCTACAAACTCCACAACCAAGCGATAAATTAAAAAATAAAATCCCTTGCATTCCGTCAATAGCCTTATTGGTGCGGTCGCGTTAGTATTTATTTGTAAGATAAATAAAAGTTAGTGCTGTGGCACGGAAAGCAGAGGTATTCAATATGTGTATGTATTTAACAAATGGGAACTATTTAGGTCAGCGTCTGGTGGGTTATGAATGCTTTGACAGTAAGAGCAAAGGTTTTATCGGTATGAGCGAAAAACAGATTATTGATAAGCTGAAACGAGGCGAGAGAGTTTATGGCTTTGTATTAGGCAACGTGGATGAAAAGGAAACATTGATGTTAGATGTTGACGGCTTTAACATGACAAATTTACAGTTAAAAAGTGGAGTGAACAATCTGTCATGGCTGAATGAAAATTCTGACTGTGATATGAATATTGCATTAGTTGTGGTATCTGTATCAGTTGAAAATGGTAAAAAGGTTTATGAAACAGTCAATGCCCGACACGCAAGAGTGGAATATGATGAAAGCAAACTGAAAATGATGATTGAACTCGGCATACCAGTTGCAGGTGTTAAATTGGATAAAAACCGGATTACAGTATGTGAGGGTGTTGAAGTTTTTGAGAAAGTGAAAGAGAGTGCATTGCAGAATAAGGCAGACATGGCTTAAGAAATTATATGAAAAGTAATAACGGATAAGGGTTTGTCGGAGCAGTATGACAAACTCTTATTTTGGCATTATCTGCATTTATTATAAAAAGCATTGCTGTCAGATGTATTAATGGGATTGAAAATGTTTATTTTAGACCGAATAATAGATGATTTTCAGCAACAGGGTATGTATAATGAAGAAAAGGTATATCACAGTCGGGAGGTATAAAACGTGTCGGTAAATTTGAGCAGAAACGAACCAAAGCTGAATACTATGTATCCGATTACAATAAAGGACGACACTAATAGTGTTAGCTGCCGAATAAATTTCAATATCATTGATTTTATATATTTAAGCTTGATTAGAAAAAATAATGCAAATAAAACAGATTACTACGACAAGTTATATGATTTCTTGTCGGTCAGAGAAAAATATTACGAAGCTCTTAGAAACGGAAAGAAAATTGATAAAATTAAGCAGGACAGATGTTATAGATTTGTAAAAGTTAATGAACTGATTAATGGCAGTATGCGACTTGAAATAACTGGAGTGTCAACCAAGCAATGGAAACAGTATTTTTGGATATGTAAAAAATATACTGCGTTGAGAAAAGCAGGGGTTGATAAAAAATATATAAATAAAGCAAGGAAACAAAAGGAGCAGTTTCAAAATCTTATTTTCAGAAAAATTGATAACATGGAAATGAGCGTGGAGACTTGTTCTCTATATAGAAAATTGTCAGAATATCTATTTGAGGATGAATTATCAAAACTGTACCGAGCAAAAGGGGAAGAATGGACTAAATTTATAAAAGAAATAAACAAAAGTGAATTAGAAGGACTATGGAAAACTGATAAAAGCAAGTTTAATGAAATATATAGATTATTATATGGTTTACTTAAACAGATGAAAGAAATGAAAGAGCAATAAGGATGTATAACATGGGAGTGTGTCAATCGGCACACTCTTTTTCTGTCATAAACATTCCGTAAAAAAGGTGACAATTCCGCAAATTCAGAAAGCTATACAAAGTGCAACCGAAATACTTTGTGCAAGGGCGAAAACTTGCATAGTAGCTAGCTTTGTACAAAGCGAGATTAAGTTTAGGTAGTTGTCACGGTGCGCAAGTGACAGCTATGCGGAGGAAAATAGATGGATGAAGAAGAAAAGAACAAAAGCCTGTCAGATAGTGAAATGACAGGAACAACGGACGAGGCTGTTAACGTGTTAGGAGTGCAAACAGGGGTATTGAATAATGCGTTAAAGCTTATGGATGGGAAGTATGGTGGCGCATTTTACGTGCGCTACATTTGTGACATCGGCAGAGGCTGTGGGTGGTTACAGTTGATAATCCAATATCCCACAGGAATGATGCAGACACAACTGCTGTGCAAAAATGTCTGCAAAGTTAGCGGGTATGAAGAGGATGGATTGGGAGAAGTGGAAGGCATTTCTTACGAGCGTTCATATAGGGGCGAGAAAAAGGTTTACAAGCCACAGATTACAGACAGTATGCGCAGTGGATTTTATGACATAATGCGTGCATACGAGCGCCCGGATATGCCTATTCCGATGAGGGTGCTGTGGAAACGTATTGTAGAGAATTATGCAGAGATTCCAATAATGGAACTGACAATCAAAAGTTCTTTACAGGAAGTGTATGAAGCTTTGATTGAGCAGGGAGACGCTATTATTCAGCGTGATGTTGCAAGGATTGGCAGTGGCTATATATTATTGACCAAAAGCGAAGTAGAGGAGATTGTCACAGGAATGGGGTACTCTTTACACGAAGTGCGTACAGAATTCGCACTTCGTGGTTTGTGGATAACCGACAAAAATTCTGGCGGTTACCAGAAGACAAGAAAAATTAACAATCAAAATCGCCGGTTTTATGCACTAAGAACCGAACTGCAAGGCGATAAAGTCAGCGAGTGCAAAACAATAAATAATGTTGCGTATGAAGAAACCATTCCTCGTACGCAAGAAAGTGCTGAAATTGAAGAGTTAAAATCTGAACTTGCAAAAATGAAGAAAGAAAGGGATGAAATGACACAAATTGTATGTGAAAGAGTCCCCGATTTGACACAGCAGGAAATAATGACAAAACTACTGTAATCTTAGTAAAAAGCAAATGGCAGTCCGATGCCCTGTGTGTTGGACTGCAAAAAATGAGGTGCAACATGATTCAGTAAAATCCGATAGAAAGGATTTTGAATCATTATGAAAACAGAAAAAGAATATTTAATGACAAGTGAGAAGTATAATCTCACAATCAAAGAGGCAGTTCAGTACTTCAACATTGGAGAGAAAAATCTTCGTAAACTGGTGGCGAACAATCCGACAGCAGATTACATACTTATGGTAGGAAATAAGATACTTATTAAACGTAAGTTATTCGAGCAGTTTATTGATGGGACAGGCTCTATATAAAAGCAAAAAATACCTTGCAAAATATATGTAGTTCCGATACAATCCCCATCCCAATGGTGGGGATTGTATTATAGTTTGGAGGATAAACCATGAGTGAAAAAAGAAGAGACAATAAGAATCGTATATTACGAATGGGGGAGCAACAGCGAGCCGATGGGAGATATTTATTCAGTACAATAGATCCAATAACCAAAAAGAGAAAGTTTGTATACAGTTGGAAATTGGAAAGGCACGATAAGATGCCAGAAGGAAAAAAGCCAGACTTATCGCTTAGAGAAAAGGAAAAATTACTGGAGCGTGACTTGGCAAATGGTATTTCTCTATCAGGTGGAGATATGACAGTATTAGAACTGGTAGAGAAATATTTAGAGCAAAAGCGCAATGTCAGACCAACCACATCCGCAGGATATAAAACAGTGGTTAATGTATTAAAACGTGACAGCTTTGGAAGTCAGAAGATTAATCATATCAACACAATAGATGCAAAGGCTTGGTTAATAAAATTACAGTCAGAGGATGGAAAGAGCTATAGCAGTGTCCATACAATACGTGGAGTAGTAAGACCAGCTTTTCAGATGGCTTATGAGGCAGACCTAATCAGAAAAAATCCTTTTGATTTTGAACTGCATAATTTTCTAATTGATGATTCAGTAAAAAGAGATGCAGTAACATCAAAACAAGAAAAGGAGTTTTTAAGGTTTGTTCAACAGGATGAACATTTCAGTGAGTGCTACGATGGGATGTTTATATTATTTAGAACAGGCTTGAGAATAGGCGAGTTTTGCGGACTTACGTTAAAGGATATAGACTTGGAGAAAAGAACAATCAACGTGAATCATCAATTACAGTATGTTGGCAATAGGGGAAAGTACATAGAAAAAACAAAAACTGAAGCTGGGACACGAGTATTGCCAATGTCGGATGAAGTTTATGCAGCATTCAAGAGGGTAGTACAGAATAGAAAGAAACCTAAAGTCGAGGAAATGATAGATGGTTATACAGGTTTTCTGTTCTTGGATAAGCGTGGAAAACCAATGATGCCCTATCAATGGGAAAAACGCTTTCAGCATGTGGTTGAGAAGTACAATAGAATTTATCGAGTGCAACTTCCAAAGATAACACCACATGTGTGCCGTCATACATTTTGTACGAATGCGGCAAAGCGAGGAATATCTGTAGAAACATTGAAATATTTAATGGGACATACAGATATAAGTGTTACCTCAAATGTGTATACACACCTTAAGTTGGAGGATGCGCAGAGAGAAATGGAGAGGCTTGAAAGGATAGAAAAAGAAATGAAAAAGTGTGCCAAGTAAGGAAATAAAGGGCATAGGGAAAAAGTACTGATGAGTACGAATCGGGTTTGTACCTAGATTTGTACTCATTTTACTTACCGAGATATGGTAAAATATGCGATTTTATGCTAGTGTACTGACATATTGATATTTAGTTAAATATTTCTGGCTGTTATTGCCGTTTTATGGTACAATAAAAGAAACGGCGGTGATATCCTATGGCAAGACCAAAAAAGTACAAAATCAAACTTACGGATGATGAATTAAAAGAATTTAAATCTGTCATCCGAAAAAATAAAACATCCAAAACAATCCGATGCAGATGCCAGATTATTATTGACCTGGATGAGTCCCACGGAAAAGTATTGACTCATGAGCAGTCTGCAAAATCAAATGGTGTATGTCTGGCAACAGTAACCAATACTGTGAAAAAATATTTTGAGGGTGGTATTGATGCAGTAACTGAGTTTAAGCGTAATGTTAATTCTGATAATGCAAGGCGTGTGCTCGATGGACGTGCTGAAGCCCGTATCATTGAACTTGCCTGTGGTCCGGTGCCGGAAGGACATTCAAGGTGGACCATCCGGCTGCTGGAAGAGAAATCAAAAATTGTTCTTGATACTCCGGTCAGCCGTGAGGCAATCCGAAGAGCCTTAAAAAAAACAAACTTCGACCTCACAAAAACGACTACTGGTGCATCCCCAAAAAAGATGATGCCGAATTTATAGCATGTATGGAAGATGTCCTTGATGTATATGAACTCCCATACAATCCTGAAAGACCAGTTGTATGCATGGACGAAAAGCCTTACCAGTTACTGGGCGATGCAAGGAAACCACTGCCCATGCGTCCGGGTGACAATCAGAAAACAGATTCGGAATATGTCAGGAATGGTACCTGCAGCATATTTGCTTTTGTCGAACCGCTTGGAGGCACTCATCATGTCAGCGTGCGAGAACAACGTACTGCCTTTGACTGGGCAGAAGAGATAAAATATCTCGTTGATGTCATGTATCCTGATGCAGAAAAAGTAATTCTTGTTATGGATAACCTTAACACCCATAAAACGGCGTCCTTGTATAAAAGGTATCCAGCAGATGAGGCAAGACGAATTATCAAGCGTTTGGAAATTCACTATACACCCAAACATGGAAGCTGGCTTGACATTGCAGAAATAGAACTGAATGTAATGACCAGACAGTGTTTGTCACGAAGGATTGAAAACATTGCAAAACTTCGTGGAGAGCTAGCTGCGTGGGAAGTCGAGCGTAATACAGTCGCAGCAAAAGTTAATTGGCAGTTCCGAACTGCCGATGCAAGAGTGAAGTTGAGTTCATTGTATCCTAGGTTTACAACAGCTTCCGAATAGGAAGTTGTTGTAATGCTAAAAATCAATGTGCCAATACACTAGGATAGGTACATTAGGTTAGATGTTGTGAAAGTGCGATAAAACCTAGGAAAAATAAGGATATACAAGGAAAAACGAAGTTATGCAAGATAAAATAAAAGTGCTCTTCATCTGCCACGGCAACATCTGTCGTTCCCCCATGGCAGAATTTGTTATGAAAAAATTGGTATCCGACGCGAATCTCGCCGATCACTTCCAGATTGCTTCCGCTGCCACCAGCACGGAGGAGATCTGGAACGGCATCGGGAACCCGGTCTATCCGCCGGCGAAGGCGGAGCTTGCCAGGCACGGGATCTCCTGTGAGGGGAAGCGGGCCAGGCAGGTGACGAAGGCGGATTATGCGGAATATGATTATCTGATCGGTATGGACAGTGCGAATATCCGCAACATGCTGCGGATATTCGGCGGAGATCCGGATGGGAAAGTAGTCAGGCTTTTATCTTATGCCGGCTCGGAACGGGATATATCGGATCCATGGTACACGGGAGAGTTTGGGACGACCTACAATGATGTCCTGGAAGGCTGTACCGCATTTCTTCGATATTTACAACAAAACGGAAGAATCGACACGTAAGCTGACACTTCCAACATAGTACACATGACAGAAATGTCATGCCTGAAAAATTCACAGAATCACCACATTTTTCTCACAATTCCTTCGCAGATGAACTTTATCATAAGAGGTAGATAAGGGGAAGTAAATATTCACAAGTTTTTTAAGGAATGAATGGAACAGGAGGAATGAGAAGATGAGAAGATGGAATTTACCCCAGGTGAACACAAAAGTAATGTGCGCAGTGTTGACTGCTGCCATGGTGATGACCGGATTTACAGCATGCGGAGGAACAACATCTGCGGGCACGGAGAGCGCAGCAAGTGAATCAGCAGAACAGAAGGAGACGATCGCACCGGAGGGCACGACGGAACAGAGCACGGTGGAGCAAAATGCGGCAACAGAATCAGGTGAAGAGAAGGTGGAATCTTATCTTGGTCAGATCACAGCCATTGACGGCAATGTGATCTCCATTTCGCTGGCAGAGAAGCCGGAGGCTCCGGATGAGGAAGCACCTACAGGCGATAAACCCGATGGCCCGGCACCTGACGGCGAAAAACCTACAGGAGAAGTCCCCAGCGGAGAGGATCCGGATGGTCAGAAACCCGAGAAAGATATGTTAGATGAGATGACCTTAACCCTTAGCGGTGACACTATGACTATCACGGTCAATGATGATACGATCATCACGATTGACGGAACGGATGCCACGCTGGATGACCTCCAGGTAGGTGATACCGTATCTTTCTTCCTGGATGGCGAGGTCGTGACTTCTTTAAGTGTAGGCATGCCGGAGCCGGCACAGCCGGGACGGTCTATGCAGGCTCCGGAGCAAAAGTAAGCTGACGCACAAGCATGTTTCCAAGAATCTCTGCCATTTCTTCCGGAGACTGGGGAGTGGCTTCTTTCAGCCAGGTCTCTACGACACCGACACAACCGGTAATGATGAAGGAACAGAGATATTCATAGTTAGCATCGGATTGCGCACTTTCCAGAAAGCGGAGAGTGCGCTTTTTGATCTGGTCCTTCAGGCGGTTAACGAAGGTGAGATCTCCATGAGGACCGATCATGACTCTGGCGAGATCTCTGTGGCGGTCTAAGAAGCGGAAGAACTCTAACAGAAGACCGTCAGAGGACAATGTGGGAGTACCTAGCGGTTCCTGCTCCATGATCTCGTTGAACTCCCGGAACATTTCATCTTCCACTTTATGGAGCATATCGTAGATATCATCATAATGCAGATAGAAGGTTCCGCGATTGATATCTACCAGCTCTGTGAGTTCTTTGACGGAAATATCCTGAATATCGTGGTTTTCCATCATTTTGACTAATCCCTGCAGCAACAGGGCACGGGTTTTGCGCACGCGGCGATCCATTTTTTCCATACGTCAATCCTCCATCTTTTCCGAAAAATAAACAGAAATCACTTTTTATAGATAAGATCTAATACGTATCTAATGCAAATCTGAATTTTTTCTAAAACAATGAACACACGTCAATACAATGTTCAAAAACAGACATATCAACACAATTTGTGGCTTGCTTTTTCTTCCCTATTATTATATTTTGCTTGTGTTAGAAAATCAACACAAGTTTATTAGATGACAGTAATACAATTTTTTATTTTTGTAGTAAGGCTTTACAGAAGCGGGAAAAACTCTTAAACTAAGAATAGAAAAATCAGATACATAAGGGTACAAAGAGAGACACAGCAGGAGGAAACTATGGCAGCAGACAACACAGAAAAAGACAAAAAAGATAACTCCTTTATGATGAAGCTTGCCACGCTTATCGTAGATAAACGAAAAGGATTCTATCTGATCTTTATTGTTTTATGCATATTTTGCGTATTATCCATGAATAAGGTCAAAGTGAATAATGACCTGACTACATATTTGCCGGATACGACAGAGACCAGAAGGGGACTGGATCTGATGGATTCAGAGTTTACGACCTACGGTTCCGCGCGGATCCTGATCTGTAATGTGACTTTTGATGAGGCACAGAAGCTGGCGGATCAGGTGGAAAAAATGGATGGTGTCAGTATGTTGGATTTCGATGACACTGAGGACCATTATCATGACATGGAGGCTTTATTGTCTGTCACTTTTGATGAGGAAGCGGATACGGAAGCCACACAGCAGCATCTGACTGAGGTACTGGATGCCCTGTCTGATTATGATGTTTATTATTCTTCAGATATCGGTCAGGAAGAGCGTGATGCGGATGACCTGAATAATGATATGATCGTTATTCTGCTTCTGGCAGCTGTGGTTATCGTAGCCGTGCTGCTATTTACTTCCACAACTTACGCGGAGATCCCGGTATATCTGACCACATTTATCGTGGCAGCTATTTTAAATAAAGGAACGAACTATTGGTTCGGTACTATCAGCTTTGTGACGAACTCTATCGCAGTGGTGCTGCAGTTAGGTCTGGCAGTAGACTATGCCATCATTTTGGCACACCGTTTTATGGAGGAGCATGAGGACAAGGATGCCAGAGAGGCTGTAATCGTGGCTTTGAGTAAGGCAATCCCGGAGATTTCTTCCAGCTCCCTGACCACGATCTCAGGTATGGTAGCCATGATGTTCATGCAGTTCAGAATTGGTTACGATATGGGTATTATCCTGGCGAAATCCATTATTTTCAGTATGGTAGCAGTATTTTTCCTGATGCCGGGACTGCTGCTTACCTTTTCTAAGGCAATTGACAACACGCATCATAAGAGCTTCGTGCCGAAGATCACGGCAGTGGGAAAATTCTGTGTGGCTACTCGCTACATTGTACCGCCGATACTGATCGTGGGTGTTATTGCAGCATTTTTCCTGTCCAACAGGGCGAATTATGTATATGATGTAAATACACTGGAATCCAGCAGTATGAGTGAGAATAAATTCTCAGTCAGCATGGTCAATAAGGAATTTGGCATGGTGAATCAGCTGGCGGTCATTGTGCCCAACGGTGATTATGAAAAAGAGGCACAGACCCTGAAGGCACTGGAAAAGTTGGATGTGGTAAAATCCGTTCAGGGACTTGGCAATATTGAAGCTATGGATGGTTACATGCTGACCGACAAACTGAATCCCAGACAATTTGCAGAGCTGATCGATCTGGATGTGGAAGTGGCGGATATGCTGTATTCGGCATATGCCCTGGATCAGAGTGATTACGGTGCTCTGGTCAGCGGTGTCAATGATTACGAAGTACCTTTTATCGATATGTTCCTGTTCATTTATGATCAGAAAGAAAGCGGAAACATTACGTTGGATGATGATCTGGAGGAGACTTTATCGGACGCACATTCCAAGATTATGATTGCAAAGGATCAGCTGTTGGGAGAAGATAATTCCCGTTTCGTTCTGGAACTGAATGTACCTTATGAAGGAGAAGAGACCATTGCAGCGCTGGATCAGATACGTAATACCGTGGCGAAGTTCTATAATATAGATGATATCCTGTTAGTCGGAAATGCCACCAGTGATAAGGATCTGGGAGATTCTTTCGCAACAGATAACACGATCATCACTGTACTGACGGCATTGTTCGTTATGATCATCCTGTTGTTCACTTTCCAGTCTGCCGGCTTGCCGGTATTGCTGGTAGTAACGATTCAGGGTAGTATCTGGATGAACTTCTCACTGCCGTATCTGCTCAGTGAAAATGTATACTTCCTGGGATATCTGGTAGTGTCCGCCATCCAGATGGGTGCGACGATCGACTACGCTATCGTTATCACCAGCCGTTATATGGATCTGAAGACGTACATGCCGATCAAAGAAGCTGCCATCGAGGCGCTGAACCAGGCGTTCCCCACGATTGTTACCAGTGGTTCCATGCTGGTGGCTGCTGGATTCATTATCAGTTATGTATCTTCTAATGCAGCGGTAGCAGCGATCGGACTGGCGCTGGGACGTGGTACTCTGACCTCTATTTTATTGGTGTTGCTAGCATTGCCCCAGACACTGCTGATCGGAGATATCATTATTCAGAAGACGGCATTTACCTTAAAGCGTGATCTGGCGAAGCCGTTGCCTTCTGCCGGTAGGATCCGAATGAACGGTCATATCAAGGGTTATGTCAACGGTGTGCTGGAAGGTGATTTCATCGGTGTCATCGATGGTGAGATGGGAGCGGTGGTGCGTCCCAAGGATACCGTGACCATGGAGCGGGAGGATGCAGCGGAGAATGCGTACCCCAGGTTGGAAGCACAGGAGCTTTCGAATAATACAGCAGAAAGCGAGGGAACAGAAGATGAACAGTAAGAGATTATTATGTTTCCTGCTGGGAGCGGCATTACTGCTGCAGACACCGGCAACCGCTTATGCGGAAGAGACGTTAACCTATGAACAATATAAGGGCGGCAGCGGTTATAGCAACACCACGCAGGAGCAGGATTATGCAATTGTAGAGATCAGCACGGAGGAGGATCTGCGCAGGCTTGCGGAGAACTGTGTGCTGGACAGCTGGTCCAGAGGTATCAAAGTAGTGCTGTGCAACGACATCGTTCTGAGCATGGAAAGTGAATTCAGTATCCCAACATTTGCGGGAATTTTTGATGGTAATAGTTTTACGATCTCCAATGTAAAGCTTACGGGGAATGGTTCTGCGGCAGGTTTTTTCCGTTATGTGCAGGAAGGTGCCAAAGTACGTAATCTCACGGTGAGCGGAGAAATATCTCCCTCCGGAAGTCAAAATCAGGTCGGCGGCATCGTCGGGGTGAATTACGGCAGCATTGAGAATTGTAAGTTTTCCGGTAATGTGATCGGCGATAATGAAGTCGGTGGCATTGCGGGGGTGAATGAAGAGACCGGCGAGATCCGCAGATGTGAATCCAACGCAAATGTCATTGGCAATCATTCCGCAGGTGGTATTGTCGGGAACAATCACGGTATCTTAAATAACTGCAGCAACAGTGGCAGCATCAATACCTATAGCACGGAAGTGACCTATGATCTGGATGATATTACCATGGACAATCTGGAGCAGATCAACAGTACTTCCAATGTGACTGCGCATACGGATACCGGCGGTATCGCAGGCATCTCTGATGGTAAGATCTATTACTGCTCCAATTCCGGAGCCATCGGATATCAGCATGTGGGTTACAATACCGGAGGTATTGTAGGCAGACTGCATCAGGGTTATCTGCAGAATTGCACCAATACAGGTTATGTGCAGGGCAGAAAAGATGTGGGCGGTATCGTAGGCCAGATGGAGCCTTTTCTGGAGATCCAGTATCTCAGTGACAAATTAAAGGAGCTGGATACCGAGACCGATAAATTTTTGGATATGCTGGATGCGACCCAGAAGGATGTCAGCAATTACAGCAGACAGGCATCCGCGCTGAGCAAAAGTATCAGTACGAATCTGAAGGATGCCAATAGCGCGGGAAATTCCCTTACCGGAACCACGAATGACTTGTGGTATATTTATAATCAGGAACTGAACGGTGTCAGCAATGACCTGAAGGTTTTGAATAATGACCTGAACAAACAGGCAGAGGACGATAAAAATAACGGCAACAGACACGATATCACGCTGAGCGGCAATGATCTGAGCGGAGGTGATATTACACTCTCTGTACCGGATGATACAGAGAGTTATAAAGCAGCTCTGAAAAAGTTTGGTGAAAATGCCACGAAGCATCTGGATAATATGGTTAGTGCATCCACGGACCGCAGTGGTGGTATTAAGAATAATCTGGATACACTGAAGCAGAGCCTGGATAAAGCATTTGACCAGCTGGGTCAGTTAGGAGATGTATTACAGGCAGGGTCAGACAACACCGACGCACACATGGATGAGCTGATGGATCAGGCGAGGGTATTGCGCAGACTGGTCAGCGAGATCCGCGATGATCTCTTCCGATACGAAGGGATTTCTGTGGAGGATACTTCGGATGAATCCGCCAGCAAGGGGGAAGTGAACCCCGGAGATCCTGATGCTGAGGCTGGTGAGGCAGAACCGGAGAGAACCGAAGAAGCATTATATGACACCTCCAGCTTCCAAAAAGGTAAAGTCACACTGTGTGTAAATCGTGGTACGGTGGAGGCGGATACCAATGTCGGCGGTATTGTCGGCCAGGTGGCAACGGAATATGATTTTGACCCGGAGGATGACATCACCTTGACCGGAACGGAGAGCTTCGATGTGGAGCAGACCATCAAGGCAGTCGTAAGAGACAGTCGCAATTTCGGTGATATCACCGGTAAAAAAGATAACGTGGGAGGTATCGTCGGCAAGGCGGAATACGGAGCAATTATCTCCTGTGAATCCTATGCACCCATTGAAAGTACCGGAGGCAGTGATGTGGGTGGTATTGCCGGATCTGCCAACTATGCGATCCGCAGCTGCTATAGCATGGGCAGGATTACCGGTAAAAATAATATCGGCGGTATCGCCGGAGAAGGCTGCGATATTTTTTACAGCTATGCATACAATGATCTGGATATGTCCGGAGAAAATCAGGGCAGCATTGCAGGTAAAGTCAGTGATGACGGCAGCCTGTACGGCAATTATTATGTAGAAGGCGGCGTCGGCGGTGTAGACGGCATCGGTTACCAGGGCGGAGCGACACCGTTGTCCTATCAGGAACTTTGCGCAAAGGATGGAGTTCCGGAAGCTTTTTCGCAGTTTACGATCACTTTCCTGGCAGATGGCGAGGAAGTGGCTTCCTATAAATGTAATTATGGAGACTATCTGTCTGCAGATCAGATTCCGGAAGTGCCGGAGAAGGAAGGCTATTACGGTGTATGGCCGGATTATGATTTCAGTTATATTACCGGTAATCGTGTACTGGAAGCGGAGTATGAGGAGTGGACCGCATCCATTGCTTCCGCAGAGAAAAATGATGCCAACAAACCTCTGGTCATGGCAGAGGGTAACTTCTATCCGAATGCTTCATTGCATCTGCAGATAGAGGGGGACACATATAAGGTCTCCATGACCAACTCCATGAAAGAGGACGCACCGGACTATACCGGAGAAGCAACCTTACGTGTCTACTGTGAGGATGCCGACAATACTGTAGTCTGGGTAGAACAGGACGGCGAATACAGAGAAGTGGAATCCACGGTGATCGGCAGCTACAGACAGTTCACCATGGAGGTACCCGGCAGCTTCCGTATCGCGGAGGCAGAAGGCAGCCATACCCGGATGATCGTAATGTGCATCATCGGAGTAGCAGTAGGGATACTGTTGATCGTATTACTTGTGAAAAAGGTGGCAAAACGCAGGAAAAAGCGTAGACAGGAAAAAGCGGAGCACGCCGTGCAGGCGGATGATACAGAGGGACAGTTATGATCCGGGCAGTAATTTTTGACATGGACGGTACGTTGATCGATACCGAAAAATATTACCGTATTTTCTGGCCGAAGGCATTGGAGGCTTACGGCTACACGATGACGGATGAGCAGGCACTGACGATGCGCAGTCTTGGAAGGCCTTTTGCCCCCAGACAGCTTGGGGACTGGTACGGCGAGGAATTTGATTATTATGCCGTACGGAAGAAACGAAAAGAATTGATGGAGGAAGCGCTGGACCGGGATGGCATCAAATGCAAGCCCGGTGCTGTGGAACTTCTCGAAGATCTGAAAAAAAGACACATTACCACAGCTGTTGCCACAGCAACGGATCTGGAGCGGACCGAAAAATATCTGACGCTTACAGGGATCAGACCTTACTTTGAAAAATTGATCTCCGCTACCATGGTAGCGGAAGGTAAGCCGTCTCCGGACATTTATCTCTACGCCTGCGGGCAGCTGGGACTCGCCCCGGAGGAGTGCATGGCGGTGGAGGATTCTCCTAACGGTGTCTTAAGTGCATACCGTGCAGGCTGCAAGGTTGTCATGGTACCGGATCAGACGCAGCCGGATGCAGAACTCAAAAAGTGTTTATATGCCTGTGTCCCGACGCTGGCAGAGATCAGCCACCTCATTTAGAGGTGGCTTCAGACTGTAGACAAAGCTCCTTCCTGTGAGGGAGCTTTTCTTGTGTCATGACTGCAAAAATTATGTACTTACAAGCATATAAGAAGTAGTGAAAATGACGTATTTACGGGACTTTTCACTACTTTTTTGGTATAATGAAAGTATCAAAATAAAGGCGGTGTTTCCTATGATGACACAGAATGCAGATAAGAAAAGAGAACAGATTCAGATGTTCTGCATGGATGACCTTGTTCCGCAGGATCATCTGCTGCGCCTGATTGACCAGGCAATCGACTGGAGTTTTATCTATGATCTTGTGATCGATAAATACAGTGCAGACAATGGCCGCCCCAGCATGGATCCGGTCATGCTCATTAAAATTCCATTCATCCAGTATCTGTACGGCATCCGAAGCATGCGCCAGACAGTAAAAGAAATCGAAGTCAATGTCGCATACCGATGGTTCCTCGGTCTGGAAATGATGGACAAGGTTCCCCATTTCTCTACGTTTGGAAAGAATTATACCAGACGCTTTAAGGATACTGATCTTTTTGAACAGATCTTTTCCCGTATCCTGCAGGAATGCTATAAATACAGACTGATCGATCCTTCCGAGGTCTTCGTGGATGCCACCCATGTAAAAGCACGGGCAAACAGCAAAAAGATGCGGAAACGGATTGCAGATGAGGAAGCACTGTTCTTCGAAGAGCAGTTAAAGAAGGAAATCAATGAAGACCGGGAAGCGCATGGGAAAAAGCCTCTGAAAGAAAAGAAGGAAGATTAAATCCCTGTATGATAAGATAAAAGACATTGGCATTCAGACACTGGTAGCCGATGCAGGATACAAAACACCAGCGATAGCAAAGTTACTTCTGGATGATGGTATCATACCGCTTCTACCGTATAAACGCCCCATGACCAAAGATGGTTTTTTCAAAAAAGCCGAGTATGTGTATGATGAATATTTTGACTGCTATGTATGCCCGAATGATCAGGTGCTGGCTTATCATACGACGAACCGTTCCGGATACCGGGAATACAAGAGCTGCGGAATCGTCTGTGAAGGATGTCCATATCTGAAGCAGTGCACAGAAAGCAGGGATCATGTGAAGGTAGTGACCCGGCATATCTGGGAGCCGTACATGGAAAAGTGTGAGGATATCCGGCAAACGATTGGGATGAAGGAAGTGTATGCGCAACGGAAAGAGACCGTAGAGCGCCTCTTCGGAACAGCAAAAGAAAACCACGGATTACGCTATACACAGATGGTAGGAAAAGCCCGGATGGAAATGAAAGTCGGGCTTACGTTTGCCTGCATGAATCTGAAAAAACTGGCAAAGATGATAGCCAGGAAGGGAAAAAGGGGAACCCAAAAGTGTTTATTATTGATCAAGTACACACTTTTTGAACCCAAAACAAGAAAAACGCTTCTGGAGTGCTGACCAAAAGCGTTTTGTCTACAGTCTGAGAGGGCTACCTATAATTATGGGTAGCCCTCTCAAAATGGAAGTAGCGTTATGGAGGAAAGAAACATTTCCTTACATGACACCCTTTACACAAACATAGCAACTATCATACAATTTTCTACGATTCTCTCTGTTGATCCTTTTTTTTCTTGTATAACAGCCATAGCGCTACGCTGAACAATGCAAGTACAAAAGTTACTATATAAATCAAGAAACTATCACTTGCCTTAACTGCCACGAACCAACCGTTTGCTCCTCCTGAATGCTTCAGAATGGCAAATCCATTATATTGCGCTATCAGTTTTATGATTGATAAACAGATGCCAATCACACTCAGCACAGTGAGTATAATGCTACACACTTTTATTTTTTTCACTATCATTCCTCGCTTTCAACTATCTTTATCAAATAATATTATTTGGTGACTATTTCCTTTCCATTGCGTCCTGCAATTTTGTGTAGCCAATATATATTTCAAAGTCTTCACTATCGGTCACATACAGCTTTACTTCACAATAAGGATTAGCCGGAGGGTTGTTGGTGTATATGTAAGAACGTGTATTTACCGCCACTTTTCCAGTATAGTGGTTTACTTCATTTTCATGCCAATCAGAAACACCCTCTGCTTTCGTCATCAAATTACTTGATGAGATGTTGAGATTAGAAGAAATCATTGTTGCTTCAACTGTATATCCGGGTCTGTTTTGACTATCCATCCCGTCATAATAATAATTGATCGAGCCTGTTATCACATTATCGCTCTGATATGTTGTCACACTACTGTCTATTGGCTCGTCAGAAAATGTAACCTCCTCTCCGGATACTTGGAAATATATCACATCAACCAGTTCGCGTCCAGATGACGCATTCTGTGCCTGCAATTCAACTTCTTCTATAGCAGGTTCTTGGTTTTCAGCGGCATATGCCGTAACGCTACCTAAAAGCAATGATATTGCCATCATCAGCACTATTGCTCTATTAACTTTCTTACCCATTACTTTTCCTCCTAAAATGTTGTTTGTACTGTCACAGTCACATTATACGGAACGATTGCTCCGATTGACTGTGCATAAGCTGCATAGTTATTGAGAATTGTAACCAGCGCATTGTCTGTCATTGCATTCTTCCAGCTCTGTGCATCAAAATCATATGTACCCGTAAAAGTAATCGTTAATGTCCATTTCCCATTTGATTTCACACCAGTGGCGGAATAATTGACATTATTATATGCCAAATGTAAATCTGTTGTGCTGTTCAGCGTCGTTGTTCCGGAGTTCGTCTTCCTTACATAATTTGTTCCGGTAACATCCGACTTAAACTGATTTACTATCGTTGTGCACTCTGTTGAACCCGCAATCTGTTTTGCCATATCCGTTGTGGAAACATAAGATAAATTACTGGGATTATCCTGTAATGAATGGTTCAACAGTGTTGCTGCAGCGGTATATCCTAAAACATTTCCACCCGCTACAACTAATTTGAACTCTGCCCTGACTACTGCCTTTGTAATAGCAGCACGCTGTTCAACAGTATCTTCGATGATTCCTTCTTCAACAGCATATTGTGTGAATCCTTCTAAAGCTGCTACTGCAAAATCTTCGCCTTCAGATATGCTGGCAGGTGCCTGCTCAAGATACTGATTATATAAGGCCAAGGCTTCGCTGTCATACATAGAGATAGAAGCATTGTATATATCCTCGTTTGAGTAAAAATCTTCTGTTTCACCTGTAATCGCAATATACACACCTTCTTCAGTCGGTTCACCGCTGTATTCTTCTGCATGTACGTTTACCGGCACGCTCATAGCCATTACTAAACTTAAGATTACTGTTGCTCTTTTAATATAGTTCTTCATCAGACTTATCCTTCTTTTATTCTGAAACACAATCTGCGCTGTTATATTAGTTAGGCACTGGTCCTAATCCCAACAGACCCGCAAGAAAAAAAGCACAGACAACAAGAAGAAAATTTCCTATGCCTACACATCCGATAATTAAGAAATTGGGTATGAACTTTTTCCTAATGACTCTGTTGTATAAATAAGCACTTAAAAACCCTATTCCTAATGCTCCCGATATGACAGGCAAATATGCTACCACTGTAAATAATACCCTATCCACTCCAATCCTCCTTTCCTCAATTCGCTATAGGTCCTCCAAGCGCAAACGCAAAAAGCAATAACAGACAGATTACGACTGGAAATAGCAATGCAAATATTCCTAATATTAGCGTAACATAATAGCTTAATTTCATCCTGCGCCTATGAATGGAAAGAGCAATCAGTACAATTCCAATTCCCAAAAATATAAAAGGCATACATACAAAAACAAATGCCTCCCACTGCATTAGATCAATTAAAAAAATCAGCAATACAACGGATGTAACGGATACAACGCTAATAATAATATTTCTTCTCTCAATTTGTCGTTGATGAACTACCAGACTAATAACATTGTCCAATACCTCCGTAGCTTTATCCGCTGATATTTCTTCTTTGGGTTCTCTTTCTGACTGCATTATTTCTAATACACTAACCTCCAATACATCGGCCAACGGTTTTATGGTGTTAATATCCGGAAAACCCAATCCCCGTTCCCACCGTGAAACCGCTTTATCTGTTACACTTATTTTCTCTGCCAGTTCTGCCTGCGTCCACCCCTTCTCTTTCCTAATTGTTGCTATAAATTCTCCAAACTTCTTGCTGTCCATACTTTCCTCCTCTTTCAGCGTAATTAGATTTTATTATATTTCCTCATTTTATCAACCGATGAATCGTAGAGTTCCGCAAAAATCGCATAAATACGCTCTTTTTCAAATTAATATTTAACTTATTATATCAAAGCAACACCTTCTAACATAGCCTATATTCCCTTTGCACAAAATTGGCACAAAACTTTCCCAACTTGGCACAGCTTTGCGATTTACACGGTAAATCCCCTATGTTAAAATGGGTATCGTGAAAATTCATACATACCAGAAACGCAGGAACGAAGCACACCCCGGCTTCTCCTGCGTTTTTATTACGCAAAGCTGACACTTACATAGGTCAGCTTTGTGCTGTTCAGGAGGTGACATTTTGAAAAAAAGAATCCGGCGGTTGCTGCTGTCCGAAAGAGGCGACTCCTCATATATCAGCAGCTTTGTCTACATTCTGCAGCCACCTCGTTTAGAGGTGGCTTTTTGCATGTATCCGCGTATGCACTTGATTTTTATATATTGCTGTGTTATTATTTTAACGATTAGAGTCACCGGCACAGATATGAACAAAAATAGCTGCAAAGCAGCGGAGAGTGCGATCGATCGCACGATTTTGCGAATGGCTGTGGCTGCTGGAAGCCTTGAGAAGGGGCAGAAAGGATATGGAAGAAATGAATTTTGATGACATCGTAGCAAAAGTAAAAGAATGTGGGAAGAAGACGGTTGCAGTTTCCGTAGCACAGGACAGTGCAGTACTGGAAGCTGTACATGAGGCCAAGAGACTGGGCATTGCAGATGCAATCCTGGTAGGTGATGAGGCGAAGATCCGTGAGATCGCAGCCGGACTGAAGATGGATCTCTCCGATTATGAGATCATCAATGAGCCGGATATGATCGAAGCCTCCCTGAAAGCTGTAAAGCTTGCACATGACGGCCGTGCAGATATGTATATGAAGGGTCTGATCGACTCTAAGAATTTCTTAAAGAGTGTACTGAACAAAGAAGTAGGTCTTCGTACCGGTGGAACCCTGTCTCATGTATGTGTGTTTGAGATTCCCGGCATTGACAGACTTCTGTTCCTGACCGATGTTGCATTCATGACCTATCCTACACTGGAGGAGAAGGTTCAGATCATCAAGAACACCATTCCGGTATGTAATGCCTGCGGCGTTGCAGAGCCCAAGGTAGCACCTTTAGCAGCAGTTGAGGTTGTAAATCCCAAGATGCCCGTTACCGTAGATGCGGCAGAACTGACTAAGATGTGCGAAGAAGGACAGATCCCCGGCTGTATCGTAGACGGACCGCTGTCTCTTGACCTGGCGATCGATCCCGCGGCAGCCAAGCATAAGGGCGCGACTGACCGTAAGATCCAGGGTGATGCAGATGTATTGCTGTTCCCGGATATCCATGCCGGCAACCTGGTATACAAGGCAATTGTACATATGGTAAAAGTAAAGAACGGATGCATCCTGACCGGTACCAAGGTGCCTGTTGTCCTGACCAGCCGTTCCGATACCTTCGAGACCAAGGTATACTCCCTGGCACTGGCTGCAGTTGTAGCAGAAGAGATGAAAAAGAATCAGAAATAAGCTATGGATATCGTGATAGAAGCCGCTGTGGAAGCTGCGGGAGAACTGCTGTCGGCAGGTATCGATGCTGTAGTGGACAAAGCGGCAAAGCATAAGAGTGAATATAAGAGTGAATATAGGAGGAAACACACAATGGCAATCAAGAGTCTGATCATCAACCCCGGTTCCACCTCCACCAAGATCGGTGTATTTGAGGATGAGAACTTATTATTTGAAGAAACTTTGAGACATTCTACCGAGGAGATCTCCAAATACGATACTATTTTCGAACAGAAGGATTTCCGTAAGAAGATCATTACTGATCTGCTGGCAGAGAAAAACTGCGATCTGAAGAGCTTCAACGTGATCGTAGGACGTGGCGGTCTGTTAAAGCCCATCCCCAGTGGTACCTATGCGGTAACCGATGATCTGCTGGAGGATTTAAAAGTAGGTGTACAGGGTCAGCATGCTTCTAACTTAGGCGGTATTCTGGCAAGAGAGATCGGTGATGAGATCGGCGTTCCCTCTTACATCGTAGACCCCGTTGTAGTAGATGAGCTGATGCCTATTGCGAGATATTCCGGTCTGGAAGAGATCCCCAGAGGAAGTATCTTCCATGCCCTGAACCAGAAGGCAGTTGCCAAGAGATATGCAAAAGAGGCCGGCAAGCCTTATGAGTCCTTACGTCTGGTAGTCGTGCACATGGGCGGCGGCGTATCCGTAGGCGCGCATGAGGATGGCAAGGTCGTAGATGTATTCAGCGCATTCGACGGCGACGGTGCATTCTCTCCGGAGCGTGCAGGCGGTGTGCCCTGTGCAGCACTGGTAAAAATGTGCTTCTCCGGAAAATATACCGAGAAGGAGATCAGTGCAAAGCTGATCGGTAAGGGCGGTCTGAATTCTTATCTGGGTACCAACGATATGCGAGAGGTGACTAAGCGTGCCAATGAAGGCGATGCCAAGGCAGCGGAGGTAAAGCAGGCATTCCTGTTACAGGTAGCCAAAGACATTGGCGCTATGGCCTGTGTGCTGAACGGCAAGGTAGACCAGATCGTTATCACCGGAGGTATTGCTTATGGTGAGGACGTAGTGGCTAAGCTGAAAGAGAGATGCGGCTGGATCGCTCCTGTGACCGTATATCCCGGTGAGGACGAGCTGTTAGCTCTGGCTCAGGGGGCTCTGCGTGTCATGAACGGTGAAGAACAGGTAAAACAGTACTAATAGGATTCAAAAAACCTCCCGGTGGAATGTGATTCCATCGGGAGGTTTTTGCTTTGGGGAATAGGCTTTCTGTCAGCGCCATGTTTAACTAAAAATCAGCTTTGACAGAATCCCCAGTACCAGCATGTGCACCGGATAAAAGGCATAGCAGGCAAGCTGGATCTTGCGGTTATGCGCGCCCTGGCGTCCATGGTAGCACCACAGAAGCGGCAGACACAACAGCGCCAAGCCCTGCTCTGAAATCTCAAAGGCATGACCGAAGAGCTGTAATGGAATCTGCATTCCTGCCAACAGCATGACATTGATCCAGTAGAGTCCGGCAAACTGTCCGGCAAGCTGCCACCATTTTTTCCCATGGAAGAGATAGAATACGATAACAGTCAGAACGCCTTCCCCGTAATAGTCGAACATGAGGAGGGTTGCCAGCACGTAGCCCACTGCAGATAGCAGCAGGATCGACGGAATCCACAGCCAGACCGGCCATTTTTTCCGTAGGGTATCCATTGCCCAGATACACAGGAAGCCTGTGAGCAGTGTCCAGATCACGTTCTGATGAAATGGGTAGAATAACAGCCCGCTGTACATCAGATTGATGGGAAGCTCAGACAGAATGGCCAGAAGAAGCAGGCGCATGCAATATTTTTTCTTATCATGGGTATGGAAGAAGCCTTCCACCAGGAAAAAGGCAAACATGGGAAATGCCAGTCTGCCGATGCCGGTCAGCCACCAGGCATCTCCGGCGAGGGTAGCCCACAGGTGATCACAGAACATGAACGCCATAGCGAGGATATGCAGCGTCAGAGCACTGAGATCTGGTGGGAAAATAGAACAATGGGATCCTTTGTTTTGCAAAATAAAACTCCTTTCAAAATTCCTTACGGAAGGATATAGTTGCATTATATCTTGTTTATGCGCTATAGTAAAGATGATCATAATTCGTCATATAAATCCATAAACAGGAAAGGACAGGAATGAAACAATGTATACAGACGGACAGATCTATATGGGCCTGGCAGATGGCCAGCGTGTGAATATGCAGCTGAATATGAGCAACCGCCATGGACTGATCGCGGGAGCCAGCGGCACCGGCAAGACTATTACTATGAAAGCTATGGCGGAATCCTTTTCGGACGCGGGAGTTCCGGTATTTTTATGTGATGTCAAGGGAGATGTCTCCGGCATTGCCACGGCGGGTGTGGCTTCGGAATCCATGGACAAAAGAATCGATAAATTCGGTATCCGTGACAGCTTTTCCTATAAGGCTTATCCGGTCTGCTTTTGGGATATCTATCAGGAGGGCGGACATCCTGTGAGAGCCACCATCTCCGATATGGGACCGGAGCTGTTATCCCGCATCCTGGGGCTCACCGCCGCTCAGGAAGGAGTACTAAATATTGTCTTCCGGATCGCGGATGACAAGGGACTTTTATTGATCGACTTAAAGGATCTGCGTATTCTGCTGAATTATGTGGCAGAACACAAGGATGACTATCTGACCACCTACGGAAGTATCTCCAAGCAGTCCGTGGGCGGTATTCTGCGGGCGTTACTGCCTCTGGAGAATCAGGGCGGAGACCTCTTTTTCGGAGAACCGGATCTGGATATTTATGACTGGATGCGTACGGATGTGTACGGCAAGGGTATCGTCAATGTGCTGAATTGTGTAAAACTGGTGCAGAATCCTACGTTATATGCCAGCTTCCTGTTATGGATGATGTCGGAACTGTTCGAAAAGCTTCCCGAGGCGGGGGATCTGGAAAAGCCGAAGCTTGTATTTTTCTTCGATGAGGCACATCTGCTGTTCGCCGATGCACCGAAAGTACTGGTACAGAAGATCGAGCAGGTGGTAAAGCTGATCCGTTCCAAGGGTGTGGGCATCTATTTCGTGACCCAGAGTCCCAGTGATATCCCCGATTCCGTACTGGCACAGTTAAGCAACCGGGTACAGCATGCACTCCGGGCGTATACTCCGGCGGAGCAGAAGGCTGTCCGGGCGGCAGCACAGTCTCTGCGGGCCAATCCGGCGTTTAAGGCAGAGGAAGTGATCATGGAGTTAGGTGTGGGAGAAGCACTGACATCCTTCCTGGATGAGAACGGCGTGCCCGGCATTGCCCAGCGTACCTCCATCATCTGCCCTCAGAGTTTTATGGGACCGGTGGACGAGACGGAGCGCCGGAACCTGATGGCGCGGGACGGCATGGGACGCTACGATGAAGCAGTGGACAATATTTCTGCCTACGAAGTGCTGACAGACACTATAGAACACGAAGCAAAAGCACAACAGCTTGCCGCAGAGCGCGCCCAGCTGGAGAAGGACAAGGAAGCTTTGGCGAAGCAGCAGGCAAAGCTTCAGGAATCTGCTGTGAAGCAGAAACAGAAGGAATGGGAAGCCGCTCAGAAAAAGAAGGAAAAAGCAGCGGAACGCAGACAGGCCCAGATCGAGCGTCAGCTCATCAACACCGGTGCCCAGGTCATCAAGAGAGGCATTCTGAGCACGCTGTTTGGAAAATAATAGATTGATAACTTGAGAGTTAGTTGAATACATTGGCAAAATCCACGAACTCCCGGAGCATGCGATACACATGTCTCGATGTAAGGTCTCCGGATGTGAATTTTCTACGAAAAGTGATGAGTGGTTCTCGTCATGACGGGGCCGCCTACAGTCGACATCCATGTCGACAATCGGCTGACGCGGACATCGTGTCCGCTTTCCCCCTGTCTTTCAGCACTTTTCTAGAAAATATCAACATCCTCCGACAAACATCTTCGACATGGCACCTCATACTCCGGGAGTTCTGCGTTTTGGAAAGCTTTCAAAAACCAGTAGCCCTGGCTGGGTATAAGAATAAGCAGTGCCGTAAGCAGACGTCGGTACTTAGCGGTCGTATTGTGACCGCTTATGTACCGCTACGCTCTGCGACAGAGCGCGAGCGTGCCGCGTTTCTTATACCCTGCCAAGGGCTACGGGATTATTTCACTAACTCTCAATTTACCTCAATGGAATCATCTCCGAGTAAGACACATTCCCCTGGGAATCCTTCATGAAGAAGATGCACACGTAATTCTCCGGATGATCCAGTGGCTGTACCACGGTCCGATAGTCGGAGGTCAGATCCACCTCAAACCCCATCATCCATTTCGATGTCTCCCAGTCAAAGAAATCCAACAGATCCCCATTCTCATCCCGTGTCACGTAACTACAACGTGCTGCCACGGACATATTCGCATAATCATCCAGACGGATCAGCTGCTTGCTGGCGCTTTGCACATCGTCGTCATCGCTTAAAGGAATCGCATTTCGGATGATACCATCCGGATAATCTTCATTTACCACAATCTGCAGCTTCGCAGCCTGGGATTCCCAATTATCGAAATTCATCAGTACTACAAATGACAGATAACGATTCTCCACGTCACTGATATCCGATTCCGTCAGGATCATAGGAATATCGGATACCCCATCATCATCCTCCATATACAGCGCATTGTTTTTATATGCCGCATGCAGTACCCCATTTTCATCCAGTGTTACGCGTTTGCTTCCCTGAATGAACAGATACATCTCATCAGCTCTGGGATCTTCTTCGGAAGTAATGTAACCTTCTTCTTTGGCCTTGCAGAGAATGTAATAGCCACCGGAAGCAAAATTAGCCTGCTGTTCGGGAGTGAGCTGCAGCGTGATGTCGCTTTCATCATAGGTGCCGTCGTTTTCTGTGGTGACAGAAGTGTGCGCATTGGAAATCTCACGATCTGCCAACAGGGTATCACCGTTTTGAATTGCATAGAAATCCTGTAAAAAACGGGTGTAATTCGGAGCAAATCCAAGATACTCCTGCATTTCAATACAGGCATCCCGGTAGTCTTCGTCTGTCTGATAAGGATAACAGATAGAGATACCACCGGCATTTTCCATATTGGTATCGGAATATGCAATACAGCTTTCCACTGCCCGGATGGCAGCTTTGGCAGTGTCCGAATTATCTCCCAACAGTTCCAGCATATGTAGTACATCGACCATGCCGTAATTCATATCGGAGGAATAGCTTCCGAAGTCTCTGACTTTGGCACGATTACGAACCAGTTTCGGATAGTTTTGCACATCCAGAGAGGTATCCAGTTCCGCAAAATAGGTATTCAGAGCGTCTTCCGCTTCTGCGTAAGCGTTCAGGTCAATACATGACAGCGTCAGATCGGAATACAGATTCGGATAATAGTCAAAGACATATTCACCGTAATCCATATAAGAATCTACAATGTATTCACCCATCTCGTCTCCGGGAATCGCTCTGTCCGACAGGACGGAGAGAAAAGCGTAATTCCATCCCCAGCCGGGTTCGGTCTCCTGGGATGCAATCATATAATCTGCATAGGGAGCCAGCACGGAAGCCACTTCCAGAGAACTCATAAGGCAGGCGTCGAAGCCGATCCATTCTAATTTCGTCATGTGGGCTCCCACAGAATCTGCAAGTGCTTCGGACAGTTCGTCCAAAGTCAGCAGATCTCTGTAATTTTCATCCACACCATATCCCAGTACGGGTCCGCCGCCGTGATCCCACAGAAGCAGACTGTAGGAATCTGCGGGGAAAAAGTCAAAGCAGTAATTCATAAAGCTGCTTAAAGTCAGGGGATCTCCCATATTTTCCGCAGGATAAGTATCCAGCGGAGCAAAACCGTCTTCGGTCAGGAGCAGTGTGGTACAGGCATCGCCATCCAGACCGCGATCCTGCCATTGCGAAGCACCTCCGGCATATACAATGACATTATTATGAGCGGTATCGACGCCGGCCGCTTCCATTTCGTCCATATCCAGACTGGCATTTCCGTAAGAGGATTCCAGATCGGATCCTACCATGTAGATCATGATCGTCTGCACGGTGCCAATGTCTCCGAGAGAATCATAATCTATCTGCGGCTGTGGTGTGGAAGCCGGTTCCGAATGATAAGTGCCGTGGTGAGACGATTGTGACGAGCTGCTTCCGGAAGCACTGGCGTATTCCAGAATCTGGGCGAAGACACCGAGTGGCGTCGTCTTGATCCGGCATCCTGTCAAAAAGACGGGGATCATCAGCAGACACACAAAAGTCCGTAGCTTTCTCTTTGTTTTTTCCTTCATAAGAACCTCCTCATAATTGAACTTACAAAATTTATTATTACATGAAAAAAGAGAACCGTCAAACACTGTAATCTCTTACAGCCGAAAAAAATACTAAGGAAGACTTTTTCAAAAAAACAGCATAAAAATGAAATGATCCGGGCATTCTGTGATTATAGAAACCAAGTAATTGTTCCGACAGAGCAAGGATAGGAGGATGGATATGGAACAGAAGGAAATTCCTCATATGCCGGCAGATTCGATACAGCCGGATGCGCAGCAGAAACAGGAATACCAACAGTATGTAAAGTCGGTCACACCGACACACAATCTGTGGACGCAGATGGGGAAAGCATTTCTGACCGGAGGAATCATCTGTTGTATCGGACAGGGAATTCTGAATTATACCGGAAATGTGCTGGGGATGGATCCGCAGACTTCCGGAAGCTGGTGTTCCCTGCTTCTGGTATTTTTGTCTGTAGTACTCACGGCGTTTCATATTTACCCCAAGATTGCAAAATGGGGAGGCGCCGGTGCATTGGTGCCGATCACCGGATTCGCCAATTCCGTGACGGCTCCGGCGGTGGAATACCAAAAGGAAGGTCAGGTATTCGGCATCGGCTGCAAGATATTTACCATTGCGGGGCCGGTGATCCTGTATGGAATCTTTGCCAGCTGGGTGTTGGGGCTGATCCTTTGGGTGTTGCAGATGTTTGGAATCAGTGCCGGCTGAGAGAGAAAGAAATAGAAGCAGTCATTTCTATTGTGGAAATGTCTGCTTTTTTGTAAGTGCGCCCGGTGGTGCATGTCCCTGACATTGTATTTACAATCTGAGATTGCAATGTTATATTAAAAAAGCAGTTATCAGTAAGTCAATGTTTCTATGTGAAAGGATATAAATACATCATTCATAAGGAGAGGTTACCATGCAGATAGGAAAAGAGATGGCGATTCCGTCCATTTTGAAGATCGGAAACGGCGCATTAGGAAAAATCGGCGGTTATTTAAAGGCGGAGAATCTGGACCAGGTCGTGTTATTTTTCGGCAACGGACTGATTGACATGTTTGGGGAACTGGTGATGAATTCCCTGAAGGAAGCAGACGTGAATGTCCTGGAATATAATGAACTGGACACAGTAGATATTGATGATATTATTACGCTGGCTTTTGCCATTCCCAATAAGGCAAAGGCTGTGATCTCCATCGGCGGAGGTAAGGTCATCGATGCCGGAAAATATGCGGCTTTTCTGCGGAATCTTCCTTTTATCAGTGTGCCGACTTCCAGCTCCAGTGACGGATTTTCCAGTGCCAGTGCCTCTCTTTTGGTACAGGGGAAGAGGACATCTGTTCCTGCGAGACTGGCATATGGTATCATCGTGGATACGCAGGTGATCCGTACCGCTCCGGAGAAGTTCATTTACTCCGGCATCGGCGATATGATCTCCAAGATTACAGCGCTCTACGACTGGATCTTTGAAGAGAGGGCAGGCTGCGGCGAAGTGAATGATTTTGCGGTCATGATTGCGAAGAAAGCGGTGAACAGCTTTGTCCGTACCCCTTACGAGAGCATCAAGGATGAGCTGTTCCTGAAGGAACTACTGGATTCTCTGGCCATGAGCGGTATTGCCAATGAGATCGCCGGCAGCAGTGCTCCCACCAGCGGCAGTGAGCATCTGATCTCCCATGCACTGGATAAGATTCTGGAAGTACCGCAGTTACATGGTATCCAGGTAGGCATTGCCACCTACATTATGGCAAAGGTACAGGATCACCGCTATATCCGTGTCAGCACAGTGCTTCAGGATACCGGCTTCTGGGACTATGTGGCAACTTTACATATGAAGAGATCCGATTTCCTCAAAGCCATCGACATGGCACCCTCCATCAAACCGCACCGCCATACCTATCTCCATGAGGAAAAGTACCGCGAAGCCGCGAAAAAGCTGGTGCTGGAGGATGAAGTACTGAATCGGGTACTGGAGGATTGACAATTTGCTGGAAAATCCGAATGATGGCGTGGGTGATATTCATACGGTGCTGATTGCTCTGTGATACTTGAAATGGTGAATATCAAGTGAAAAACCAAGAGCCGTGGGTCTATACGAAAAAAATTTGCTCAGAGATACTCAAAATAGCGAATATCAAGTGGAAAAACAAGTACCGTGGGTCTATATGGAAAAATTGTCGTCTGAGATACTCATTTTTGGATAAATGAGTATCTGGGAATGAAATTTTTCTGTATAGACCCATGTGTGGTAAAATAGGTAGCAAAAGAAGGAAAAAAGTGGAACAAAATGAAAGAAAATATTTGTATAGACCCATGTGTTATTAAGTGACTATGATATCCAGCGTTTCTTGGATTACATGAAAATACAAAAATGAAAATTCGGTTCATAAAAAGCAATCAAGTTGCAAATAAAAAGAAGAGAGGAAATAAGAAGCTTCCGACTATCATTGCAAGAAATAATATTGAATCATTTTTTCGACTAATTCGGTATTTAATGGATGCATCTGGCTCTCGTAAGTTGTGAGTAATTGAATAGTGGGAAGGATACCGTGTGTTGCATAGACTTGTTGCTTGGAGAAAATGTTTTGCCGGTATCCGGGAGAATCCATCAAACCGAAATGTTCCCAATAAAATATCCGGTCTGTTTTGGGATGAAGGATGGTAAAGTCAGGATAAAATTTGATGTCCCCGAGAGTCAGTGCGCATTCATAACGAAACGGTATTTTATTTGTATAGAGTAACATTGCAATCAAAGCCTCCGATTTTGAGCGTACAAGAATTCCGTTTACGGTTTTGTAGATGAGATTTTCCGGATTCCTGGAACTGCGATCATAATTCTCCTGAAGCCAGGCAGTATGAGAAGGCGGCACTTGAAAATAAGGCGACAGTAATTCGCTGTATCCGAGAGAAGAGTCTTGTAATAATAAGGCACTTTTGGATTCGATGGAACGATGTCTGTTATAAAAAGAAATCGCTGTTTTTTCTTGAAGCAATTCTTCCAGCACGAGAGATAAATATTTACGTAAGGCTAATTGCTCCGCCAAGGTACGATTGGATTTTGGAATATATTTTCTGTTTTGACCGTCAGACTGATACCATTTGGTGTTTTTTCCGTTATGCGCGATTGTTAGTTTCCCTTCGGGCAAACATTTTAATTGATTCTGAATTTCATTGATTTTTTGATCGATTGCAGGGGATTTTTTTGTAAGATCTGTGAAAAGTTGAAACATAGGGGAACCTCCTTGAAAATAGAATGATGTGAAAATAGCAAAAAGAATGAAACAAATAGAAAATATGATTAAATTAAACCAGATAAATGCAAGCGTGTAAAGGTCAAAAATTTGCCTGATTGTATTTTATATAAAGTTTATACTTTTTTTCTTGCAAAGAAGAAGTATTGCGATATAATGTTAGTTGGCTAACAAAAATAGTTAGCTTGCTAACATTATTTTGTTATAAATCAAAGGAGGTAAAATGGACGAGGAGGCAAAAGTGCTTTCGACTCGTCAGATCGGATTCGAACTGAAGGCCGCCAACAATATGATCCGCAGGAAGATGGACTCCATATTTGCCCAGCAGGACGGCAGTGAACTTATCGGCATGCAGAGACCGCTTTTAGGCTATCTGTATCATAAGAGCAGACACGGCGATGTGTATCAGAAGGATGTGGAGAAGGAATTCAGAATCCGGAGATCCACCGCAACGGTAATGCTGCAGAGCATGGAGCAAAAGGGCTATGTAGTCCGTGTGGCTTCCACGGAAGACGGCAGATTGAAGAGAATTCTGCTGACGGAAAAAGCAATCGAACATCATCATGTCATTGAGGAACAGATCCTGAATTTCAATCGGGAACTGGAAGCCGGGCTGACAGAGGAAGAAAAGCAGACATTTCTGAATATCTTAGATAAGATGATGGATAATCTCGGAATGGACAAAGGAAGAACGAGCATTTGCGCAGAGACTGTTAAGTGCGCAGAGAAAACAAATAAGCAGAAAGGAAATCAGCTATGATTAAAACATTAGCCAGACAGATCAAGGAATATAAGCGTGCATCCCTTGTCACACCCATATTCATGATCCTGGAAGTAGCCATGGAAATGGTGATTCCGCTCCTGATGGCATCGATCATTGATGACGGTGTGCAGGCGGGAGATATGAAACATATTTTTGTCATCGGTTGTTATATGGTCCTGGCAGCTATTGTCGGATTGTTCGCCGGTGTCATGGGTGGTAAATACGGTGCGAAAGCATCCACCGGATTTGCCAGAAACTTAAGAGAAGCCATGTATGAGAACATTCAGACCTTCTCTTTCTCTAACATTGATAAGTTCTCCACCGCAGGACTGGTCACTCGTATGACTACGGATGTTACCAATATCCAGAACGCTTACCAGATGCTCTTACGTATGTGCTTCCGTGCACCGGTCAGCCTGATCTGCGCCATGTTGATGGCGTTTCTGATCAACGCGAAAGTGGCAAGCATCTATCTGGTAGCCGTGGTATTTTTGGGAATCATCATGATTTTTATTATGAAAAAAGTATCGAAATACTTTAGTGAAGTATTCAAAAAATACGATGACTTAAATGCCAGCGTACAGGAAAACGTAGCGGCGCAGCGTGTGGTAAAGGCTTATGTGCGTGAGGACTACGAGATCGACAAGTTCCACAAGGCCAGCTACAACATCTACAAGATGTTCAAAAAGGCAGAGTGTACGATGGTCACCATCTGGCCCGTCATGCAGTTTACCGTATATGGCTGTATTTTGGGCATCAGCTGGCTGGGTGCGCACATGATCGTTGCCAGTCAGATGACCACCGGTGAACTGATGAGTCTGCTGACCTATTGTATGACGATCCTGATGAATCTGATGATGTTAGCCATGATCTTCGTTATGATGACCATGAGTGCTGCCAGTGCCAAACGTATTGCGGAAGTACTGGAAGAGAAGGCAGACATCACGAATCCCGAACAGCCTGATTATGATGTGACGGACGGCAGCATCCGTTTTGATCATGTAACCTTCCGTTATAATAAACAGAGTGAAAAGCCGGTGTTAGATGACCTGAATTTCGAGATCAAAGCCGGTGAGACTATCGGTATCCTGGGTGGTACCGGAAGCTCCAAGACCAGTCTGGTGAACCTCATCAGCCGTCTGTATGATGTCAATGAGGGTACCGTTTATGTCGGTGGCAAGGACGTCAGAAACTATGATCTGGAAACCTTACGTAATGAGGTATCTGTGGTATTGCAGAAAAACGTGCTGTTCTCCGGTACGATCTTGGAGAACCTCCGCTGGGGCGACGAGAACGCTACCGAAGAGGAGTGTATCCGTGCCTGTCGTCTGGCATGCGCCGATGAATTTATTGAAAAGATGCCTGGAAAATATAATACTTATATTGAGCAGGGCGGAAGCAATGTATCCGGCGGACAGAAGCAGAGACTGTGTATTGCCAGAGCACTGCTGAAAAAGCCGAAGGTACTGATCCTGGATGATTCCACCAGCGCCGTGGATACCGCTACTGATGCGAAGATCCGCAAGGCATTTGCCACGGAGATCCCCGGTACGACGAAGATCATCATCGCTCAGCGTATCTCCAGTATTCAGGACGCGGACCGCATCATCGTAATGGATAACGGCAGGATCGATGCATTCGCACCTCACGAAGAACTGCTTCGTACCAATAACATTTATAAAGAAGTATATGAAGCCCAGACCCAGACGGGTGGCGGCGACTTTGATGAGAATGGAGGTGAGTCATAATGCCAGGACCTATGGGCGGCGGAATGCGTGGACCCGGCAGAAGAATGCAGGGTGGTAAACGTATTGAGAATCCGGGAAAAGTATTTAAACGACTGATGGCATATATTTTCAAAAACTATGCCATTCACTTCATTTTTGTGTTGATCTGTATCGTACTGAGCGTTGTGGCAAGCATTCAGGGTACTCTGTTCATGCAGAGGCTGATCGATGACTACATCCTGCCCATGATCGGACAGGAGACTCCGGACTTTGGCAATCTGTTCCGGGAAATTGTCCGTGTGGCAGGCTTTTACCTGGTGGGTGTAGCGGCTACGTATGCTTACAACCGTATCATGGTCACGATAACGCAGGGAACCTTGAAGAGTCTCCGTGATGATCTGTTTGAACACATGGAGAAGCTGCCGATCAAGTATTTTGATACCCATTCCCACGGGGATATCATGTCCATCTACACCAATGATATTGATACTCTGCGTCAGATGATCAGCCAGAGTATACCGCAGGTATTTTCCAGTTTTATTACCGTAGTGGGTACGCTGGGAAGTATGCTGGTACTGAGTATCCCGCTGACAGCAGTCAGTCTGATCATGGTGGCACTGATGATGTTTGTCACCGGTAAAGTAGCGGGACTGAGCGGAAAATATTTCGTAAAGCAGCAGAAGAATATCGGTACCGTGAATGGCTATATCGAAGAAATGATGGAAGGTCAGAAGGTAGTCAAGGTATTTTGTCACGAAGACAAGAGCCTGGAAGAGTTCAAAAAGTTGAACGACGAGTTGTGCGAAAGTGCTTATAATGCAAATAAGTTTGCCAACCTGATGGGACCTATCAATGCACAGTTGGGTAACTTAAGCTACGTGGTATGTGCTATCGTCGGCGGTGCTATGGCACTGGGTGGTTTTGCAGGATTGACCTTAGGTAAGCTGGCCAGCTTCTTAACCTTTAACAAGAGCTTCAACATGCCCATCAGCCAGGTCAGTCAGCAGTTGAACAGTATCGTCATGGCACAGGCAGGCGCTAAGAGGGTTTTTGATCTGCTGGATGAAAAAGTAGAGACCGACGAAGGCTATGTAACTCTGGTACGTGCGAAAAAGGTAGACGGCAAGATCGTAGAGTGTCCCGAGAGAACCGGTATGTGGGCATGGAAGCATGTGCATCAGGCGGATGGTTCTGTAGATTATATTGAGTTACAGGGTGAAGTAGTATTTGACGATGTGGACTTCGGCTACAATGATGACAAGATCGTGCTGCATAACATCGAGATGTATGCAAAACCCGGTCAGAAGATCGCATTCGTAGGCTCCACCGGCGCCGGTAAGACCACGATCACGAACCTGATCAACCGTTTTTATGATATTCAGGATGGTAAGATCCGTTACGACGGCATCAATATTAACAAGATCAAGAAAGCGGATCTGAGAAAATCCTTAGGTATCGTACTGCAGGATACCCATCTGTTCACCGCTACCGTTATGGAAAATATCCGTTTTGGTAAGCTGGATGCTACGGATGACGAAGTCATTGCCGCAGCGAAGTTAGCAAATGCGGATACCTTTATCCGTCAGCTTCCGGATGGCTATAACACAGTCCTCACCGGTGACGGTGCGAACTTAAGCCAGGGACAGAGACAGCTTCTGTCCATCGCCAGAGCCGCAGTAGCGGATCCTCCGGTACTGATCCTGGATGAGGCTACCAGCTCCATCGATACCCGCACTGAGAAAATCGTACAGGACGGCATGGATAAGCTGATGAAGGGCAGAACCACCTTTGTCATTGCCCACAGACTGTCCACTGTCAAAAACAGTGACTGCATCATGGTCCTGGAACAGGGTCGCATCATCGAGCGCGGCAACCATGATGAACTCATCTCCCAGAAGGGCAGATATTACCAGTTGTATACCGGTAATGCCATCGCCGAGGGGTAAGGAAATTCAAAAGATTATAGAGAACAGTGTCCGGATCAGGGAAGATGTGATCCGGACACTGTTTTTTTATGGATATGTGCTGTTTGTGTCTGCCGGAGCCGGACGTGGGCACAGCCGCCGCAGCAAGCCTGTGCTGTGCCCATGAAATGGAACCAGGAGGGCACAGCCACCGCCGCAAGCCTGTGCTGTGCCCATGAAATGGAACCAGGAGGGCACAGCCACCGCGGCAAGCTCACACTGTGCCCACGAAATGGAACAAGGAGGGCACAGCCACTGTCGCAAGCCTATGCTGTGCTCACGAAATGGAGCAAGGAGGGCACAGCCACCGTCGCAAGCTCATGATGTGCCCACGAAATGGAACAAGGAGGGCACAGACGCCGCCAGGAGCTTACGCTGTGCCTATGAAAAATGAATGTTTACATTTAGATAGAAATATGATGTAATATTAGTACATTTCATCTGACCATGAAACTCTATTTACAACTCTTGTGAAAATCCAGCTGGTTTCAGCAGAATTTCAACAAAAAGTAACTGATCAAATCACAATAAAATAAGAGAAAGGCGAAGTCATGCTATATCACCAGATGCTAAGAGAAAAAGAAGTGCTGGACCAACGGGAAAAAAACATTTTGGAACGACTGCAGACATATCCGGCAGGTAAACTGATCTATTCTCAAAACGGTAAGCATAAGAAATGGTATATATCTTGTGATGGAGAGAAAATTTATATTCCCAGCAATCAAAAAAATACCGCTGTCTCTATGGCGGAAAAGAAATATTATGAAGTAATGCTTCAGGATATAGTCCAAGAAAAACGAGCAATACAAAGTTATTTGGACTTGTGTAACAAAGAGCAAACCGGAGAAGAACAGCTGCTTGAGACTGCGGTATATGCAGAACTTTTGAAAAAAGTATTTACTTCGGTAAATACAGAAATTGCTGAATGGGAAAAGCAGGATTATGAGAGATGCCCTAAATATCCGGAACAACTGATTCATCCTATTTTCAATGGTCAGAAGGTGCGTTCCAAATCAGAGGCAATCATTGCAACCATGTTGCATGTGAACAAAATTCCTTTTCATTATGAAGAGGCATTGCACCTTGGAAAAAGGGTGATTTATCCGGATTTTACCATAAGGCACCCGGTAACAGGACAAATCTATTACTGGGAGCACTTTGGTATGATGGATAATGAAAATTATGCGCAGGTTGCTTTTCGGAAAATGCAGCTCTATAACATAAATGGAATTATGCTGTCGGATACACTACTGGCCACCTATGAATCGGAAGAGGCTCCTCTAAAATCTAACATCGTAGAAAATATGATACAGCAATATTTTCTGTGAGAAAATCAACTCCCTTTTTACAAAAGTGTGTCTGATGCATAAGTCCTTATAATTATTCGATTTTGATACTTTTATACATTTATATACATTTTTCCATAATGTGGAGCATATTTTTTTATAAGTTGTCGTGCAATTTATTAGAATGGAATTTTGAAAGAGCCAGCACCTTGAATGGGCTGACTCTTTCAATGTCACCTGTAATTGATAAATTGGAATTTTCTTAATTCTTCATCGCTGGTTTTTTTCTTTTCCAATTAATCAGTAGACCAATCGTGGAAATAACAAAAATTAATGCCGATGTTAAAGAAATAATTCCATCAGTAACCACAAATATGATAAACGTGGCTAATGGAATATAATTAAGAATACTTTTCAAAATTTTCATGTCCAATCCTCCCTCGTATAATATCTTTCAGATACATAAATACATGTATCTCAGTTACCAAATAAATATTGTTCAATAGGCTTAGTAAAGCCCATGATATAATTGTCCTAGTGTCAATCAGGTAATAGTTCTTTTCTCCCCTGTTGAACCAGTAATGGTTGCTTCATAATAAGTCTGTTCCCCTGACATGGAAGTTAGCTTCAAACCGGCTGGCTGTTTGCTTAAGTACATGGACAACCATCTAACAGTGTGGTTTCGCATCTGTCCATCTTAAGCTGGATTCTTATATGCGAGGGTGTCGATGCTCCATGATCATGGGTTTTACCAAGCCGATTGAACACTTTAATCCATAACGAAAGAAGGTGATTACAATAAACACACTTTACGTCGGTATTGATGTAAGCAGCAAATCCAATGTCGTTTACTTAGGTTTCATAATAGGTTTTTCCTTATTTTACCACATGACAAAGGGTATTGGTATTGTTATTTTCGTTCTTTGATGACTGATTCTATGATATTTATTTCTTCATCAGTAAGGTTGTATTCTTCGTAAAGCTCTTGGTCTGTAAATATATGGTCAAAGGCTTTTGATACTGGTACGAAATGCCACTAATCATTACTACTGTTTCCCAGATTATCTGGAAAGCCTTATGGTATTGTATTTAAATTTGGACTACTTGATTTTCTAATTGCATACGCAATTCGTGAAATGTATAATTATACTGTTGATAAATCAGACACACAAATGTAAATAGGGACAAAATCAATAAATCGCACCACCCGTGAGAAAAGCGGTAAAGCAAATCCCATATAATAAAGCTGATGCAAAACACAGCAATTGATACAACAGTTTGTGTTTATTAAGTAATGCGGCGGTAAAGAAAAAAAGAGGAATTGCATTCAGCATATACCGCCCACCACTGATCAGAAATGTGACAGAGTAATTGATCAGGGTATAGACCAGGAGATAGGCACTGTATTTCAGCGGCTGGGTCCGGAGAGAATAGAGAAGCAGTGCAGCAGCCACAACGAACAGGATCAGTTCAGGATACCATATGAGAAGCGTGGTATCAGAGACCTGACCGGAAATATAACGCATAATTTCCGCTACACAATTTGTGAACCAGGTAGTGGTGTGATACCAGTGATTCTTCTGATAAACAGTGAACTGAAAAGCATTGCCGGTGATCTGATAATTAAGCCCTAAGTACACAAGGTTCCCGATGGGAATCAGAAACAGCCAGACGGCCTCTGTAAAAAAGTATTTCAGAAAGCCCTTGAACTGCCCCTCCTGAATCATCCGAATTAGTTGAGAAGATATTAGAAATTCAACTATACCGACGCCTAAAAGGATAACACCCTGAATACGACAGAGGGATGCTAAAAGCCCAATCAGCCCCACAATCAGCCATTTATGCCTGCGGATATAGAAAAAACCCGCAGAAATCAGACAGAAAAACAAGCTCTCTGTCATGATTCCTCCGAAGAAAAAAGAAAACGGGTATAACAATAACAAAGTCAATGATTTCTCGGCAATGGAAGCTCCGTATTCCTCCTTTACAGCACCATAGAAAAAGACACAGCCCACACAAAAAGAAATGATGGAAACAGCAAATGCAGCCACCGCATAACTGTTCACAAAAAAGTGAAAGAAGCGGATGAACCAGGGATATAACGGGAAGAAGACGAGAAATAGATGCTCTTCTCTGCCAGACCATTCCGTTACTTCTGTGCAATTGACATATCCTTTTTCCGCGAGATCAAGATAATGCTGGGCATCAGATTTATTCCACAGATTGAAAAAATCATTCCAGGAAAATGCAGCTGCATGTGATAAAAAATCTGATTGCACCAAATAGATAAGCACACTTGCAAAATATATCAGTACACGGATCAGAAAAGCCAAAAACAGAATCCGGAGAACGTCTTTTTTCGTCAGACCTTCTCCTTTATAGTCTGTTGTATTTTGAAAAAATCGAGAAACTCTGTATTTTTCCGGAACATCCATTTCAACAAAAAAGCGAACAAACCATATTCCTATAAATAAAATGAAGATGGTATTCAGAAGAATGGTCATAATAGTCTCTTGCCTTTCATTTAACCAGAGATCAATACCCAGGTCGGTTTCCAACGTAAGTATTTTATAACAAGATCCACATCCACCGGCTGTCCGGACAATACCGGATAGAACAGCAGGAACAGGGCCAATGTTACCGCGGCGTAAGCGCAGCAGACGATGGTGAAGGTACGGTCAGACATATGCTTCTTCAACTGCATCAGGTTGTACACGATCATCAGCACCACAAAAGGAACACTGGGGAAATAGTGGTAGATGAAAGTGATCCTGGTGACGAAGAACCAGGGCAGGTACTGTGCCAGGTAGCCGACTGCCAGAAAAGCAGCTGTTGCATATTCTCTGTGGGACAGGGTAATTGCAGTATCTGTGGAGCTCTCTGTTTTTGTGTGTCCTGTCAGAGAACAGAGAAACGCATTATTGCGAATTAACAGGTACAGGATGTAAATAAATGCCGGAATACCGATCCACCATACAGCAGGATTGCCGAAAGCGCTGATCCCCTCTTTGATTGCATCGGTCACATATCCCGAATAATACCAGATCGGACGTACCATGGTCGGCCACTCATACCAGGAGGAAGAGTAGGGATGTGTCGCCTCCAGGCCACTGTGGTAATTGAACATGGAAGTCTGGTTCGCCAGCATACGGTCAAACAATCCCGGATGGGAATTGTCCACAAATGCCAGGTAGGACAGCAGATAGATCACTGCCGGAATCAATACGAAAAAGGTCAGACAGAAATCAATGGTCTTGATCGTATCGTTAGGGAAATTCTTCACTATGTATTTATGATCGATACCGTTTGTGCTTTTGCCGGGATGTGCTTTGGCGTAAAGGTATTCCCGGTAGCGCCGCAGCAAGTGCGCGAAAAACAGCAGTGCCAGACCACATCCGGCATAGACACCGGTCCATTTGCTGGCAATGCCAAGCCCCATGCAGACACCGCACAGCCCTAGAGGAATAAAAGTCTTATGCAAAGGCGTGTCATAGAAACTCATGGTGCAGTAACGGTACATAAAATAGTACATGGCGATCACGAAAAAGGTAATATACACATCAATAGTGGCGATCCGGGTCTGTGTAAAATGCATGAAATCAAAGGCAAACAGGAAGCAGGCGAGAGCCGCTGCGGGGGTATTGCCGGTCATTTTCTTTCCTAACAGATAGAGGAAGGGCAGCATGGCGATGCCAAATAAAGTACCCATGATCCGCCAGCCGAAGGGATTCATCCCGAAAATAGCGATACCCACAGAAATCAGAATTTTGCCCAAAGGCGGATGCGTATTTTCATAAGTGGGCAGTCCGTGGAGGAATTCATAAGCCGTACGGGCATGATAGATCTCATCGAAATACATGCTGTTACGGAAAGAATAGCGTTCCGGGTAGCAATCGCTCTCATCGAACAAAGTCTCGTAAGCAGAGGCATTCACAGGGCGCAGGATTTCACCGTCCGCATCCGTGAAGACCAGCTCGATCAGAGACGCATCCGTATCGGTCAGTGTGAGACGCAGGCAGCGGGCGTCGGTTACGCCTGCCTGCCGGGTCAGATCTTCCAAAGACACATCCTGCCAGGTGAAGACATTATTCAGAATGATCTCGCCCAGATACGTCCAGTCCTCGGCCTTTGAGCTACGGACTTCAGCCGTAAAATGCCGCTGATGCCAGGGCGCGATGTAACTTGCCAGGGTAACGGGAGCTGTATTTTCCGGAAATTCCAGTTCAATGACCTGATTCTGTGTCATATCGTAGGTTGTCTCGGGAGCCTTGCGGTCGCCCAGGTCATAGAGTGCAAAAAAGCTGTAGAGAGCACAGATTGCCAGCAACAGACACAGGTCTGCTCTCGTGAAGCGCAGACGTTTTTCGGAAGGCGTGGGTTCTAAAGGAGACAGAAAATGTTCCCGGAACAGCTGCCATAGTCCGGCACCGGAGACTGTAGAAGAACTGCGGTTTGCTCCGGCATGCCCTTTTGTGCCGGCAGCAACAGGTACCGCTTCTCCATGGACATAATATTTCCAGATGATTTTGTAGAAATCATACAGACAATATAACATGCCTGCGGATACCAGCAGAATTATGGGAGCCTTGCGGTCATAGTTCTGCGGATCGTAATGGTACAGCACGTTGGCAGTGTTGTAGAAATGCAGCGCGGCGAAACCGGCATAACATTTCCACAGGGAGCCGGCGGGTTTATACAGACAGCAGAACAGTAGCAGTGCAAGTCCCGGATACATATAGCGTTCGTGCATTCTGACAGAAAACAGGAACATAGTCAGAATGATAAAAGCACCGAGGCAAAAATAGCGTGAAGGTTCTTTTCGGCAACGCAAGGCAATCAGAAAAGTAAAAAGAACGATCAGCACAATGGCAATGGATCCCCAGGTTCGGCAGGGAAGGAACAGAAAGATCGTGTTCTGGTCCACCCAGTTCATGCCTAACAGCCCCCAGAAATTATAGGCATTAACCGCCGCATATTCATAGGAACCCAGCGTGGAAGTATACTGCGAGGTGGCGGCATCCAGACCAAAGGGAACGCACAACAGAAGCATGCCGCAGATCACAGCCAGACCGCCACACAGATTATAAGAAAATTTTCTCCAGGAAAAATCCTGCAAAAATACATGATCCAAAATGCCGACCAGAAGGACGGGAGTGAAGATCAGTGTCTGCGGCTTTAACAGAACTCCAATACCGTAGATCGCATAAGCCGGAAGCATTTTGCCGTCCATAAGAAACAGGCACATCAGGATCACCACCAGGGTGTGAACGGAATCCACCTGCCCCCAGCAGGAAGAATTCAGGATGATTGCCGGCTGGAATAGGTAAGCACAAGCTACACATACAGATTGTATTTCGGAAAAATGCAGTCTTTTTGTCGCCTCTTTGTAGAGCAGATAGCCGCAGGCCATGTCGCACAGAATAGCAGGCAGCTTTAACAGCATGATATGCAGGCTGGAATAATAAGGAATCCCAAGCAGGGAACGCAGCGCCCCGATGAGATACAGGACATACATGAATCCAGGCGGATAATCGGTAAAAGTCTCCGCGGAATAGAATGCCCCGGGACCTACGGTGAAGATCCGGTCAGCCCACGCAGCAAAACAGGCAATATCATTGCCGAAACCGTGGGTGGTATAAGCAAGGATCAGACGAAGCAGCAGGGCAGCCCCGAAAATGATCCAGACGAACCGGGTAATGTTTTGGAATTTACATTTGTCTTCCTCTTTTTGGAAACCGGTATAGCAGACACCGCACAGAAGCAGTGAAAGGATAGCAAAAAAATGTATCATAAGATATAATTCCCCCCCCAATATTTTTATGATCACAACTTAAAAATATCAAAAAATGAGTCTTTCGTAAAGACGAATACTTAAAAATAAGTTATAATCATTAGTAAATTCAGACAGATGCAAAAAGGGGACAAACATGAAGAATAAGAAAGTGGAAAATATCATCACAGCAATACTGGCGGCGGCAGTTCTGATCACCGGAGGGATGAGTCTGTATTCCTATCTGTCGGAGCAAAAGGCGAAAAACGAATATGATGCCATAAGACAGGAGGCAGTGGTGGAGGACCCTCGGGTGGAAGAGACGGAAGAAGTACAGGTGAAAAACTACCCAGATCTGCAGATTGATTTTGCAAATCTCAAGAAGACCAATCCGGATTTCCGGGGATGGCTTTATTTTCCGGCGCTGGATATCAGCTATCCGGTGGTACAGGGCGAGGACAACAATTATTATCTGAAGCATTCTTTTGAGGGAGAAAGTGTAAATGCCGGATGTATTTTCATGGATTGTGAGGCTTCGGCGGACTGGTCGGACCGGAACACCTTCGTCTTCGGACATAATATGCGGGATGAGAGCATGTTCGGTAGTTTTAAAAATCTGTTGAAGGGGACGGTAAGCTGTAAGGAGGATCCGTATTTTTATATCTATACGGAAGATAAGGTCTATATTTATGAAATCTTTGCTTATTACGAGACCAGAAGCACCAGCGACCGCTTCGCAACCTTTACCTCGGATGCTTCCTACGATGATTACGTGCAGTGGGCGACGGAGCATTCCCTGTATGCATCGGATGTGGACTTAAGCGCCAGAGGGAACATTGTGTCGCTGTCTACCTGCTATGGTTCCGCAGGCACGAAGCGGAGAGCACTGCTCCATGGAGTACTGACAGAAACGGCCACCTATTAGGACATTGGTACCACAAATGGACAACCAGAGAACAAAAATAAGCAATAAATCACAAATTTAATAAAAAATCTGAACCTTTTTTATGAGACCTATAGTCTTAATAGATGTAAAGAAGAACGAAAACGTTTAAGTGCGTTGGGAGTAACACATGGGGTTTCATATAAGGGAGAAATCAGATGAGTAGACTTAGTAAGTATGTAAAAGAAAAAATCGTAAAGGTTCTGGTGGCAGTGCTGGTAGTGGGAACTGTCGCAGGGAACGGAACACTTACGGTACAGGCAGAGGAAGCGGCTACAGTAGTAGGGGAAGAGTCTGTATCCGGTGGTGACGCTGTTGTGAAAGAAAATGTAGTAGCTGATCCGGAGGTAACACCGGAAGCAACGACGATGGTTACACCGGAAGAGGCAGCAGGTGCAGGTCTTATCATGCCGCTGACAATGAATTTATGTGCGGAAGCAAATGAGACAGTAAATGCGGTGACTGTGGATATTGCTGGAGTTTTAGGAGCTGCCAATGGCTATGGAATTTTTGTAGAGGGAATTACGGAGCAGAGCGGTGACAGTGAAGCTAATATCTGCACAGGCAGTTTGAAATATTATAATAACATTGGCTATACAGGAAAAGGTACTATTTATGTAGATGGTGAATATACAGGTTCAGGCTCCAATATTAGATGTTCTAATCTGATTCTAAAATCAGCTTCTTTTGAGCAAAGAGGTAATCAATGGTTTGTAAATGGAGTTTATGTAGGAACCACTGAGCAGATTGGAAAAATTGAAAGAGGTCAGTTCGATCTGGCAGGAGCATTTACAGCTATTCGTACAAATGCTGAAAACTTGCATGCAATGGGAACGGAATTGAGTTCTAATGAGATTTCCTTGAATGATGGACAGAATATTTTTCGCGTAAATGGAATTTCGGATTTTGAACCTAAAGTAGCTGTGGAAAACGGTAAAACGGTTGTATTTAATATAACACCTGATGGTAATAATTTTAAGTTGGTAGGACAGAGCACATCTGGCATTGATAATTACCCGGAAGCAGATAATGCAAATTTGTTAGTGTATAATTTTGGAACATATGATGGAACTATTACTTTATCTACTACAAGAGGAACGATTCTTGCACCATGTGCTAAGGTGATTCTCGAAGCAGGAAATAATTCAGGTAGAATTGTAGCTGCAAATTTGCAAACGCAAGCAGAGTGTCACTTTAGTGGAAATGAGTGGCATCCCAGTGAAGAGCCTACGCCGACCGTGACACCGACGCCTACGCCGACCGTGACACCGACGCCTACGCCGACCGTGACACCGACACCTACGCCGACCGTGACACCGACACCTACGCCGACCGTGACACCGACACCTACGCCGACCGTGACACCGACACCTACGCCGACCGTGACACCGACACCTACGCCGACCGTGACACCAACGGCAACACCAACGGCAACGCCTACGTCAACACCAACGGCAACGCCAACTGCAACACCAACGGCAACGCCTACGTCAACGCCTACGTCAACGCCTACGGCAACACCAACGGCAACGCCTACGGCAACACCTACGGCAACACCAACGGCAACGCCTACGGCAACACCAACGGCAACACCTACGGCAACACCTACGGCAACGCCTACGGCAACACCAACGGCAACGCCAACTGCAACACCAACGGCAACGCCTACGGCAACACCAACGGCAACGCCTACGGCAACACCAACGGCAACGCCTACGGCAACACCTACGGCAACGCCAACTGCAACACCAACGGCAACGCCTACGGCAACACCAACGGCAACGCCTACGGCAACACCAACGGCAACGCCTACGGCAACACCTACGGCAACGCCTACGGCAACACCAACGGCAACACCTACGGCAACACCAACGGCAACGCCTACGGCAACACCAACGGCAACGCCTACGGCAACACCGTCGACAACTCCTGACAACAACCCGACACCTACTCCGACTCCGGGCGCTCCGGATACGACGCCAACCCCGGATGATCCCGGTACCCCTGCGGATCCTGTAACACCCGAGGCACCGCAGGTACTTGGTGCGAGACGCCACAGAATGGTGACGATCGAGGATGATCCGACACCTTTGGCAGACAGAGCAGTCCTCGGAGCATCGAGACGGCCGCAGACCGGCGACGCTTCCGATGCATGGAATCTTGGTTTTGCCTTGTCCTTGACAGGCCTGGGAGCATGGCTTATCCTTAAGAAGAAGCAATAAGAACAGTAATGACATATATTTACCATAAAATTCATGAAAGAGGGTAAACAAATGAAAAAAAGATGGATGAGTCTGATTCTGACAGTAATCATGATGCTTAGCCTGGCAGGCTGCGGCAGGAATGCAGATCTGTCCTCTGTCAGTCGTGATCCGGCGGACAGTGACGGAACCGTATGGTTCGATGAAGAGGCGGTGGCGCTGGCAGGATCTGTACAGAGAGCCGGCATGAGCGAAGCAGAGATTGCACGTGCAAATGAACTTCGCACCATGGCAACCGATGCACTGGCACTGGTGAATGCGAAGAGAGCAGAGAATGGACTTGCGGAGCTTACCTGGAGCAACGGACTGGAGTCCTGCGCTATGGTAAGAGCACAGGAAGCTGCTTCCAAATTCTCTCATACCAGACCGAACGGCAGAGACTGGTATACCGTGAACAGTGAACTGATGTGGGGTGAGAACCTGGCGAAGGGATATGATTCCGCACAGAGCGTGGTAGATGCCTGGATGGCTTCTCCCACCCATGCAGCGAATATCCTGGCAGGCGATTTTACGACCTGCAGCATTGCTGTCTATGAGACAGGTGGAAAACTGTATTTTGCACAAGAATTTGGTTATTGATCCCAAAAAGTTTCTGCCTAATGGGACAGAAAAATATAAATAAACAGACAAAACAGGGAAAGAGTTGATATTTTTTGAAATATTAACTCTTTCTTTGCACTCATAAGGTAGCAAAAAGGTTCGGAAAATGTTATAATGGTGATACAGCAGTAGTGTTAGCAGCATTGCAGAAAAATGCCGGCTTGAGAAGGTGGAGAGACATCTCGCCGGAGAAAAGAGGTACATTATGAGTGCAAAAACTACACAGAAGGGACAAAAGCGTCAGACCAATGGTAAGACCACGATCCGCGAGCGGCTGCAGAAGGCAATCCGGCGGCTGGTATTGCTATCGATCGTATCATTGGTCATTGTGTCTATGATCATGAATCTGTCAGGTACCCTGAGCAGACTGAAGGCTGATATGCAGGAGATCGCAAAGCTGTCAGCGGATCGGATCCGTCAGGAATTAACGGTATCGGAGACGATCGTATCTGAGCTGGGATGCAGCTATCAGCTTTCCGCGGCTGTATTTACACCGGCACAGAAGCAGGAGTATATTAATCAGCGCGTGGAAGCTTATGGAATGGTCAGGGGGAAGCTGATCGGAAGTAATGGTATCTGTGCCGCTGACGGAACGGATTATAATGATCGTGAGTATTTTAAACGGTCCATGCAGGGAGAAGTGGTGGTATCGGATCCCGTAATTGCCAAGACAGACGGAAAACTCAGCGTGATCATATCTGCACCCGTCTATGAAGGCGGAGATAAAGACGGTGAGATCATCGGCGTGGTATTTGTAGTACCGGATCCGGAGTTCTTAAATGATATTTGCGCAGCCATTTCTATCAGTGAGCATTCCGGATGCTACCTGTTGGGGTCTACGGGTATTACGATCGCACATAGTGATTCCGCCATTGCCCAGGAGCAGAAAAATAATATTGAATTGTCACAGACAGACAGCTCACTGAAGGGAATTGCTAAAATAGAGCAGCAGATGCTTAAGGGTGAGACAGGATACGGAACCTATTTCAGAAAAGGTGCTTATACATTACAGGCGTATGCCCCGATTGATGGTACTAACGGCTGGATGGTGGCTGTAGATGCACCGGTTACGGATTTCCTGGGTTCCGTTGTAACAGGCATTATCATAGGTGCTGCGATCGGTGTGATCGCAGTGGCATACAGCATTTACAAGGCACAACAGATCGGACAGCGTATCGGGGAGCCGGTGGCACAGTGCACAGACAGAATACAGCTGTTAGCACAGGGTGATCTGCATACTCCGGCACCGAAGGTAGAGACCGGCGATGAGCTGCAGATACTTGCGGAGGCGACCGCCAGCCTTTCCGATAATTTGCAGCAGGTAATCGGTGATACGGACTATCTGTTGGGAGAAATGTCTGAGGGCAATTTTGCGATCGTAAGTAATTGCAGGGAAGCCTACATAGGAGATTTCAGCGGATTACTGGAGTCTATCCGCAAGCTGAATCATAAGCTCAGTGAGACACTGGGTGAGATCAAAAATGCGGTAAGCCAGGTGTCTGCCGGCGCGGGTCAGATGGCGGATGCCGCACAGGGACTGGCAGAGGGTGCTACAGACCAGGCCGGTTCTGTGGAGGAACTGCAGGCGACCATTACGAACGTCACTGAGATCGTGGAGAAAAATGCCAAGGCTCTCGGAGCATCTTATGAGAAGGCAATGGAATATCAGCAACAGGCCAGAACCAGTGGAGAAGAGATGAAGGGACTGACCGATGCCATGCAGCGGATCAATGAGACTTCCAAGCAGATCAGTGATATTATCGGTGAGATCGAGGATATCGCATCCCAGACGAATCTGTTGTCCCTGAATGCAGCAATTGAAGCTGCCCGAGCGGGGGAAGCCGGAAGAGGTTTCGCCGTGGTGGCTGAACAGATCCGGAAGCTTGCGGATGACAGTGCACAGTCCGCGGTACATACCAGGGAACTGATCGAAACCTCGTTGCAGGAGATTGAAAAAGGAAATCAGATCACGGATAAAACGGCGGAAGCTTTGCAGAAAGTGGTGGAAGGTATTGAGGATCTGGCGAACGAGTCCAAGAAAGCCATGGAAGAATCCAATGCACAGGCAGATGCCATGGCCCAGATCGAACAGGGCATCGAGCAGATATCTACGGTGGTACAGAACAACTCCGCTACCGCAGAGGAGACTTCCGCTACCAGTGAAGAACTGTCTGCCCAAGCGACCAACATGAACGAACTGACAGATGCTTTCCAGTTAAGAAGCGAGAAATAATCGGTGACGGTTATCATCAAGCCGGACATTTCCGCATACAATGCATAGAAACAAGCATTGGAGAGCAGCCGTGTTCGAGAAGCAGAATATACAGGAAACCATAAGTAAACTAAATAGTGACACAGTGAAAGGTCTTACCGAAGGTGAGGCCTTTCGTCGTTTACGGCAAAATGGCAGGAACGAGATGAGAGCTGCGCGGAAAAAGACAAAGATACAGCTTTTTCTGGAGCAGTTGAAGGATCCGCTGATCTACATATTATTGATTGCAGCAGTGGTATCCATTCTCCTGGGAGAAGTCAGCGATGCCTTGATTATCGGTACGGTGGTCCTGGTAAATGCGCTGGTGGGAATGCTCCAGGAGGGAAAAGCTCGAAAAGCACTGGAAGCGTTAAGAAAACTTACTACTCCCCGGACGATTGTGATCCGCGACGGCATCCGAAGAGAGATCCCTGCGGCGGAACTGGTGACGGGAGATCTGGTGGAGCTTGAGGCAGGGGCACGGGTTCCGGCGGATATCAGACTGACCAGAAGTGCGAACCTCCAGGTGGAAGAATCCGCGCTCACCGGAGAATCCGTCCCGGTGGAGAAAGATGCCCTGTTCCTGGCAGACTGCAGGCAAGAGATCCCGTTAACCGAACGGGGCAATATGGTCTATATGTCCACAGTGGTGACGAACGGTCATGGGGAAGGGCTGGTGGTGGCCACCGGCATGGATACGGAGATCGGCAGGATCGCTTCCATGATCACGGATACGGAAGATGAGATGACACCATTACAGAAGCGGCTGGGAGATCTGGGGAAGCTATTGAGTATTCTCTCTCTGGGGTTGTGCGCCGGACTGTTTTTGCTGGCGGTATTTCAACATAGAAATATTCCGGAGATGCTTCTGGTAGCGATCTCACTTGCGGTTGCCGCAGTACCGGAAGGGCTGCCGGCAGTAGTCACGATCTGCCTGGCCCTGTCAGTGACCAGAATGGTCAAAGTGCACACCATCATTCGAAGACTTCCTTCGGTGGAGACACTGGGAGCGGTCAGTGTGGTCTGTTCGGATAAGACAGGAACACTTACCCAGAATCGACTCACTGTGGAGAAATGCTGGTGGTACGACGTGATGGAGGATGTCACGGGGACAGGTGGCAGAGGGGAACACCGCATTCTGCCGGAGCTGTTGAGAGGGATGCTTTTGTGTAATGATGCTTCGCTGCGGGGAGAGCAGCGCATCGGAGATCCCACGGAGCTGGCACTTTTAGACTTTGGGGCGAAATACGGTCTGCAGAGAGAGCGGCTGGAGCGGCAGTATCCCCGCTTTGATGAGATTCCCTTTGATTCCGAGCGGAAAATGATGACGACCTGTCATAGGCTTCCCGGTGGCAGATCCGGGAGAGGGATTGCCTATACCAAAGGGGCTCCGGATGTGATCCTGCAGCACTGTACCCATATTTTACAGGAAGGAAGGAGCATTCCCATGACCTCCGCGCAGCGGAAGCGGATAGGTGAGGCTGTGGAACGGATGAATTCCCTCTCTCTTCGGACACTGGCAGCGGCACAGAGTGAAGACTGCAGAGGTGGGGAAGAGGGAATGACGTTCCTTGGTATCGTGGGAATGCGGGATCCTGCCAGACCGGAGGCTGGGGAAGCCGTGGAGATCTTCCGTCATGCGGGGGTGACCACGGTGATGATCACGGGAGATCATGTGGATACTGCCTATGCCATTGCCAGACAGCTGGGGATCGCGGGACACCGCAGCCAGTGTATTACGGGCAGAGAACTGGAACGGCTGGATGACACTTCTTTTTTAAAGAGAATTAAGGACTTAAGAGTCTATGCAAGAGTCACGCCTGCACAGAAGGTGCGGATCGTGAAAGGGCTACAGCTAAATGGGGAGATCGTGGCGATGACCGGTGACGGGGTCAATGATGCCCCCTCCTTAAAAGCGGCGGATATTGGTGTCGCTATGGGAACCGGAGTGGATGTCGCCAAACAGGCAGCGGATATGATCCTTGCAGATGATAATTTTGCCACCATTGAAAAAGCCATCGAGGAAGGCAGAGGTGTCTATGAGAATATCCGGAAATCGGTGATTTTTCTGCTATCGTCCAACCTGGGAGAACTGATGACCATGTTTGTGGCGGTGGCAATGGGGCTGGCATCTCCATTAAAATCCAGCCATATCCTTTGGATCAATCTGATCACGGATTCCCTTCCGGCACTGGCGTTGGGAGTGGATAAAAATGACAGCAAAAGCCTGATGCGCTGCCCGCCCAGAAAAGCATCGGAGAGCCTGTTTGCCAGAGGAGGAATAGCATGTACGTTGTTCTATGGAGCATTGATCACCGTGATCGGACTGGCGGCATTTCTGGTGCTTCCCTGCGGGATCCTGGCGGCGGAAGGGGAGCTTGTGGGCAATCCGTTTACCTGGGTAGAACGCCTCAGGGAACTGATGTCCAGGGAACAGATACTGGCGAAATCTCAGACCTATGCATTTACTGTGCTGGGAATGTGCCAGCTATATCATGCCATCGGCATGCGTGATGTACAGAAGTCCGTATTTGCCATGAGCCCCCGGGATAATCTGCTGATGGTGGCAGCATGTATCATCGGTTTCATCCTGCAGTTTGCCGTGACGGAGATTCCATTTCTCATCCGGGCTTTCGGCACGTCGCATCTGTCGGGACAGGAGTGGCTTCTGTTAAGTGTACTGGCAGCATTTCCACTGTTTGCGCATGAGGTGATAGTGTTGTTTACAAAAAATTAACAAAATCCTCGCATGGAGTTTATGCTCAATTGTTACAATAAAATTGATCATAAACTATCGTGGGAGGGCAAAATGATGAAAACAATCCGGAAAACAGCAATTGTAATGCTTCTGTTCGTTTATTTTCTGACCTATGGTGTGCTGCCGCAGGTGTTGGCAGCCGGTAAAGACACTCCCATGATCGTGGTGGCGCACAGGGCAGGAGCAAAGGTGGCACCGGAGAATACGCTTGCAGCACTAAAGCAGGCCATCCGGGACGGAGCCCCCATCGCCGAGATCGATGTACAGCAGTTATCCGACGGGACACTGATCGTGATGCATGACAGCAATTTCAAGCGTACTGCGGGCGAGGATGTCTGTGTGTGGGATACAGAGGCAGACGTGCTTTCTACACTGGAAGTGGGAAGTACATTTTCTGCAGCATACAGAGGAGAACAGATCCCGACACTGGAAGAGATGCTTGCCTGTGCCGGGGACCGGATCACATTAATGATCGAATTAAAATACACCGGGCAGGAGCAGGAACTGGAGGAGAATGTCCTTGCGCTGCTTCAGGAGTATGATATGGTGGACGAATGCATCATAGGATCCATGAATAGGGGAATCCTGCAGAGAGTAAAGGAACTGGAGCAGGACATCTCCACAGTATATATTGCCCATGATCTGGGAGAGGATGACTATGATCTGGATTATGCGGACAGCTATAGCATCGAAGGGAAAAATCTTACAACAGACATGGTGGAAGCCATCCATTACGAAGGAAAATCCGTATATGGCTGGACAGCCAACACCTCCGGTGCCATGCGGCAGATTGTGAATAGCGGAGCGGATGGAATTGTCACGGACGATGTGCGCCTGCTACAGGCATTTTTGAGAGAAAATGCTTGCCGCAAAGCGTTTGAAAGTGTATACTAAATTGTTAGGTATGAGGGGATGAAAGAGGTTAGACATGGGAAAAATATGGGAATTTTTTGAACATCTGGATGAGTATGTGTATGTATCGGATCCGGAGACGAATCAATTAGTATATATGAATCAAAAAGCTTTGAAGAGCTATGGCTTTCAGAGTAAGGAAGAGATTGTCGGGTTAAAGTGCTATGAGGTGTTACAGGGGAATTCCGCTCCCTGCAGTATCTGCAATAATGAGCAGCTCAGACCCGGCTATTTTAAGGAATGGGAATATTACAATCCGGTGGTAAAAACGGATTTCCGTATCAAGGATACCCTGGTGGAAGACGATGGCAGAATGCTGCGCATGGAGATCGCTATTGACTGTGGGCATTCCGGGGACAGGGAAACCTCTATGGATTACCATAAAATGGAAGCAGCAATGAATCAGGCGATCCGTGTTGCACTCAGACAGGAAACTCCGAATCAGACTTTGGAGGTATTGCTGGAGCTTCTTGGGAAAACAATGGAGGCAGACCGTACCTATATTTTTGAAAAAAATGATCATGGTCATGATGATAATACATATGAGTGGGCAGCGAAAGGCGTGACACCGGAAAAGGATAATCTGCAGGATCTGCCTCCGGAGGTTTGTGACCAGTGGTATCAGAAGTTCGCGGGGTATCAGAATATTGTGACAGAGAACCTGAGCGAGATCCGGGATACAGATCCCGAGATGTATGAAGTACTGTCGAAACAGAATATTCATTCATTAGTAGTCGTACCATTATATGATGATGAAAAAGTGATCGGTTTCTATGGAGTGGATAACCCTCCGGCAAAATATATCGATTTTGCATCGGAGATCCTGCAGATCATGGGACATTTTATTGTATCTTCCATAAGACGCCGTAATCTCGTGAGAAGGCTGGAGATCATGAGCTATACGGATCCGTTGACCGGATTTGGGAACCGTTATGCCATGGAAAAATATGTGTCGGGGATTCTGCCTCAGACGAAGATTGGTGTGGTGTATTGCGATGTTACCGGTCTGAAGCGTGTCAATGATGAAGAAGGACATTCGAAAGGAGATCAATTGATCCTCAGAGCCTGTGACTGCCTGCGGGGAACCTTGAAGGAATTCGACCTGTTCCGCATCGGCGGAGATGAATTCGTAGCTCTGTGCAGAGGCATGGAGGAGGGAGAACTGTACCGTGAAGTAGAGGAACTGCGGGCAGAATTGGACCGGGAGCATGTCACCATGGCGGTCGGTGCCGCAGTGAATACGCTCGGATCAGTTGGATTTGATCATCTCCTGACAGAACCGGAGCGGCGTATGTATCAGGACAAGGCAGAATATTATAGGAAGAGCGGATTGAACCGCAGAAGACAGTAAGCCCGCATATGATCGTTAGGAGAACCGGATGAAAATAGCGGTATGTGATGATGACAAAGGCTGCCTGGATAGTATGAAGCGGTTGCTTGCAGGATATCCGGGAATCAGCAGAACAGAATACTACCAGGATCTGTCTCAGCTCTCTGAGGCATTGGAAAACGGCATGGGTTATGATCTCGTGCTGATGGATATCGAATGGGAGGGCAATGAGCAGGATGGGATAGCGTATGCGGCGCAATATAACGCACGCAGTCCACAGACCAGATTTATTTTTGTGACGGCATATAATGACAAATTTTCTGAGAAAATCTTCTGGGAGAAGGTCAATCTGTGCGGTTTCCTGGTAAAACCGGTCCGGAAGGAACATCTGGAAAAGCTTTTGGACAAAGTCAGAGAAAAAATATTCAGCAGCGAGGCACTGATCCTGCAGCATGGAGGAATCACGGAGAAAATTGCTAACAGTCAGATCCGGTATATAGAGAGCAATGCGCATCAGCTGTTGATACATACAATTTCCGGAGAAGTCTCTTTATATGAAAAGCTGGATGTCTATGAGAAAAAGCTGCACAAGGATTTTCTGCGGGTACATAAAAGCTTTTTGGTGAATATGCAGTATATCCGCAGGATTGAGATGAAGGAGGTTACACTGCAGGACGGGACCGTGCTTCCTGTCAGCAAGACCAGATACAGTGCTTCCAGAGATAAATATTTTCGTTATATGAGGGCAATGCTATGATATGCTATATAATGTGTATCCTGTTGTGGATCGCGTATCTGTGGCTGGACTGCATGGTGGTTGCTTATGCGTTTGAACCGCGCAAGGATAGTGTCAGACAGGCAGGCATCATTCTGGGCCTGATGGCAGCACAGCTGCCGGTAGCTGCACTGAAATTTTTGTTTAACGATAATGTGCTTGTTCGTTATGGCACCATGATAGCGGTCGGTATCGTCACCGTAGCATATGCAGCTGTATTTCTGAAGGGAACCTTCGGACAGAAGGTTCTGTTTATGGTATGTGAATATCTGATAGCAATGCTTGCGGAAATGCTCAGTATTGGTATTTTGAACAAGTATATGGAGCAAAAGCCACAATTATCTTACTATACACCGACAATGGTATTGCTGTTATCGGTAGTATTGACAGTGACAGCCATATTTTTTCTGATTTTTCTGGTCGTATGGAAGAAAATTGTCGAAAAAGAATCATTTGACGTCAGTATTATTATTGTGTTCAGTGTATTTCCTGTCAGCCAGCTGCTTATGATCACTGCGATCAATGAGCAGGTATTTCAGAATCTGACACTGCATACCGGATGTATACTGACGGCAGCGATACTCGGTTCCGTTGCAGACGGTGTGCTGTTGTATACCCTGCTTCGCCAGCAACAGCTGCAGGAGTTGAAACTTCGTCTCAGCGAGGTACAGAGTACCTGGGAAATTGCCGAGAATCACTATCATGAGATTGAAAACAGGCGGGAAGAATTCGCCAAGATCCGGCATGACATGCGCAACCAGCAGATGGTGCTGCAGGAGCTGTTGCATCAGGGGGAATATGAGAAGGCGGAAAAAATGCTGGAGACATTGACCGATACGGTGGCGGCTACGACGGAATACCTCTATTGCGGTGACCCTGTATTTAATGCCATCATGGGAGAGACCGAGAGAGCCTGCCGGGAGCACAAGATAGACTTCCAGTATGATCTGGAGATTCCTCAAAAACTGAAACTGGATCCGGTGGCTGTTTGTAGTATTCTGTCAAATCTGACCAGAAATGCTGTGGCAGCAGCGGAAATGACGGAGAGACAGGAAGCGTTTCTGTCCGTAAAGGCAGCGGTAAAAGGGGACTATCTGCATATCTGCGTGGAGAACAGCAGAGCAAAAAAGCTTCCCGGAAGGCCGAGGAGAAAAGGCTATGGACTGGAGATCCTGCATGACCTGGTGGAACGTAATCATGGACAGATCGATGTACAGCCCGGCGAAGGAAGCTTCCGGGTGGATGTTACCGTAGAGAATTTTTGAGAATTTCTATCAGGCAGTTTCCTTGACAGGAACTGCTTTTTTATTTATTATTTATATGAGTTAGGAGCAACTAACTAAAACAATATACAGGAGGTGAGCAATTTTTGAGTCAGGAAACATGGGAGATCCTGTGCGGAATGAAAACAGACGATGTGGAATTGCAGCTGGCATTGCAGTGCGCACCGCTTATTACAGGACTTAAAATATCCAATCTGCTGACGATTTCATCGGACGGCTTTTGTCTGGTAGAGAAGATCATCTCAGGAAGTTTTATTTCCATGTATCCGTTATTGGAAACGGAAGAAAAAACAGTCATACTGCTGTATCAAAAGGAACGGCTGGAGAAATATCTGCGAATGATGCAGGTACAGAAGCTGCTGACAGAGGAAGGGTATCCTTCCTGTCTGCTGGAAGATATTCTGCCGGTCTTGTGCGAAAAGTATGAGGCTTATGCAGAAACCAAAAATGATTTTCCCCATGAGCTGGGGTTACTTTTGGGGTATCCACCGGAGGATGTGGAAGGATTCATCAGACACCGTGGGAAAAAATGCCTCTGTACCGGGTACTGGAAGGTATATGCGGATAAAGAGAGGAAACTGCGGCTTTTTGAAAAATATGAATATGCAAAGGAAAATTTGATTCAGCTGCTGCATTATGGATTAAAAATGACGGAGATCATAGAGATCTGCGGAAGTACAGCAGCATAAAAGGAACAAAAAGTGCGGAAAACGGAGGAAAATGAAATGGATAAGATTTATGTAGTATTTTGGACACAGGGCGGCAATACCCAGGCAATGGCGGAAGCCATCGGAGAGGGAATCCGGGAGGCTGGAAAAGAAGCGGAAGTAGTATTCGTGACAGGAGCGGATATAGAAGCACTGAAGGCGGCACCCAAATTTGCTCTGGGATGTCCGGCCATGGGCGCAGAGGTGCTGGAAGAAGCGGAGATGGAACCCTTTGTATGCGATGTAGAAGGCTTTGCTTCCGGGAAAAAGATTGCGCTGTTCGGTTCTTACGGATGGGGAGACGGTGAGTGGATGAGAGACTGGACCACCCGCATGGAAGCAGCGGGAGCAACGGTGTTAAACGGCGAAGGACTGATCTGCCATGAAACTCCGGAAGAGGACGGATTGAATGCATGCAGGGAACTGGGCAGACAGCTGGCTGATGCATAATGGTAATGTGAGAACATAAAATACAGCACATAGAAAAAGGATTCGACATGCGAGATGCCGGATCCTTTTTGCTGTCGGAATTAAGATTTTTTACTGCCGCTGATATAATAGCGCTCCTGCTCCACGGTCTCGGGAACCGGGATGTTGCCATTTTGCAGCTTACGGGTCAACACATCCAGATGATGCAGTCCCTGTGCCACCTTGATCTTACGACGGTCTAAAAGCTCGCTATACAGCGGATTCTGTGCAAGTGTATTGCAGATATCCTCCGGGAACGGGCAATAGGTGAACATGATCTGACGGGCCACCTTGTTCAGCCTCGGGGATCCGGCACCTTCGAACAATACCCAGATCATATAATCTCTTACGAACATTTCTTTGAAGCTGTTCTTGGCACGCTGTAAGCTGGATTTCACTTTTTCCTTAGCTTCAGTGCTCAGATCATGATTCTTGCGATAGAACTGAATATAATCGAAATATTCGCTGGTCAGGGAACTTACGGAGACATCGTTCCAACGGTTGCCCTGGACTCTCTTGCACAGCTCCCAGCGGAATTCTCCGGTGAGGTGGGTGAAAGTAGTCTTCAGATCCTCCATGTGGAAAATGGAGAATACCATACGTCCCGGACTGTTCCGGCGTTTACCTTCGATCTCCTGCCACATGACACCGCGGATGCCGACATTCGGCATGAGGATGATATCCGGCAGATATTCTAAATGTATCGTTTCCTTGCCCATGACATCTAAGTGCGCCATATCCAGACTTTCCCGGTAGAAAGCGGTGTAATCCACCAGGCGGATCTCTTCGAGGATCTGCGACACGCGGGATACGGTGACATAGGAGTTTTCCAGATCTTTCAGCACATCATCCGCACAGAACAGCGGACAGAATGTGGTGATCCGTCCGAAAGTGATCTTATTGACCTGGGGGAACATATTCTTAAGCTCGTAATTGACCTTTGCCATAGCATTGTTCTCCAGGGCTCTCAGCTCAGCATCAGTAATGTTGCCGCCCACTTTCTGCTTATGGATATAGTCGGAATAATCCTGATCGAATTCGTTCCGGCTGGGAGATTTCTGTCCGCGGAAGATCGCCATCAGCCAGTCATAAAAAGTGTAGACTCCGGCAGTACTGTGGTCGGTCATGGCTTCCGCCAGACGATACAGGATCACTGCATTTTTCAGACCAGCCAGTTCCTCGTCCACATAGCCGAAATATAAAAACATCCGCACCGGCATGGGAATGTCCGGCTGTTTAAGTGTCTGGGTGAACAGGAGCGAATACAGCAGGTAGAATTCTTCGGTCAGCTGCCTGCGAAGCAGTGCAACTTCCTGATCTTGGGAACTGCGGTCGGAGAGCAGCTTGTAAGCATGCACATGTTGACGGAAACTGGCCACAGTATCCAGATCGGGACCGGCATATTCCAAAATCGTATTCAGAGAACCTGCCAGCCTGCCGAGAATCTCGGAATCATCTGAAGAACCGGAATCCGCGGAGTCTGCCGATCCCATAAGGCTCAGACTGCTCTGGAAACTCTGGGCTCTGGAGGTGAACAGATTCTGATCTATGAAAAAGAGATCTCCGGCCTTGGACAGCATCCGCTGAATACGATCGTACACTACTTTACTGTCTTCGTTATCCTGCCCGAGCTTGTAATACAGCGAGGTGTAAAAATCAAAAAGGTCATTGCCGGATTCCCGGAAGTAAAATCCACCGATCTGCTGCAGATAGTGGAACTGCTCCTCCAGACTCTGATAGGTGCGCCGGAAATCCAGACTTCCCTTGCGGAGCATGCCGATGGGAAGATCCACTTCCTGAACCATGATGCGGTAATTGTCGGAGGCCAGGATATGGTTTAAACCCATGTAATACCCATTCAGCCAGATATCCGGTGAATCGTCTCCCAGAAAAGCATTGAGTTCATCGAAATGCTCCAGAGAACGTGCCGGTATGCGATAGCGGTCACACAGGGATTTATAGGTGGAGATATCATCGTTCAGGGTGCGGTAGAGCTCACTGCAGTTTAACTCAGAGATCGAGCTGCGGTTTAACAGAATATTGATCTGTCGAAAACAGGACAATAAAAAAAGCCTGGCTACATCCGGATGCTTTTGCAGAATATCGTTCAGGGAATCCAGACTGGTCAAAGGATAGGTCAGGATCGTGGTATCCTCCAGAGTGGTGTAACTGAGCAGATGGATCTCGGAGCAGATCTCACAGATGCCGATGACATCTCCCTTGCCCAGCGGATAAGAACCGCCCGGATAGGAGACATCCACCCTGCCGCTTGTGATCAGGTGCAGTGCCGTCATTGGCTGCCCATAGCTATATATAGTTTTACCTTTCTCTAATACAATTCCAGCCATTCCAGTACCTCTTCTTCATTCGGAAACCTTATGATAATCAATTATACACCATAATACCAACAATTTTCTACTGTACTTTTGATAGAAATGTGATAAAATAAAAATACATATGTGTCACTTTTATATCGACCGAAGAAAAAAGTGATATTTTCAGTAGAAAATGGTGTACGGAAAGGTATGTTGGGGTTATGGAACAGAGCAGTGAATACAGAGAACAATTGCTGGAATCATATAAGCAGGCGGTGAGACCGTTACTTCCCTATCTGCCGTGGCTGGAACAGAGCGCCGGCAAAAAAGCCAGTTCGCTGTACAGCGGGCAGGATATCGGAGTCCATTCTGTGTCATTCCCGGTATATGACGGAACGCTTTTGAATTTCGTGCGGGAAGCCGGGAAGAGTCCTCTGATGGATCGCAATTATGCATATATATATACCAGACATCGGATCTGTACCCATCAGGACGAACGGAATATGATTCAAAAAGCCGGCTGGAAAGAATGGGACATCTTAAGAGGCATTCTGTCGAAGTATGTTTTAGGCGGCAGGACCAAGGGGAATCTGTGGAGTGAAGCGGTATCGGAGCAGATTTTCTACCTTGTCATCAGACAGATGCAGGAAATTATAGAATTTTGGGATAAATCACCGGCAAACGGTAAGATCTGAGTGGGGAAAGGCAGGACAAGGTTCATGGGAGAAAAATCAGTACAGAAAAAGCGGTACATTGTAGAAAAAGCCAGAGATGTCTTTATGGAGAAGGGCTTTAAAAAAGTAACAATGAAGGATATTGTGGAAGCCTGCGATATCAGCCGCGGAGGTCTTTATCTGTATTTTGAGAGTACAAGTCAGATTTTTATGGAAGTGCTGCGCATGGAGAGTGAAGAGGCGGATGATGTATTCTCCGACAGCATTACGGAGGATGCTACCGCAGCAGATATTCTTCTTCTGTTTTTAAAGGAGCAGAAAAAGGAGCTTCTCCGCAAAAAAAATACGCTGACACAGGCAACCTATGAATTTTATTTTGAAAATGATCTGCCCAAGCGGGATAACATTCTGAAGAAGCAGTTTGATTCCGCAGTGAAGATCATAGAGAAATTGATCGAAGCCGGAGTGGACAACGGTGAATTTTTGTGTGAGGACTGTGAAGGAACCGCGAGAAATATCATGTTTGTCCTGGAAGGACTGAAGATCTCGGCGCAGACCATCGGTGTGACAGCAGAGGCAGTGGATCGAGAGATCCTGTATCTGTTGCGTGGATTAGGTGTGGAAGAATAAGCAGACAACGTTTGATGATGCTTCAGGGAAGATTTCCTGGAGCATTTTCGCTGTAAAGGAAGGTAAGCAGAGAGGTAAGTTATGATAGAATCGATCATCAGTATGGAACTTCCGGCAGGAGGGCATCTGGCAATCCGCAGGAACCGGATCTGTCCGGAGCAGGAGACGAAACAGTGCCGCCGGATCAGCCTGGTCTCCGGTATCCACGGAGATGAACTGGAAGGGCAGTATATCTGTTATGAGACGGCGAGAAGAGTAAAGGAGCATCCGGAATATCTGAAGGGGATCGTGGACATCTATCCGGCATTGAATCCGTTAGGGATCGATATGGCGAGCCGCACGGTGCCGAGACTGGAGATGGACATGAACCGCATGTTCCCGGGAGATGCTTCGGGGGATATGATGGAGCGGATCACTGCAGCAGTGGTGGATTCCATTATTGGATCGGATATCTGCATGGATCTGCATGCCAGTGATATTTTCGTGCGTGAGATCCCACAGGTGCGACTCAGCGAGGATTTCGCCGAGGCCCTGCTTCCCTATGCGAAAATGACCAACGCCGATATGATCTGGATGAATGCTACTGCCACGGTGCACGAATCCACCCTGGCGCATTCCCTGAATCTGCTGGGCGTTCCTACACTGGTACTGGAAATGGGGCAGGGGCATGATATCCACAGATCCTTCGGCAACCAGATCGTGGATGGAATTTTTCACATCATGAGTGAAATGGACATCTGGGAGGGACCGGAACCTGTAGTACAGGAGCCTGCGGTATCCAGTGACGGCGAAGTGGAATTTATCCGCAGCGCGGTGGACGGTGTGTTCCTGCCGTTGATCGAGCACAACCATTATGTGAAAAAGGGAGATCTGATCGGGGAGGTAGTAGACCCGTTTGAGGGCACGGTAAAACAGCAGATCCGTACCGAACGGGGAGGACTTCTGTTTACACTGCGGGCATATCCGGTGGTCTATGAAGGAGACCTGCTGGCGAGAATCCTGACGGAGTGAGAAAATTATGTTTGAAAGAGATATTTATACCATACATTCGACTTACAGAGAAGATATGCATATAAAGGGCTTCCAGTTCGGCAAGGGGGAAAAGTCGGCATGCATCGTGGGAGCAGCCAGAGGTAATGAGATCCAGCAGATGTATATCTGCTCCCAGCTGGTGAAGACACTGCGGGAGTTGGAGAATAACGGCTGCATCAGTGCCGGAAAACAGATTCTGGTGATCCCAACCATTAATGCCTATTCCGTGAACATCAGCAGACGTTTTTTCGGCGTTAAGGAAGCGGACATTAACCGGAGTTTTCCGGGCAATGATTATGGGGAACCGGCTGACCGGCTGACCAATGCACTGCTTACGGAGATCAAAGATTACGTATACGGCATCCAGTTTACGTCCTTCTACCGGCCGGGAGAGTTTGTACCGCATGTGCGTATGATGGAGACGGGATACCAGAATACTTCTCTGGCAAATCTGTTCGGACTGCCCTATGTGGTGGTGAGAAAACCGGTGCCTATTGATACCAAGACCCTGAATTATAACTGGCAGGATGAGATGACGGCAGCTTTTTCCGTTTATACGAACCAGAACAGCCAGATCGATGAGGCAAGCGCAAGGCAGGCTGTAGCAGCGGTCTTACGATTCTTAAAGCGGATGGGACTGATCCGGTACGAGAGCCATTCCGGCTATATCAGTCATGTATTATATGAAAAGGACTTAAGCGATGTACATACGAACCGGGCGGGAATTTTCCGGGGGAAGGTACATGCGGGAGACGATGTACGCTACGGCAATGAGATGGCAGAGATCATAGATCCTTACGACGGATCGGTACGGGAGACCATTCTGGCACCCACCGACGGCATCGTATTTTTTGCCCATACGGAGGCACTGATCAGCGAGAAGGATATTGCCTATCGGCTGATCCACAGACTGCATGAATGACGAACCGCTCAAAAAGGCAGGTAAAATCGGTCTAAATTTGTTGTTTTCTGCTATTGTGGGAAAAAAGCTATAATGGTATGATACTATTCAGAACCATGTAAATATAATCAGATGTTCGTCAAAGGCTCGCATTTGTAAGGGCATCTGATTATATTTATATGGTGAGATAACCACATGAGCAAAAAGTAAGCATCGTAAGATGCGGTTTTGCGAATGCGGTTCTGAATAGTGTCGCATAATATAAAATTTTCGGAGGAGAGACATGGGCAACGTAAGACGTATCTATGTAGAGAAAAAGGAACCTTATGCCGTCAAGGCAAAAGAGCTGCATGATGAACTGAAAAATTATCTGGGCATCGATGTGGCAAAGGTTCGTGAGTTTATCCGCTATGATGTGGAGAATATTTCGGATGAGGTGTTTGCAAGAGCCTGCAAGACTGTATTTTCCGAGCCTCCCGTAGATGATCTGTATGAAGAGACCATCGAGATTCCCGCGGATGCAAAAGTATTTTCCGTAGAGTTCCTTCCCGGACAGTTCGATCAGAGAGCGGATTCCGCAGTGCAGTGTGTGAAGTTCTTAAAAGAGGACGAGGAACCGGTGATCCGTACCGCTGTGACTTATATGATCGAAGGACAGGTGTCCGACGAAGAATTTTCCAAGATCAAATCTTACTGTATCAACCCTGTAGATTCCAGAGAGACCGGCATGGAGAAGCCGGATACTCTGATCACGGTGTATGATGATCCCGCTGATGTTGCTATTTTTGATGGTTTCAGAGATATGGACGAAAGCAGCCTGAAAGCGCTGTACGAATCTCTGGGACTTGCCATGACATTCAAAGATTTTAAACATATTCAGAATTATTTCCACGATGATGAGAAGAGAGATCCTTCCATGACGGAGATCCGTGTACTGGATACCTATTGGTCCGATCACTGTCGCCACACTACTTTTTCCACCGAGCTGACCGACGTGGAATTCGGTGAGGGTTATTATCGTTCTCCCTTAGAGACCACTTACCAGAGCTATCTGGATACCAGAGAAGAAATCTTTAAGGGCAGAGAGGACAAGTTCGTCTGCCTGATGGATCTGGCGCTGATGGCAATGCGGAAACTGAAAAAAGACGGCAAACTTGACGACATGGAAGAATCTGATGAGATCAATGCCTGCTCCGTAGTGGTTCCCGTGGAGATGGATTACGGCGACCACAGAGAGACCGAGGAGTGGCTGGTATTTTTCAAGAACGAGACCCACAATCATCCTACAGAGATCGAGCCTTTCGGTGGCGCTGCCACCTGTTTGGGCGGTGCTATCCGTGATCCTCTGTCCGGTCGTGGCTATGTATATCAGGCGATGCGTGTCACCGGTGCAGCAGATCCTACCGTTCCCGTATCCGAGACACTTCACGGCAAGCTGTCCCAGAAGAAACTGGTAAGAGGCGCAGCCAGCGGTTATTCCTCTTACGGTAACCAGATCGGTCTGGCTACCGGATTTGTAAAAGAGATCTATCATCCCTCTTACGTGGCAAAGCGTATGGAGATCGGTGCTGTTATGGGCGCTGCTCCCCGCAAAAATGTCATCCGTGAGACCTCCGATCCCGGTGATATCATCATCCTCCTCGGCGGACGTACCGGACGTGACGGCTGCGGCGGTGCTACCGGATCCTCCAAGGTACATACCGATACCTCCATCGAGACCTGTGGTGCCGAGGTACAAAAGGGTAATGCACCTACCGAGCGTAAGATTCAGAGACTGTTCCGCCGTGAGGAAGTCAGCCGTCTGATCAAAAAATGTAATGACTTCGGTGCCGGCGGTGTGTCCGTTGCCATCGGTGAGCTGGCAGACGGTCTGACCGTAGATCTGGACAAGGTACCTAAAAAGTATGCCGGACTGGACGGCACGGAACTGGCAATTTCTGAGTCCCAGGAGCGTATGGCAGTGGTCGTAGACCCTAAGGATGTGGATACCTTCTTAGACTATGCCAAGGAAGAGAACTTAGAGGCTGTTCCCGTGGCGGTAGTTACCGAGGAGCCGAGACTGGTACTGAACTGGAGAGGCAAGCCTATCGTAGATCTGAAGAGAGCTTTCTTAGATACCAACGGTGCGCACCAGGAGACCAGAGTAAAAGTAGATATTCCTTCTGAAGAAGAGAATTATTTCGATAAATGGGCCGTTCCCGCAGTAGGCGAGAAGCTGGAAGAGGGAGATGTGAAGGGTGCCTGGGTGGCACTGTTAAACGACCTCAATGTATGTTCCCAGAAGGGTCTGGTGGAGATGTTTGACTCCTCCATCGGTGCCGGCAGCGTACTGATGCCTTACGGCGGAAAATATCAGCTGACCGAGACCCAGACCATGGTAGCCAAGCTGCCCGTACTGGAAGGCAAGACCGATACCGTGACCATGATGAGCTACGGCTTCGATCCTTACCTGTCCTCCTGGAGCCCTTATCACGGAGCTGTCTATGCAGTGACAGAGTCCATGGCGAAGATCGTGGCTTCCGGCGGTGATTTCAGTAAGATCCGTTTCACCTTCCAGGAGTACTTCCGCAGAATGACCGGTGATCCCGAGCGTTGGAGCCAGCCTTTCGCAGCACTCTTAGGTGCTTACGATGCACAGATCGGTTTCGGTCTGCCCTCCATTGGCGGTAAGGACAGTATGTCCGGTACCTTCAATGACATTGATGTACCGCCCACACTGGTATCTTTTGCAGTGGATGTGGCGAAATCTGGTGACATCGTTACTCCGGAACTGAAGACACCCGGCAACAAGCTGGTGCGCTTCTCCATTGACAAAGACGATTTCGACATTCCCATGTATGAGAATGTGGCAGAATTATATGGCAAGATTCACGAGCTGACTGAGAATGGCACCATCGTATCCGCATATGCGCTGGATTCCAAGGGTGTGGCAGCAGCCGTATCCAAGATGGCATTCGGTAACAAGCTGGGTGTGAAGATCGATGATGAGGTTACCACAGACGACCTGTTCGACAACGGACTGGGTGATATCCTGGCAGAGATTCCCGCAGACAAATTTGCTGCATTGGACGAGAAGGAGCTGGATTACACCGTCATAGGTACCGTGACCGAGGAACCTGCATTCGTATACGGTGATGCGAAGATCACCATGGATGAGGCACTTGCTTCCTGGACCTCCAAGTTAGAGAAGGTATTCCCCACCAAGGCAGTGAAGGGTACCGAGGCAGTGGCAAGCGATGTCTACAAGGCAGACAGTATCTATGTATGTAAACACAAGGTTGCAAAGCCCACTGTATTTATTCCGGTATTCCCCGGAACCAACTGCGAATACGACAGCACCAAGGCATTTGAGCGTGCCGGAGCTCATGTGGAGACAAGAGTATTCCGCAATCTGACCGCAGAGGATATCCGCGAATCCGTAGAGGAATTCGAGAAGTCTATCGCACAGGCGCAGATCATCATGTTCCCCGGTGGCTTCTCTGCAGGTGATGAGCCTGACGGAAGTGCGAAGTTCTTCGCAACCGCATTCCAGAATGCGAAGCTGAAGGAAGCTGTCATGAAGCTGTTAAATGAGAGAGACGGTCTGGCACTGGGTATCTGTAACGGATTCCAGGCACTGATCAAGCTGGGGCTGGTTCCTTACGGCGAGATCACCGGTCAGAAGGAGGATTCTCCTACCCTGACCTTCAATACCATCAACCGTCACATCTCCAAGATGGTATACACCAAGGTCGTATCCAACAAGTCTCCCTGGTTACAGGGCGCTACGCTGGGTGCTACCTACTGTAACCCCGCATCCCATGGTGAGGGTCGTTTCGTAGCACCGAAGGAATGGATCGACAAGCTCTTTGCAAACGGACAGGTTGCTACCCAGTACGCTGACCAGAACGGCAACGTATCCATGGATGAGGAGTACAACATCAACGGATCTTACTGTGCGATCGAGGGTATCACCTCTCCCGACGGCAGATGCTTCGGTAAGATGGCACATTCCGAGAGAAGAGATGTTGCGGTAGCCATGAATATCTATGGTGAGCAGGATATGAAGATTTTCGAGTCCGGCGTGCAGTACTTTAAATAAATTGAAAGTTACGAGCCATGCATAGTCAAAACGGAAACAGCGATCTGGGAGCTTGCTCACAAGTCGCTGTTTTTGTTTTTGACTATATATGGCGACAGCCGTCAATGAAATAAATGTGGAGCGTCCTTTGCGACACATTTATGAATTGAGTGCATGGCTCGTAACGTAGGGTTGCCATAAAATCCACGCAGAAAGGGCTGCCCGCCCCGGACTCGGATGCTAGCTACAACTGTGGATTTTCTAAAGGAAAGTGGCCAAGTGTTTCTCGTCATGACGGGGCCGCCTTTACGTTGCCATCCATGGCACTTATCGGCTAACGCGAACATCGTGTTCGCGTTGCCCCTGCGGCTCAACCACTTTCCAAGAAAATCTCACAGTCTCCGCCGCATCTACGTCCGGGGGAGCAGTCCTTTTCTGCTGGGTTATGAAAAGCATCCCAATTATTTAGGCAGAGCATTTTAGAATACATGCGCAGAAGTTAAAAACAAGAATCTAGTATGTGCGAAAAATCAAGAATACATGCGGGCTACTGGTTTTTTGAAAAACTTCATGGGTCTATAGAAGATAAATTTCCCTGTAGGTACTTTTTGGGACGGGTAAAAGACAAAAACTAGACAATATGGGTCTATAGCGAAAAATTTGCTTTACAGATACTCAATTTCTTCAAAATGAGTATCTCAGAGCCAGCTTTTTCCCTATAGACCCATATTCATCTTTTTATACGTTATTTGCAACAAATTTAGTATCTCACAACTCAGTTTTTCTGCATAGACCCAAAACACAGAACGCCCACGGTGGACGGAATGTCATGCCGCGATGTCTGTCGGAGGGTGTTGATATTTTCTTGAAAAGTGTTAAAAGACAGGGGGAAAGCGGACACGATGTCCGCGTCAGCCGATCCGCGCCATGGATGGCGCGTGTAGGCGACCCCGTCATGATGAGAACCACTGTATCACTTTTCATTAGAAAATTCACACCCGGAGACGCGACATCAAGGCGTGATGTTCCGTTCGCCGTGGGCGTTCGTGGATTTGCTTAACTAACTCTCAATTTATAACATCTCTGTGCTGATAGTACCACTTGTAAAGTCCTGTCGGAATCGGTATAATATAGGTAATTGGGAGGTAAAAATATGCTGCTTACATTAGTACCGCTTTTTGATGAAAATATGGCCGTATGTGCCTATTCCTTTTTTACTCAGAGAGAAAATTACCTGTTGAATCCGTTGCTGCTTGGGACAGCACAATTTGATGGAGCATCACAGATCACCGGATTGGAATTGATCCAAAAGATGGGAATCGATACATTGTCACAGGGAAAAGAGATTTTTGTACCGATCACCAATATTTCTATTTTTGCGGATATTACGGAGCAGTGCGATGCACCTCATGAAAAAATCGTACTTTTGATCGATAATACCATTCCGCCGATTGAAATGTATGTCAATCGTCTGAAGGAATTGAAACAGCAAGGCTATAAACTTGCCATTCGTAAGCTTGCGGTCAGTGATTTTGAAAATTACAGAGAAGTCCTGAAGCTGATGGATTATGTCCTTCTGAATAACCGTAAAATAGCCATTGATAAAGCCAAGATTTATTTCGGGAAATTATTCCCTAATATCAGTCTGTGTGCCGGTAATATTGATACCATGGAGGACTTCGAGAGACTGAAGGAGACCGGCGGATATCGTTTCTATGAGGGTAAGTTCTATCGTGTTCCCATTACGAAGGGACAGACAGATGTGGCACCCTTGAAGGGTAACTATATTGACCTGCTGAATATTGTGAACAGCCCGGATTTTGAACTCACAACAGCGGCGGATATCATCAGTCGTGATACCGCACTCACGATCGATCTGCTGAAAATGGTTCAGCCACTGGCTGTAAATTCGGAGATTACGTCTATCCGTCATGCGGCTGCCATGCTGGGACAGCGGGAACTGAAAAAGTGGATCAACACGGCAGTAGCCAATGCTTTGTATGCGGATAAGCCGAATGAGGTCACCAGATTATCTCTGCTTCGTGCGAAATTTGCCGAGAATCTGGCGGAAGCGTTTGGTCTGAAGGCGCAGAAGGATGAATTGTTCCTGATGGGATTGTTCTCCGTGCTGGATGTGATCCTCGAGAAACCCATGGCAGAGGCTTTGAAGGTGGTCCATGTGGCTGGCGAGATCAGCAATGCACTGATCTACCGCATCGGCGTACTGGCACCGGTGTACGATTTTATGCTGCAGTATGAGACAGCCAACTGGGCGGAGGTATCCCGCCTGATGCTATTAAAGAATATTGATATGAATACAGTATATGAAGCCTATACATCGGCGTTGAAGTGGTATCGCACCGTACGTTGATTGTATTAAAAAATGTACTTGTGTTTTGTATACATTTATGTTATTTTCTTGAATGACTTGTAATTATATCCTCCGGCAGTCCAAAGGACGCCAGATGGAGGAATAGTAGCAAAGGCGCAAAAAGCGCGGAAAGGAAATTTCATATGAAAAAAAACAAGACACTTGAGATGGTACAATTGGCCGTACTCATCGCGATCATGCTGATTCTGGCATTTACCCCGCTTGGGTATCTGCGCATCGGACCGTTAGCAATCTCCCTGATGACCATTCCCGTAGTCATCGGCGCAATGATCTTAGGACCCGCAGGCGGAGCCGTTCTGGGACTGGTATTTGGACTTACCAGCTTTTACCAGTGCTTTGCAGGAGATCCTTTTGGAGCAGCTTTGGTAGCAATGAATCCGTTTTTTACTTTCCTGGTATGCATCCCCACCAGAACTCTGATGGGATGGCTGTCCGGTGTGATCTTCAAGGCACTGTGGAAGATTGACAAGACGAAGACCGTAACTTACTTCGTGACCGGTCTGCTGGGAGCATTTATGAACACCCTGTTCTTTATGTCCACTCTGATGATCTGCTTCGGTCATACCGAGTATCTGCAGAGCATGAATGCAACCGGAGCGAATCTGTTTATGTTCGCCGTAGCATTCTGTGGTATCAACGGAGCACTGGAGATGCCCATGAGCTGTGTAGTAGGTGGTGGCGTTGCGAAGGCAGTCAGCGTAGCGCTGAAGAAGAATGCAGCAACAGAAGAGAAATAATCAGATTTTCTGAAACGAAAAATATATAAAATATACAAACAGCCCCCGGAGTATGACAGATGGTCATGCCGGGGGTTTTCCATATGGAAATTTTGAATACGGAATTCATGTGCCGAAATGCATATATAGGCAGAAAGGATGGTCATTACAGCGACACCCACATTGTCTGTAGGGTATCTGCCGTGACAGCAACATTCCCCTGGATCATGGGAGCGGATCCGCCACCTTTTGCAGAAAGTTCCCGGCGCATGCGGTCTGCCAGTTCCTGACAGTTACAGGAAGCACTGCCTACAATAAATCGATAACCGTTTGTATCGTCTCCGGCAAAGATACCACAGTAACCGGAATATTTTCCGGTCAGGGTATTCACGGCGTTTCGTAGGGCGATGGCATCCAGTTCACCGACGAAGAGAAGCACGTGGCGTACTTTTTCCGGGGAGGGAAGTGCGTCCATCTGTACGTTCAGCAGCTCCGCCTGCAGGGCGTTGGCGCGTTCTTTTTGCAGCCTTGCATCCTCTTTGGCGCGGGCAACAGCACCTGCTACTTCCGGCTGTTTCGCTGAGAGCAGAGAAGAAATTGCCCAGACAGAATCCTGTTTTTCAGTATAATCTGCCAGAGCACGGTTTCCACAGAGAATATTGATGCGGACACCGCCCCGGTGGCTCTGTACATTTACAATTTTGATGAGACCGATCTGTCCGGTGGTATCTACATGTGGAGCACAGCAGGCACACAGATCCACGCCGGGGATCTCGACAATACGTACATTTTCCGTGAGTGCCAGTTTGCTGCGGTAATTTAAGCTCGTCAGTTCTTCGGCGGTGGGCCAGTTGATGTTGACCGGAAGATTTTTCCAGACATAAGTGTTAGCCTCTTGCTCGATGAGACGCAGCTGCTCCAGAGAGACTTCTCCGTTCATATCCAGTGTCACTTCTCTGTCGCTTAAATGGAAGCCTACGTTTTCCAGTCCGAAATGAGAGTGCAGTAAGCCGGAGATCATATGCTCTCCGGAGTGCTGCTGCATGAAATCAAACCGGCGGTTCCAGTCCACATGACCGGTGACCTGGGTGCCAGCGGGAAGTTCACAGGCTGCTTTATGATACAGGATGCCCTGTTTGATGCTGACATCCAGTACTTCCTGACCGTTTAAGGTGCCTTTGTCGGCGGACTGACCGCCCTCTTCCGGGAAAAAAGCGGAAGCGTCCAGAACGATCCTGTAATATCCCTCTTCCTTGTCGGGAACACATTCCATTACCACAGCGGTGAAATCCGTCTGATGTACATCTTCATAATAGAGTTTGCGGGTTCCCAGGGAGTTCATTTGAGCATTTTCGATACGATCCATAGATGCCTGTCCAATCTGCTGTAGGAAAACAGCGTTTTGTGATAATTGAAAAATAGAAAATACATATCTATTCTATATCAGACCCGGTGGAAAAAGCAATGGAAAATGTAAGCTTTTACACAGCTTTGTCAGATTCTCCAAGGAGTATCGGGATTGCGGAGAGGTTTTTTGTAGGTTTTTATGCAGACAGGGTCTATTGCGACGCATTTTTTTTTATGATATAATAAATCGATTATGCAGATACCAGATTTAAACGGCAGAGGCCGACCGTGCTTGCATGGGGAGGCAGGTGCCGATTTAAATCGCCAAAACATGAGGATGCAGCGATTTGCGGAAGCAAATCCGCGGAATCCGAATGTTTTCAGAAGTGCGGGAGCTGCGAAGCAGCGGAGCAATTCGTAGGTATCGTAGACAATGCAGATACCCAGCGGAGCAATTCGCAGGTATTGTAGGAGACTGAGAGAAATACAAACGTCGCAAAAGCGGCAGAATGTGAGGAAAGAATGAAGGCATTTTTGATTTTGGAAGATGGAACGGTGTTCGAAGGAACGCACATCGGTGCAGACAAAGAGATCATCAGTGAAATCGTATTTAACACATCCATGGCCGGATATCTGGAGGTCCTGACGGATCCGTCCTATGCAGGACAGGCTGTATGCATGACTTACCCCCTGATCGGTAACTATGGCATATGCAGGGATGACTGCGAGTCGGAGAAACCCTGGCCGGATGGATTCATCGTCAGAGAGCTTTCACGTATTCCCAGCAACTTCCGCTGTGACTGCACAATACAGGAATACTTAGAGGAGAACGGCGTGCCCGGTATCGCCGGCATCGATACCCGTGCGCTGACCAAGATCCTGCGTGAGAAGGGTACCATGAACGGCATGATCACCACCAACGAAGCCTATGACCTGAACGAAGTACTTCCGAAGCTGAAGGAGTATACCACAGGCAAGGTCGTGGAAAAGGTGACCTGCAGGGAAAAATATGTGGTAGCGCCCACCACGGAGCTGGCACAGAACGGACCTCTCTCCGGTGCAGCGCGTTTTGATAAAGAAGCTTATGAAAAAGGTGTCAGAGAGCCTAAGCCCGCACTGGTAACGGAGCTGTCCGGACAGGGACTGAAGGTAGCTCTGTTAGACCTGGGAGCCAAGAGAAATATCGCCAGATCCCTGGCAGAGAGAGGCTGTGAGGTGACCGTATACCCCGCAGGAACTCCCGCACAGGAGATTATTGATGATAATCCCGACGGTATCATGTTAAGTAACGGACCGGGAGACCCCAAGGAGTGTACCGGTGTGATCGCCGAGATCAAAAAGTTATACGATACCGAGATCCCTATTTTCGCAATCTGTCTGGGACATCAGCTGATGGCTCTGGCTACCGGCGCAGATACCCATAAAATGAAATACGGACACAGAGGAGGCAACCACCCGGTAAAGGATCTGATGACCGGAAGAGTATATATTTCCTCTCAGAACCACGGCTATGTGGTAGATACCGATAAGCTGGATCCGTCCGTAGCGGTTCCCGCATTCATCAATGTCAACGACGGTACCAACGAGGGTCTGTCCTACACCGGCAAGAACATTTTCACCGTACAGTTCCATCCGGAAGCATGTCCGGGACCCCAGGACTCCGGTTACCTGTTTGACCGGTTCATTCATATGATGAGAGGAGAGAACTAAGATGCCCAAGAATCCTAATGTAAAACGAGTAATGGTAATCGGCTCCGGTCCTATTGTCATCGGACAGGCAGCGGAATTCGACTATGCAGGTACCCAGGCCTGCCGTTCCCTGAAGGAAGAGGGAGTAGAGGTAATCCTGGTGAACTCCAACCCTGCGACCATCATGACCGATAAAGATATCGCAGATAAGGTATATATTGAGCCCCTGAATGTAAAGGTTCTGGAGCAGATCATTGAAAAGGAAAAGCCTGACAGCATTCTCCCCACCCTGGGAGGACAGGCTGGTCTGAACCTCGGCATGGAGCTGGAGGAGTCCGGTTTCCTGGCAGCTCACAATGTAAAGCTGTTAGGTACTACCGCAGCTACCATTCGTAATGCGGAAGGCCGTCAGGAGTTCAAGGATCTGATGGAGCGTATCGGCGAGCCCTGTGCAGCATCCAAGGTCGTTGAGAACGTGGAAGACGGTGTGGAATTCACCAACACCATCGGCTATCCTGTTGTGCTGCGTCCCGCTTATACTCTGGGCGGTTCCGGCGGTGGTATCGCACACAATCAGGTAGAGCTGGAAGAGATCCTGGAGAACGGTTTACGTCTGTCCCGTGTAGGACAGGTACTGGTAGAACGTTGTATCGCGGGCTGGAAAGAGATCGAGTACGAAGTAATGCGTGACAGCGCAGGCAACTGCATCACCGTATGTAACATGGAGAACATCGATCCCGTCGGCGTGCATACCGGAGACAGTATCGTAGTAGCGCCTTCTCAGACCCTGAGCGATAAGGAGTACCAGATGTTACGTACTTCCGCTCTGAAGATCATCAACGAACTGCAGATCACCGGTGGATGTAACGTACAGTTTGCACTGCATCCCACCAGCTTTGAATATTGTGTTATCGAGGTAAATCCCCGTGTCAGCCGTTCTTCCGCACTGGCAAGTAAGGCGACCGGCTACCCCATTGCAAAGGTAGCAGCGAAGATCGCACTGGGCTTTACTCTGGATGAGATCAAAAATGCCATTACCCACAAGACCTATGCCAGCTTCGAGCCGACACTGGATTACTGTGTAGTAAAGATCCCCAGACTGCCTTTCGATAAATTTATCACTGCAAAACGTACTCTGACCACACAGATGAAGGCAACCGGTGAGGTTATGAGTATCTGCAATAACTTCGAGGGAGCACTGATGAAGGCCATCCGTTCCCTGGAACAGCATGTGGACTGCCTGCGCAGCTATGATTTCAGCGCACTGTCCGTAGAAGAACTGTTAGAGCGTCTGAAGATTGTGGATGACCAGCGCATTTATGTCATTGCGGAAGCAATCCGTAAGGGCATCAGCTACGAGCAGATTCATGATATTACCAAGATCGACTTGTGGTTCATCGACAAGATCGCTATTCTGACCGAGATGGAGCATGCACTGGAGACACAGCCCCTGACGGTGGATCTGCTGAAGGAAGCCAAGAGAATCGAGTTCCCGGATAACGTCATCGCAAGACTGACCGGCAAGACCGAAGAAGAGATCAAGAAGATGCGTTATGACAACGGCATTAAGGCTGTTTACAAGATGGTAGACACCTGTGCCGCAGAGTTCGCAGCTTCCACTCCTTATTATTACTCTGTATTCGGCGGCGAGTGCGAAGCCAAGGAGACCACCGGACGTAAGAAAGTCCTGGTACTGGGTTCCGGTCCTATCCGTATCGGACAGGGTATCGAGTTCGACTATTGTTCCGTACATGCTACCTGGGCATTTTCCAAGGCAGGCTATGAGACCATTATCATCAACAACAACCCGGAGACTGTAAGTACCGACTTCGATATTGCGGACAAGCTGTATTTCGAGCCTTTGACTCCGGAAGATGTGGAATCTATCGTAAATATTGAGCATCCCGATGGTGCTGTGGTACAGTTCGGCGGACAGACCGCTATCAAGCTGACTGAGAGCCTGATGAAGATGGGCGTGCCTATCTTAGGTACCAAGGCGGAGGATGTAGATGCCGCTGAGGACAGAGAACTGTTCGACAAGATTCTGGAAGAGACCGAGATCCCCCGTGCAGCCGGCGGTACCGTATACACCGCAGAGGAAGCTAAGGCGGTTGCTAACAGACTGGGCTATCCCGTACTGGTACGTCCTTCCTATGTATTGGGCGGACAGGGCATGCAGATCGCTATCTCCGATGAAGAGATCGAAGAATTCATGGAGATCATCAACCGTATCGCACAGGATCACCCGATCCTGGTAGATAAGTATTTACAGGGTAAGGAGATCGAGGTTGATGCTGTATGCGACGGTACCGATATCCTGATCCCCGGTATCATGGAGCATATCGAGAGAACCGGTATCCACTCCGGAGACAGTATCTCCGTATATCCGGCTCCGACCATTGATAAAGTAGTAAAAGAGAAGATTGCAGAGTACACCAGAAGACTGGCAAAGGCACTGCATGTCAAGGGACTGATCAATATCCAGTTCATTGCTATCGGTGACGAGGTATATGTCATTGAGGTTAACCCCCGCTCTTCCCGTACCGTACCTTATATCAGCAAGGTAACCGGTATTCCTATCGTGGATCTGGCGACCGAAGTGATCATCGGCAAGACCATCCGTGAGCTTGGCTATGAGCCCGGCTTACAGCCCGAGGCAGAGTATTTTGCCATCAAGATGCCCGTATTCTCCTTCGAGAAGATTCGTGGTGCCGAGATCAGCTTAGGACCGGAGATGAAGTCCACCGGTGAGTGTCTGGGTATTGCCAAGAGCTTTAACGAGGCACTGTACAAGGCATTCCTAGGAGCAGGTGTGGAATTGCCCAAGTATAAGAACATGATCATCACCGTAAAGGATGCGGATAAGGGAGAAGCAATTGAGATCGGAAGACGCTTCGAGAAGCTGGGATATACCATATACGCTACCAGAAGTACCGCAGCAGCTCTGAATGAGGCAGGTGTGAAGGCGAGAAAGGTCAACAAGATCTCTCAGGAATCTCCGACCGTTATGGACCTGATCCTGGGACACAAGATCGACCTTGTCATCGATACCCCTACCCAGGGCCGTGACAAGACCAGAGACGGTTTCCTGATCCGCCGTACCGCTATCGAGACCGGTATCTACTGCATCACCGCAATGGACACCGCCAATGCTCTCGTGACCAGCATGGAGCATATGAACGATTGTAAGGAACTGACACTGGTGGATATTGCACAGCTGTAAAAATATTAAATTAAAATGCATCAGAACAGTGGAACTGCGAAAGTGGCTCCACTGTTTATGTTTATGACAAAAAATGCGGACGTAAAATAAAATCTGTGAGAAAAGCATATAATAGGCGTATGGTAAATATTGTATGATCGCAAGCCTGTATCCCGCAGGCGGATTGGAGTCTCATGTTAGAAGAACATTATCCTTTTGTCGCACAGCCCCTGCCCTATGAATATGATGCCCTGCTGCCGGTACTGGATGAGGAGACACTGCATTTTCACCATGATAAGCATTATCAGACCTATGTGGACAAACTGAATGCAGTTCTCGCGGATTATCCGCAGCTGCAGCAAATGAACTTGACGGAACTGCTCACTTCGGGGGATAATAAACTTGCATCCCTACCGGAGGAAGCCCGGGAAAGCCTTCACAATAACGGTGGCGGTGCATATAACCACCAGCTGTATTTTGACAGTATGCGAAGTCCTGCAGGGCAGGAGCCCTGCGGAGCCCTGGCGGAGGCAATGATCCGAGATTTCGGATCATTGAGACAATGGAAAGAGCAGATGTCGCAGAGTGCCATAGGGGTATTCGGTTCCGGTTGGGCGTGGCTTGTAAGTGATCAGGACGGTACCCTTATGATCCTGACCACAGCGAACCAGGATGTGCCGGATCTGAAATTGTATACTCCCATATTTCTGATAGATGTGTGGGAACATGCCTATTATTTACAGTACCGGAACCGCAGACCGGATTATGTGCAAGGGTGGCATAAGCTGATCCACTGGAAAAAAGCTGAAAAGCGATATGAACAGGTGCTTTGCAGCCTGGGAAAGGCCGCCGGAGAAGCGGGAAAATTGCAGAACGACGGCGGCACAGCAGAACGAAACGGTAGATAGTGTGCGATGTTGAGACACAGGAAAACAGAAAGAGGAAATGAACATGGAGAACAGACCAATCATAAAAAAAGAACAGGTAGAGACCGTCTATGACAGCAGATTCATCAAGGTGTTTGATCTGCAATATGAGCCCGGAAAACATTATTTTGATGCCACCAGAAGAAGCATTGAGAATCTGACGGCAGTAAAAAATGACGAAGAATTTAAACAGATGCTGCCGGATGCGGTAAGCTGTGTCGTGATCCTGAACGTTAAGGATCAGGAGCCGAGACTCTGCCTGAGCCGTGAGTATCGCTATCCTGCAGGGCAGTTCCTGTTAAGCGTTCCGGCAGGACTGCTAGATCCGGAGGATGCGGCACAGGAAAATCCCGTATTCCATGCAGCCATCCGGGAATTGCGGGAAGAGACCGGCATTACACTGGAAGAAAGTGACAGCATCTGTCTGGTGAATCCCCTGGTATTCAGTACCCCGGGCATGACGGACGAGAGCAATGCACTGGTGCAGATCACTCTGAACAGGGAAGAAATGCCTAAGGTAAGCCAGGATGGTGCCGTTGGCACGGAATGTTTTGACGGCTTTTTATTGTTGACCAGAGAAGAAGCACAGAAAATCCTAAAAGACGGCGTGGATGATCAGGCGCTTTTCTATCCCTTATATACCTGGGCGGCACTGATGTGCTTCGTGACGGGAATGTGGGAATAAGGGAACCTATCCCCGGAGCGTTATCACCGTGTGGAAGGTCAGAGTAGCATCGTTATAGTACATTTGGATATCCCCGTGGTATTTTTCGCAGATCTTGCGGATGCTTTTCAGCCCGAAGCCGTGAGAACGCTTATCCGCTTTGGTAGTGGCTGGATCTGCCACATCATTTTTAAAAGGGTTTACGCGGCAGGAATTGACCACTGTGATCAGAACAAAAGGTGTATTTTCCCGCTTGCTGCCATTAACTTCGATATAAGCGTCGGGAACTTTCCCGGCAGCTTCCATGGCATTATCCAGCAAATTGCAAAAAAGAGAAGTAAGGTCACTGTCCGGCAGAAAATGCAGTACACCACTGCGGATGTCAGCGGTAAAACTGATTCCCTGTTCAGTACACTGCCGCCTGTACCTTGCCATAATGGCGTTCAGAAGTTCGTTGTCGCAGATGCGGGAGGACTCTTTGAAATCCGAAGAGAGAAGCAGTTCGTTAATATAGGCGTTGACTTTGTCCGGGGCATTCTGCTCGTTCAGAGATGCAATGGATTGCAAATGCTTCTTAATATCATGAATGAGAATTGCCTGGTTTTCGCTCTGCGAAAGCAGCATCTTATAATATTCCGTAAAATCTGTTTCCTTCTGCAGTAACAGCTGCACCTCTGTATATTTCCGATTTTTTTCCCGATTGTACTGATTGATTCCAAATACCAGCAGATTCATAAGTAACAGGAAAAAGGCACTGAGAGAGATCATCCGGTTCGTCCCGGGAGTCAATGTATACTGATCACCCATTCCCACAAAAGTAAGCATGATGAATATCGATGTGACGGGAATGATCATCAGCAGCACAACAGAACTATCGTAAGGATCTGTAGTTTTCCGCCGACTTTTGAACAAATGCGTAATCAGATAAATGACTGCAAAAAAAGAAATCTTGCTGCACAGGATAAAAAGAAGGGTATTGTGGAAAGAACCCATCTGCATATAAAAATGGGGAGCGGTCCGGGCGATGATGCTATATACGATCAGCTCGCACATTCCCATGACAGCAGCAAGCAATGCGGAATGGAAGGCAGCTGCGCGCCATTTGACATCGTATTGTGTGACCAAAAACAGAAAATTAGTAAACAGATACAAAAGCATATTCAGCCATTTGATGTTAAAAAAGGCTGCGGCACACAGGCAGGTATACAAAAGGCTCAGCACGACAAGCCTGTCGGACAGGGGGCGTTTCGGAGAAAATAGTCGGCTGGTATATTGCAGGAGAATGATGGCTTCCACCAGAAATGCAAAAATAATAGAAAAAATACTTTCCATAACTTACCTCGTACTTTCTAAATAGAGAAGATAAGCTTTCTTAAAGGCGCTGTATTTCCGTTTCGTCAGATATGCGTCAAACTGACTGTTCGCCAGATGCACCAGCATACGGTCGAAGTCGGTAATGTGCTCATAGTTGACAATAAAACTCCGGTGCGTCTGAAAAAAGCGGTTGGAAGGCAGCAGCTCCAGCCAGTATGGCATGGTATGGATGGCTTCAAAGTCCTGCGTCGTGGTGTGGACGATCACTTTTTTCCCCTGTGCCTCCACCATAATGATAGAAGAGACCGGAAGAACGTGTACGCCCTGCCTGGTCTCAATAGGCACCTTCACCAGTCTGGAATGATACAGATCCAGAGCGTCCTTCAGATTCCGGAACAGACGCTGCCTGTCTATGGGCTTGGACAGATAACGGAATACATGGAACCGCATGGCTTCATCCAGATATTCGGAATAAGAAGTAATAATAAAAATGATAATATCTTTATCTTTCTTTTTCAGTTCGTTTCCTACATAGATTCCGTCAAGCCCCGGCATCTCGATATCGAGAAAAAGGATATCCTTGTCTCCCGGATCCGCAAGCAGGGACTCCCCGTCTGAAAAGCAGACGATCTCCGGACAGCTCAGGTGCAGATGACTGAAATAGCTTTTCAGATATTTTTGCAGTTTTTCTACGATCAGTAAATCGTCATCGCAAATAAGAATACGCATCTTATACTCCATTCGATATCATTGATGCCTGCGGATTGTTCCGTACCAGACATGTGCCACTGGCATCATTATATAATAAGAAAACGCAAAATAGAATGTCGTTTTCGCCCATTTTTGCCTTAGTTTTTGCTTTTCGGTTCGGAAGGGATGTCTCGTTTTTTGAAATATGCTATTCTGAAAATGCAAATAAGTATAAACTTAAATAAATCTTCAACGGATTTGTAACAAATAGTGCAAAATCTTTCGTTATGGTTAATGAAGAGGAAGGTTTCCACCCGCTCAATTGCTTTTCCGATTGCTCAATTGTATAATGATATCATTATCAAGTACAATTAAGGAGCAAAAACATCATGTAGAAAGAGAACCTGCATATCAGCAGATAGGCACAAGATATATCGATGATCCGGACTGGGGATATACATTCCTGAATGTAGAATGAAAGGAGCAGCTATGAAGAAAATTTTTTCAAATTACTACAAAATTATTTTGTCTGTTGTGATCCTGATTGTCCTGGTGGCACTAAAGGAGGATTACAAAACTTCTTTTGATGGAATGAGCGGAGTCCGGACGGTGGTACGTATGCTGCTCTATACGGCATGGGGATTCCTGATAGCGACAGGAACCAGACGGGACAAAGCAAAAGGTGCGGAATATGTTGCTTTTGGCGTTGCCTGTGTGGCAGCGCTCAATCTGTTAATCCCCATCTGGAGCTTCCAGATAGCGTTTTATGCTTTTGTCGCAGGGGTTCCGGGACTCTATTTTATGGTATTTATTCTGACCGGAATATTAGGTGGTTACTTATGGGGACCGAGGGGCATCCTACCTCGGGACTTATAGATGCGTTCTGCGAGGGTTACCGCATTGGGGATGACTTATATATTGCGGGACAGGAAAAATTAGGAGCAATTGACCTGAATACGAAGGAGTTCCGCTATTGCAGGGAAAAAAATCCTGGGCGGAAGATATTACACAGGGTGTAAAGATAACAACAGCAGAGTAGAATGGCGGAGGTACTTATGGGTAAAAAATGGATTGTGGGTCTGATGATTTTAGCAGCATTATGGGCAATGACCGGTTGTGGAAAGCAGGAGATGATCCGCTGCGAATACACAAATGAGGCAGCAGGGTTTACCTTAAGCATAGACAGACCGGTAGAATGGACAGCAAAGCTTGTGGAAGGGTGGCCTGCGACCGAGACAGAGGAAGCCAGCCCGGACGAGGGAATCCGGCTTTATACGGATGACAGCCAGGAGAGTAGCGTCTATTTTTGCAACAGCTTTTCTCCCTATTATGTAGGGGATGAAAATGATCTGGAGACCATGGAAGTGAATGAGGAACTTACGGCACTTCATGGAATCGAAACAAGCGGTGAAGGGGTAAGCGAATCCTATGTTTTTAAAGGGGATTTCACCGGTCAGGGATTCTATAACATTACCATCTCTATGTCACAAAAGGATTATAAAAAATACAAAAAGATTATCTCACAGATGGTTGCCAGCTGCCAGATTCGTGAATGGGAGCCGGAGAATGCAACGGTATCGGAAAACATTGAAAATGTAGAAAATACAGCAAATAATGATTTGATGATTCGAGGAACGCTGTTAGACAGAACGATAAGAAAAGAAGATACGGATAACAAATACAAAATCGTAGATGAAGTCGAACTGTATTAGTGATCGATTTGAAAAATAAATATTGACATATATAGATAGCCGATATATATTATAGACAACGATATATATCGGCTATCTATATAAGGAGGACAAAAAATGGCTGTGGATAAATCACTGATGTCGGGAAGTATGACGATGCTTCTGCTCAGATTGCTTGCGGAAAAGGATATGTATGGATATGAAATGATCGATACACTGCGGAAAAAATCCTGTAACGTGTTCGAGTTAAAAGCAGGTACGCTGTATCCGCTGTTGCATGGGCTGGAAGCGAAGGGCCTGCTTACGGTATATGAGCAGGAATATGCAGGCAAGACGAGGAAGTATTACAGTATTACGAAAGAGGGCAGAAAATTACTGGAAACCAAAAAAGCGGAGTGGATGGAATATCAATCCGCGGTCACCAGTGTTCTGGCAATGGGGGTATAAGGATGGAGACATATTTGGAAAAACTGCTGTCGCAGATCCGTTGTAAAAAAGCCAGACCCTATATCGCTGAGGAGATAAGAGACCATATAGAAAGTCAGATCGCAGACAATCTTTCCGAAGGGATGACCTCTGAGGAGGCAGAGAAAAATGCGGTTACGGACATGGGAGATCCGGTAGAAGTGGGGATCTCGCTGGACAGGATCCACAAGCCTAAGATTGCATGGAAGTTACTTGTGATTGTAGGAATTTTAAGCCTGCTGGGCATTCTGATACAGCAATCCATTCTCAGACAACCTGGTTTTCAGGAGCTGGAAACATGGAGACAGGAAGTGTACCGCTATACTACGGAGGGGTTTGTCTCATGTATTGTGATAGGATTCCTTCTCATGTGTGTGATCTACTTTCTGGATTATACGTTAATTGCAAAGTACTCCAGGTTCATTGGAGTCTTTATACTTATTTTGGGAGGATTGCGGCTGACCAGCTTTTTCGGTGTGGATATTAACGGAGTCGGCAGCTGGGTTGGATTTGGAATGTTCCGGGTGTCGATTACTTCCCTGATGATGTTCTATGTGCCCATCTATGGAGCTATCTTATACAAATACAGGGATGGTGGGTTTATGGCACTGTGCAAAGCACTCCTGTGGCTGATCCTTCCGGTATTTATTACATTCCGGATTCCAAGCCTCGGTGTGGCTGTCATCATGATGATCAGTATGCTGATGGAACTTACGGTGGCTATTTGGAAGGGGTGGTTTCAACTGCCCGTCAAAAAGACGATTATTGGCTTGGGGTTGTTTCTTGCGGGATTACCGGTCCTGTTACTGGCTGCAATGTACGCATTTCATATGCTAGCAGTATATCAGGAAGCAAGGATACGCTCCTATTTAACCTCTTCCGGAGATGCCTATTATATGACGTCCATGCTTCATAAATTTAATGAGAATATTTCGTTTTGGGGAAATAGTGGAAACAATGTGCTCGAAGGTTTGCCGGAATTTAATAAAGATTACGTTTTTTCCTATATTCTGAACAGTTACGGAAAGTTAGCCGGAATTGTTGTGATCGTTCTTCTGGCGGCATTGGTGGTGTTTATGTTCGGAACTTCAGTTCGGCAGAAAAATGAACTTGGCATGGTGATGGGATTCGGTTGCGGAATGATCATTTTATTAAATATTTCCCTGAACCTCGCAGGAATTTTTGGTTTGGTTCCGCTGACGACAACGTTCCTGCCGTTCTTATCTGTCGGCAGAAATAATATTTTACTGTGCTACGCACTGGTGGGAATTATCCTGAGTATTTATAGATACAAGGATGTGTACCCCAAAAAGTTCAAGGCATCCCAGGTATCATTACAGAAGACCATTACTTTGAATCTGAATATGTAACACGGTAATAAAGGCAATGTAAATAAAAGGTCCATGAGCAGGAAAACTGTCCATGGACTTTTATATATCATGCGCAGAACTCATGCAATGCATTTTGTAGGCTTATGAGGGCAATACAGATAAAATCAATATCTCCACACTCATCATATCGTTCATCCGTCCGGATTTCACGGCTTCCTCGGTCTCTACGCACTGCTTTACCGCATTTTTCAGCACGGAAGTCTTGAAGTGGGACGCCTGCGTAGCGTATTTCCCGACTGCAAAGGGAGGTACACCGATCTTGGAGGCAATGGTTTTGTTGTCGTGACCTCTGTTTTTTAACTCCTTGGTCTGGAGCAGCAGGTTACACTGTCTGGCAATCAGGAACAGCACACGCATGGGCGGCTCTTTTAAGGCCAGCAGATCATAGTAAAGTTGCAGCGCTTTCTGCGGCTGCTTTTCCGCAATGGCATTGACCATATCGAAGATATGGTTGGTGATACGGGTGGTGCAGACAGCCTCCACATCCTCCGCGGTGACCACATCCCGGTCCAGACAATAGCAGATCAGCTTCTCCAACTCCATCTGGATATTTTCCATATCGGTGCCGGTCTTGGAGAGCAGGAGCTGTGCGGTGTTCTCGGAGATCTTTTTCCCTTCTTTGCCCAGAATACCGGCAATCCAGCGTTTCAGTGTATTTTCATCCTGTACTGTGAACTCTGCCACATATCCCTTGGACTGCACGGCTTTGTAGAGCTTGCTGCGCTTATCCACCTCACTCTCCGTGAACACGAAAAAGGTGGTGTCATTGGGGCTTGCCAGATATTCTGCCAGCTTTTCCCCACCGGATTTGAAGAGTCCGGTGTCCTTGAAGAACATGACACGGCGTTCTGCCAGAAAAGGCAGCGTCTCTGCCAGGTCGATGACCTGTCCTAAGGAGAAATCCTTCCCCTGATAGAAATGGGTATTCATCTCGTCGCCGTCCTGACACAACGCCTTACACAGACGGGTCGTGTACTGGTTCTTCAGATAACGTTCCTCTCCGTAGAGCAGGTAGATCTGTTTGAAATTGCCGGTTTTGATGTCTTCATTGATCCGCTGCATAAATAGTATTCCTTCTATTTCTTACTGTATTTTCTGAAAAGAGTATACCCCATTTCCTATTGAGGTTTCAAGGGGGGTATGCTATTATGAAACAAAACAGTTCGACCATGGACATATACGAGAGACACAATCATGCTTGCATGATTTTACGAACAGCGCGGTTCGACCATCATACCATAAGAGGAAGGAAGAGAAAAATGAGCAGGAAAAGCGGATTCATTCAGGAATTTAAAAAGTTTATTCTGAGGGGAAATGTAATGGATATGGCAGTCGGCGTGATCGTCGGCGGCGCATTTACCGCTATTGTTACTTCTCTGAATCAGGACATCCTTACTCCGGTTCTGGCAATCTTCGGAGGCACAGATTTTTCTAATTTATATGTGAAGCTAGGAAGCGGTGACACGGCACCGGTGCTGATGTACGGTAATTTTATCACAGCGGTCATCAATTTCCTGATCACAGCATTTGTGATCTTCTGCCTGGTAAAATTCATCAACAAGCTAGGAGACACCCTGCACCACAAAGAGGAGACTCCGGCAGCACCTACCACGAAGAAATGCCCATTCTGTAAGAGTGAGATCGCCATTGATGCTACGAGATGTCCTCATTGCACATCCAAACTGGACGAGCAGTAAAGTAATAGAGCAGTAAGGATCGAAACAGACCGTGGAGGAAAGCATGGGTAAAACACATAAGAAAATAGTGATGGCAGGAGTCTGTTGTCTGATGATAAGCATGCTGACAGGCTGCGGAAATGATACTACGAAAATCACCGAAGGGATGCAGCTGGTGGAAACACTGGATTATCAGGGCGCATTGACAGCCTTCGACGAAGCGGAAGCCCAGAAAGAGAACAGACGTCTTATTGCAAGAGGCCGGGGGATTGCCAGCATGGGGCTGACAGAATATGATCAGGCAGTGCAGTATTTTACAGAGGCACTGGAGCTTAGCGATGGCTGGGTGCAGAATGTAGACTACGATATGAACTATTATCTCGCAGCCGCTTACCGGAAGAACGGGCAGCCTGCGGAGGCGAAAAAGGTATATGATGCCATTCTGGGACTGAAGCCGGAGGAGAAGGATGCCTATTTCCTGCGGGGATCGGCGGAACTGGAACTGGGAGATTACGAGAGTGCCAAGGCGGATTTCGACCAGGCAATCTCTATGGATCCGAAAAATTACGACCGGCTGATCGAGATCTACGAAGCCCTGGCAGACTACGGATATCGGGAAGTCGGGCAGGAGTATCTGCAAAATGTACTGGATACGGCAAAACAGCTGGATGCCTATGACAGCGGTCGTATTTACTATTACCTGGGAGATTATCAGAAAGCCTATCTGGCACTGGAAGAAGCCAAGGGTAAGGGTGGAGTGGACAGTTATCTCTACCTGGGGAAAGCTTATGCTGCCACCGGAGATTATAATTATGCATCCAGTGTATACAGCAATTACCTGTCCAAGCAGGGACCGGATGCGGAGATCTATAATCAGCTGGGATTATGTGAGTTGGCGAAAAAGGACTACCAGAAGGCGTTGGAAGCATTTCAGGCAGGAAAGCAGATCGAAGGGAACAGCCTGATGCAGACCTTGTCCTTCAACGAGATTGTAGCATACGAATATCTGCAGGATTATCAGAAAGCGGCAGTGCTGTTAAATGCCTACTTACAAAATTACCCGGACGACCAGGCGGCCATCCGGGAACAGCAGTTTTTATCTACGAGGTAGAGGAGCAATCCTCTGCCTTTTGTCGTAATTGCAGGAGTTCGATATAATCCAAAAAGGATGCCGTGTTCTGGCGACTGAAATGCTGTATGATGTCTACCAGCTCAGCCACGGTCATGCCGGGAGCATACTCTTCATTCAGGGTATCCAGACTATAACGATAGGAAGTACGCCCCAACAGATAATCAACGGTCACTCCGAAATAATCAGCCAGCTGCAGTAATGCTTCCTGATCCGGGAAGTGAATATTGTTCTCATAATTAGAGACGGTGCCAACGGATACTTTTAATATGGCAGCCAGTTCCTTCTGATAGATGCCCCGTTCTTCCCGCAGGGATGTAAGGATCTCACCGAAACTCCTCATATTGCCTCTCATTCTGCCGCAGATGCAGCACTATTTAAATGTTTTTTTTTAAGATTTGATGAAGTCTATTTTACTATATTTTAGTTTTAAAGGAATGACATTTTAGAAATAGATGAAAAATGTATAAAAGAAAGTCTGAAATTAATCTTACCTAAAAACAAAGGGATATACATGGAAAATCCTTTTGGAGACTCTTTGAGAAATCCTCTCATTTATAACTATTGCTATTTCGGAGAATACCCGATATAATAATTAAACAGTTAGGTGCAACTAACTATTGAGTGAATCATGTGAAACTCCTCAGAGGAAACGGAGCTGCTGAATCCGCAGACTGCCGGGAGGTCATCTTCCGGGAGGAGTTTTTCAGCCCTTATAGGGGATTCGCGAAAGAGAAGGTTTGGGAATAAAAAGTTTAGAATAGAGGATAAAGGAGAAGAATAAAATGAACTATTTAGAGATTGAAAAAGTAATCGGAAGAGAGATTCTGGATTCCAGAGGAAATCCTACCGTAGAAGCGGAGGTGGTTCTGGTAGATGGTACGATCGGTCGTGGTATGGCTCCCAGCGGAGCATCCACAGGTGAATTCGAGGCACTGGAACTGAGAGATGGCGATAAGAGCAGATATCTGGGCAAGGGTGTGCAGAAGGCTGTTGAAAATATCAACACTGTGATCAATGAGACCTTGCAGGGAATGGATGCTTCCGATATTTACGCCATTGATAAGGCAATGATCGATGCAGACGGAACCAAGGATAAGTCCAGACTGGGAGCCAATGCAATTCTGGCAGTATCCATTGCCAGCGCAAGAGCAGCAGCGATTTCCCTGGATATTCCCTTGTACCGCTTCCTGGGAGGCATCTCCGGCAACAGACTTCCGGTTCCCATGATGAACATTATCAACGGTGGCTGTCATGCACTGTCCTCCGGACTGGATGTACAGGAATTCATGATCATGCCCGTAGGCGCTCCATCCTTCAAGGAATGCTTAAGATGGTGCGCTGAAGTATTCCATGCACTGGCTTCTATCTTAAAGGAAAGAGGACTGGCTACTTCCGTAGGAGACGAGGGTGGTTTCGCACCGGCATTAAAGTCTGACGAAGAAGCTATCGAGACGATTTTAGAGGCAGTGAAGAAAGCAGGCTATGAGCCCGGCAAGGACTTCAAGATCGCAATGGATGCCGCTTCCAGCGAATGGAAGACCGGCAAGGTCGGCGAATACAAGCTGCCTAAGGCAGGCACCGTATTTACCTCCGAAGAACTGATCGCACATTGGAAGAAACTGGTGGAGAAATACCCCATCATTTCGATAGAAGATGCACTGGATGAGGAAGACTGGGAAGGCTGGAAGAAGCTGACCGCAGAACTGGGTGACCAGGTACAGCTGGTCGGTGATGACCTCTTCGTAACCAATACCGAGAGATTGGCAAAGGGAATCTCCCTGGGCTGTGGTAACTCCATCCTCATCAAGCTGAACCAGATCGGATCCGTATCCGAGACTCTGGAAGCCATCAAGATGGCACACAAGGCCGGCTATACCGCTATCTCCTCTCATCGTTCCGGTGAGACCGAGGATACTACCATTGCCGATCTGGCTGTGGCACTGAATACCTGTCAGATCAAGACCGGAGCTCCCAGCAGAACAGAGCGCGTGGCAAAATACAATCAGCTGTTGCGCATCGAGGAAGAGTTGGGCGCGGCAGCGGTATATCCCGGCATGGGCGCATTCAACGTTCAGAATTAATCAGCTTTTATCCAAAACTATTTTGGTTTCTCTTTTTCTCTTCAGGGACTGTTCGCAAGGACAGTCCCGTTTGCGTTTTTTGAAAAAATAAAAAAATTTTAAAACTTTGCAACATTTTTCCTCTTTCACCTCTTTCATCTGTATCTAAGATAGAACGGCAAAGAAAATGAGAAACAGATCAAAAGTGATTGACAAAATAATTATAGTAATGTTAAAATAAATCGATTTTGAGAGACAGGATGTGTGAAAGTCTTTTCAAAGCAATTGTTTTATTAATTGGCAGCTATGGGTTGCCTTATTGATTGAGTTAGAAGCTCAAATTTTATAAGTTGGTTCCTTTATAACCGCAATGCGTTATGCGCAAACTTGTGAAACGGTCAATAAGAGTAGTAAAAGTATAATTGCTAAATAGACTCTGACACGAATATCTTTTCAAAATAAATGCAAAGAAGCAATGGAAAATCAAGGGAAGAAAACAGAGCTTTCGAATACATCCGACAGGGATGCGTTGTGGGATTCTGTAATAAATGATATTTCCGGAGAAAACGCAGATTCTGCAAGAACAGAAAGACTGATTGAGAAGATAAACAGGTTGTGCAAATGCGCAGCCTGTTTTTTGTGTATACGAGAAAATTTACCCGGTGACAGAAACAGACTGCGATACTTTTGATAACAGAGGGAGGAATGGGATATGAGCGAGAAGCATACCCATATGGATCAGCGCAGGGCTCCGATCCATGAAGCACTGGAAAACTTTCGGCGCATGAGAGTCGTACCTTTTGATGTGCCGGGACATAAGAGAGGCCGGGGCAATCCTGAACTGACAAAATTCCTGGGGGAACAATGTGTGGGCGTGGATGTCAACAGCATGAAGCCGCTAGACAATCTGTGCCACCCGGTATCCGTTATCCGGGAAGCGGAAGAGCTGGCTGCGGATGCATTTGGAGCGGCACATGCTTTTCTTATGGTGGGAGGCACTACCAGCTCGGTACAGAGTATGGTGCTGACTGCCTGCAAACGGGGGGATGAGATCATCCTGCCACGTAATGTCCACCGTAGTGTGCTGAATGCACTGGTATTGTGCGGAGCGATTCCGGTCTATGTAAATCCTGAGGTGGACCAGCGGCTGGGAATTTCGCTGGGAATGAAGAGAGAGCAGGTGGCAAAGGCAATCGCAGAGCATCCGAAGGCGGTAGCGGTACTGGTCAACAATCCGACCTATTACGGAATCTGCAGCGATCTGCGGGCCATCGTAAAAATGGCACATGATGCCGGCATGCTCTGTCTGGCAGATGAGGCGCACGGAACGCATTTCTATTTCGGAGGAGGATTGCCGGTGTCTGCCATGGCGGCAGGGGCGGATATGGCATCGGTATCCATGCATAAGAGCGGAGGAAGCCTGACACAGTCCAGTCTTCTTCTGACCGGACAGAATGTTCATGCTGGTTATGTACGCCAGATCATTAATCTGACACAGACGACGTCGGGAAGCTACCTGCTGATGTCCAGTCTGGATATCTCCAGAAGAAATCTGGCACTGCGGGGGAGACAGATCTTTCATCAGGTGGCGGATATGGCGGAATATGCCAGAGAAGAGATCAATGCGATCGGAGGATACTATGCCTTTGGAAAGGAACTGGTCAACGGAGACTCCGTGTTTGATTTCGATATTACCAAGCTGAGTGTGCATACACGGGATATCGGACTGGCGGGAATTGAGGTATATGACATTCTCAGAGATGAGTATGATATTCAGATCGAGTTTGGCGATATCGGAAATATTCTGGCGTATCTGTCCATCGGTGACCGCTCTCAGGAAGTGGAGCGCCTGGTGAGTGCACTTGCGGAGATCAAGCGCCGTTATCAGACGGACGGAAGCGGATTGCTGAACCAGGAATATATTGATCCGGAGGTGGTTGCCAGTCCGCAGGATGCGTTTTATGCGAATAAGTGCAGTCTGCCGCTGCGGGAAACCAAGGGAAAAGTATGCTGTGAGTTCGTGATGTGCTATCCTCCGGGAATCCCCATTCTGGCACCCGGGGAGAGGATCACGGGAGAAATTCTTGATTATATCGAATACGCGAAAGCCAAGGGCTGCAGCATGACCGGACCGGAAGATCCCGAGATCCTGCACCTGAATGTGCTGGCAGAGTAAAAAGGAGGACGAAAAATGGAAATGTGGTTTTCGGAGTTTCATACTCCCAATGTAAAACACAGTCTTCGTGTAGAGAAACATCTGTATTCCAAACAAAGTGATTATCAGAGGATCGACATTTTTGAGACTCCGGAATTCGGAAGGGTTCTTACGCTGGATGGCAACGTCATGCTGACGGAACGGGATGAATTTATCTATGACGAAATGATCACCCATGTGCCCATGGCAGTCCATAAAGACGCAAAAGATATTCTGGTGATCGGTGCCGGAGACGGTGGCGTAGTGCGGGAACTGACCCGCTATGACCGTGTGGAAAATATCGATCTTGTAGAGATGGATCCGATGGTAGTGGAAGCGTGTCGTGCGTATCTGCCGGGCAATGCCTGCCGGATGGATGACCGCAGAGTACAGATTCATTTTGAAAACGCATTGAAATTTATCAGACGCTGCGAGGCAAAATACGATCTGATCATTGTGGATTCTTCCGATCCTTTTGGCCCTTCGGAAGGACTGTTCACCAGGGAGTTTTACGGGAATTGTTATAATGCCCTGAAGGCGGACGGGATCATGGTCAATCAGCAGGGAAGCCCTTTTTATGCAGAGGATGCCGGAGCCATGCAGCGCAGTCATAAAAGGATCGCCAGCACATTTCCCATCAGCCGTGTCTATCAGGCGCATATTCCTACTTTTGCGGCAGGATACTGGCTGTTTGGATTTGCCAGTAAAAAATACCATCCGGTGGACGATCTTGACCCTGCGGCATGGAATGCCCTGAATATGAGAACGCGCTATTACACGACGAGACTTCATAAAGGTGCGTTTTACCTGCCGGCATTTCTGGAAGAGATGCTCAGAGAAGTAGAGTAAGCACGATATAAAACAGACAGGAAGGCGGCATGATCGCAATGATAGAGAGAAATGTAGAAAATTTTATCGGCTGTGACAGTGATTACACATCTGCGGAGATTGTCCTGTATGGGGCACCGTATGATTCCACTACAAGCTTTCGTCCGGGAGCAAGATTCGGGCCTTCCGCCATGCGGCATGAAAGCTTCGGACTGGAGACATACAGTCCTTATCAGGACCGGGATCTGACAGACTATGCAATCTTTGACAGCGGAGATCTGGAACTATGTTTTGGTAGCAGTGAGGCGGCGCTAGCAGACATAGAAGCAAGAGCTGCGGAGATTCTGCAGGATGGCAAACTGCCGGTTTTATTGGGCGGTGAACATCTGGTAACGCTTGGCGCAGTCAGGGCAGCAGCAAAAAAATATCCCGGAATGCATATCATTCATTTTGATGCCCATGCAGACCTCAGACAGGATTATCTGGGAGCGGCACTCAGCCATGCCTGTGTAATCCGCAGATGCCATGATATTCTGGGGGATGGAAGAATCCATCAGTTTTGTATCCGCAGTGGAGACAGAGAGGAATTTTATTTTGCGGCAGAGCACACCCAGATGCAGAAATTTGATTTTACGGGGCTGGGCGAGCTTGCGGAGGAACTGGAGAGGAACCATACACCGGTATATCTGACCATAGACCTGGATTGCCTGGATCCGTCCTGTTTTCCGGGAACAGGAACACCGGAGGCCGGGGGAGTAAGCTTTGTCCAACTGACAGATGCCATCGGCAGAACAGCAAAACTGAATATCGTCGGTGCGGATGTGAATGAACTGGCGCCGATGCTTGATCAGAGCGGAACATCCACCGCTATGGCATGTAAGGTGCTGAGGGAACTGCTGCTTGTCCTTGCAGCGAACAGGTCCACTGAAAAGTTAAAATAAAAAAGAAAAACGGAGGAAAGAAGATGAGCAGAGTATTAGTGATCGGCTGCGGCGGTGTAGCCGGTGTAGCGATTCAGAAATGTTGTCAGGTAAGTGAGGTATTCACGGAATTGTGTATTGCCAGCCGGACGAAGGAAAAGTGTGATGCACTGGCACAGAAGCTGGCAGGAAAGACGCAGACTGTCATTACCACAGCACAGGTGGATGCGGATGATGTGGACCAGGTGATCGCACTGATCCGGGAATACCGGCCGGAGCTGGTAATGAACATTGCGCTTCCTTATCAGGACCTTACCATTATGGATGCCTGCCTTGCCTGCGGTGTCAATTATATGGATACTGCCAACTATGAGCCGGAGGATACAGAGGATCCCGCGTGGCGCGCCATCTATGAAAAACGCTGTAAGGAAGCAGGATTTTCCGCCTATTTTGACTACTCCTGGCAGTGGGCTTATAAAAAGAAATTTGAGGAGGCCGGACTTACAGCACTTTTAGGCAGCGGTTTCGACCCCGGTGTGACCCAGGCTTACTGTGCGTATGCCGCAAAACATGAATTTGATACCATTGATACGATCGATATTCTGGACTGTAATGGCGGTGATCATGGATATGCGTTTGCCACCAATTTTAACCCGGAGATCAATCTGCGGGAGGTATCCGCACCGGGCAGCTACTGGGAGAACGGTCACTGGGTGGAGATCCCGGCCATGAGCATTAAGAGAGAATACGATTTTGACCAGGTGGGGCAGAAGGATATGTATCTGCTGCATCATGAAGAAATAGAGTCTCTGGCGAAGAACATCCCGGGGGTGAAAAGAATCCGTTTCTTCATGACATTCGGACAGAGCTATCTGGATCATATGAGATGTCTGGAAGATGTGGGAATGCTGTCTACAACACCCATCGTTTTTCAGGGGCAGGAGATCGTTCCGATTCAGTTCTTGAAGGCACTGCTTCCGGATCCTGCAAGCCTCGGCCCCCGCACCAAAGGCAAGACCAACATCGGATGTATTTTCACGGGAACAAAAGATGGCAAGCCGAAGACCTATTATATTTACAATGTCTGTGACCATCAGGAATGTTACAAAGAAGTAGAGAGCCAGGCGATCAGCTACACCACCGGTGTTCCCGCCATGTGCGGAGCATTGATGCTTCTCACCGGAAAATGGAATAAGCCCGGAGTCTACACTGTGGAAGAATTTGATCCGGATCCTTATCTAGAAGCACTGGATAAATACGGTCTGCCCCGCAGGGAAAATCGCAGCCCGGAGCTGGTAGACTGATGGCAGGAACAGAATACAGGGATGACAGACCGGCTTTTGCCGGAACCGGAGGAAGAATCCCGGCAGCTTTTCAGGATCTTCCGACTCCCTGTTATATCCTGGATGAGAGAGCTCTGCGCAGGAATGGGGAAATCTTAGGAAAACTGGCGCAGGAGACCGGCTGCCGTATCCTGCTGGCACAGAAGGCTTTCAGCAATTATGACCTGTATCCGGTGTTACAGCCGTATCTGGCAGGGACAGAGGCCAGCGGCTTATATGAAGCAAGGCTCGGCGCGGAAGAAATGCCAGACCGGGAAGTCCATGCATTTTGCGCAGCTTACCGGGCGGAGGACATGGAGGAGCTGCTGAAATATGCAGATCATATCGTATTTAATTCTCCGTCGCAGCTTGCTGCGTTTGGTCCTATGACAAAGGCTGCGGGAAAAAGTGTGGGACTGCGGATCAACCCGGAGCATTCCACACAGGAGGGACATGCCATTTATGATCCCTGTGCACCGGGAAGCCGCATGGGAACCACCAGAGAACAGTGGGATCTGGCATTGGAAAAGGATCCGGCACTGGCAGAGCTTCTGGATGGACTGCATTTTCATACTTTATGTGAGCAGGATTCCGATGCTCTGGAGGAGACGCTGGAGGCTGTGGATGAAAAATTCGGGGATCTTCTTCCCGGGATGAAGTGGCTGAATATGGGGGGAGGGCATCATATCACCCGCCCGGGATATGATCTGGAGCGCTTGAAAAAAGTGATCCGGCATGCCCGGGAAAAATGGGGTGTCATGGTATATCTGGAGCCGGGAGAAGCATGTGCCCTGAACGCCGGTTATCTTTTGACAACGGTACTGGATACTGTGAAAAATCAAGATACACAGATTGCCATTCTGGATGCCAGCGCCGCCTGCCATATGCCGGATGTCATTGAAATGCCCTATCTGCCGCCCGTTTTAGGAGCAGAAGCCGCTGATCATGCGGACAGCAGGACATGGCGGCTGGCAGGACCGACCTGCCTTGCCGGAGATGTGATCGGAGATTACCGTTTTCCCGAGGAGGTCATTGCGGGAGAGAGGCTGCTGTTTGGAGATATGGCGATCTACACCACCTGTAAGAACAATACCTTTAACGGAATGCCCCTCCCGGCGATATGGGTGTACCGGGAAGATGGAACCTGTGAAGAACTGGTGCATTTTGGGTATGAGGATTTTAAGGCAAGGCTGGGGAGAAACAATGTAAGCTCTTAGATAGATAAAAAATTAACTTTTGGGAAATGTATTGATAGTTTTTATTATTTGGGATAAAATTACGCATGTATAGAAAAAATAGCCGCAAAAACACGGCTATTTTTTAAAAAAAGAAATGTAAGCGCTTACAAAAGGAAACTAAAAGCTACATTACAGCAAGGCAGGCAGTAGTGTCTGCGGAATGGAGAAGATTATGAGCCGACTGAAGATTGCAACCCCGAACAAAGCGCAGCTTACGGTGGAACGTCTCTATAAGGATCTGGAGAGGAGGATCATTGCCAGTCCACCCGGATTGTGCCCGGTGGATTTACAGCTTTCCTTTCTGAAAATGTGTCATGCCCAGACCTGCGGTAAATGTGTTCCCTGCCGGGTGGGACTGGGACAGCTGCAGAACCTGATGGTAGATGTACTGGCAGGCAAGGCAACATTGAAGACCCTGGATCTGATCAGGGACACCGCATCCGATATCGTGGATTCCGCAGATTGCGCCATCGGTTATGAAGCAGCTCATATGGTACTGGCCGGACTGGAGGGCTTCCGGGAGGATTATGTCTATCATATCGAACATGGCGGCAAATGCTCCTGCCAGATCACCCAGCCGGTTCCCTGTGTGGCACTGTGTCCGGCAGGGGTGGATATTCCTGGCTACATAGCACTGGTCCGGGAGGAGCGCTATGCGGATGCCGTGAAGCTGATCCGCAAGGACAACCCTTTTCCTACTGCATGTGCGCTGATCTGCGAGCATCCCTGCGAGGCAAGATGCCGCCGCAACATGATCGACAGCGCCATCAACATCCGTGGATTGAAACGTATGGCGGTGGACAATGCCAGAGCCAACACGGTTCCCGTTCCCGAGAAGGCGGAAAGCACTGGCAAAAAGGTGGCCATCATCGGAGGAGGTCCCGGTGGATTGTCTGCAGCATACTATCTGGAGCTGATGGGACATCACGCCGTAGTATTTGAGGAAAAAAACAAGCTGGGAGGAATGCTGCGTTACGGAATCCCCAACTATCGTTTTCCCAGAGAACGCTTACAGGAGGATATTGGTACCATCCTGTCCACCGGTGTGGAGGTGAAGCTGAACACCAAAGTCGGCAACGGCGAAGGCGAGATTTCTTATAATAGATTACATGAAGAATACGATGCGGTCTACATTGCCATCGGTGCCCATACGGATAAAAAGATCGGTATCGAAGGCGAGGATGCACACGGAGTTATGTCCGCAGTGGAGATGCTTCGCCGTATCGGCGATGATGACATGCCGGACTTCAGGGACAAGACTGTAGTCGTAGTCGGCGGGGGTAACGTGGCCATGGACTGTACCCGCTCTGCTATCCGTCTGGGTGCAAAAAAGGTGGGGATCGCCTACCGCAGAAGACAGACGGATATGACGGCGCTTCCCGAGGAAGTGGAAGGAGCCATCGCAGAAGGCGCGGAACTCTATAGCCTGAACGCCCCTCATAGGATCGAAGCTGACGAGAACGGCAATGTGACGGCTCTGTGGGTGGAGCCGCAGATCATCGGTCCTATCGATGCCTGGGGACGTGCCCGTCCGATCCAGGCGGATGTCCCCCTGCTTCGAATTCCCTGTGATATTGTGGTAGTGGCCATCGGTCAGGGGATTGAGACCCGCCATTTTGAAGAAGCCGGTATCTCTGTGAAGCGCGGTACCATCACAGCCATGAGCGACAGTGAAGTTAAGGATGTCCACGGCGTATTTGCCGGAGGAGACTGTGTGACCGGCCCGGCCACTGTGATCCGTGCCATTGCCGCCGGAAAAGTAGCAGCCGCCAATATTGATGAATATCTGGGTTATCATCATGTGGTTCCCTGTGATGTGGAAATCCCTCCCGTATCCTATGAGGACAAGGAACCCTGCGGACGGATCCAGCCTGGTGAAAAGGAAGCCGGGGAACGTAGGAAGAATTTCGATGCTTTTGAGTGTGGCATGACGAGACAGGAAGCCTGCCAGGAAGCAGGCAGATGCTTACGCTGTGACAAATACGGTTACGGAAGCTTAAAGGGCGGCCGTGCAGCCATCTGGTAAAAGAGGAGCAGACTATGGGCGAAAAAATGATTAACCTTACAATAGACGGTGTGGAATTACAGGTGCCGGAAGGAACCAGTGTTATGAGTGCAGCCGCGGGTGTTGGAATAGAAGTGCCGCATCTGTGTTTTTTGAAAGACATTAATGAAATCAGTGCCTGCAAGGTCTGCGTGGTGGAAGTGCAGGGGAAAAGTAAGCTGATCACAGCCTGCAACAGTCCGGTGGAAGAGGGAATGGTGGTGTTTACCAACTCTCCTAAGGTGCGACGTGTGCGCAGGACCAACGTGGAACTGATCCTGTCCCAGCATGACTGTCACTGTGCAATCTGTGTCAGAAGCCGCAACTGTAATTTACAGAAGATATCCAATGATCTGGGAATTCTGGAAGTACCTTTTAACGAGGAAGTCCCGGAGACTTCCTGGGACCATTCTTTCCCTCTGATCAGGGATTCCAGGAAATGCATCAAATGTATGCGATGCGTACAGATCTGTGATAAAGTCCAGGCCATGCATGTCTGGGATGTACAAAATACCGGATCCCGTACCACTGTGGATGTGGCGGACAATAAGACCATCGATTGTTCCGACTGCACCCTGTGCGGGCAGTGTATTACCCATTGCCCTACCGGAGCACTGAGAGAACGCGACGATACTGACAAAGCATTCGCAGCACTGGCGGATCCTGAGAAGATTACGGTAGTCCAGGTGGCACCGGCGGTGAGAACTGCGTGGGGTGAAGAGCTGGGACTGCATGGAGAGGAAGCTTCCGAGGGCAAAATGGTGGCAGCATTAAAGCGCATTGGTTTTGACTATGTATTTGATACCAATTTTGCAGCGGATCTGACCATTATGGAAGAAGGAAGCGAACTGCTGGAGCGCCTGGGCAACTCCCGGAAATACGCATGGCCTATGTTTACCTCCTGCTGTCCCGGCTGGGTAAGCTTCGTGTCTAAAAAATATCCGGAGTACCTGCGGAATCTGTCCACGGCAAAATCTCCCCAGCAGATGTTCGGTGCCATGGCGAAGACTTATTTTGCACAGAAAAAAGGCATTGACCCAAATAATATCTGCTGTATTTCCGTCATGCCCTGTGTGTCCAAGAAGAGAGAAGCCTCTCTTTCTTATATGAAGAGTGCCGGAGCCGGACAGGATGTGGATATCGTACTGACTACCAGAGAATTCGTGCGGATGATCCGTGCGGAGCATATCAATCCCCGGTTTTTAAAAGAGCAGGCGTTTGATTCTCCTCTGGGAGAAAGTACCGGTGCCGGAATGATCTTCGGTGTCACCGGAGGTGTTATGGAGGCTGCGCTTCGTACTGCATATGCGGTAGTGGAAGGAAAGAATCCGGAAGCAGATGCCTTCAGAGCGGTCAGAGGAAGAGAAGGCAGGAGAGAAACAGATTTTGTACTGGGTGACAAAACCTTGCATACCTGTACGGTCAGCGGACTGGCCAATGCGGAGAAGCTGATGGAGGACATCAAGGAAGGAAGAACGGCTTATGATTTTGTGGAAGTCATGGCATGTCCCGGCGGCTGTGTGGGAGGCGGCGGACAGCCGATCCACGACGGATGTGAGTTCGCAGAGCAACGTGGCGGTACTCTGTACCGTCTGGACAGCGAGAGAAAGCTTCGATTTTCCCACGAGAATCCGGAGGTGCAGAAAGCCTATGAAGAGTTCCTGGAGAAACCGCTTAGCCGTACCGCGCACAAGCTTTTACATTCCGAGCATGTGAATGAGTTGTATTTCGAGACACACAACTATTTGTAATACTGGCTTTTTGGTTTAGATGCCGTTCATGCCCGCATGATAAGGCATCTGAACCAAAAAGCGCCCAAACATGGGGAAGAAGCGATTTGCGATTCGCGGGTATTACAATACCCCTTGACTTTTTCCTACATAGGGGCTATACTGTGTATAGTTTAAAGATGATTACTAGAGTAAGAGTGGACGCGCGCCACTCTTTCTTGTTGTTGTAGCGACAGTTTATATCAGTAAAGGAGGCATACATGTCCAAACGAGAGGACTACGAAAGCAGAACAGAAGAACTGCTTGCACCTATCGCAGAAGTAAGTCAGGTGGAGATCTACGATGTGGAGTATGTGAAGGAAGGCAGTGATTACTATCTGAGAGCCTACATCGACAAGCCGGAGGGTGTGAACATTCTGGATTGTGAAAATGTCAGCAGAGCATTATCCGAAGCACTCGATAAGGCGGATTTCATTCCGGATGCATACATTCTGGAGGTCAGCAGTCCGGGACTGGGCAGAACGCTGAAAAAGGATAAGCATTTACAGAAGAGCATCGGCGAAGAGGTGGAGATCAAACTGTTTAAACCCATCGACAAATGCAAGGAATTTTCCGGCATTCTGGATCGCTTTGATGCAGATACGGTTACGATCACAGAAGAGGGAACCCCGAGAACTTTTGCCAGAGCAGACATCGCACTGATCCGCCTGGCACTGGATTTTTGATACTATTCAGAGCCAAGGGCGAAGGAATAGGTACAAGATTATAAGTTCAATACGAATATTACATTAAGAAAAGGCGAAAGCCGGAATGGAGGAAATGATGAATAAGGAATTAATGGAGGCACTGGATGTTCTGGAGAAGGAGAAGGAGATCAGCAAGGAGACCTTGTTTGAAGCCATCGAGAACTCCCTGATGACAGCCTGCAAGAACCATTTTGGAAAGGCTGACAATGTCCATGTGGAGATCAATAGAGAAACCTGCGATTTCCTGGTATATGCTGAGAAGGAAGTCGTACCCACGAAGGACGATGTAGAGGATGACTGCTTACAGATTGCTCTGGAGGATGCACAGGAGATCTCCAAAAAGGCACAGGTCGGCGACATGCTCCATGTAGAGATCAAATCCAAGGAATTCGGACGTATCGCTACTCAGAATGCCAAGAACGTGATCTTACAGAAGATCCGTGAAGAAGAGAGAAGCGTGATCTACAATCAGTATTATGAGAAGGAAAAGGATGTAGTAACCGGTGTAGTGCAGCGCTATGTCGGCAAAAATATCAGCATCAACCTGGGTAAGGCAGATGCCATGCTGACCGAGAATGAGCAGGTGAAGGGCGAAGTCTTCAAACCCACGGAGCGTATCAAGGTCTACATCGTAGAAGTGAAGAACACCCCGAAGGGACCTCGTATCAATGTCAGCCGTACCCATCCGGAACTGGTAAAGAGATTGTTTGAGTCTGAAGTTACCGAGATCAAGGACGGTACCGTAGAGATCAAGAGCATTGCCAGAGAGGCCGGCAGCCGTACCAAGATCGCTGTGTGGAGCAACAACCCGAACGTGGATGCGGTCGGTGCCTGCGTAGGTATGAACGGTGCCCGTGTCAATGCTATCGTAGAAGAGCTGCGCGGTGAGAAGATCGATATCGTGAACTGGGATGAGAACCCCGGTAACCTGATCCAGAATGCACTTTCTCCTGCCAAGATCGTAGCAGTATTTGCGGATCCCGATGAGAAGACCGCAAAGGTAGTCGTTCCCGATTATCAGCTGTCTCTGGCGATCGGTAAGGAAGGTCAGAACGCAAGACTGGCAGCAAGGCTGACCGGTTACAAGATCGACATCAAATCCGAGACACAGGCCAAGGATGCTCCCGGCTTCCGTTATGAGGATTATGTGGATGATTACGAGGATGAAACCGAAGACGATTTTGATGGAGAGCAGGAATAATCAATGGCAAAAAAGATTCCACTGAGGCAGTGCGTAGGCTGCGGAGAAATGAAAGGCAAAAAAGAAATGCTGCGTGTTCTTAAGACTCCGGAAGGAGAGATCTGTTTAGATACAACGGGCAAAAAGAACGGACGCGGTGCATATATATGCAGACAGAAGGAATGTCTGCAGAAGGCCCGGAAGAATAAAGGCTTAGAGCGTTCTTTCAAGATGAGTATTTCTCCGGAAAGTTATGATATGCTGGAAAAGGAGTTTGATCAGCTTGAAACAGAATAAGATTTATTCCCTTTTGGGACTTGCGATGAGGGGGCGTAACCTGGTAAGCGGTGAATTCCAGACGGAGGACGCTGTGAAAAAAGGTTCTGCCATGTTGGTGATCGTTGCAGAAGATGCATCCGCCAATACGAAAAAGTTGTTTCACGACAAATGTTCCTATTATGAAGTCCCGGTATACGAATATGGCACAAAAGAAGAGCTCGGCTGGGCGATCGGCCGGAACTTAAGATCTTCGGTAGGTGTGTGTGATGCGGGACTGGCAGATGCACTCATCAAGCAATTGGAAGCGAATTTGCCCGGTTAGGCAGAATGGAGGAAAGCATGGCGAAAATCAAAGTACATGAACTCGCAAAAGAATTAGAACTACAGAGTAAGGATATATTGAATTTTTTACAGGAAAAAGGAATTGAGGCTAAGGCAGCACAGAGCTCTCTGGAAGAGGATGCGGCAGCGCTGGTTCGTAAGAGTCTGGGACACAAAAAGCAGGCTCCCGCGGCAGAGAAGACAGAAACTCCCACTCCGGCAGAAAAAGAGCCTGTGAAGGCACAGGAAGAAGCAAAGCCCGCAGCAAATAAGGTGCAGGAGCCCACAACAGAGAATAAGGGTCAGGATGAGACGAAGAAAAAGAAAAAAATTATCTTCGTAAGCAACCCTCAGAATTCCAAGATGTCCGGACAGCGTCAGGGCGGTCAGAACGGACAGGGACAGAGAAACGCCGGCGGACAGCGCCCGAATCAGGGACAGGGAGGCAGATACCAGAATAATTCCTACGGTAACCGTGTACAGACACAGGCTCCGGTACGTCCCATCAAACCGCTGACCCCGCCTTCTCCCACCCCCAGTGTGGATATGGTACCCGGAAACAGAGGACAGCAGCCGAAGAAGCCCGCAAACAACACCGCGGCACAGGCACCTGTAAAAGAACAGGCAACACAGAATACCGCAGCAGCTCAGCCACAGGCACCTCAGAATACAGCACAGAACAGACCTGCGGAGAGACCGCAGAACAATAACCGTGACAACAGAGACAACCGCCAGGGTGGTTACGGTCAGAATAATTACGGACAGAACCGTGATAATCGTGGACAGAACGATCGTGGTCAGGGCAGCTATAATCGTGACAACAGAGATGGTAACCGTGATAATCGTCAGGGCAGCTATGGTCAGGGCAGCCGCCAGGGCGGACAGAACGCAAACAGAGGAGGCATGGGCAATGGCAGACCTCAGGGAGGCGGATTTAACAGACAGGGTCGTCCGGGTATGGAAGGCGGCCAGGGTGATCGCAGGAATAACGGCAACGGTGAGCGCGGTTACGGCAATAACGGCCGCGACCAAAGAGGCAATGGCGGATCGGGTAATCGATTCGGAGATAACAGGCAGAATAAGGGCTTCGCTCCGGAACCTGCAGGTAAAGATATTGAGAAGAAGCGCGAAGATGAAAAGAGACGTTTCAGTCAGGAGAAGGACAACAAGCGTTCCAAGAAGGACCATATCTACGAAGACGAGGACGCACTGAAGAACAAGCCCGGACGTTTCATCAAGCCGGAAAAGAAGAAGGAAGAGGTACAGGAAGAGCAGATCAAGGTGATCGTGCTGCCTGAATCCATTACCATCAAAGAACTGGCTGAGAAGATGAAGTTACAGCCTGCAGCCATCATCAAGAAGCTGTTCCTGGAAGGTAAGATCGTAACCGTGAACCAGGAGATCTCCTATGAAGATGCGGAGAATATCGCCATGGAATATGACATTCTCTGTGAAAAAGAGGTCAAGGTAGATGTCATCGAAGAACTGTTGAAGGAAGACGAAGAGGACGAGGCAGATCTGGTGGAGAGACCTCCCGTAATCTGTGTTATGGGTCACGTTGACCATGGTAAGACTTCCCTGTTAGATGCTATCCGTAAGACCAACGTAACCGATCGTGAGGCAGGTGGTATCACCCAGCACATCGGTGCTTATACTGTAAATGTGGGAGACCGTAAGATCACCTTCTTAGATACTCCCGGACATGAAGCATTTACCGCCATGCGTATGCGTGGTGCCAATGCGACCGATATTGCTATCCTGGTAGTAGCAGCGGACGACGGCGTAATGCCCCAGACTGTAGAAGCAATCAACCATGCAAAGGCAGCAGGTGTGGAGATCATCGTAGCAGTGAACAAGATCGATAAACCCTCTGCAAACATTGACCGTGTAAAGCAGGAACTGGCAGAGTATGAGCTGATCCCCGAGGATTGGGGCGGAAGCACCGTATTTGCACCCGTATCCGCAAAAAGCGGCGAGGGTATCGACCAGCTGCTTGACATGATCCTGCTGACTGCAGACATCATGGAACTGAAGGCGAACCCCAAGAGAAAGGCAAGAGGTCTGGTCATCGAGGCAGAGCTGGATAAGGGACGCGGTCCTGTGGCTACCGTACTGGTACAGAAGGGTACCCTGCATGTGGGAGACTTTATCTCCGCGGGTGTGGCTCATGGTAAGGTAAGAGCCATGATCGATGACAAGGGACGCAGAGTCAAGGAAGCAGGACCTTCTACTCCTGTAGAGATCCTGGGTCTGTCCGATGTTCCCAGTGCCGGTGAAGTATTCCTGGCACATGATAATGATAAGACAGCAAAAGCTTATGCAGAGACCTACCTGGCACAGAATAAGGAAAAGATGCTGGAAGAGACCAAGGGCAGAATGTCTCTGGATGATCTGTTCAGCCAGATCCAGGAGGGTAATCTGAAGGAACTGAACCTGATCGTCAAGGCTGATGTACAGGGTAGCGTAGAAGCAGTAAAGCAGTCCCTGATGAAGCTGTCCAATGAAGAAGTAGTAGTAAAATGTATCCACGGCGGCGTAGGTGCCATCAATGAGTCCGACGTATCTCTGGCAAGTGCGTCCAATGCGATCATCATCGGATTCAATGTCCGTCCCGATGCGACTGCCAAGGCAACCGCAGAGAGAGAGGGCGTGGATGTACGTCTGTACAAGGTCATCTACCAGGCCATCGAAGATATCGAAGCTGCCATGAAGGGTATGCTGGATCCTGTCTATGAGGAGAAGGTGATCGGTCATGCAGAGGTTCGTCAGATCTTCAAGGCATCCGCTATCGGTAACATTGCCGGTTCCTATGTCTTAGACGGTGTCTTCCAGAGAGGCTGTAAAGTTCGTATCACCCGTGAGGGCGAGCAGATCTTCGAGGGCAACCTGGCTTCCCTGAAGAGATTCAAGGATGATGTGAAGGAAGTTAAGGCAGGATATGAGTGTGGTCTCGTATTCGAAGGCTTTGACAAGATGCAGGAGCTGGATATCGTAGAAGCTTATATCATGGTGGAGGTACCACGCTAAAGAGAATATCTAAGGCGTGAAAATACCACGCCTAAGATATTCTAAAGCTTTAGCGCGAAGTTTCGCTTCGCGAAACTTCCGGTGTGATACGAAGCGAAACTTCTGGTGTGATACGAAGCGAAACTTCCGGTGTGGTACGAAGCGAAGCTTCCGGTATATCATGGTTTAGGTTTGAAGTAAGAAGGAATAAGAATGAGAAAAAATAGTGTGAAAAATACCCGTGTCAACGGGGAGGTACAGCGCGTTCTGGCAGAGATCATCCGGGGCGGTCTTAAGGACCCCCGGATCAGTCCCTGGACCAGTGTGGTCGCTGTGGAAGTGGCACCGGATTTAAAAAGCTGTAAGGCATGGATCAGTGTGTTGGGAGATGAAGAAGTCAGAAAATCTACCCTGCAGGGCTTAAAGAGCGCCGAGGGCTTTATCCGCAGAGAACTGGCGCGTACCATTAATCTGCGCAATACTCCGGACATTACTTTTGTGATGGACCAGTCCATCGAATACGGTGTCAATATGTCCCACAAGATTGATGAAGTCATTGCTGCGGACGAACAGTCACAGAAGCCAGAAAATGAAATCACGGAAGAGACAGAGGAAGGTGACGAATAATGGACTTGCGTGAAGAATGTCGTGGCGCAAAAAGAATCGGCATCAGCGGACATATTCGTCCCGACGGAGACTGCGTGGGTGTATGTCTGTCCTTACAGATGTACCTGAGGAAACTCCTTCCCGAAGCAGAAGTTACCGTATATATACAGAAGCCTTCCGAAGAGTTTTCCTATCTGAAGGGATACGATGAGATCCAGACCGAATGTCCGGAGCAGGATCCTTTTGATGTATATTTTGCACTGGACTGCAGTGGAGACAGACTGGGAGACGCGGAGAAATATTTCCAGAATGCGAAAAAGAAGATCAACATCGATCATCACATCAGCAATTCCGGCTGCGGTGATGTAAATCTCGTCCGGCCCGAGGTGGGCAGTGCCTGTGAGGTGCTGTATCACATCATGGATGCCGAACTCATTGACAGAGATATTGCGGAAGCACTGTACACCGGCATCATCCACGATACCGGCGTATTCCAGTATTCCAATACGACACCGGAGACATTGCAGGCAGCAGCATTTCTGATCTCTTTTGGATTTGATTTTTCTAAAATCATTGAGGAGAGCTTTTATCAGAAGACCTATCTGCAGTCGCAGATCATGGGCAGAGCCCTGATGGAGAGCATACGCTTCATGGACGGCCGCTGCATCGTGAGCATGGTGGACCGTAAGACCATGGATTTCTACAATGCAGTACCGGGAGATCTGGACGGCATAGTGAACCAGCTGCGCAATATTAAAGGAATCGACTGTGCGATCTTCATGTATGAGACCGGTGTACTGGAGTACAAGGTCAGCATGCGTTCCAATGAGAAGGTTGATGTGGCGAAGGTGGCATCCTTCTTTGGAGGCGGCGGACACGTACGTGCCGCAGGCTGCACCATGAAGGGGACTTTTCATGACTGTATCAATAATTTGTCACTGCACATCGATAAGCAATTGCGGGGAGAACAGGATTAATGGACGGCATTATCAATGTATACAAGGAAGCAGGTTTTACCTCTCATGATGTGGTAGCCAAGCTTCGCGGGATCTGCCGGCAGAAAAAGATAGGGCACACAGGTACACTGGATCCACAGGCTACCGGTGTGCTCCCTGTATGTCTGGGGAGTGCTACCAGAGCATGCGAAATGCTGACGGACAGGACCAAGGAATATGTGGCAGAACTTTTACTGGGTCAGATCACAGATACCCAGGATACCACGGGAACTGTTTTGGAAGAACGGGAAGTAGCGGTGGATGAGGTACAGGTACGTGAAGTGATCGAAAGCTTTGTCGGCGGTTATGACCAGATTCCGCCTATGTATTCCGCACGGAAGGTCAACGGAAAAAAACTCTATGAGCTTGCCAGGGCAGGTAAAGAAGTGGAACGGCAGGCAAGACATGTGGATCTGCCGGCGATCGAGATCCTGGAAATAAGACTTCCGGTAGTGAAGTTCCGTGTGGAATGCTCCAAGGGAACTTACATCCGCAGTCTCTGTGCCGATATCGGCGGGAAGCTTGGCTGCGGTGGCACCATGCAGAGTCTCGTCCGCACCAGGGTCGGAGAATTCCGGCTTGCGGATGCCCTGACACTTGCACAGCTGCAGGAACTCCGGGATACGGACAGATTAGAGGAGGCACTGCTTCCCACGGACCGTATTTTTGCGGATTTTAATGCAGTACATGTAGAGGAAAAATGGCGGAAATTGATCGATAACGGGAACGCTTTTTATCCGGGACAGACCATGGAGCAGACTACTTACCCTGCGGGAGAGTGGGTGCGTGTCTACAGAGAGGATGACAGCTTTGTGGGCATTTATGCGTATGACGGGGTAAAAGAATGGTACAAGCCCATGAAAATCTTCCCAAGTAACACAGAAAGCAGGAAATAGACTTGGAAATCATTGCAGGAACAACAGACTTTTATTTGGAAAAAGATACAGCGGTAGCTATCGGCAAATTTGACGGTGTGCATTTGGGGCACAGAAGACTTTTAGAGGAAATCCTGAATAAGAAAAAGAACGGACTGGCAGCCTGTGTTTTCACTTTTGATCCCACACCGGCGGTGCTGTTCGGACTGTCGGATGGAAAAGAACTGACGACAAGAGAAGAGAAAAGGCGTCTCTTCGAACATCTGGGGATCGACATCCTGATCGAGTTCCCGCTGACAAAAGAGACTGCAGCCACAGAACCGGAGCGTTTCGTGACAGAGATTCTGGCGAAGCAGATGAATACCCGTTTTGTGGCAGCAGGTGAAGATCTCTCTTTTGGAAAAAACGGAGCAGGCAATGCAGAACTTTTAGAGAAAATGGCTCCGCAGTTAGGTTTTTGTGTCCGGACCATAGAGAAGATCGAAGTGGATGGCATCGAGGTCAGCTCTACTTACATCCGCAAGCTGGTGGAAGAGGGCCGGATGGAAGAAGCGGAAAAGATGCTGGGGATGCCCTATACTCTTGTGGGATGCGTGGAACATGGCAACCATATCGGTCATACCCTGGGCTTTCCCACAGTAAATCTTCTGCCGCCCGCAGGTAAGCTCCTGCCGCCCAACGGTGTCTATTATGCGGTAGTCCGTTATAATGGGAGGGCCTACAAAGCCATCAGCAATGTAGGGACCAAGCCGACGGTTTCTTCCGAAAAAATGATGGGAGTGGAATCTTATCTATATGATTTCGCTCAGGATATTTACGGTCAGGAGATTGAAGTGGCATTGAAAAGCTTCCGGCGCCCTGAACGCAGATTCGGATCTTTGGAAGAGCTTAAGAAACAGTTGGACCTGGATATTGCGGATGGGCGAAACGCGTAAATTGAGTAAAAAAATGTAAAGAAACGTAAAAGAAAAGTAAAATATCCATTGCAAGTTTTTATTCTATCTCGTAAAATATATTTTGGATTGTTTATAGTTAGATTAAATTTGAAAATAATTATTTTGGTTTTTCGTAAGAGAATCAAGAGAGATTGAGGGATTAAAAATGAGCTTTGGAACAATATTGACAATGGCTGGAGGTCTGGGACTGTTTTTATTCGGAATGGAACTGATGAGTGATTCCATTGAGAAGGTAGCAGGAGCCAGACTTCGTCGTATTCTGGAGATTTTTACCACGAACCGTTTCATGGGGATGATCGTAGGTATTATTTTCACCGGTATCATCCAGTCTTCCTCCGCATGTACGGTTATGGTCGTCAGCTTTGTTAACTCCGGTCTGATGAATCTGTATCAGGCAGCGGGAGTCATCCTCGGTGCCAATATCGGTACCACCATTACCTCACAGCTGGTATCATTTAATCTGTCCAAGATAGCACCGTTAATTCTGTTAGTCGGTGTGGTCGTGATGATGTTCACGAAGAAAGAAAAAGTCCGTAAAGTAGCGGAAGTGGTCGTAGGCTTCGGTATTCTGTTCGTGGGACTGAGCACCATGTCCCAGGCAATGGCCAACATGAAAAATGAGCCGCAGGTAGTAAATCTGCTGATGTCTCTGAAGAATCCGTTCTTAGCCACCTTGATGGGATTTGCCCTGACTGCGATTATTCAGAGCTCATCCGTAACGGTCAGTATCGTACTGTTGCTCGCCAATCAGGATCTGCTGCCGTTACCGATCACACTGTACATTATCTTAGGATGTAATATCGGTGCCTGTGCTACCGCAATGTTAGCTTCTATGACCGGTAAAAAGGATGCGAAGAGAGCTGCACTGATCCATCTGCTGTTCAATATCATTGGTACGGTTATTATCTACATTGCTCTGTTCGTGGCAGGCGATCAGATCGTGGAACTGATCAAGTCTATCTCCGCGGACAACGGCCGGTTCGTGGCAAATGCGCATACGCTGATCAAGATCGCACAGGTAATTATGCTGTTCCCGTTCACCGGCTGGCTGGTAAAGATGACCTATCTGATCGTACCCGGCGAAGATCAGAAGGTTGGTTACAGAGAGAGTTATCAGTTAAAATACATCGGCGACAAAGTGGTGTTCAACCCCGCTACCGCAGTGGTAGAGGTTGTCAAGGAGCTGGAGCGTATGGCTTCTCTGGCGGAGGAGAACTTAAACCGTGCCATGAATGCCCTGATCACATTGGATGAAGAAGACATTGAGGAAGTCTACGAGGTAGAGAAAAATATCAACTTCCTGAATCATGCCATTACGGATTATCTGGTGAAGATCAACCAGACGACACTGCCCATCGAAGACCTGAACAGTCTGGGTGCTCTGTTCCATGTGGTGAATGATATCGAGCGTATCGGTGACCATGCGGAGAATGTAGCGGATGCCGCAAGACAGCGTAAGGAAGAAGGAGTATCCATCAGCAAGGAAGCCCAGAAGGAACTGGGAGACATGCTGGAGATGGTCAATAAGATCATCCGTTATGCCGTAGAAATGTTTGCCAAGAGCGATGAGACCCATATGCAGGAGATCATCACTTTAGAGGATCAGGTAGATGAAAAGGAACGCGAACTGCAGAAGAAGCATGTAGAGCGTCTTACCAAGGGAGAATGTTCTCCCGAAGCCGGTATGATCTTCTCTGATATTGTATCCGGTCTGGAGAGAGTTGCAGACCATGCGACCAACATTGCATTTGCCATTACTACCGAAGAGGAAATGGACGAAGGCAAGACCAATTAAAAACAAGAATGAGCTGTAAGATGAGAACCATGCAAAGTATAATGCTTTGCGTGGCTTTCTTTTTTCGACACTTAAGACGATACGATTGACAAAGCAGAGAAAACAGTAGTATTTTGTAACAGAAATACTATCGGAAGTTATGAGGATACAAATACATGAAGATCTATTTGGTAAGACACGGTGAGACGGACTGGAATCAGGCAGGACTTTTGCAGGGGCAGACGGATATTGCGCTTAATGCCCAGGGATTGGAGCAGGCCCACGATGCGGCGGATCGGTTAAAGGAGGTTCCGTTTGAAATTGCATTTTGTTCACCATTGATCCGGGCGAAGCGCACGGCAGAGATCATCATAGGCGACCGGAAGATCACCCTTACCACAGACGAAAGACTCAGAGAACTGAATTTCGGACCCTGGGAAGGCGTGGATATCCGGACCATCAAGGATGCTGCCAGCCAGCCTTTTACCAACCCGGGCAGCTACATTCCCCCCGCGGGAGCGGAGAGTTTTGCACAACTGTATAAAAGAAGCGGCGAATTCGTAGATCAGGTATTGCTGCCATTAGAAGGTACATATGAGACTGTGTTGGTGGTGGCTCACGGAGGAGTGAACCGCAGTATTCTGAATCCTGTTCTGAATATTCCCGTCGATGATTTCTGGCGGGTGCATATGGGCAACTGTGCTACTGCGATTCTCGACTGTACAAATGGAAAACTGTCCATGCTGGAATATACGGATAGCAAGAGTGCCAATGCGAAGAGCAAGCTGCTGTGAACGAAGTCTAATATAAAAAAATCCTGCATCGGACATATTCGCGCAACGCTGTTTTGCATGGCGCTGAATAGTTATCATGATGGAAAGGTGAGAAATTAAGAATGCACATAGACAGAGAAGATATGCTGGAACTGACCAGAAGAATGACGGTATCCCGAAGCTGTTTTTCCCGCATTGCCGGAGCGTACATGGATGAAGAGGGATTTATTGACGGTAGCTTCAATACACATTTTCTGAAATTATCCGGAAGCGAGAAGGAGAGGAATCTGAATATCGCCAAGACCGTTCCCTATTCCAATACCAATGTGAATCTGAAGAACTATCGTCTGGACCTGGGAGCCAGGAGACCCGGCGGCGTAATACAGCTGTTGGAAGCCCTGCGGCAGTGCGAATTAAAAAATGATGCATTATTGTACTCCCTTTATGAATATATTGGAGAGAAATACCAGCCGGGCTATCCTTATGCCATTTATCTTTTCTTCGGCAGCTACGATGTACCCACCAAGGGAAAAGACAAGGAGAATCAGTGGGAATCCGAGGAGGTCTATCAGTTCCTGATCGGTACCATCGGTCCGGTCACGGGAGACTATGAGGTTGGGAGACCGGAAGCGGGGCTTTTATATCCGGCATTTGCCAACCACAGCACAGATATTGACGGTATTAATATCTATCAGTCGGAGGAAGGTTCACACCTGTTTGCTGAAATTTTAGGCGTGTTGGCTTGACAGACAGAGATTTTTTCCCTATAATACGCACTGGAACAAAGTAAATCTCGATTACAAAACCCGTAAGGGCAGTGGATTTTTCAAGATTTTGATCTTATTTTCGCCACACAGCAGAAATGTTGTGTGGCGTTTGTTGTATAAGGAGCAGAAAATGAACCAGACTTATATGAAAGAAAAGAAAATATTTCCCCTTGTGATGTCCATGGCACTTCCCATGATGCTTTCCATGGCATTCAATTCCCTCTATAACATTGTGGACAGCTATTTCGTGGCGAAACTCAGTGAGGATGCCATGACAGCACTTTCCCTGGTCTATCCGGCACAGAATCTGCTGACTGCTGTGGCGGTGGGCTTCGGGGTGGGGGTCAATGCCATGATTTCCTTCTATTTGGGAGCACAGAATCAGGAAAAAGCGGATAAGACGGCGACCCAGGGAATGGTGCTGGGGGTATTGCACGGTGTGCTGCTCATGCTGCTGTTTCTCTGTGGAATGAATTGGTTCCTGGGGATGTTCACGAAAAGTGATGCGGTGCGGGCACTGGGCATGGAATATTCCAATGTCGTGTTCCTGTTTTCTGCCATTGTGACCGGAGGAATCACACTGGAGAAAATATTCCAGGCGGTAGGCCGGATGCGGGCTACCATGGTCAGCATGATCGCCGGATTTGTAACGAATATTGTACTGGATCCGCTGTTGATCTTCGGCATCGGACCTTTTCCCCGGATGGAGATCGCCGGAGCGGCGCTTGCCACCGGCATCGGACAGGTGATCACGTTACTGGTATATCTCATCTATTATGTGGCGGATCCTTTGCCGGTGAAACTTCATAAAAAATATCTGCGCCCGGAAGGGGAGATCTGCGGCAAGACTTATGGTATCGGCATCCCGGCGACCCTGAATATGGCCCTGCCTTCTCTGTTGATCTCCGCGTTGAACAGCATTCTGGCAGCATATTCCCAGGGGTATGTGCTGGTGCTGGGTGTTTATTATAAGTTACAGACCTTTATTTACCTGCCTTCCAACGGTATCATTCAGGGCATCCGCCCCTTGATCGGCTATAATTATGGTGCCGGAGAGAGAAAGCGTGTGGAGCAGATCTACCGTCTGACATTGGAACTGACGGCCGGGATCATGGCTGCCGGTACGGCACTGTGTTGGCTGATCCCCGGAGGGCTGATCGGACTGTTTACTGAGAATCCGGAGACCATCACCATCGGTATCATGGCACTGCATATCATCAGTCTGGGCTTTATTCTGTCCGCTGTGTCGGTGACTGGCTCCGGAGCCCTGGAGGCACTGGGACAGGGTATGGCTTCCCTGGTGATCTCTGTGATGCGGTATGTGGCGGTGATCATTCCTGCGGCATTTGTCTTAAGCCGCCTCATCGGTGTCACCGGTGTATGGTGGGCGTTTGTCTGCACGGAGAGCGTGACCGCGATGGTGGCGTATGTGCTGTACCGGAAGGTGTGGAAGAGAGCGTAAAGCCGTCTCCGTACAAATCGACGGGTGAGCTGATGTATACACAAGATATTGTACTCGATAATTGACTTCCCCCACAAAGTGTTGTAGAATAGACCGTGATAGGTTTTAACAGCAACTGTGCCGGGAAAAGGACAGCTGCTAATGGGGACATGAGATTAAGGGGGTACATAAGATGTTTCAGGTGATCAAACGAGATGGTTCCAAAGCAGACTTTACACTGACGAAGATCAATGATGCCATTATGAAGGCTTTTACTGCGACGCAGATGAGCTACAATAATGACATTATTGATCTTCTTGCGTTACGGGTGACCGCAGATTTCCAGAAAAAGGTGGAAAATGATGAGATCCATGTAGAAGATATCCAGGACAGTGTGGAGCGTGTACTGGGACAGGCCGGCTATGAGGAAGTGGCGAAGGCGTATATTCTGTATCGCAAGCAGCGCGAGAAGATGCGTACCATGAAATCCACGATCCTGGACTACAAGGATGTGGTCAACAGCTATGTCAAAGTCGAGGACTGGCGAGTGAAGGAGAACTCCACGGTGACTTATTCCGTAGGTGGTCTGATCTTAAGCAATTCCGGTGCGGTAACGGCGAACTACTGGCTGTCCGAAATCTACGACGAAGAGATCGCCGAGGCACACCGCAATGCGGATATCCATATCCATGATCTGTCCATGCTGACCGGTTACTGCGCGGGATGGTCCTTAAAGCAACTGATCAAGGAAGGACTGGGCGGCATCACCGGCAAGATCACTTCTGCACCGGCGAGACACTTATCCGTACTGTGTAATCAGATGGTGAACTTTTTGGGGATCATGCAGAACGAATGGGCGGGAGCACAGGCTTTTTCCTCCTTTGATACCTATCTTGCCCCCTTTGTGAAAGTAGATCATTTAAGCTATCCTGAAGTGAAAAAATGCATCGAAGCATTTATCTACGGTGTGAATACGCCCAGCCGCTGGGGTACCCAGGCTCCTTTTTCCAATATTACACTGGACTGGACGGTGCCCGATGACCTGGCAGAACTGCCGGCACTGGTAGGCGGCGTGGAGATGGATTTCAAATACAAGGATTGTAAAAAGGAAATGGATATGGTCAACAAGGCATTCATCGAGACCATGATCGAGGGCGACTCCAACGGCCGCGGTTTCCAGTATCCGATTCCGACGTATTCCATCACGAAGGATTTTGACTGGTCCGACACCGAGAACAACAGACTGTTATTCGAGATGACCGCAAAATACGGTACACCGTATTTTTCCAATTATATCAATTCCGACATGCAGCCCAGCGATGTCCGCAGTATGTGCTGCAGACTGCGTCTGGATCTGCGGGAACTGCGTAAGAAGACCGGAGGCTTCTTCGGTTCCGGCGAGAGCACCGGAAGCGTGGGTGTTGTCACCATCAATATGCCCAGGATCGCATATCTGTCTGCCAATAAGGACGAATTCTACGCAAGACTGAATCATATGATGGATATTGCTGCGAGATCCCTGAAGATCAAGCGCGGTGTCATTACAAAGCTGTTAAATGAGGGGCTGTATCCTTATACTAAGCGGTATCTGGGCACCTTTGAGAATCATTTTTCCACCATTGGTCTGATCGGCATGAACGAGGTGGGCTTAAATGCCAACTGGCTGAGAGCGGATATGAGCGATCCGAGAACTCAGGAGTTTACCAAGGAAGTACTGAATCATATGAGAGAGCGCCTGTCGGATTATCAGGAGCAGTACGGAGACCTTTACAATCTGGAAGCGACTCCTGCGGAGAGTACCACATACCGTCTGGCCAAGCACGACAGAAAGCGCTGGCCCGGTATCAAGACGGCAGGAAAGCCCGGAGATACTCCTTACTATACGAACTCTTCCCATCTGCCGGTGGACTATACTGTGGATATTTTCGATGCACTGGATATTCAGGATGAATTGCAGACCCTGTATACTTCAGGCACGGTGTTCCATGCGTTCCTGGGAGAGAAGCTTCCCGACTGGAAAGCAGCGGCTTCCCTGGTGCGGACGATCGCTTCCAATTACAAACTGCCATATTATACGCTGTCGCCGACCTATTCCATCTGTAAGGAACACGGTTATCTGGCTGGAGAGGTGAAGGTATGTCCTCATTGTGGGGCGAAGACCGAGGTGTACAGCCGAATCACCGGTTACTATCGTCCGGTGCAGAACTGGAATGATGGTAAGTTACAGGAATATGCCAACAGAACGGAGTATGACATTGACCATTCTTCCTTAAAGCGTCCCACCAGAAGTGTGGTAACGCTGTCCAATTTTGCGGAGGACGTGGAAGTGAAGGTGGAGCAGCCGCAGGATATCAAGTATCTGTTCACGACCAAGACCTGCCCGAACTGCAAGCTGGTGAAGGAATATCTGAAAAATGTGCCCTACGTGACCATCGATGCGGAGCAGAACATGGAGTTGGCAAGACGTTACGGCGTAATGCAGGCACCGACACTGGTGGTAGTAAACGGCGACAGCCATAAAAAATATGTAAATGCTTCAAATATCAAGAAGTACGTTGACCAACTGACATTAGTTGGGGTAGAATAGATACAGGTCAGGAGGCATCGCCCGAAGGCGGTGCCTTTTCTGCGGTTATTACAGATACACCGCAGAGGGAAAATTACACAATTGAGAAAATAAAATGCAATGAAAATGATTGCAGAACGGAGGAAATATGATCAACAAACTGATCACTCGAATCAAAGAAACCAACGCACCGATCGTGGTAGGACTGGATCCTATGATGAAATTTGTGCCGGAATATATTAAAAAGGCGGCTTTCGCTGAGTATGGTGAGACCCTGGAAGGTGCCGCAGAAGCAATCTGGCAGTATAACAAGGGTATTGTGGATGCAATTTATGATCTGGTACCCGCTGTGAAGCCTCAGGTAGCAATGTATGAGCAGTTCGGCATTCCCGGTATGGTGGTATTTAAAAAGACCGTGGATTATTGTAAAGAAAAAGGTCTGATCGTCATCGGCGATATCAAACGTGGTGATATCGGATCCACTTCCGAAGCATATGCAGTAGGACATCTGGGAAAAGTACAGGTAGGTAGCAGGAGCTATTACGGTTTTGATGAGGATTTCGTGACTGTAAACCCTTATCTGGGCTCCGACGGCGTGAATCCTTTTGTGAAGATCTGTAAGGAAGAGAAAAAGGGTATTTTCGTACTGGTGAAGACTTCCAATCCCAGTAGCGGCGAGTTCCAGGATCAGTTGGTGGGCGGCAGACCGCTGTATGAGCTGGTGGGAGAAAAGGTAGCAGCCTGGGGAGCTGACTGCATGGGTGATTCTTACAGCTATGTAGGTGCTGTGGTAGGCGCAACCTATCCTGAGCAAGGCAAAGTGCTTCGTAAGGTAATGCCCAAGGCATTTATCCTGGTGCCCGGTTACGGTGCACAGGGCGGTAAGGGTGCAGATTTGGTACACTTCTTCAATGAAGACGGACTGGGTGCCATCATCAACTCCTCCCGTGGCATCATTGCCGCATACCAGCAGGAGAAGTATGCACAGTTCGGTGAGCAGAATTATGCAGATGCTTCCCGCGCGGCCGTGCTGGATATGCGTGAGGATATCGCACAGGCACTGGCAGCACGCTAAAGACGCGCATCTCCACGTTTGACCAGCGCGTGGGGATAGACTTATGCGTTTGACGGCATAATATACAAAGGTATGGGGTGTCCGCAAGCGGACAGATGGGAGAACGAAGGATGAGAGAAAAACTATATATTACCTTCCATTCGGAGGATGAAATCAGACATTTTGTGGATACCTGCAATGAATTTGATGATGCGATCGATATCCGTATTCAGAAGACCGCAATGGATGCGAAGTCTCTTTTGGGAATGCTTCTGATGAAGACGGAGGAACCGCTGGAGATTGAATACGCCTGCTACGATGATGAGGATAATTACGAAGAGTTCAAGCAGGCTATTCTGGAAAAGTATGATGCGAAAGTCGTACCGGCATCGGAAAAATCTGCTGATAATAAAATTGTTTGAAAAAATTAAAAAATTCTATTGACATTTTCATCTGCAGCAGTTAAAATACATACTGTTGCAGGCGAAAACCTGTGAATGTACGTGTAGCTCAGCTGGATAGAGCGTCTGGCTACGGACCAGAAGGTCGTGGGTTCGAATCCTGTCACGTACATCTAAGGCCCCGGAGATGATGTCTCCGGGGTTTTTTGTATTTCATTTTAGAAAAGTTTTAGAAATACTTCCCACTCCGTATATTTACGTAGTACTTATGTCATGCTAAAATAATGAGGTAAATGGAGGAAGCTGTATTAGTATGAACAAACAGGATTTTATAGACCGGCTGCGGATGGCACTGAACGGACGTGTGTCCCCCGGCTTGGTTATGGATAATGTCAATTATTACGAAGACTATATTAATACGGAGATCCGGAAGGGCCGTACGGAAGAGGAAGTACTGGAGAGCCTGGGAGATCCGAGACTGATTGCGCGTACGATCATTCAGACCAATGGTGGTGATAATCGGTCCGGCTATCGTAATACCGTCTATGGAAACGGAGAATACAGAGAAGCGGCAGGATCGACGGTACATCACAGTTATAACGGAGACGGTAATGGCGAATATGGCACCCATGGGAGTAAAATGGCAGATGTATTAGCGAAGCTGCCAGGCTGGGTCTGGATTATTCTGGGGATCCTTGTGGTGGTACTGGTGATCAGCGCGGTATTTTCAGTACTATCCTTCCTGGCACCGGTATTGATCCCGATTCTGGTAGTACTGTTTTTGGTAAAACTGTTTCGAGACTGGCTGAACTGATAAATAACGATAATAAAAGAGCCATCAGGGGGAAGCTGATGGCTCTTTTGAGGGGAGTATAAATAAATAATACATAAGGGTGCAAATAGAATCATGAAGGGTTCTTCTATTCACATTTATGATTATAGTACTAATGTCACAAAAATGCAAGATAAAAATTGGTTCTAAAGTACCATAAATTTAAAAGCATATTTTTGTGAAAAATAGACATACTACTCCTGTAACTAAAAATCCTGTTAGGAGGTCACAGATATGTCTAATAATTACGATCAGAACAACGAGAACAAGTATAGTAACTCTTATGACGAGAACCAGAACTCTCAGAATAAGCAGAGCAGTAAGAATCAGAACAAGAATCAGAGTAAGAACCAGAATAGGGATCAGAGCGAGAATAAGGAGCAGAATAAGAACTGCTAGTTTTTGTGCATAAGAAGTCAGGGGCGTTCGTAGGAATGCCCCTATTTACATATTTTTGGAATGCATATATAATGTTCCTATGTTTGATTGAGATACGGAGGAACGAATGAGACGTTTTGAATTGATCGCCCCCTGCCATTTCGGTATGGAATCGGTGCTTAAGAGAGAGATTACAGATCTCGGATATGATATTACGGATGTGGCAGATGGCCGTGTGACTTTTTTCGGTGATGAAGAAGCTTTATGCAGAGCTAATATTTTTCTGCGCACAGCGGAGAGAATTCTGATCAAGATCGGAAGCTTTCACGCAGAGACATTTGAGGAACTGTTTCAGGGAACGAAAAGTCTGCCCTGGGAAGATTACATTCCTAAGGACGGTAAGTTCTGGGTAGCAAAAGCGGCCAGCGTAAAGTCCAAATTATTCAGTCCTTCGGATATCCAGTCTATTATGAAAAAAGCCATGGTGGACCGGTTGAAATCACAATATGAAATCTCCTGGTTCCCGGAGGATGGTGCAAGCTTTCCGGTCAGAGTGTTTCTTATGAAAGACGAAGTGACGGTGGGACTGGACAGTACCGGAGAATCCCTGCATAAGAGAGGATACCGGAAGCTGACGGCAAAAGCCCCCATTGCGGAGAACCTGGCAGCATCGCTGATCATGCTGACTCCCTGGAACGGAGGAAGGATCCTGGTGGATCCTTTTTGCGGAAGCGGTACGTTTCCGATAGAAGCAGCCATGATGGCGGCCAATATGGCCCCCGGCAGGAACCGGAGCTTTACGGCAGAAGAATGGCCACATATTGTAGGAAAGAAAATATGGTATGATACCTGCGATGAAGCGGAAGAGATGGTAGACCTGTCAGTGGAGACGGATATCCAGGGATATGATATTGATGAGGATATGGTAAAAATAGCCCGGGAAAATGCGCGTATGGCCGGTGTGGATAAGCTGATCCATTTTCAGAGAAGAGGCGTGGAAGATCTCCATCATCCGAAAAAGTATGGATTCATTATAACTAATCCGCCCTACGGAGAACGATTGCAGGATAAGAGCCAGATGCCGGCACTTTACCGTACCATAGGGGAACGTTTTCGTGAACTGGACTCCTGGAGCATGTATCTGATCACTGCTTACGAGCAGGCAGAGAAAGATATCGGACGGAAAGCAGACAAGAACAGGAAGATCTATAACGGAATGATGAAAACCTATTATTACCAGTTTTTGGGACCGAAGCCGCCGAAGAGAAGAGAAATATAACCTTTCATGAAGAAACGATTGCAAATCAGAGACCAAAAACAAAATAGGAAGGTGACATTGATCCTCTGGCTCCTGTTGGGAACATTTTCCATGGTAGCAATGCTATGGACAGCGGCGCACAAGACGGTGGTGATTTCCGCACGAAGCCAGGAGCAGGGAGAACTGGTCCCGGAATACCGGACGGAACAGACCGGAGAGATGCAGCTGCCCATGCAGACGGATCAAAAAGCCGACAGACAGATCTGTATACCACTGGAATCGGGGACGAAAGCGGAGAATGTAGTGGTGGAAAACCATTACATGGAGAAGGAACTCTGGATCTACATAGAAAACGGAAGAAAAGCATTCTATAAGGAACGGAGGATCACAGGAGATCTGAATCCTGTGGAAAAAGGAATCTGCGAGGCACAGAACGAAGGTGTACTGCTGAGACTTTCGATGCGGGAAGTGCTGGAATATCACAGCACTCTGGAAGAAGGAAGTTTATGGGTCGATTATGTCAGCCCCAAGGAACTCTATGACAGGATCGTGGTATTGGATCCTGTGGGAGGCGGCAGAGATCTCGGTGTGACGGCTTCCGGCTGTCAGGAAAAAGAAGTGGCGCTCAGTGTTGCCAGACAGACAGCCCAGCTGATGGAAGACCGGCAGGTGAAGGTATATCTTACCCGTACAGAGGATATCGATGTTACGAAAGAGGCAAGAAGGCAGTTCGCCGACTGGGTTGGAGCAGATCTGTATCTGGAGATCGGATTGTCGTCAGATCCGGAGAATACGTCGGTCTATGGGATCAGCGGAGAATATAATGATGAATATTATATTCCGGAGTTCGGCAACCTTCAGTGGGCCGATTGCGTTACAAGGCAGGTTACGGTGGCAGCCAGCAATCGGGCAGTGGGACTTTTCCCGGCAACAGAGGAAGATGTCCTGTGGGAGATCGCAATCCCGTCAGCCAGAATCTCTTTGGGGTATGTGACGAACGCTGCTGAGAGACAACTGCTGATACAGGAAGACTATCAAAAAAAGCTTGCACAAGGTATTGCGGAAGCTATTAACGAGGTTTATACTAATACGCAATGATGGATCATATGCGGTGAGGAGTGGAATATGCAGGGAAGAATCGTATTTGCAACCGGCAATGCCGGTAAGATCAAAGAGATCCGAATGATCATGGAGGACACCGGAATGGAGGTGGTATCCATGAAAGATGCGGGGATTATGGCAGATATTGACGAGAACGGAAAAACCTACGAGGAAAATGCTTTGATCAAGGCCAGAGCGGTGGCGGCGTTTACGAATGACATCGTCATGGCGGATGACTCCGGACTGGAGATTGACTATCTGAATAAGGAACCGGGGATATACTCTGCAAGATATCTGGGAGAGGATACTCCTTATTCTGTGAAAAACGAAAATCTGATCCAGAGACTGGAAGGGGTGCCGGAGGAACAACGGACAGCCAGATTCGTGTGTGCCATTGCCGCTGTTTTACCGGACGGAAGAGAACTGACGACCCGCGCTACGATTGAGGGCAGGATCGGATATGATGAAAAAGGGAAGAACGGATTCGGATATGACCCCATTTTCTATGTACCGGAGTTCAGAAAGACAACCGCGGAACTTACAGAAGAAGAGAAGAACCAGGTCAGTCACAGAGGAAAAGCGCTGCAGCTGATGAAAGAGGAACTTAAGAAATATGAAAATATTGATCGTAAGTGACACCCATAAAAAGAACGAAAATTATTTCAAAGTGCTGGAAATGCATCATCTGGATATGGTGATCCACTGCGGTGATGCGGAGGGGAGTGAGTATGCCCTGTCTGCTGCTGCAAAATGTCCGGTATATATTGTGCTGGGGAATAACGATTTTTTTTCGGATCTGCCCAGAGAGATCACCCTGGATATCGGACCCTATAAGGTATGGGTGACTCATGGACATAATTATTATGTCTCCATGGGGAATGAGACGATCAAAAAAGAAGCCATTGATCGTGGTGTGGATATTGTATTGTATGGACATACACACCGCCCGGTGATCGATATCGATGACGATATCATTGCGGTGAATCCCGGAAGCCTGTCTTATCCAAGACAGGAAGGACGTCAGCCGTCTTATGCCATTATGGAGATCGATAGAGAGGAAAAAGTACATTTTACCATTGCATATCTGCGATAATGGTTCCGGTGTAAAACACGTAGTACAGACGTAGGAGTTCTGCAACTTTTCTCTTGACAGATAGAAAAAAACTAGGTTATAATTACACCTGCGTTGTCGGAGGTTCCGATGTGACGCAGCCTCGGGGTGTGGCTCAGCTTGGCTAGAGCACCTGGTTTGGGACCAGGGGGTCGCAGGTTCGAATCCTGTCACCCCGATGCGTAACTTGAGTTTTGTGTTTATTTTTCAAAAAATTAGTACAAAACTGTTGACAAATGATGTCGGATAAGTTACAATATGCTTCGTCGGTTTGCTAATGCAGATGACTGACAGATATGTGTTCGTAGCTCAGCTGGATAGAGCAACGGCCTTCTAAGCCGTGGGTCGGGGGTTCGAATCCCTTCGAGCACATTTGAGATAAGGAAGGACTTAATTGACCGTCACTGTCTCGCATGGTGGGTATAGCGCAGTTGGTTAGCGCGCCAGATTGTGGCTCTGGAGGCCAAGGGTTCGAATCCCTTTATCCACCCTTTTTCATTAGTGAAGTGTCGTAATGGCACGCTTGGTGTCATATTTATAGGGCTATCGCCAAGCGGTAAGGCACAGCACTTTGACTGCTGCATTCGCTGGTTCGAATCCAGCTAGCCCTGTTTTTATTATGGGGTATTAGCTCAGTCGGTAGAGCACTTGACTTTTAATCAAGTTGTCGGGGGTTCGAATCCCCCATGCCTCACTTGATGTTACGATATCCTGACAACATACATCATTTTTCCCATTCTCAAAAACCCCGCTTGGGGCTTTTTTTTATGCGAAAGGAGCACTTTTATGCAGACCAAAGAAAACAAAATGGGTGTCATGCCCATTGACAAATTACTGATCTCTATGTCCCTGCCTATGATGATCTCCATGCTGGTGCAGGCACTGTACAATATCGTGGACAGCATCTTCGTCTCCAGGATCAATGAATACGCACTTCGTGCGGTATCCCTGGCATTCCCGATCCAGAGCCTGATGATCGCCGTAGCAGTGGGAACGGCAGTGGGTATCAATGCGTTTCTGTCCAAGACTCTTGGAGAGAAGGATTTTGAGAAAGCTGATATCATTGCCCAAAACGGTATTTTTCTTGCGATTGCAAGCTACGTGGCTTTTGCGGTGATCGGTCTGCTGGTGAGCCGCCCCTTTTTTGCCAGCCAGACGGAAGTCTTAGAAGTACGAGAGTACGGAGTGACGTATCTGACGATCTGTTGTGTGGCGGGAATGGGTATTTTTCTCCAGACGACCTTTGAGAGATTGTTACAGGCTACCGGTAAGACTTTCTATACCATGATCACGCAGGGAACCGGGGCGGTAATTAATATTATTCTGGATCCGATCCTGATCTTCGGCTATTTCGGAATGCCCCGGATGGGAATCGCCGGTGCGGCGGTGGCTACCGTTATCGGGCAGATCATAGCTGCAATTCTTGCTCTGGTATTTAATCTGAAATGTAATCGGGAACTGAATATTTCCATGAAAGGATTTCGACCGAACGGACATCTGATTGTACAGATCTATAAGGTGGGAGCGCCTTCCATAGTTGTACAGGCCATCGGTTCTCTGATGACTTACGGTATGAATCTCATCCTGGCGGCATTCGGTTCCGCGCAGACGGTATTTGGTATTTATTTTAAACTTCAGAGTTTTGTATTTATGCCGGTATTTGGCCTGAATAACGGAATGGTGCCTATCATTGCCTATAATTACGGTGCCGGTCATAAAGACCGTGTAATTAAGACAATCAAGCACAGTGTGGCATATGGCGTGGGTATTATGTTCGTGGGATTACTTGCGATGCACATTTTCCCGGCACAGCTTATGCGCATGTTTGATGCGGAGGAGAGTCTGATCGCCATCGGAGCGCCTGCCCTGGAGACCATTTCGCTGAGCTTTGTGTTCGCCGGGTTCTGTATTGTGGCGGGAAGTGTATTCCAGGCATTGGGGAACGGTGTCTACAGTATGATCGTATCTGTGGCCAGACAGATGTGTGTGCTGCTCCCGGTGGCAAAACTGTTGTCCCTGAGTGGTGAAGTGACGTTGATCTGGTGGGCATTTCCCATTGCGGAGTTAGCCAGTGTGCTGTTAACATCGTATTTCTTGGTAAGAATCTATCGGAAAGTCATCTGTCATATCGGAGAGCCAGTCGTGCAGGATGCTTGACAAGTTTAAGGGTGGCAGAGTATAATTAGGCGTGTTCTTTTGTGGACACGTAAGCGGTTATGGCGGAATTGGCAGACGCGCTGGTTTTAGGTGCCAGTGGTTACCCGTGTGGGTTCAAATCCCACTAACCGCATTTGTTAGTACTTGCAATTCCGAATGCCGGTGCTATAATAAGGATGGCAGAAGATTGCTGCAGTACCCGGAAGCATAGCTCAGCCGGGATGAGCGTTCGCCTCACACGCGAAAGGTCAGGGGTTCGAGCCCCCTTGCTTCCATTTTTTAGTAACTATTCAGAGCGACGGCAAAGTACTGGATAGTTATTTTTTTTAATCAAATCAAAGGAATACAAAAGCAATGAAAGAAAACGTAAGAAAACAGGGAATTTTACTGCCGGTATCCAGTATCCCTTCCGCATATGGGATCGGAACCTTTGGCAGGGAAAGCTATCGTTTTGTGGATTTTCTGGAGAAGTCCGGCAACAGGTTGTGGCAGATCCTGCCGCTCGGACCTACCGGATACGGAGACTCTCCTTATCAGTCGTTTTCCACTTTTGCGGGGAACCCTTACTATATCGATCTGGAGCTTCTGATCGAAGAAGGGCTTTTGACGAAGGAGATCTGTGACGGTTATGACTTCGGAGACAATGAACATTACGTGGACTATGAGAAGATCTATCTGTCCCGGTTCAAAGTCCTGAAGATCGCATTTGAGAATGCAAAAAAACAGGGACTTATGGATGCACCGGAATATCAGAAGTTCATCACGGACAATGCCTATTGGCTGAATGATTATGCCCTGTATATGGCAGTAAAAAATGCATTCGGCGGCGTCTGCTTTATGGAATGGGACGAGGATATCCGTCTCAGAAAAGCGGCAGCGCTTCGCAAGTACCGCAAAAAACTCTCGGATGAGATCGCATTTTACTGCTTCCAACAGTACCTGTTTGCAAAACAGTGGAAAGAACTGAAGACTTATGCGAATAAAAAGGGCATAGAGATCGTAGGAGATATTCCTATCTATGTAGCTTTTGACAGTGCCGATACCTGGGCGAATCCGAAGCTGTTCCAGTTAGACAGGGAAGGTCGTCCCATCGGTGTGGCAGGCTGCCCGCCGGACTGCTTCTCGGAGACCGGACAGTTGTGGGGCAATCCGCTCTATGATTGGAAATATCATAAGAAGACCGGTTATGAATGGTGGATGCAGCGTATTGCATATTGCTATCAGTTATACGATGTGCTCCGTATCGACCATTTCCGGGGATTCGACGAGTACTGGTTCGTGCCTTACGGAGATCCTACGGCACAGAACGGTCACTGGGAGAAGGGACCGGGCTATGAATTGTTTGCTGTGATGAAGAAGAAACTGGGCAAAAAGAAGGTCATCGCGGAAGATCTCGGATTCCTGACCCCCAGCGTGATCCGTCTGGTGAAGAAGACAGGTTACCCGGGAATGAAGATCCTGCAGTTTGCTTTTGATGCGGGAAATGACAGTGAATATCTGCCTCACAACTATGATAAAAACTGTGTGGTCTATACAGGAACCCATGACAACGATACTACGGTAGGATTTATACAGAACATGCCGGAGAAGGATAAGAAGTTCGCGAAGAAGTATCTGGGACATAAGAATGATAAAAAGCTCTGCTTTGAGATCGTCCGGGCGGCATTGTCCAGCTGCGCGGATACAGCGGTTATCCCCATGCAGGATTATCTGGAACTGGACAGCAGTGCCAGGATCAATATACCGTCCACACTGGGCTGCAACTGGAAATGGCGCATGGATAAAGAAGCTTTGGATCCTAAGCTTGCGAAAAAGATTTATAAGATGGCAAAATTATACGGAAGACTGTAAAGTGTGCCACGCAGCGTAAGGCACATTGTAAGAATACGGAAGGGATAGTTTCCTTTCCGTATTTTTTGTGGACAAATCATCAATATTTGCATGCGTGGAAATGGGGATAACTATGGCCTCAATAGTTTTTTGAAATTCCCGTGTGAGGGGGAAAGTTGATTACAAACAGAATAAATTACAGCAGTGAAAGTGACGATACAAATGCAGGAAGAGCAGAAATGTTCTTCCTGTTTTTTAACAGAACTTCAGCAGCTGGCGGGGAAAGGAGACAGTATGGCAAAGTTCTTAAATTATGAGGACCGGCTGGAGATAGAAAGCGGACTAAAGGAGCACATGACTTTCACAGAGCTTGGAGAGAAACTGGGAAGGGACAGGACTACCATCACAAAGGAGATCAGGAACTATTCCATCGAACAGGACACCGGTTATGGAAGTTACCCGCATAATACCTGCAAGTACAGAAAAGCATGTAAGAGGAAAAAAGTATGTGGGACAAATGACTGCAGGCATCCACTGGTAGCTGTCTGTAAACAGTGTGAACTCATATGCAACCGTTACTGCGAGCATTATGAAGAAGAAATATGTACCCATCGCTTTAAACCGCCATATGTATGCAACGGATGCAGTGAAGTAAAGAAGTGTACGCTGACAAAAACTGTTTACGATGCTCTGGGAGCCCAGAGGCGGGCAACGGATAAGATATCGGAATCCCGAAGCGGGATCCTTGCTACGGAAGGGGAAATCGCCAGACTCAATGAAATCCTGGTGCCGTTGGTAAAACAGGGGCAGTCTATCCATCAGATCTACCTGACACATAAGGATGAACTGATGTGCAGTGAAAAGACCCTCTACAACTACGTGGATGGATGCCTGTTTGATATCAGGAACATAGACCTGCCAAGAAAGGTAAAGTACCGTCCGAGATATAAAAAACCGGAGCTGAAAGTAGACCGTGGATGCCGTGTGGGAAGGAATTATCATGATTACGAAGTATATATGGAACAGCATCCGGACACAGCAGTGGTGCAGATGGATTCCGTGATCGGCAGCAAGGGAGGGAAAGTCCTGCTGACGATATATTTTGTAAATGTGTCACTGATGCTGGGGTTCCTGCGGGAAGCGAACACCTCAAAGTCAGTGATAGATATTTATGATGAACTGTACCACCGGCTGGGAGGGCAGGATTTTAGGAAGCTGTTTCCGGTCATCCTGACGGATAACGGAAGTGAGTTTTCCAATCCCAAGTGTATAGAGAACGGACCGGATGGAAAAGGATTTCAAAGGACGAGGATCTATTACTGCAATCCAAGTGCGCCGTACCAGAAAGCAGAGATCGAGGTGGGACATGAATTTATACGCAGGATCCTGCCGAAAGGAAGAAGCTTTGATGAACTGACGCAGGCAGACGTAGAGCTGATGATGAACCATATCAATTCCTACCGGAGAAAGAAACTGAACGGAAAAAGTCCGTATGAAGCGTTCAGCTTTTATTATGGAGAAGACCTGGCGGAGAGGCTTAGATGCCACGAGGTTGCAGCCAAAGACATCAACCTCACCGCAAGACTTCTCAAAAAGTAACCAGAAGACAGAATAAAGCACAGACCGCCGGCTGAAATAGGAACAGCAGAAGACGTGAATTATGGCTTGCAAAATTTGTAAGCCAAAACTGACGTCCGGTTTTTGTGCAAAAAAATACTCTGCCATAAGGTGATTATATCATAAAAGCAAGGGAAAAAACGGGAAAGTCATTACAAAAGTGGAAAGTCGGGTACAAAATTTGCAGGTCGCTTTCAAAATGTGAAACTCGTTTACAAAACGGGAATCTCGGATGACTATTGAACGGATAACTATGGCAGGTAGCATTTTTTAGTGCATTTTTGTCAAAACAAGAGGACTTTTTTGTGGTCTTATGGAAAAAGCCACGTTATTATGGTATGGTTATCTATATTGGGCGGAGTCTGCAATCGGATTTCTGCGAGAGAGAGGAGAAACATGAGCCGTACTACTGACAGGGCAGGCCGTAATAAGGGACAATGGATCGTCATTGGGTTTATGGCTTTTGCTATCATAGTCATTTCGATATGCACAGTAATCTTTCGTTCCTATGTGCGGGGATTTCATAAAGTAACAGACAGAGAAATATATGACCGGTATTATGTGATGATCACAGAAGACCGCAAATCGGATTTCTGGCAGTCCGTATACCGCGGAGCTTTTGAACGCGGACAGGAAGAGAATGTATATGTGGATCTGCTGGGCGAGCATCTGTCCCAGGAGTATACGAGGGCAGAGCTTATGCGGATCGCCATGTCATCCGGTGTAGACGGTATTTTTGTAGAATCGGATGAAAGCGACGAGATGTCACAGATGATCGACGAAGCAGTAGAACGGGGCATCCCTGTGGTGACACTGTATGGTGACAATACGCACAGTGCACGCTGCAGCTTTGTCGGTGTAGGAAGCTATAATCTGGGCAGGGAATACGGACGACAGGTATTGAAGCTGGCTTCTGTCAGTGAGAGTACCGCGCCCATGACGGTAGCGGTACTGGTGAATGCCCATGCACTGAACTCGGCACAAAATATTGTCTGCTCCGGGATTCAGGACGCACTGGAACAGGAGAAAATCCGGGGACCGGAAATAGAACTTTCCTTAATTACCGTGGACGATACGAATACTTTTTCCGTGGAGGAATCCATCCGGGATATTTTTATGAATGAAAAGCTGCCGGATATCATTATCTGCCTGAACGAATTGAGCACCACCTGTGTCTACCAGGCAGTGGTAGATTACAACTGCGTGGGCGAGGTCGCAATTTTAGGGTATTATGATACCGATACGATACTCAAAGCAATCGAGCGAAATGTAGTCAATGCAACGATCTCGATAGACACGGAGCAGATGGGAGCTTTCTGCGTGGATGCTTTGCAGGAGTACTATCGTTTTGGCTATACCAGTCAGTATTTTACGGCGGATGTCACAATTATTGATCAGAATAACGTGGGTGAATATTTACAAGCGCAGGAAGCGACAGAGTGAGGTACGCATGAGGAAAAAATTTCGACAGCTGTCTCTTCAGGCGAAGATGAGCAGCATTTTTGTATTGGCGAATCTGGTAGTATTTGCAGTGACGGTGATATTGCTTCTGGGAATCAACAGCATGTCTTCGGAGATCGATAAGGTCTATCAGGGGAATCTGCGGCTGAACGAAGTATCTGATGCACTGATGGCGGTGCAGGACAGTATGACGGATTATCTGAATTCCAAGACCAGTGATTCCCTGGAGGAATTTTACCGGAATGAACAGACATATTCCCAACTGGTGCAGGATATGAGCGATGGGGTGACGGGAGCCACCTTTCAGAGAATGGAACGCAGTATCCGGCATCTGTCGGAAGAATACCTGGATCTCGTAAGTCAGACGATTGAGGCAAAGCGTGGGAGAAATGTAGAGAAATACCGCGTCCGGTACGAGAACGCGACACAGATGTATGAATATATCAATACCTATATTTACAGTCTGAACAACGAACAGTTCCGCAGCAACTCCGAGAACTACAGCCGTCTGTCGGCTGCTTTCCGTAATTTCGAAATGGTCAGTGTGATTGCATTATCCATCGTCATTGTGGTCAGCGTATCTATAGTAGTAAAGCTTACCGGGGAGATCATCAGTCCGTTAAAGGATCTGGCGGTAACCGCTGACGAAGTAGCGGGCGGAAACTTTGATACCGAACTGTTACAAGTACAGTCGGAGGATGAGATCGGCGTGGTAACGGGAGCATTTAACCAGATGCTTATCAGTATCAGACAGTATCTGGAAAGCCTGCGCGAGAGCATGGAAATCCGGCGTTCATTAATGGAAAAAGAGCTTTTGATGGAGGCACACTTAAAGGATGCACAGCTAAAGTATCTGCAGGCGCAGATCAATCCCCACTTCTTATTCAATACGTTAAATGCGGGAGCACAGCTGGCCATGATGGAAGGCGCCGACCGGACCTATGAATATGTACAGAATGTGGCGGAATTTTTCCGCTATAATGTAAAAAAGAGTAATGATATCGTGACGGTCAGAGAAGAGCTGGAACTGGTGGATCATTACATTTATATTCTGAATGTCCGCTTTTCCGGGGATATCCATTATGGAAAAGAAATTGAGGAGGATCTGCTGGACAGCTGCATGCCAAGCATGATCTTACAGCCAATCGTGGAAAATTCCGTAAATCACGGCATCAGAGAGATGAACGGAGAGGGAAAGATCCGGCTGAAGGTATACCATGTGGATGGAGATACGCTGGGGATCAGTATCCGGGATAACGGCATCGGAATGAATCCGGATACGATAGAAAAAGTACTTGGCGGCAATTATCACGAAGAGCAGTCAGGCGGCGGTTCCAATGGTATTGCGATGGGGAACGTTATCGCAAGATTAAAACTTTTCACGCAAAACGAAGATGTAATGACGATTTTAAGTGACGGGAAAGATCAAGGAACGGAAGTAATCCTGTATCTTCCGATAAAAGAGAGGGAAAAGACGGATGTATAAGATCATGCTGGCGGATGACGAAGGAATCGTGATCGATTCCCTGAAATTCATCATCGAAAAAGAATTCAAGGATACCTGTGAGGTGCAGTATGCCAAGACCGGCAGAAGTGTGATTGAACTGGCAGAGAGCTTCCGTCCGGACGTTGCGGTCATGGATATCCAGATGCCGGGAATCAACGGCATCGATGCTATGAAAGAGATCCGGAGAAGCAATAATCATACAGTGTTTATCGTAATGTCAGCTTATGACAAATTTGATTATGCGAAAGAAGCTATCAAACTGGGAGTCATGGAGTACATTACCAAGCCGATGGAGAAGACCCGGATCATTGCAGCATTGCAGAAGGCAATGGAGCGAATCGATGCAGAGCGCCTGAAACGCAAAAATGAGTTGTTGATCAAGGAAAAACTGGAGACGGTCGTACCGATTATTGAAAGCGGTCTGATCCACAATATCTTATTACAGGAGCATTTTCGCGAGGATATTGAGAATTACCGGTCAATTTTAGGGATCACGCTGCAATATGCCTACATGATCGCTGTGGTATGCGGGGATGAGCAGCAGGGAAACCACATGACGAATGCGGTGGGAAGCAGTGTCAGAATGCAGAGGCATTATCAGGAGGTCAGGGACTGTCTGAAAGAAAATTTGGACTGTATTGTGGGTACCGTCATGGCAAACAAACTGGCAGTGCTGGTACCTTATGAGAAAGATGTGATGGACTATAATGAGCGTATCGAACTCATTGAAAAAGCCAGAGAACTCACCAGATATCTGCGCAAGAGAACGGATATCAGCTTCCGCATCGGCATCGGAGAACCGAAAGATTTTCTGATGGCTTCGGAATCTTATACGGAGGCGCTGAATGCACTGGTGGCGACCACCGGCAGTGTGGCACATGTGGATGACCTGCCGATCAAATGCGAATATGGTGGAAATTATCCGGTGAAGCTGGAGAAAAAACTTTTTGCGGAAGTCGAGGACGGTGACATTGACAATGCTTCCGCATCGGCATCGGCATTTTTTGACTGGATGGTGGATAGTGGTTCCGATCTGATGAATATGAGGCTTAAGGTGCTGGAATTTGCCCTGTGGTCAGAGCACATTGCCTATGAAAAAGGTGGTATGATCTATCAGCTGAATTCCCGTGCGGAGTATCTGCCGCAGGTGATGGAAATAGCGGAACCGGCGGCCATGAAAACATGGTTCCTGGAAAAAGTGAAGGAAGCCTGCCGGAACGTTCTGAATAAAAGGGAAGAAAAGTCGGGCAGTATTATCGAGACGGCGAAAAATTATATTAAGAATAACTATCACAAAGACATTTCCCTGGATGATGTATCCAGAGAGGTAAATATCAGCCCGTATTATTTCAGTAAACTATTCAAAGAAACTACCGGGGAAAACTTTATCGAGTACCTGACCAATTTAAGGATGGACAAGGCAAAAGAACTGCTGCAGACGACAGAGTGCTCCATGAAAGAAATCTGTGCCAGAACCGGATATTCGGATCCGAATTATTTTAGCCGCAGTTTTAAGAAGAACGTGGGCGTGACACCGACAGAGTACAAGGAAAACCGTGGAAAGGGGCAGGAACAGGGCAATGTATAAGAAAAAGAGATGGATATGTGTTGCGTGGCTTCTGGTGATGATGTTATTGCTGTGTGCCTGCGGAAATCTGGAGACCGAAAAAAATCAGGGAGAAGTTGCGGAGAATGATAAGATTCAGATCGGCATGAGCTTTGACTCTTTTGTCATTGAAAGATGGCAGAGGGATCGTGACATTTTCGTCTCAACGGCAAAGGAGTTGGGAGCGGAAGTGAATGTCCAGAATGCGAACGGTGATCTGGAGCAGCAGAAAAAGCAGATCAATTACTTCATCGACAAAGGAATGGACGTGATCGTTGTGATATGCATTGACTCCAAAGGATTAACAGAGGAAGTGCAGAGGGCGAAAGATGCCGGCATTAAGATCATTGCTTATGACAGACTGTTGCAGAATACAGATATTGACCTGTATATCTCGTTTGACAACGAAAGAGTAGGTACCATGATGGGAGAGGCACTGGTGGAAAACGGTCTGGCCGGCGGAAATGTGCTGATGCTGGGAGGCTCTGCCGTGGACAGCAACGTTGCTATGGTGGAAAGGGGCTTTCGCAAGGTCATGGAGGATAATCAGGTGACGATCTTGGATTCTATGCATGCGGATGGCTGGAAAGCGGAACTTGCCGGGGCATATATCTATGATCATATGGATGTTGTATCGGAGGCAGATGCCATTATGTGCGGCAATGATGATCTGGCAAGCAAAGTGGTACATGCTCTGAAAGAAAAGAGACTGGCAGGAGATATTATGGTAGTGGGGCAGGATGCCGACCTGGAAGCGTGCCAGCGCATCGTCGAGGGAACACAGGTCATGACAGTCTACAAACCGGTGGAAAAAATGTCGCAGAAGGCAGCGGAGTGTGCGGTGCTTCTGGCAAAAGGAGAGCCGTTGCCGGAAGGAGATACGGTAACCATAGAGAATGGAAAGTATGAAGTTCCGTACATTGGTCTGGAACCAATCAGTGTGGATAAAAACAATATGAATGATGTGATCATCGGAAGCGGATTTCATTTAAAAGAGGATGTTTATCTGAACATTCCCTCGGAAATGCCCAAATAATATTGGATTTACTTTGAAAATGGGGAAAAGAGATAGATTCTAAAAACACAATAGGAAAAATTTGGTGACAAGGCTGTGCCGGCAGACAAGATATTGCTAGCACAGCCTTAATTTTGTCAGGAGAGAGGATGGAAAAGTGCAGAAGGTCGTAAAATCATGCTATAGGATTTGTGATATTCTCTATTTAGCAACAAAAACAAACCAAATAAGGGAGGTTACTTTTTATGAGGAAGAAATTATTAAGCTCACTTCTGGTAACGGCTATGGCTGTTACGATGCTTGCAGGATGTGGATCCAATGGGGGACAGCAGGCAGCCACACCGGCAACAGACAACAAAACAGAAACATCTGCAGAAGCAAAGACAGATGCTTCCACTACTACCACCACAGAGGGCGGTAAGATTGGTGTTGCAATGCCTACCAAGGATCTGCAGAGATGGAACCAGGATGGTACCAACATGGAAGCCCAGCTGAAGGAAGCTGGCTACGAAGTGGATCTGCAGTACGCATCCAACGATATTCCCACACAGGTATCCCAGATCGAGAATATGATCAACTCCGGATGCCAGATGTTAGTTATCGCATCCATCGATGGTGATTCCCTCGGAACCGTTCTGGAGCAGGCTAAGGAAAAAGATATTCCTGTTATTGCATATGACCGTCTGATCATGAACTCCGATGCAGTTACCTATTATGCAACCTTTGATAACTACATGGTAGGTACCAAACAGGGTGAATACATCAGAGACCAGCTGGATCTGGACAATGCAGCAGGACCTTTCAATATTGAGCTGGTAACCGGTGACCCCGGCGACAACAATGCAAGATTCTTCTTCGGCGGTGCTATGGATGTTCTGCAGCCCTACATCGATGCAGGCAAGCTGGTAGTTAAGTCCGGACAGACCGATTTCGAAACCGTTGCAACCGCTAACTGGTCTACTGAGACCGCTCAGTCCAGAATGGACGCTATCATTTCCGCAAACTATGCAGACGGAACCAAACTGGATGCAGTTCTGTGCTCCAACGACTCTACCGCACTTGGTGTTACCAACTCTCTGGAAGCTAACTACACCGGCGAGTGGCCCATCATTACCGGTCAGGACTGTGATAAGCCCAACGTTAAGAACATGATCTCCGGCAAGCAGTCAATGTCCATCTTCAAGGATACCCGTACTCTGGCATCCAAGGTTGTAGAGATGGTAGACGCTGTCATGAAGGGCGGCGAGGCACCTGTCAACGATACCACAACTTACGACAATGGTACCGGCGTTATTCCTTCCTATCTGTGTGAGCCCGTGTTCGCTGATGCAAGCAACTACAAAGAACTGCTCATCGATTCCGGTTACTATACAGAGGCAGATTTACAGTAATTTATAATAACACGGATCTGTAAGGATCCTTACGGCAGGCGGGCGTTTCCCGCCTGCTGTATTCATGGGTAAAGCAAGAATAAGATTTTAAATGTTTGATTAGATAATGTGGAAACAAGACTTGGGAGGGATACCATTGGCAAAGATATTACTGGAAATGAAAAATATAACCAAAACATTCCCCGGTGTAAAAGCACTTGACAATGTAAACCTGCAGGTGGAAGAAGGAGAGATCCATGCCCTTGTAGGCGAGAACGGCGCAGGAAAGTCCACACTTATGAATGTACTGAGCGGTATTTATCCGTACGGATCTTATGAAGGCGATATCATCTATAATGGTGAGATCTGCAAATTCGACAAGATCAAGGACAGTGAGGAAAAAGGTATCGTTATCATTCATCAGGAGCTTGCGCTGATCCCCTATATGACCATCGGGGAGAATATGTTCCTTGGCAATGAACGGGGACATAAGTACAAAATCAACTGGAATGAAACCAATGCCAGGGCGGCGGAACTGTTAAAGACCGTAGGTCTGAAGGAAGGCCCCCAGACATTGATAAAAGATATCGGCGTCGGCAAACAGCAATTGGTAGAGATCGCAAAGGCACTTGCCAAGAATGCTAAATTATTGATCCTGGATGAGCCGACCGCATCTTTAAATGAGACAGACTCCAAAGCACTGTTGGATCTGATGCTGGAACTGAAGAAAAAGGGAATGACATCCATCATCATATCCCATAAACTGAATGAGATCTCTTATGTGGCGGATAAGATCACGGTCATCCGTGACGGTTCTACCATCGAGACACTGGTGAAGGGAAAAGACGATATTACCGAGAGCCGTATTATCAAAGGAATGGTAGGAAGAGAAATCTCCGACCGTTTCCCGAAGAGAGAGCCGCACATCGGAGAGATCCGGATGGAGGTAAAAGACTGGACGGTACATCATCCGTTGTATTCCGACCGTAAGGTAGTGGATAACGTTAACCTCAATGTCAGAAAAGGCGAAGTAGTGGGAATCTCCGGACTGATGGGTGCGGGTCGTACGGAACTGGCAATGAGCCTGTTCGGAAAAAGCTATGGCTCCAATATCAGCGGTGAACTGTATATTAACGGACAAAAGGTGAATCTGAGCAGCGTACAGGAAGCGATCAAGAACCGTCTGGCATATGTAACGGAAGACAGAAAAGGAAACGGACTGATCTTAAGCAATCCGATCAAGATCAACACGACTCTGGCAAATCTGGATGCTGTCAGCAGCCATACAGTCATTGATAAAGACAAAGAGTACAATGTAGCTGTGGATTACAAGAAAAAACTGAATACAAAATGTCCTACGGTAGAACAGAATGTGGGTAATCTAAGCGGTGGTAACCAGCAGAAAGTACTTTTGGCAAAATGGATGTTCGCGGATCCGGATATCCTGATCCTGGATGAGCCGACCAGAGGTATTGATGTCGGTGCAAAATATGAGATTTACTGCATCATCAATCAACTGGTGGCAGAAGGAAAATCTGTTATCATGATCTCCTCCGAACTGCCTGAGATACTGGGTATGTGCGACCGGATCTATGTCATGAACGAAGGAAAAATAGTAGGAGAACTGGCGGGCAGTGAGGCAACACAGGAGCTTATCATGTCCAAGATATTATCAGCCGGTAAGAAAGGAGCATTGGCATGAATAAAACAAAAGGCCTCGATTTCATTAAAAGATATACCATGATCCTCGTACTCATCGTGGTTACGGCATTTTTCGCATGGAGAACGGGAGGAGCGATCCTGCTTCCCATGAACGTCAGCAGCTTGATCTCCCAGAATGCATATGTATTCATTCTGGCAACCGGTATGTTATTGTGTATCCTGACCGGCGGTAACATTGATCTGTCCGTCGGATCGGTAGTATGTTTTGTCGGAGCCATCGGTGCAGTCCTCATGGTGAACATGAAGATGAACATGTGGCTGGCAATCCTGATCATGTTCGTGATCGGTACCCTGATCGGTGCTTTCCAGGGCTTCTGGATCGCTTATGTGAGAATCCCTCCTTTCATCGTAACACTGGCAGGTATGCTGGCATTCCGTGGCTTGAGTAACGTAGTCCTGCAGGGTATGACAGTATCCATTAAGGATTGTACCACTTTCGTAAATCTGTTTGGTGGCGGTGCGGATTGCTATATCCCCGATTTCTTTGGGAACGGCCCCATCAATCTGACCTGTGTATTTGCAGGTGTGCTGGCAGCAGTGATCTTTGCAGTACTGCAGTTAAAGAACAGAGCAGATAAGGTAAAAAAGGGTTATGAAGCTCCCAGTCTTGGAGCTACCATTGGTAAGATAGCTGTGATCGCTGTTGTGATCTTGACATTCAGCTATCGCCTGGCACAGCACAAAGGTATCCCCAGCGTGCTGATCTGGGTACTGATCGTCATCATGGTATACGGTTACATTACTTCCAATACCACAGTAGGTCGTTATTTCTATGCAGTAGGCGGTAACGAGAAGGCTACAAAATTATCCGGTATCAATACCAATAAGGTATACTTCCTGGCATATATGAACATGGGATTCCTGGCAGCTCTGGCAGGTATGGTAACCATTGCACGTATGACTTCCGCACAGCCAACTTACGGACAGAACTATGAAATGGATGCCATCGGCTCCTGCTTCATCGGCGGTGCTTCTGCATACGGCGGAACCGGAACGGTACCCGGAGTTATCGTCGGTGCGGTCCTGATGGGTGTCATCAACCTCGGCATGTCCTTAATGGGTGTCGATCAGAATATGCAGAAGGTAGTCAAGGGTCTGGTACTTCTGGCAGCAGTTATCTTCGATGTTGTATCCAAACGTGGTGGAAAATTAATTGCCAAGAATTAATTTCTACATATCTAATCAAAAAGGGCCCGGCGCTTTTGTGCCGTAGGCCCTTTTGATGGTATTTATTCGTTGCGTACAGGAGAAGGGTATGGATAAGGGAAAAAGACAACGGAAAAAAGATAATACAGGAAAGCGAAAAAGAGGAGTCGGCATCGGCATTAAGATCATGGTGCTGTTGCTGCTTCTGGCAATTACGGCGATCAGCTGTGTCGGAGTGCTGGTATGGACGCTGCAGAGTGTGATCGGGATGAGTGATCAGATCGTATCCGAACAGGTTGCAGAGCAGGAAAAGATAAGCGGACTTTCCAGACAGTTCACTTATATCAACAGTCAGGTGCTCACCCATGTCATGACTACCAACAGTGTGACCATGGATACTCTGTCTGAGAAAATTTTGCAGGATATTGCAGATATGGAACAGCAGATAGAGGAATTCGGCGCCCTGCTTTCCGAGGGAGATGAGCGTAAAGAAGCCCTGGACAGTGCTTCTGCAGAACTGGTAAAATACAGAAAGACGGTGGAGAGTCTGCTGGTCACCAGTGCCGAGAACAAAACCCAGGCATATGTATCTGCCACATCCAACCTTCCGATGTTTAATGAACATATCGAGAATTACATGAACCGGATGCTGGAGATCACAGCGCAGGAAATGGAACAGGCCCAGGGACAAATGGAGCAGAGTGCTGCCAGAGTGCCGGGGATCATCTCCGTGGCAAGTATTGCATTACTTGTGGTAGTGATCGTGATCATGCTGGGACTGCGGCTGTGGGTCATCGGCCCGGTGAAAAAGGCAACGAAACAGGTAGATGAACTGGTAGAAGGGATTCGTTGCAACAAAGGAGATATTACCAAAAGAATTCATGTGGGATCGAGAGATGAAGTGGGAAGACTGGCCATTGCCATCAATGATCTGGTAGCCCAGATGCAGATCATCATCAGAGCCATCACCGAGGGCTGTGGACAGATGGAAGAAAAGCAGGCTGACATTATCTCCAATGTGGAAAAAGTAAATGCCACTGCGGATCATACCATGCAGAATCTGGGCATAATGTCCGAGGGAATGCAGCTGGTGACAGGGGCAATTGACGGAGTACAGCAGGATACCGGTGTATTGGATCACACGGTGGAAAATATGCTGGAAGTAGCCCAAAACGGAAGAAACTACGCAGCGGATATCAAGGAAAAAGCCGGTAAAATGAAAGTGACAGCGGTGGAGAGCAAGCAGGAGGCAACCCTTGTCATGAAGGAGATTGATACGGCTATGACAGAATCCATAGCTAACAGCAGGCAGATCCACAAGATCACAGAACTGACGGAAGAGATTCTGGGAATTGCCGGAACCACAAATCTGTTGGCACTGAATGCGTCCATTGAGGCAGCAAGGGCAGGAGAAGCTGGCCGTGGATTTGCTGTCGTGGCAGAGGAAATCCGCAAACTGGCCGACAGCTCCAGAGAATCTGCCAACAATATCCAGGAAATCAGCAATCGTGTAGTGGAGAGCGTGGAGGAACTATCCGAGAACGCCACCAGACTGCTGGAATTTATGAATACCAGAGTCATGAAAGATTATGATGCACTGGAGGATACCGGCAGCAACTATCATGAAGCGGCAGATCATGTGGATGAAATGATGAACGAATTCGGACAGAAGATCGACGAACTGCTGTCGGTACTGCAGAATGTCAATACTGCCAATACACAGATGGAAGCAACTGTGGGAGACAGTACGGAAAAGCTGTCAGTGGTAGAGAAAAACAACCAGGGACTGCAGCAGGAGATGAAAGATATCTCTTATGCAGTGGAGGAACTGGCAGCCTCGGCAGGGCAGTTAAAGGAAAGCATTCGTTGTTTTACGGTGGTATAGACAGAAAAATAAAATGCACGGGATTCCCAATGGGAATTATCGTGCATTTTAACGTGCGCTTTGTGGCACAAGTCGTTATATTTACATTTCAGGAATTTTCCGGTGCGTGATGCAGCTCCAGCGCCAGATAGGAATTGTGGTATTCCTTACAGTAAGTCACATCTTTGTCAAACCATGCGGGAGGGACAAATGCCTCTGCTGCTTCTTTACTTCCGAACTCTACTTCTGCCATGATCAGAGGGGCGAAGGGGGCGTCAAAAACATCCAGCTCGATGGTCAGGGAATAATCTGCGGGAGGAGTGGGAAAGCCTTCTTTGAATCCGGGATGCTGCAGAGGAATCAGATAGCGTCTCTTGGAGATCACGCTGCCGTCAGCTTTTTCCCGTAAATGATAATAAGATACTTCGTTCAGCGGAAGATTGCTCTCGTCTCTGGCCATCATGCCGCTGCCTTTGTAGGTAAGATAATACTCATCATCCTGTTTTCTGGCTCTGATCACAGGATTATAATTCAGATATACCTGCTCGATATGATGAGAAGGATAGCTTTCCAGATTATCAGGTAAGGATTTCAGGGTAAACTTTCGCTCGATTTCCATAGTATTAATGCCTCGCTTCTGTAATTAAGACTTAAAAACACTTCTTTAGTATAACATGATTTCCCTTGAAAATACAGTGAAATCTACAAATATCTGCCCATGGGAATTGAATTACGCCTCCAAATTGTGTATACTAATCATAACTGTGCAAAGTCAGAGTGTATGACTTACAGATGAGACAGGAAACAAAACGGAAAGCGAGGGAAAACCATGAGTAAGATAGCAATTTTTCTGGCAAATGGGTTTGAAGAAATAGAAGGTCTGACGGTAGTGGATATTTGCCGCAGATGCGGTCTGACCATCGATATGGTGTCCATTACAGAGGACAGACAGGTGATGGGATCACATAAGATCCCGGTGACTGCGGATATGACGTTGTCTCAGGTTGATTTTACACAATATGATTGTCTGGTACTGCCCGGCGGCGGACTGGGCACGAAGAATCTGGAGGCCTGTGAGCCCCTGATGCAGCAGGTCGATGCTTTTTACGCAGCAGGAAAATACATCGCGGCAATCTGTGCGGCACCGAGCATATTCGGGCACAGAGGCATCTTACAGGGAAAAAGAGCCTGCTCCTATCCCTGCTTTGAAGACCATCTGGAAGGCGCGGCAGTGACTGCGGGACCGGTAGAGATTGACGGGAATGTGATCACTTCCAGAGGTATGGGAACCTCCATTCCTTTCGGACTGGCAATCGCAGGCGTGTTCTGCGGACAGAATAAGGCAGATGCCTGCGCACACAGCATTGTATTTCAGCCGTAAGCAGGCGTGAGAAAGACGAGGACAGAGAATGAAAAAAGCGTTAATTACAGGAATTACCGGACAGGATGGATCCTATCTGGCAGAGTTCCTTTTGGAAAAAGGCTATGAGGTGCACGGACTGATCCGCAGATCCTCCATCAGCAACACAGGACGTATCGATCATCTGATCCGGGAGAATAAAATTGTTCTTCACGGAGGGGATCTGTCGGATTCCTCCAGCCTGGTGCGGATCATCGGAGAAGTGCGTCCGGATGAGATCTATAATCTGGGAGCACAGAGCCATGTGCAGGTGAGCTTCGAAGCACCGGAATATGCGGGTGATGTGGATGCGCTGGGCGTGCTGCGTATCTTAGAGGCGGTACGTATCGTAGGACTGACCGAGACCTGCCGCATCTATCAGGCATCTACTTCCGAACTGTACGGAAGAGTGGAAGAAGTGCCGCAGAACGAGAATACACCGTTCCATCCCTACAGCCCCTATGCGGTGGCAAAACAGTACGGCTTCTGGATCGTGAAGGAATACCGGGATGCATACAATATGTTTGCAGTGAATGGTATCCTGTTTAACCATGAATCTGAGCGCCGCGGAGAGAACTTTGTGACCCGTAAGATCACACTGGCAGCCGGAAGGATCGCCTGTGGTATTCAGGACAAGCTTTACCTGGGTAATCTGGATTCCAAGAGGGACTGGGGCTATGCGAAGGATTATGTGGAGTGCATGTGGCTGATGCTACAGCATGAGAAGCCGGAGGATTTTGTCATTGCCACCGGGGTACAGCATACCGTGAGGGAATTTACCACGCTGGCATTCCATTATGCCGGGATTGAACTGGAATGGCAGGGAAGCGGCATTCATGAAAAAGGGATCAACAAAGCCAATGGCAAGGTGGTCGTGGAGGTCAGTGAAGCCTTTTACCGTCCTACCGATGTGGTAGATCTGTGGGGAGATCCGCAGAAGGCACGTACGGTGCTGGGATGGAATCCCCAGAAGACAAGCTATGAGGAACTGTGCCGTCTGATGGCAGAACACGATCTGAAGCTGGCTAAGGCGGAAGCGATCATGCTACAGGAGACTGAGAAATAATAGGATAGATCAGAGAGGAAGCAGAGCAACATCATGGAAAAAGACGCAAAAATATACGTAGCAGGACACAGAGGAATGGTGGGAAGTGCCATCTGCAGAGCACTGGAGAGAAACGGATATACGAACATCATCACCCGCACCCATAAGGAGCTGGATCTGTGCAGACAGGATGCGGTAGAGGAATTTTTCGCAAAGGAAAAGCCGGATTATGTATTCCTGGCAGCAGCGAAGGTAGGCGGCATCATGGCGAACAGCGAAGCACTGGCGGATTTCATGTATGAAAACATGATCCTGGAGATGAATGTGATCCATGCCGCATGGCAGAGCAGCTGCAAGAAGCTGATGTTTCTGGGCAGCAGCTGCATCTATCCCCGTATGGCACCGCAGCCCATGAAGGAGAGCTGCCTGCTGACTTCTGAACTGGAGAAGACCAACGAGGCTTATGCACTGGCGAAGATATCCGGTCTGAAGTACTGTGAGTTTCTGAACAGACAGTACGGAACCGACTATATCAGTGTTATGCCGACGAACCTGTACGGACCCAACGACAACTATCATCCGACTCACAGCCATGTGCTCCCGGCATTGATCCGCCGTTTCCATGAGGCGAAGGTGTCCGGCGCGAAGGAAGTGGTCTGCTGGGGTACCGGAACTCCCCTGCGTGAGTTCCTCTATGTGGATGATCTGGCGGATGCCTGCGTTTATCTGATGAATACTTACAGCGGCAATGAGACCGTGAATCTGGGAACTGGCAAGGAACTGACCATCCGGGAGCTGACAGAGCTGGTGGCAAAGGTCGTAGGCTATACCGGAGAGATCAAATGGGATCCCAGCAAGCCGGACGGAACCCCCAGAAAACTTTTAGATGTCAGCAAGCTGGAGAGTCTCGGCTATCATTACACGACGGAGCTGGAAGACGGTATCCGCCTGACTTATGAGGATTTCCTCAATAATCCCATGCGCGCGGAACGTTAGGGAAAGGTGTCTGCCGGTAGTGGGCAGCGGAAGGACTGGACGATTAACATGAATGATTTTCAGAAGACAACGAAAGAAATGCTGGATTTTATAGAGAAAAGCCCCACCTGTTTTCATGCGGTTGCGAATATCGGAGCAATGCTGGAAGAGGCAGGATATGTCAGACTGCGGGAAAACGAGGAATGGAAGCTTGTGAAGGGTGGAAAATATTACACGGAGCGCAATGATTCTTCCGTGATCGCTTTTGCTATTCCTACGGAAACTGTGAAAGGGTTCCATATGGCAGCAGCACATAGCGATTCCCCATGCTTTAAGGTGAAGGAAAAACCGGAACTTACAGTAGAAGATCACTATATGCGCCTGAATACCGAGAAATACGGCGGCATGATCCTTTCCACCTGGATGGACAGACCGCTCTCCGTAGCAGGCAGACTGGCGGTGCGCGGAACGGATGGCATCCAGAGCAGACTGGTCAATATTGACCGGGATCTCTGCGTGATCCCAAATGTGGCGATCCATATGAACCGGGAGATGAACAAAGGTGTGGAGTACAATCCACAGGTAGATATGCTCCCACTGTTTGCGGATGTAGCATTTGATACCGATGCCGCAGGGGCATCTGCGACCGCAGACGGATCACTGGAGAAGCCTGCGCTGCTTGGACTGGCAGCAGAGGCCGCAGGCGTGGATGCGGAAGCGATTTTCGGGGAAGACCTGTTCCTGTATACCAGACAGGAAGGAAGATTCTTAGGGACAAAGGGTGAATTTGTCCTGGCTCCGAGACTGGATGATCTGCAGAGCGCCTTTGCGCTGACCAAAGCTTTTACGGAGAGTACACCTACGGAATATATCAATATCTGCGCGGTATTTGATAATGAAGAGGTGGGAAGTGGCACCAGACAGGGTGCAGATTCCACGTTCCTTGCGGATGTGTTAGACAGAATTACGGAGGGACTTTTGGCAGATCATAGCACGTATCTGCGCTGGATCGCGGATAGCTTCCTGATCTCTGCGGACAATGCCCATGCGGTACATCCCAACCATCCGGAGAAGGCGGATCCTACGAACAGACCTTACTTAAACGGTGGAATCGTCATCAAATTCCACGGAAGCCAGAAATATACTACAGATGGTATCTCAGCTGCAAAAATGAAGGATTACTGTGAACGGGCAAAGGTGCCTTACCAGACCTATGCCAACCGTTCGGATATCGCAGGAGGATCCACCCTCGGTAATATTTCCACGGCTCATGTATCGGTGTCCAGTGTGGACATCGGACTGCCCCAGCTGGCCATGCATTCCGCGGTGGAGACTGCGGGTATGATGGATACGGAATATGCGGTGCGGGCGCTGAAGGAATTTTGGGGCGAATGATGAATTATCCCGGAAAATCATTAAAAAAGTATAAAAGGCATTGAAAACTTTGCCCGAAAAGTGCATAGTTAGAATGCAGAAAAGATTCAGAGAAAGAATCAAGAAATGATCCGAAAAGGATCCGAAAAAGATACGAAAGAAGGTTGAAGTTATGTTTGAAATGAAACCGGAATACTATATTGGAATTGATATGATCGATCAGGAGCATAAGCAGCTGTTTGACTATGCCAATGAGGCTTACGAGCTGCTGCAGGAGGAGTTTACACCGGATAAGTATGACAAGATCGATGCAATTCTGGAAAAACTGCGTGATTATACCGTAAAACATTTTACAGATGAAGAAGCGTATATGGAATCCATTCAGTACAAAAAGATTTTTACCCAGAAGATCCAGCATCAGGAATTTATCAAGAAACTGGATGAGTTTATAGATCAGCATGAGAAGGATGAAGGAGATCAGGCCCAACAGGATGAACAGATCATGGATATTCTGAATTACCTGACGGACTGGCTGATCAAACATATCCTGCATGTGGACGGACAGATCCCGAAGGAATCGTAGAAGAGTGGAAGATTACTCCGGACTTTCGTGAATAGTTTTGTATCGCCTGCATACGATGTAGGAAATACAGGACCAAGGACGGAAATTCTGATGGACCAGAAGCTGGAAAACATCCTGAACCTTGCTTTAGAGACCCCGGAGGAAGAACGAGAACAGACAGAGAGTCTGAATGTCGGTTACAGCGCGGAGATCCGCAGCTGGGAGCTGATCGTAAAATATCACGGCAGTCTGGACAGACTGCGGGAACAGAATATTGTGGTGGAGGAACTGATCGCCGGATATGCGATCCTTACGGTGCCGGAGGCACTGGTGGATACGGTATCGGATACCCCGGAGATCGAGTATGTGGAAAAACCCAAGCGGTTTTATTATGGACAGACGTTTCCTGCGGGGACATCCTGTTTTCCACCGGTCACTATGAGAACGCCTTTTCTGAATGGAAGGGGCGTTCTTTTGGCTGTACTGGATTCCGGGATCATCTGGGATCAGGAGGTGTTCCGGAAGGCAGATGGCAGTACGAGGATACGGTATCTATGGGACCAGACAGTCCTCAGGGATCGGACGCTGCCACAGGATCGGACAGTGCCGGAGAAAACAGGTAATGTGGGATATGGAAAAATGCCGGATGGATTTGCCTTTGGGACGGAATATACCGCGGAGGAAATAAATGCGGCATTACAGATGCCTGCATTGGATCGTTACCGCCGGATTCCCAGCAGAGACCTGTCCGGACATGGAACCGCGGTGGCAGGGATCGCCGCCGGGAAAAGTGCAGGTGGTCTCTATACCGGGGCGGCCCCCGAGGCGGAACTGATCGTGGTGAAGCTGGGATTGCCGGGAAATAGCGGGGGCGCAGAAGAAGGATTCCCCCGTACAACCGAAATCCTGCGTGGAGTGACCTATGCACTGCGGAAAGCCGGACAGTTGAATATGCCACTTGTCATCAATCTAAGCTTTGGTAACAGCTATGGTTCCCATGACGGAAGCTCTCTGCTGGAGCGTTTTCTGGACAATGCTTCCGAGATCGGCAAAACCGTGATCTGTGTGGGCAGTGGTAATGAGGGTGCGGCAAGAGGGCATTTCGCCGGGAATATAACGAGAGACAGCCGCGTGGAACTGGCTGTTGGAAATTATGAAAAAAGCCTGAATATCCAGCTGTGGAAAAATTACAGCGATGTGTTTCAGATAAGGCTGCAATCTCCGGGAGGTGAGGAGGCAGAGCTAACCACGAATATTCAGGGCGGGAAATATACGCTTAGGTTGGAGCAGACAAGGATTCTGGTCTATCTGGGAGAACCCCTGCCCTATGCGGTGGCGCAGGAGATCTATCTGGAGATGATCCCGGTGACAGGCGGTTATATCGACGCAGGGATATGGACGATCCGGCTGGAGCCGGTAATGACCGTAACGGGACAATATTATCTGTATCTTCCGGCGGGGAACGGCAGGGGAGACAGCACTGGCTTTTACCGTTCCACTCCGCAGATGACACTGACGGTTCCCTCCACGGCAGCGAAGGTGATCACAGTGGGGGCTTACGATCCGGTCTATGATACCTATGCGGATTTCTCCGGCAGGGGTTATGCCGACAGCACCCGTACCATCGGTGTGACGGCAGCAGGACTGACCAAGCCGGATCTTGTGGCTCCCGGTGTAAATATCCAGGCTCCGGATGTTTATGGCGGTTTTCTCCCTGTTACGGGAACTTCTTTCGCCACACCGATTGTCAGCGGTGCCGCGGCGCTTCTGATGGAATGGGGGATCGTGCAGGGAAATGACCCCTTCCTCTACGGCGAAAAAATCAAGGCATATCTCAGAAAAGGTGCCAGACCCTTAAGGGGAGAGAGGGAATATCCCAACGACCGGGTGGGGTATGGCAGGCTGTGTGTGGCAGACAGCCTGCCGCAGACAGGAACAACAGAATGAACGGTATTGGTTGCGCATTGGAAACAGTTCCGGAACCGGAAGGAAGGAAAACAGATGAAATAACATCAAGAATCCCCCTGTTTTGTTACTATTGTATAGAAATGGATGGCCAATTTGTGTAAAAAGGCGCATTGAAAGCATAGTAGTAAAATGCTACTATGATTATGAACAATCGTTTGCGCATGAAAAACAGACTCTGGAAGACATAAAACAGACGGATTGCGCAGAGAATGGGGTGAATGAGATGAACAACAATTCCGGCAACGACAAGACTATGACGATCCATGATGTGGCAAGAGAACTGGGGGTGTCTGCCAGCACCGTATCCAGGGCGATTTCAGGGAAAGGGCGCATCGGCGCGGCTACGAGGGACCGGATCCTTGCTTATATCGAAGAACACGGCTTTTATCCAAATGCGGCGGCACAGAGCCTGGCACAGTCCCGGACCAATAATATCGCGATCATCCTTCCGGAAGTGAATACTCTGGTGGATATGCCTTTCTTCCACACTTGTATGTATGGAGTGGAAGAGGTGGCACAGGCTAATGATTATGACATTATTGTGGTAACCACGAACGGAAACGATACCAAACCACTGGAGAGATTGATCAAAAACCGTAAAGTGGACGGAATGATCCTTACCAGGACTTATGAGAACGACAAATATGTGAAATTTCTGAAACAAAAGCAGATTCCCTTCGTGGCAGTTGGAAAATTCCCGGATGATGATGTGGTACAGGTAGACCATGATAATGTGGGAGCCTGTAAGGAAATGGTGACGGTTCTGTTTGCTAAGGGGATCCAGAACATTGCCTATCTGGGAAGCAATATGGACCAGATGGTAAACCGCTGCAGGTATCAGGGATATGAGGAAGCCTACCGCAAGGGAAAACGGAAGCTGAACCAGGACCTGGTCTACACGGATCTAAGCAGCAGGGCTATGGTGGAAAAAGCGGTGGAAGAGCTGAAAAAAAGCGGTGTGGAGTGCATTCTGTGCCAGGATGACTACATCTGTGATGAAGTGGTCAGAAAGCTTGCCCGCATGGGCGTGAGAATCCCGGATCAGATGAAGGTGGCATCCTGTCATTACAGCCGCATTCTGGAAAATTATCCTGTTACGATCACATCTTTGAAATTCAATATCACAGAGCTGGGCAGAAGATCCTGCCAGGTGCTGTTGGATATGATCCATGGCAAAACAGTACCGGACAAAACACTTTTGGACTATGAGATCATCCTGAAGGAGTCTACAAAAGGGTGAGTTGGAGTGTGAAAATCATAATTTGGAAAAACGTTTTCCTATATTTTACTCAAAAAAATCATAAAAAAAGCATTTTTTTCAAAAAATAGGATGTGCTAAAAACCCAGTAAAATCAAGGGTTTCAAAAGATGATTGTGCAAAATGCACAATTTTGAGCTGCAATATCAGTCATTATTATAAATTGACAACATAAGGAAATGTTGCTAAACTATTATCGTAGACAAGCGGTTGCGCAATACGCACAAACTTGCAAAACAAAACAGGAGGATAACAAAATGAAAAAGTTAGTCGCTTTAGCAATGTCACTGACTATGGCATTCTCTCTGGTAGCTTGTGGAAACTCTGATGCTTCCAATACCAGCACTGATGCCGCTGCTACCACCGCAGCTTCTACCGAGGCTGCACAGACCGCTCCCGCTGAGAAGCAGGACGTTTCCCTGAGAATCTGGGGTGCTGAGGAAGATCAGACCATGTTACAGGGCATGATCGATTCCTTCAAGGAGCATTATGCAGATGCTGCAAACTTCGATATCCAGCTTGGAACCGAATCCGAGTCCACAGCTAAGGATACTGTTTTAGCCGATATTGAAGCTGCTGCTGATGTGTATGCTTTCGCATCTGATCAGCTGATCGACCTGGTAAATGCAGGTGCCCTGCAGTCCATCGATGAAATGGATGCAGCTCTGGAATCTTACGCAGGCAAGAGCGTAGCTGATGTTAAGAGCGCAAATGCTTCCGGTTCTGTAGAAGCAGCAACCAAGGACGGCACACTGTATGCATTCCCTATGAGTGCTGATAACGGTTACTTCTTATATTACAATTCCGCTTTAGTAACTCCCGAAGATGCACAGACCTGGGATACCTTACTTGCAGCAGCTGAGAAGGCTGGCAAGAAGGTTGGTATGACTCTTGCTTCCGGTTGGTATAACGCTTCCTTCTTCTATGGTGCAGGCTTCACTACCGCACTGAATGATGACGGCAGCACTGCTATGGACTGGAACGGCACCAGCGCTGACGGCGTTACCGGTGTACAGGTAGTACAGTCTATGCTGGGTATTGCCGGCAACAGCGCATTCCTTCCGATCGCTGATGGTGATATTTCCAACCAGATCGCTTCCGGCGACCTGTGTGCAGTAATTTCCGGTACCTGGGATGCAGCCGCAGCTCAGACCGCTTTCGGTGATGGTTACGCAGCTACCAAGCTTCCTACCTACACCTGTGGTGACAAGCAGATCCAGCAGGGTTCCGTAGCAGGCTTCAAGTTGGTAGGCGTTAACAAGTATTCTGCAAATGCAGGCTGGGCAACTCTGCTGGCTGACTGGATCACCAACGAAGACAACCAGGCAGTACGTTTCGCAGAGAGAGATCGGACCTTCCAATATCAACGTAGCTGGTTCCGAGGAGGTTTCTTCCAATACCGCTATTGCAGCTCTGTCTGAGCAGTCCGCTTATGGTGTAGTTCAGATCGTTGGCGGCAAGTACTGGGATCCTTCCAAGACTTTTGGTGAGAAGGTAGCTCAGGGTCAGCTGAAGGCTGATGATGAAGCTGGTATCCAGGCAGCACTGGATGAACTGGTAGAAGGTGTTTCCGTACCCGCTGAATAAGTTTGGGAAGATGATCTGTTCCGGTTCTGCTATAAATGAATGATGAAAGCGTTCTGGTGCAGAACGAATACAGAGAATAGAAAGGCGTCCTGAAGCTATGAACAACAATACGTAGTGGATGGATGCCTTTTTTACAGGAAACGTTTCCGGTAAGCGGGTTCGACTCCTGCCTGCCGGATTATGTAACTGGTCAGATGAACGCGGGAAGATGTTCGGAACAGTTACTAAAATTTTTATATTAATATGAAGAAAGGAGAGGGCAGAGAATGAAGAAGAAAAAGAGCGGAATCGGCGGATTCTTCAAGGAGTTCGGTGAAGCAGTCGTAAAAGGAGATCTGTTCGTAAAATTATCCCTGGTCTGGATGGGAGCAGGATATATCCGCAGAAAACAAATTATCAAAGGTATTTTAATGACTCTGCTCGAAGTGGCAGTCATTGTATTCACCTTTGGCTTTGCCACAGAGTATGTACGTGATTTTGGAACTTTGGGAACGGTTCAGCAGGAGACGGTTTTCAATATCGCAACGATGCAGAATGAGTTCAACGATTATGACAACTCGTTTATGATCCTGTTGTTCTCCGTAGTCTCATTTGTCATCTGGTTCACGTTCCTGGTGATCTGGCTTAAGAATGAAGTGACTGTTTACCGGCTTCAGAAAAAAGCACAGGCAGGAGAACATATCAATACGTTTGTAGAGGATCTGCAGCAGTTCAAGAATGACAAATTCTATATCACACTGCTGACACTTCCCGTCATGGGAGTCGTTATTTTTACGATCATTCCTCTGTTGATCCTGATCGCTGTCGCATTTACGAACTATGATCAGGGACATATGCCTCCTTCCGCATTGTTTACCTGGGTGGGATTTACCAACTTCAAGAATCTGTTCTCTAACGGTGGAATGACCATTACCTTCGGTTATGCCTTCCGTAAGATTTTGATCTGGACACTGGTATGGGCACTGTTCGCAACCTTTACCACTTACCTGGGCGGTATCCTGTTGTCCTTGCTGATCAATAATAAGAGAACGAAGCTGCCGAAGCTGTGGAGAACTCTGTTCATTGTAACGATCGCAGTTCCCCAGTTTGTTTCCCTTCTTCTGGTACGTAACTTTTTCGCGAACAACGGCATCATGAACACAATCTGTGCCAATGCGGGAATTACTCAGTGGCTGAGAGATATCGGCGCGATCAGTACCAGTTATATTCCGTTCCTGTCCGCTCCCGGATGGGCACACGTCATGATCATCCTGATCAATATCTGGATCGGTGTTCCTTATCAGATGCTGATCGCCACCGGCGTGCTGATGAATATTCCTTCTGATCAGCTGGAGAGTGCGAAGATTGACGGCGCTACTCCGATGCAGAGCTTTATTCATATCACCATGCCGTATATGCTGTTCGTCACCGGCCCTTCTCTGGTAACGGATTTTGTCAAGAATATTAATAACTTCAACGTAATCTATCTGTTGACCCAGGGGGTATATACCACCACCAATCAGGCTATGGCGAACTCCCAGGCGAAGGAAGTGGATCTGCTGATCACCTGGCTGTTCAATCTGACACAGGGCTATTACAACTACAAGATGGCATCCACCATCGGTATTATTGTGTTTATCCTATGTGCGGTATTTACCCTCATTGCCTTCAGCAGATTCCTGAAGGGTGACAGAGAGGAGGCGTTCCGTTAATGAAGAGATTTGTTAAAACATTATTGCATAACCTGTTACTGGCGTTTTTGGCATTTGTCTGGCTGGTGCCTATCGTATGGCTGGTGGTCACTTCCTTCAGCGCATATACCGGCATGAATACCAGCACCTTTTTCCCGAAGGAATGGAGTCTGGCGCAGTATAAGAATCTGCTTTTTTCAGCAGACAGTGTGGCACAGTTCCCGAACTGGTTCAAGAACACCTTCATCATTGCATGTGCGGTATGCGTGGTCTCCACCGCTTTTGTACTGATGGTGGCCTATGCGACCTCCTGCATGCGTTTCCCGGCACGTAAGCCGCTGATGAACGCAGCAGTTATTGTGAATCTGTTCCCCGGTGTATTGTCCATGATCGCAGTATATTTCATTCTGAAGACTCTGAACCTGACCAATACGCACCTCGGACTGATCCTGGTATATTCTGCCGGTTCCGGTCTGGGTTACCTGATTGCAAAGGGCTTCTTCGATACGATCCCGAATTCCCTGCGCGAGGCCGCTTATCTGGATGGAGCCAGTGAGGCTACGATCTTCTGGAGGGTTGTTATCCCCATGAGCCGTCCTATCATTGTATATACCGTTATCAGCTCCTTCCTGTCCCCCTGGATGGATTTCGTATATGCAAAGCTGATGTTAAATGCCGGCATATCTTCCCAGTGGACTGTTGCTATTGGTCTGTACAATATGCTGGATAAGAGCCTGATCAATACTTACTTTGGTCAGTTCTGCGCAGGTGGTGTACTGGTGTCCATTCCCATCTCTGTATTGTTTGTCATCATGCAGAAGTTCTATGTGGAAGGTATTACCGGTGGTGCGGTAAAAGGTTAAATGCAAGAGCATTTAACCTGAAAGCATCCACGTAGTGGATGCTTTCGCAACGATGTTATGTAAACTATGGAGTAAACAACTGAATTATGGAAGAATTTATCAAAGGTATGGATGTATCTACTTTGCCGGAAGAGGTGGCTCTCGGTGCAAGGTTTTATGATGAAGGCAAAGAGGGCGATGCACTGGAGATCCTGAAAAAATACGGTGCCAACTCTCTGCGCATCCGTCTCTGGAACGATCCTTACAGCGAAGACGGAAAGCCTTACGGTGCCGGTACCAGTGATTTCACCAAGCTGGTGGCACTGGCTTCGGCCGGCAAAAAGCTGGGTTACAGCTATCTGCTGGATCTGCATTACAGTGATTTCTGGGCAGATCCCGGCAAACAGTTCCCTCCCAAGGAGTGGGCGTATGCCGACGCGGATGCACTGGAGAAGCATGTGTATGACTACACAAAGGATGTGCTTTTGAAATTAAAGCGTCTCAATCTGCTTCCGGAGATGGTGCAGGTGGGAAATGAGATCACCAATGGTCTGATGTGGCCCCACGGAAAATGGGACAATGTTGACAATATTGCAAGATTCATCAGCGCGGGCATCCGTGCAGTGAGAGAAGTATCCCCGGACAGCAGGGTGATGCTTCATCTGGACTGTGGCGGCAACAATGCCCGTTGCAGAGAATGGTTTGATGCCTATGTACAGAGAGGAGAGGACTTCGATGTCATCGGATTGTCCTATTATCCCTTCTGGCACGGAACCATTGATGACCTGACCAATAATATGAATGATCTCTCACAGAGATATCAGAAGGATGTCATCGTAGCAGAGGTTTCCATGGGATTTACTATGGAAGACTATGCGGACAGAGAAAAGCTCGCACCGAAAGAGCGCAAGGGCATGGCGACCAAGCCTCACCTTGCGGAGGCAGTAGAGTATCCTATGACACCGGAAGGACAGGCTGCATTCATGCAGAAGGTCATGGAACGCATTGCGCAGGTTCCGGATGGCAGAGGAAAAGGCTTCTATTACTGGGAGCCGGCATGGATCCCGGTGCCCGGCTGTGGCTGGGCCAACGAGGAGTCCCTGAAGTATATTCAGGATCCCGGTCCCGGGGGAAACGAATGGGCCAATCAGGCACTGTTCGATTATGATGGAAATGCACTACCCGCATTGAAAGTGATCAGAGACTTTCAAAAGTAATATAAGATGCCTAACGGCGAGATGGAGGAAAAGATGGATAAGTTTATTGTGAATATCATTCACCGTCCGGAGATGGTTCCCGAGTATGCGGAAAAAGTAACCGGACACGGCAAAGAAGAGGATCTGGGCAGAAAAGCACTGCTCACCGAGTCTCTGGATATTTTCAAGTTTCAGCAGGAAACTGCGCACAAGAATGGTTTGAAGACCACCATTCAGATGACCTATGCTTCCCTGTTCAATGACGAAGCGGTAGCACTGGCTAAGGCAGATCACGAGAAGTACGGTGATGAGATCGCACTGTCTCTGTTGGGACTGCCCTGCACAGAGTTCCGTGAAAAGTACAAGACCAAGGATTTCTGTATCTGGATGTTCTCCATGGAAGACAAAAAGTCTATCGTGGATGATGTGTTCGGCAAGTTCCATGAGAAGTTCGGATTCTATCCCGAATCCACCGGTTCTTACTACATGGATGCAGATCTGACCAATTATATCAAAGCAACCTATCCTACCGTAAAATGTGCGGTAGCAACCTGTTGGGAAGAAGGCCCCAAGGCATACCATACCTGCAACAACTCCTGGTATACCTTCATGGATGGCGGTCCCTGGGCACCCTGGATCCCTTCCAAGCAGAACACCCATGCACCAGCAGCCAATGAGGCAGAGGACAGCGGTATCGTAGCGATCCCCCATCTGTCCAGAGACCTGCTGGCATGCTATGACGGTAACGGCTCCAATTTCGGAACCCATCCCCAGAACGTACTGCGTGGTATGATCTATGACACCAAGACATGGGAGTACCCTTACCTGTACAACCTGATCGACCAGTATCGTTCCCTGGAGAAATACAACAACGGATACGCATACAACATGATGTTCGTAGGACCCGGCTGGCTGAACAAAATGGGTCGTTGGGAGCAACCTTACGAACTGCTGAAGAAGAGCTATGAAGACGGTATGAAGTACTATGGCGACCTGAAAAAGGAAGGCAAGCTTACCGATATGACCATGGCGGAGTTCGCTGATTATTATCGTCAGAAGAAGACCTACACCGAGCCCGAGTGTGCTCTATGGAGAGATATCCTGTATGGCTCCGATAAGCAGTTGTTTTGGTATTGCGATCCTTTCATGCGTGCCTGCGTAAATATGGATCAGGGCGGTGCTATCGTTGACCTGCGTCCTTACGCTGCTAAGCTGGAGTGGCCGGTAGGTATCGGTACCAAGCATGTGACCGATGCATCCTATCCTTTCCTGATCCAGGAGAAGTACCGTGCAGGTTACTTCACGCACTATGCAGGAGAAGGTACCGTAAGAAGTGCCAAGTTAAAACACAACGGTGAAGAAGTGGATCTGTGCCTGTGCCGTACCAAGGCTCATTTCTCTCAGGAAGGCAACACCAGAATCCTGACACTGGATCCCGTAGACATCGAGTTCTATGATCTGACTGTAAAATTACAGACCATCGTTTCCTTCGAGGAAGGCAGCTCTGCGATCAAGATCGAGCGTAAGATCCTGGAGATGAGCGATCCGAACGCTGAAGTAGAACTGAACGAGTATATCGTAGCCTGCTACGGTACCACAGAGTATTCCGAGGATATGTTGGGTATCACCTTAAGTACCAAGAAGGGTGACGAGGTAGAGACTCTGGATTACGAGTACAAGTGCCGTGAGATGGAGAAGGCAGACGCTGACGAAGTAAGAGCGGTGATCCCTCAGATCGAGACCGCAGTATCCATGAGCACCAACGCAGAAGGCGCTGTCGGATATGTGAAGGAAGGATACGCATTCTCCCCGATGTTTACACTGGGTTACAATTCCAAGATCAAGGATAAGGAGGTCGTTGCAACATGGCTCAAGCTGGAAAAGGCAAATTAAACTACAGATGTCCCTCTTGCTTCATGAGAGATATCGATATGGATATGTTCTACGATAAGGATAAGAAGGAATATTACTGTCTGCGTTGTCAGTACAGAGGTTCCGAAGAAGATGTCCTTCAGAAGAATGAAATGGCAAGATTCCGTTATGGCGCTATGTATGAGCGTTACACCAAATTCGATTTTGATTGATAAAGCGATTGCATAAGAGGATTGAAAAAGGGGCTGTAATACAGCTCCTTTTTCATGTATTCATATATGAAAAGAAATGAAAAAATCCTTTTGTAAAATCAATCTGTACAATGGGAGAATGTGTCACATGCCTTATGATAAAGCAGAGTAAGAACAGAATTCCAATCGCAAAAGCCCCATGATCGATCCATTTGTCCGATAAGTGAAGAAGCCGAAATTTCCAAAGAGGAAAAATAATAAAAATTCCTAATACGATAGGCCACAGAGGATGAAAATAAAAGGACTTTGCAAGGTCACCCTCTAAGACACATAAAAACGCCCGGGTCATTCCACAAAAAGGACAGGGAATGCCCAAAAAGAAACGCAGTGGACATTGATAGCCTGCCAGCAACAGGAATAACAGGAGCAGTAGGATAAATAAAATAAAAAATAATATATGTTTTGTATTTTTCTTCATAATATATTTTTTATATCACATTTATCGTTTGCTATGATCAAACGAAAAAAGCTTCTGCCTGAAAAGACAAAAGCTTTTTTGATCATGTGATTATGCAGTATATTTTCCGTCTACAAATACAACCTCTTCGGAATTGGCATAAGCAGCACCATATGCTTTGGTAAGAGCAATGATCCAGTCAATCAGGCTCCATACTCCGCAGCCACCGGCAGTGAGAAGCTTCAAAATTCCGAGACCAACCTGACCTCTGACGAATCTATCAACACCCAACTCACCAAGTAAAAAGCAGAAAACCCAGGCAAATACATGCTTATTAATTCGTTTCTCCATATAAAAGTCCCCTCCTTTGTTTTTATAATAAATTATTATGCGCTATAAAGGGAAAAATGTCAATTAATATACAAAAATTAATAAAATGTATTTTTATAAATATGTATTAGAGGAGCGTTTTAAAATAAAGCGGACATTATATCCGGACTCGTCACAGATCCCACGTACGATCTCTTCAGCTGTGTCCCGGACATTATCGTTGATACAGATAATACAGGAATCCTTTTTCCTGTTAAAAAAAGAGGACTTCGGCCAACGAATATAATAGGAAATCCGATTTTTTAAAAGAGCCCGCTCAATAAGCTGCTTACAATCAGGATCAGAAACTTCACATAATTCAATTTCGTTATTGACTTTCAAAGTAGTGTATAGCGGCTGCATGCTGTCACCTCCATTGGATTTACAAAGCGATTATAGCACAAGTGTTCCGTGCGGCGCAATGTATTACCGTTGCTTTTTCTTATGCGTTTGTAAAAAGTTTACGACCAGAAGAAGCATTAAAGTGATCAAAAGGATCAGAAGTCCAGGGACGATGCCGGGTGATAGATAATACATTTCTAAATGATGTTCTCCCTCAGGGGCCTGTATCGTGAGAAAAGTATCTGCATAGGTTCCGATATCAGAGGCAGGTACTTTATGACCATCCAGACGAATATGCCAGCCGACATCATAAGGAATGGAGGTAACAATGGTATCACCTTTATGTACCGAAATATTACCGGAAAGTCTTCCTGAGCTGTGGGAGGTAAGAGTAATTTCACCGGTCTGTAGAGAGGTCAAAGCATCCTGCAACGCTAAAGTATCCAAAGACTCAATATAAGTATCACCGGGCGCTGTCGCTGAGGCTGAGACAACGGTTACCGTAACGGCTTCCCCGGCGTGGAAACATCCAAGACAGAGATTATAAATACTTTTACCGTACTCAAAAGATCCTGCCAAAGCATCATTGACATAAATATCTGCAGAGACAAATGGAGTCAGGGGCATATACATATATACCGGATCCGTATTCTCGGCGATGAAAGAATAGCTCCAGGAGGAAACAGGGTCATATTCCAGATCAGCAGGCAGACTGCCAGCAGGATTGGCGAGCTCTATATCGTATTTCTGATAGAATAAAGTACTCGATCCGCATAAGCTATTCAGATAACGGCTCTGATTTTCAAAAGGATCAGAAGTAAATGAGATATCCGCCGAAGCCAAAGGTGCACTGTAGATAAATTCCATAGCAGAAGGATTCTCGTAAACGGACACCGAATTATCCGTCGTTTTTAAGGAGTAATATCCGGAAGACTCTGCAGTGTCTGACAAAAGATATTTCACGCCCAACAGACTGTCTGTCACAGGGGTGGTACCATAGCCGGTATTCCATAACCATGCCTGACCGATTCCGAGCTTAGATGTCAGAGCGTTGACACTTTGGGTATAAGTGGAAGAATAATGAAACATTCCCTTAAATCCCAAAAGCATTGGATCATTGGAAGTAAGCTGGTAATTCTGACAGATACGGTACATTCCGGAGTCCGAGGCTTTAATGTCATCAATCAGTGGTTTGTTGTCATTCAGATAAGATACGTATTCATCCATACGCATATAAGGAGTTGCGTAATCAATATTGCGGAAAATGGCTCTGCCATTGATACCGAGATCGGCTGAGGTAATTAGCAAAAGCAGTCCAACCACAAGCTCCAATGCCGGGAAATGATGCGTCTTCTCTAAAAAACATGGTAATTGATACGAAAGAACACATAGAAAGCGGCAACTCATATACAACAGGCAGAAGCTGAATAAAAAGGAATATCTATAGTTGAAGGAATTAGGTGTTATAAAGCCGTGCCAAAAGATATTCAACGGCCAAAGATAAAAACTAAGAAGCAGGAAGCTTGTCAGTAAAAAGGCGCCAATCCTTTCCCGGAGAGAGATCCGTTTGCAAAATAGGAAAAGAATGGACAAAAGAATAGCGAGATACCCGCAATAAATATTGGGAAGTCCGGTGACTCCAAGGTAGTTAACGGTGCCATTGCGAAGTTGTCCCAATATATCGGATAGCGGCTGGTTGATCAATCGAGGATCATAAACAACACTGGTCAGAGGATCCGACAGTTTTCCGATAAACATATCGGAAAAAGTCGGGATCAGCAAAGGAGCTGCCAGTCCCAAGGATATTAATGTAGAAAGAGCGAAATTTTTCAGAATTCTCCACAAGTCGTGCCGGGAGTGAGAGTAAGTGGTAAGAAGTCTGAAAAGAAGATAAAGGGCACAAAAGATTCCTGCCATATAAGAGATATAATAGTTGAAATAGAAAATTGCTGTTAATGGCAGAATGAACCAAAGATTACGTTGCTTGTCCAGCAGCTTTTCCACTCCAAGCAGGAGTAAAGGCAATAAAATGACACCATCCAACCACATGATGGATAGTGCAAATTGCAGATTATATGACATCAGCGCGTATGCAACAGGTAGTGGAAGCAATGTGAAACGAGCGAGTAATCTTCGATAAGAAGAGGTCTGTGCTGGTAAAGTATTGTATTTATTCCATAGGAAATTAACATAAACCGAGAACGTTAATCCGGAGAACGAAATTTTGCTGACGGTCATGAGAAAAATAGCAAGAGGCAGTTTTTCAATGGAAAACAGTGTTGTCAGCCAGGAAAAAGGGCTTGCAAGATAGTAGGCATACAGACCAATATAATTGCCGCCGAGGGATTTAGACCAATGAAAGAAAATGGAATCATCTCCACCGATCAGATAATGCAAAGAGGAGAAAAACGGCAGATACTGTTCTTTCATATCAAAGGTAAAAAGAGTTACTTCCTTAAAAGGATAAAAGCCGTTGGATTTCAGAATCAACAGAATCCCAAATGCTGAGATTAAAGTTGAAACAATGCAGAATAGAAGATTTTCTTTTTTGGTTGATCTGGACATGAAAATGAACACGCCTTTGTAGCGTAAGATAAAAATAATATATTTCTATCTTACTATAAACATAAACTGAACACAAGGGTCTGCTATTGACGTGGAAAGCGTGCAAGAGTAAAATAATAGTACCGGAAAGGAGATCATACCATGGATATTATAGAGAAGATTGGCGGTACCATTACAGAAAAAGGAAAAGCAGCGGCAGATAAGGCAAAAGAACTGGCGGCTATTGCAAATCTGAAGAGCCAGATTTCTACCTGCGAAGAAGTGATGAAGAAAAATTATCTGGAGATCGGCAAGATTTATTTTGAGCAGTACAGTGATATGCCTGAGCCTCCTTTTGAGAAGCAGTGTGAAGCCATTAAGAATAGTCAGCGTGCCATTGCAGATCTGCAGGAGAAAATCGATCAGTTGAAAACAAAGTAAAACAAAACTTTTTACTGTTCCTGACAAAGTCCCAGGTATTACCGCAACAATGGTAAAATATCTGATGAACGTATTCGGTTACCGCAGAAGAGAGATCCGAAGACTCTATCTGGACGGTAATTTTTAGGTGATTCTGCTGGGAACGGTAATCTGCATTCCACTGGCAAAATTCATAAAGCCTCTCATCCAAATGGGTGAGAGGTGTTTTTACCTTTTTTGAGAAATTTTCAAACAAGGATTCGGCAATGCTTGTTCCTTGAATGTTAAAAAAAAGTATGGTATGATAAAAGACAGAATTGAAAAGACATGAAAATTAAGACTACGGAGGTTTTGCATAGAATGGAACAGTACAAGCAGGAATTTATTGAGTTCATGGTGGATTGTAAGGCATTGAAATTCGGAGAGTTTACCTTAAAGAGCGGTAGAAAGTCTCCTTTCTTTATGAATGCTGGTGCGTATGTCACCGGTTCGCAGCTGATGAAGCTGGGGGAGAGCTATGCCAAAGCAATTCATGATACGTATGGTGATGATTTCGATGTATTGTTCGGACCGGCATATAAGGGTATTCCCATCAGTGTTGTAACTGCAGTGGCTTACAGCAAATTATACGGCAAAGAGGTTCGTTACTGTTCTGACCGTAAGGAAGAGAAGGATCACGGCGCAGATAAGGGAAGCTTCCTGGGAAGTTCCTTAAAAGACGGCGACAGAGTTATCATGATCGAGGACGTTACCACTTCCGGTAAGTCTATGGAAGAGACGGTTCCCAAGGTAAGAGGAGCTGCCAACGTAGAGATCGTTGGTCTGATGGTATCCCTGAACCGTATGGAGAAGGGACTGGGCGGTAAAGTCAGCGCACTGGAAGAGATCAAGGAAAAGTACGGCTTCGATGCACATGCCATCGTGACCATGCAGGATGTTATCGATCATCTGTACAACAGACCTTACAAGGGAGAAGTATACATCGACGACACCCTGAAGAAGGCAATTGATGAATATTACGCCGTATACGGTGCTTAAGCAGGCGGCTTCGAAAAGTTTTGGATAGAAGACAGGAGGATTCCATGGAAGAGAAAATCTATAAGATCATGCGCGGAGCGGGTGCTCTGAATATTGTATTGGGAGTGATCTCCCTGGTAGTCGGAATTGCGGCAGGAGTACTGCTGATCATCAGCGGCGGCAAGCTTATCTCCGGCAAATCCCGTATCCTGTTCTGAGGACAAAAGAGAAGAAAGGCGCCGCTTGGGCGCGCAGATTGGGCATTTCCACATAGGAAGTGCCCTTTTCGGGTTCCATAGGAGATATATTATGCGGAAAAAGAACTACATTTTTACGAATAAAAAACATTCGGATAAAGCGATCATGTCTACGATTCTGGGTGTCATCAGCCTGGTGTCTCTTGGCATTGTGACGTATTTGTCCTACAGTCAGGGGGGCGTGATGCACGGAGGATACGGAGTCACCGGTGTGCTGGCAACGGTCTATTCTCTGATCGGACTGATCCTTGGCGTTCTGACACTGCGAGACAAGGATATTTACCGGTTCTTTCCTGTGCTGGGGACGATATTGAATGTAATTTCCCTCGGTGGCATCAGCTTTTTACTGTATCTGGGGAGCCGGCTGTAAGATATGACATCCGGAGGCAGGAGCATGGGAACACACGACAGTCATTTGGAAATAAGGAGTTAACAGATATTATGGAAGAAAGAGAAATTTTACAGGAACGTTTGGAACTGGCGCTTCTCCGGATCCGGGAGATTCCCGGTGAAGATTTCCAGGGAGCGGAGTTACTACCCTGGAAAGAATATTTTACAACAGTAGCGAAGTTTTTACTGCTGATCGAGGATACCAGACAGTTCCTGGAGCAGGGGAAACAGGCCACTGCCACATTGGAAGAATTACAGCAGCGCAACCGTGCTCTGTATGAAGATATTTTACCGGAAAACTATGAGAACAGTTTTGCCAATCCAGCTTATGCTGTGAAGATGCTGGGAGAAGAATTCGGTGTGCTTGTGTCCTTTTTATACACAGAAATGCGGAGCCTGATCGGTTTTACCTACGAAGGACGTTTGGATGAGCTGGTGATCCGGATGGAGCTGTTTTCTGAGGTATATGCGGCATTTGTATATGAACAGCAGGAAAACCATAAGCTTCCCACGTATGCAGCTATTCGTGAGATCCTCTACTGGTTCGTCAGTGATTATGCGGATGTGGCGGCAGAAGAGCGGGTACGTGAAATGGTATGTCCGGAGAATAATTTTGCAGCGGCAATTCTTCGAACTGCAGACTTTACGGATCTACGTTATCTGTATGCTTACGGTGAGTATGTAGGCGAAAATGAATTGAAAATGGCGGAATTTATGAATTCTCTGCCGGAGGAGACTGTCCATACCATGGCAGACACTTACACCGAAGGGTATCGTATCGGCTTTGAAGTAACCGGCAAGGATCTGTCGAAGAAAGCGGTCGTGGATGTCCGTTATCAGCTGGGCTTTGAGCGCATGATGAGAAGAGCCCTGGAGAATTTTGAGAAAATGGGACTGCAGCCGGTGATCTACCGTGCAGCTTCCAGCATTTTGTACAATCCGTCCATTTACAAGAATGGCTTCTACAGCGTCAGCCCCAACAGACAATACGAGTTTGACCATAAGGATGACAAGGCACTGTTCTTAGACAAAATGTATTGCAGCCGAAAACTGGAAGTGATGCATACCGCGTTTGAAAAATATAAAAAAGAGGCACGCGGTTATGCGGGACCGGCGGTAGTGGAGACCTTCGGAGAGAAGGAATTCGAGCCGGTGAACAAGCCGGAAAGCCTGAAAATGACGGATGAGCAGAGTGCATTACTGGTAGAGAACCGTACCCAGATGGGCCAGCTGCAGAGACAGTACATTATAGAAGAAGAGCGCAGCTTCACGATCATTGCGTTCCCAATCCCGGAGGTGGGTGACTGCTTCGAGGAACTGTTCCGGGAGACGATACAGATCAATACGCTGGATTATAAAAAATATCAGCGGATCCAGCAGACCATCATTGATGCCCTGGATCAGGCAGATCATTGTGAAATTAAGGGTTGTAACGGCAATCATACCGATCTGAAAGTAAACTTATGGAAACTGAAGAACCCTGCGAAAGAGACTATTTTTGAAAACTGCGTGGCAGATGTGAACATCCCCGTGGGTGAGGTATTTACCTCTCCGGTACTGGAAGGTACGAACGGTGTGCTGCATGTAACCCGGGTATTCTTAAACGGTCTGGAATATAAGGATCTGGAGATCACTTTTGAAAACGGTAAGATCCAAAATTATAATTGCGCCAATTTTGCCACAGAGGAAGAAAATAAGGCATTTATTAAGGAGAATATCCTGTTCCGCCACAAGACACTGCCCTTAGGAGAATTTGCCATCGGCACGAATACCACAGCCTATGTGGCAGCAAAAAAACTGGGTGTGGAGTCCAAAATGCCCATTCTGATCGCAGAGAAGATGGGACCGCATTTTGCAGTGGGAGATACCTGTTATTCCCATGCGGAAGAAGTAAAAGTATACAATCCCGACGGCAAGGAGATCGTGGCAAGAGACAACGAGGTGGCGGCGCTCCGCAGTGTGAATCCGTCCAAAGCATATTTTAACTGTCATACGGACATTACCATTCCTTATGATGAACTGGCAGAGCTGACCGCGGTGAAAGAGGACGGAGACCGGATCACTATCATTCAAAACGGCAGATTCGTCCTGCCGGGAACGGAAGAACTGAACGAACCGTTGCAGGAACTTTCATAAAACCATTGCATCATCGACAAGATTTTAGTACACTTATAGATATATGGAAAAATCGGTGAAAACCGACACATGAGGAGGACATTATGGCAAATACAGAGAATTGCCCTAAGGTTGGCATTGTAATGGGTAGTGATTCCGATATGCCTGTGATGGCGAAGGCAGCAGACATTTTGGAAGAATTGGGCATCCCTTATGAGATGACCGTGATCAGCGCTCACAGAGAGCCGGATGTATTTTTTGAATATGCAAAAAGTGCGGAGGAAAAAGGCTTCAAGGTGATCATTGCCGGTGCCGGTATGGCAGCACATCTGCCCGGTATGTGCGCCGCTATTTTCCCGATGCCTGTCATTGGTATTCCCATGCACACTACTTCCCTGGGAGGCAGAGATTCTCTGTATTCCATCGTACAGATGCCCTCAGGCATTCCTGTTGCCACAGTAGCCATTAACGGCGGCGCCAATGCAGGACTTCTGGCTGCCAAGATCCTGGCAACCTCCGACGCAGAACTTCTCGGAAAACTGAAAGCATACAGCACAAAATTAAAAGAACAGGTAGAAGCCAAAGATGCAAAACTGCAGGAGATCGGCTATAAAGCATACCTGGAAGGCATGAAAAAATAAGAAGATAAGACAGAGAATCAGGGACCTCTTAAGAGGCTGCCCCACTAATAAAACGAAAGAGCCCCTGCGGCGGAAATGAGGAGAAAATGGATTACAAGAAAGCTGGAGTAGACATCGAAGCAGGCTACAAGTCTGTAGAACTGATGAAGAAGTACGTGAAGGAGACCATGCGTCCCGAAGTAATGGGCGGCATCGGTGGTTTCTCCGGAGCATTTTCCTTAAGTGCCATCAAAGATATGGAGGATCCTGTGCTCCTGTCCGGCACCGATGGTGTAGGTACCAAGCTGAAGCTGGCATTTTTAATGGACAAGCATGATACCATCGGTATCGACTGTGTGGCCATGTGTGTAAACGATGTGGCATGTGCAGGCGGCGAACCTTTATTTTTCCTGGATTATATCGCATGCGGACGCAATATTCCCGAGAAGATCGCTACTATCGTGAAGGGCGTGGCAGAGGGCTGTAAGCAGTCTGACGCAGCACTGGTAGGCGGTGAGACCGCAGAACATCCCGGACTGATGCCCGAGGATGAGTATGATCTGGCAGGATTTGCCGTAGGCGTGGTAGAACGTAAAGATCTGATCACCGGTGAGAATATCAAGCCCGGTGATGTACTGGTGGGCATCGCTTCCTCCGGTGTACATTCCAATGGTTTTTCTCTGGTGAGAAAAGTATTCGATATGACAAAAGAGAGCCTGGATACCTATTATGATGAGCTGGGCAAGACTCTTGGTGAGGCACTGCTTGCTCCTACCAGAATCTACGTGAAGGCTATGAAGTCTGTGAAGAACGCAGGTGTTAAGGTAAAGGGCTGCAGCCATATCACCGGTGGTGGTTTCTATGAGAACATCCCCAGAATGCTTCCCGACGGCATCCGTGCAGTCGTGAAGAAAGACAGCTACGAAGTGCCTGCTATTTTCCGCCTGATGCAGAAGAAAGGCAATATCACAGACGAGATGATGTATAATACTTACAACATGGGTCTGGGCATGGTACTGGCACTGGATCCCGCAGATGTGGATAAGACTATGGAAGCTCTGAAGGCAGCAGGCGAGACTGCTTATGTGGTAGGTACCTGTGAGACCGGTGAAAAGAGTGTGACCATATGTTAAGAGTAGTCGTACTGGTATCCGGCGGCGGCACGAATTTACAGGCCATCATTGATGCTATTGCAGCAGGTAAGGTTAAAAACGCACAGATCGTGGGCGTGATCAGCAATAACAAGACGGTGAAGAGCTTAGAGAGAGCACGGAATGCAGGGATTCCCGCAGTCTGTGTGTCTCCGAAGGATTATGAGAGCAGAGAAGTATTTAATGAGGCACTGCTTGCAAAGGTGAAGGAGTTTGCTCCGGACTTAATCGTACTGGCAGGATTCCTGGTGAAGATCCCGGAGGCAATGGTACATGAATACAGCAACCGGATCATCAATATCCACCCGTCCCTGATCCCTTCTTTCTGCGGTGTGGGATACTACGGACTACATGTGCATGAAAAAGCACTGGAGCGCGGTGTGAAAGTGACAGGAGCTACGGTACATTTTGTGAATGAAGGCATGGACGAGGGTCCTATCATTGCACAGAAGGCAGTGGCAGTGGAGGACGACGACACTCCGGAGACGTTGCAGAGACGTGTGATGGAACAGGCAGAGTGGCTGCTTCTTCCGAAGGCAGTGGATGACATTGCCAACGGACGGATCTGTGTCGTGAACGGAAAAGTAAAGCATACAAACAGCGAAAATTAAGGAAGGCAGAAGATATGGGTATGAAAGTATTGATCGTAGGCGGTGGCGGCAGAGAGCACGCCATTGCAACCTGTGTGGCAAAAAGTCCTAAAGTAGATAAGATCTATTGTGCTCCGGGCAATGCCGGAATCGGTCAGATCGCAGAATGTGTTCCCATCGGAGCCATGGAATTTGATAAGATCGTTGCATTTGCGAAGGAACAGGCCATTGACCTGACCATCGTAGGCATGGATGATCCCTTGGTCGGCGGACTGGTGGATGCACTGGAGGCAGAGGGCCTGCGGGCTTTCGGACCACGTAAAAATGCAGCGATCCTGGAAGGTAGCAAGGCCTTTTCCAAGGATCTCATGAAGAAATACAACATTCCCACCGCAGCTTATGAGAATTTTGATAACGCGGAGGAGGCTATTAAGTACTTGAAGGAGCAGGCGAGCTTTCCCATCGTGCTGAAGGCGGACGGTCTTGCACTGGGCAAGGGCGTATTGATCTGCAATACTTTAGAAGAAGCGCTGGCAGGCGTGGATGAGATCATGCTGGATAAAAAGTTCGGTGCAGCCGGCAACCGCATGGTCATCGAAGAGTTTATGACAGGCAGAGAAGTCAGTGTACTTTCTTTTGTGGACGGCAAGACCATCCGCATCATGACTTCTGCGCAGGACCATAAGAGAGCAAAGGACGGCGATCAGGGGCTGAACACCGGTGGTATGGGAACCTTTTCTCCCAGCCCCTTCTATACAGAGGAAGTGGATGCATTCTGTAAAAAATACATCTACCAGGCTACCGTGGATGCCATGGCAGCGGAAGGCAGACCTTTCAAGGGAGTCATTTTCTTCGGACTGATGCTGACTCCGAACGGCCCCAAGGTATTAGAATACAATGCCAGATTCGGTGATCCGGAGGCGCAGGTGGTACTGCCGCGTATGAAGAATGATATTATCGAAGTGATGGAAGCCTGTGTGGACGGCACACTGGATCAGATCGACCTGCAATTTGAGGACAATGCTGCGGTATGTGTGGTCCTGGCAAGCGACGGCTATCCCGTATCCTATGAGAAGGGATTTGTAATAAGCGGTCTGGAGAACTTCGACGGAAAAGACGGTTATTATTGCTTCCATGCCGGAACGAAACTTACGGACAAGGGAATCGTTACAAACGGTGGTCGTGTCCTGGGGGTGACGGCGAAGGGAGCAGATCTGAAAGAAGCCCGTGCCAACGCTTATGCGGCAACGGAATGGATCTCTTTCGAGAATAAATACATGCGTCATGACATTGGCAAAGCAATCGATGAAGCGTAAGACAAGGTCAGGATACAAAAGGAGTTGCAGATGAAAAAGACAGTACAGAGAATAAGTAAATGTAAGGTTTTCTGGGGAATGCTGGCACTGGTATTTGTGTTGGGAGCAGGACTTTTTAGTGAGAATCTGGCAATTGTCAGCCATGCGGAAAGTGCAGCCAAGGTAACAGCATCCAGTGCTAAGATCCGTAAAACTGCGGATTCTTCCAGTGAAGTGATCGGCAGCGCAGCCAAGGATAAGGCGATCTCCATCAAAAGTCAGACCAAGGGAGCAGACGGTTATACCTGGTATGAAGTATATGTGGATGCGAATACGCTGGGATATATTCGTTCCGATCTGGTAAGTATTACCGACGGATCTACCCCGCCGTCTTCTTCAGGTACAACAACTACAACAACTACTACAACGACTACGACCACAGCAACACCGGCGCCTGTTGTGAATGAGACTCCTGTGGAGGTTACTGCAGTGGAACCCCTGAGTGCGACCGTGACCGGAGGTCAGTCTGTTCGTGTGCGCAGCAATGCGTCCACCACCAGCCAGATCGTGACTACTGCGGAGAATGGAATGGCACTGACTGTGACCGGACAGGCAACAGGAACCGATGGAAAGACATGGTATCAGATAAGCTTTATTTCCAACAGTGTCGAGGTGACAGGCTTCATTCGTTCGGATTATGTTGCATTATCCGGAGAGCTGCAGGCACCGGTAGAAGAACAGCCGGTAGAGGAACAACCCACAGATGAGCAGCCTGCGGAAGATACCCAGACCACATCCAAAGACTGGGATACTCAGATGCAGGGAGATGCATGGTATCTGCTGGACATGGCAGGGCAGAAGCAATATAAGATTGAAGATCTGTTCAATTCCCTGAACCAGATCACAGAGATCAATGCACAGTATGAGACCAATCAGAAAAAGATCAGCAGCCAGAAAGCAGTCATCATTATTTTGGTGATTCTGCTTGTAGCGGCGGTAGCAGCGGTGACACTGTTGATCTTCAAAATCAAAGATATGAATGACGCATCCTATTTCTCCGGCGTGGAAGAGGAAACGGTCCGCAGAAGAAGAGTGGACAGACCCCAGGGAGGCAGACCCCAAAACGGAAGACCCGCACCTCAGGGAGGCAGACCGCAGGGCGGCAGGCCGCAAGGCAGCCAGAAAGTAATGCATGAAGTGGGAGCTGAGAGAAGACCGGCATCCAGACCGACAGGCCAGGGAACACGTCCAGATGGCAGACCCGCACCTCAGGGAGAGAGACCCATTGGACAGACCGTAAGACCTGCGGCACCGCAGGAGAGAAGACCTGCACCCCGGGGAGGCAGACCGGTGACACCCGGACAGGGAAGACCTGCACCTCAGGGAGGCAGACCGGTGACACCCGGACAGGGAAGACCTGCACCTCAGGGAGGTAGACCCACGGCACCGCAGAGCGAAAGACCCGCGCCGCAGGCCGGCAGACCGGTGGCAAGACCCACAAAGCCTGTACCGCAGAGTGAAGGCAATCAGAATCCCGGCTGGAAGTCCAAAAACTTCATGTCAGATGATGATGAATTTGAATTTGAATTCCTGAATTGGGACGGAGACGAAGATCAATAAAATGCAAACGGCATCTTGCACAAGTGAGATGCCGTTTTTGATTAAAAAACGATAAACTTTCCCTGGTTACAGTTGACAGTACTGCGTTCACTGTTATAATAGGAATATAACAATCAGTGACATGGGAAGGGAGCGAGTTTGATGATAATAGAGATAGATTTCAACAGTGATGAAGCACTCTATATGCAATTACGCAATCAGATCATCATGGGAATTGCCACGTCACAATTTCATGAAGGAGATTCTCTGCCCAGCGTGCGCCAGCTGGCGGATACGATCGGGATCAATATGCATACAGTAAATAAGGCATATACGGTTCTGAAGCAGGAAGGTTATGTTAAGGTAGACCGGCGAAAAGGCGCGGTAATTGCACTCGATGTGGATCGCATGCGTGCGGTAGATGAATTGCGGAAGGAATTGCAGGTAATACTGGCTAAGAGTAGCTGCAAGAATATTTCCAGGCAGGAAGTTCATGAGCTGATTGATGAAATATATGAAGAGTATGGAGGACTGAATTGATGCAGTCACAGTTTACGGATAAGGCGCAAAATGCGCTGGCGCAGGCTTCCAGATGTGCAAGGAGCCTGAAGCAGGGTTACATCGGAACGGAACACATTCTGGTAGGATTATTAAAGGAAGACACCGGTGTGGCGGCCAAGGTATTGGCTGATAACGGTGTGGAGACCGGGCAGGTTATGGATATGATCCGGGATCTGATCGCGTTTGAGAACGGTGTCGCAGTGAAGGACAGAGAGGGATATTCTCCCAGAGCCGCACGGATCCTGGAAGAAGCACACAGTCAGGCCGCACGTTTCGGACAGAAGCAGACCGGAACGGAGCATTTGCTGCTGGCCCTGATCAAAGAGGGGGAAAACGTAGCGGTACGCCTGTTGAACACGCTGGGAGCCAATGTACAGAAAATATATGTGGATACCCTGATCGCTATCGGACAGGACGGCAATCTGTACAAGGAAGACCTGGGAAAAAGAGGAGACCGTAAGGCGAAACAGTCTACGTTGGAGCAGTACAGCCGGGATCTGACGGCGCTGGCCAGGGAAGGAAAGCTGGATCCGGTAGTCGGAAGAGATGAAGAAATCCGCAGAGTGATCCAGATCCTGAGCCGACGGACGAAGAACAATCCCTGCCTGGTCGGGGAACCCGGTGTTGGCAAGACCGCCGTGGTGGAAGGACTGGCAGCCCGGATCGTGGCGGGAGATGTGCCTTTTACGGTGCAGAATAAGAGAGTACTGACACTGGATCTGTCCGGAATGGTAGCGGGAAGTAAGTACCGCGGAGAGTTCGAGGAGCGGATCAAGAAGGTACTGAAGGAAGTCACAGAGGATGGGAATATTATTTTATTCCTGGATGAATTGCATACGATCATCGGTGCCGGAGGTGCCGAGGGGGCTATTGATGCGTCCAATATCATGAAACCGTCTCTGGCCCGCGGAGAGATCCAGCTGATCGGTGCGACCACGATCGCGGAGTATCGCAAGTATATTGAGAAGGATGCTGCACTGGAGCGGAGATTCCAGCCGGTTACGGTGGAAGAACCCACAGAGGAAGAGGCTGTCCGCATCCTGGAGGGTATCAAGGGGAAGTACGAAGCACATCACCATGTGACCATTACACCGGAAGCGGTGGAGGCGGCAGTGAGACTGTCCAGTCGTTATATCAATGATAGGAATCTGCCCGACAAGGCGATTGACCTGATCGATGAGGCAGCGGCCAGTGCCAGACTGCATGCAATGGATGCACCGGATAAGGCAAAGGAGATCTCGGATAAGATCCGGGAGCTGGACTGGGAGATGGAGAAGGCTATCCGCGTGGAAGCTTTTGCCCAGATGGCAGAGATCAAGAAGAAACAGGATGCTCTGGTAAAGAAGCAGGAGCGTTTGCTGAAAAAGCGTGAAAAAAGGGAAGAGGAAAATACTTTAAGCATCGGTGAAAATGAGATCGCCGAGGTGGTGGCCCAGTGGACCAAAATCCCGGTGCAGAAGCTGGCAGAGAAAGAAAGCGAGAGACTTCTGAAGCTGGAGAAGACATTGCATAAGCGTGTGATCGGTCAGGAAGAGGCAGTTACCGCCGTGGCCAAAGCCATCCGCAGAGGCCGTGTGGGACTGAAGGATCCGAACCGTCCCATCGGTTCTTTCCTGTTCTTAGGACCTACCGGCGTCGGCAAGACGGAATTATCCAAGGCGCTTGCAGAGGCTATGTTCGGCTCGGAAGATGCCATGATCCGTGTGGATATGTCGGAGTATATGGAAGGTCATTCGGTATCCAAGATGATCGGTTCCCCGCCCGGATATGTGGGATTTGAAGAAGGTGGCCAGTTGAGCGAGAAGGTCCGCAGGAATCCTTATTCTGTCGTTCTGTTTGATGAGATCGAAAAGGCTCATCCGGATGTGTTCAACGTGCTTTTGCAGGTGCTGGATGACGGCCATATTACGGATTCCAAGGGCAGAAAGGTCAGCTTCAAGAATACGGTGCTGATCATGACATCCAACGCCGGAGCACAGCGGATTGTAGATCCCAAGAATCTCGGCTTCGCAACGGAGAAGAGCGAGACGAAGGATTATGAGAAAATGAAATCCAATGTCATGGAAGAGGTAAAGCGCAGCTTCAAGCCGGAATTCATCAACCGTATCGATGACATTATCGTGTTCCACCAGCTGAACAATGAGAATATGAAAGAGATCGTAAATCTGCTGGCATCCAATCTGTATAAGAGATGCGAGGACCAGCTGGGCATCCATCTGACGATCACTGCAGCACTGAAGGAGCATCTGGTGAAAAAATATGCTGACAATAAGATGGGAGCGAGACCGTTAAAGCGTGCGATCCAGTCAGTGGTAGAGGATGCGCTGGCGGAAGAGATCCTTCAGAAAAAGGTGGTACCCGGAGATAAAGTATCCGCAGGCTTCAAGGACGGAAAAGTTGTATTCACGGTGAAAAATAAATAATTTTTTTGTAGAAAAAAGGGTTGGGATATATTATACTGTAACTATTCAAAACCCCATCCGCACTTCCCGGTAAAAGGGAAAATTTTGCGGATGCAGTTACTTTCAGGAGGACAGACAGATGGCAGTAGTGGAAGAAATACTTCGCAGTGAAGCAGACGGATCTATCAGTTTTGGTAATCACAAGCTGGCCAAGAAGGCAAAGGTGGAAGATTACGAACATGCGGGAGATCTGCTGAAAGTTAAGACTTATAATGAGATGACAAAGCTGGAAAAGAACGGCATGTTTTTATATGAATCTGTTCCCGGAACCAGTGTGCTGGAGTTCAAAGAGTCCGATAACAGTGTAGAATTCATCGTAGAAGGTGATGAAGATTCTCAGATCACGGTAGGATTAAAGGACGACACCGAGTACGAAGTATTTATTGACGGTAAGAACGTAGGAACCATGAAGACCGGACTTGGCGGGAAGTTAAGCCTGAGTGTAGAACTGGAAGCAGCAGGGGAAGTACCTGTGAAGATCGTAGAGGCGTAAAGGCGCACTGCAAAGGAGTCCAGACACGGAGGATATTGTAGTACTTCGTGTCTGGGCTCTTTTTTATAACGATTGAGGAGAGAGCATGGCAAAAGGTAAGACAGCCACTGTTTTTTTCTGTCAGAACTGTGGCTATGAATCCACGAAATGGCTGGGACAATGCCCCGGCTGCAGAGAGTGGAACACTTTCGTGGAAGAGACGATAGATAAAACGGTATTGAAAAACACCGGCACCGGGAGCAGAAGAGAGCGCAGAGAGGCTTCCGAACCCTGTGTATTATCTGAAATCGCGATCCGTGAGGAGAACAAGACACTCACCGGGATAAAAGAACTGGACCGGGTGCTCGGTGGCGGAATCGTACAGGGTTCCCTGACTCTGGTAGGAGGCGATCCGGGGATCGGTAAATCTACCCTGCTGCTTCAGGTGTGTCACAATCTGTCAGAGGCCGGACATAAGGTATTGTATATCTCCGGAGAGGAATCCAAGGTACAGATCAAGATGCGGGCGGACAGGCTCGGCACATTTTCGGAACATATGCTCCTGCTGTGTGAGACGAATCTGGACATCATCGGCGAAGTGATCCGCAGGAGCAAGCCGGAGGTCGTGATCATAGATTCCATTCAGACCATGTATAATGAAAATGTATCTGCAGCACCGGGAAGCGTATCACAGGTGCGGGAATCCACAGGTATCCTGTTGCAACTGGCAAAAGGATTGGGGATTTCTATTTTTATTGTGGGACATGTAACAAAAGAAGGAACCGTAGCGGGACCCAGAGTGTTGGAACATATGGTGGACACGGTACTTTATTTTGAAGGGGACAGACATGCTTCCTACCGTATCCTGCGTGGGGTGAAGAACCGTTTCGGGTCCACGAACGAGATCGGTGTTTTCGAGATGCGGGAGACGGGACTCGCGGAGGTGAAGAACCCTTCGGAATATATGTTGAACGGACGACCGGAGAATGCCAGTGGCTCTGTGGTGGCATGTACTATGGAGGGCACCAGGCCGCTTCTGATCGAACTGCAGGCGCTGGTGTGCCACAGCAATTTCGGAATTCCCAGAAGACAGACCACCGGTACGGATTTCAACCGTGTAAATCTCCTGATGGCAGTGCTGGAGAAACGTTCCGGAGTGCAATTATCTTCCTGTGATGCTTACGTGAATATCACCGGTGGCATCAAAATCCAGGAACCGGCGATCGATCTGGGAATCGTGCTGGCGATTCTGTCCAGCTTCCGGAATAAGGCACTGAATCCGAAACTGGTCGCTTTCGGTGAAGTGGGATTAAGCGGCGAGGTCCGGGCAGTCAGCATGGCAAAACAACGCGTGGCAGAGGCAGAGAAGCTGGGCTTCGAAGAATGTGTGGTGCCGCTTGTCTCGTTGGAAGAGTGTAAAAAAGGAAGTAAGATCCGGGTCATTGGCGTCAGTTCTGTACAGGATGCTGTGGATAAAGTGTTTGGCTGACGGTCTCGAACTGTGGAAATGTATCTGGAAATGAGACGATGAACAGTTAAGTGATATGAGGAGGTTGAAAACATGCCTGTCAAAATAGGAATCGATATCGGTAGCAGTACGACAAAAATCGTAGCTTTTGAAGGAGAGCATATGCTTCCGCCTATGGCGGTCAAGGCGGATAGCCAGGTGGCATCTCTCTACGGTGCATTCGGAAGATATCTGTATGAGAATAATCTGGAACTGGCTGATGTGGAAGGAGTCTATATCACCGGTGTGGGAAGCAAATATGTGGAGAAAGCGGTATATGATCGTCCTACCTATAAAGTGGATGAATTCGTCGCTACAGGTACCGGAGGATATTATCTTACGGATAAAAAGGAAGTCATTGTCATCAGTATGGGTACCGGAAGCTTCTTCGTCAAAGTGACGGAGAAGGAGATGAAGCACCTGGGTGGTGTCGGCTTAGGAGGCGGAACGATCTGTGGACTGTCCTCGATCATGCTGAATACCGGCGACATTCATGAAATTGTGCCGTTGTCCCGTAAGGGTGATGTGGCGAAGATCGATCTGCGGATCGCAGATCTGGCCAAAGAAAAGCTGCCGGGCCTGAATCTGGATGTGACGGCTTCTAATTTCGGTAAGGCAGATGCCCAGTCCAAACCGGAGGATATCGCGGCAGGTATTGTACATATGGTGATCGAGAATATCTGCCAGGCAGGAATCCTGGCATCTATGAGCACCGGCATCAAAGAGTATATCCTGATCGGCGGACTGACTAAATTCTTCGAGTGCCGCCAGATCATCGAGGATTTCAAGAGCCTGTGGGATGTGAAGATCAGCATTCCGGAGTACTCTGATTACGCGACCGCTATCGGATCTGTGATCGCACCGGATTCGGAGAAAGAGGAGATCTGACAATATAGCTGTAAAGACAACACCCCGGCATGGCGCAGATCTATGAATCGCGTCGTGCCGGGGTGAAATTGTATCTAAAAACAGAAACAAAAAAAGCCGATAAAATCGACTTTTTAAAGCAGGGGAAGAGGGGATCGAACCCCCGTTAACGGTTTTGGAGACCGCCGCACTACCGCTGTACTATTCCCCTATGAAATTGTATCAGCTGAACCACTGACGAAAGCTATTATAGCATAGATACTTATCACTTAGCAAGTGAAAATTTTAAATTTTTGCAAAAACTTTTGCAATTTTAAAGCAAAGCTTAAAAACTATCTTATAACACAATTAAAGCAGCCGCAGGCGGGAAACCTGCAGCCACTTTAATTGTGTAAAAGGGGAATTCTTCCGGAAATCTACTTATATAAGCGGTTCGGCTCTCACCGAACAAGTTTAGTATAGTACACAATTTGGCTTTTGTCTAGCATTTTTTTGCAAAAAAAGGCAAAAAAATTGCAAAAAAAGACTCTTTGTCGACAAAATCAGACGCTGCTCAATAGTCATCCGAGTTTCCCGTTTTGTAAACGAGATTCCACTTTGAAAACAGAAATGTATATAATCAGATACATGGAGTGAATATCTTGCTTACTATCATGAAAGTAGTGTAATATAAGGAATAAATGAGTTAAGAGAGTACAGCAGATAAGGGCTGTGCAGAAATGAGGGTTATATGGAACAGCATTTTAATACGCCGTCAGAAGTCATTGATACCAACATGAAAGCCGGAGAAGGTAAAGCCCATCTTCCTTTAGGCAAGATGATCCTGTTAGGTATTATGGCGGGTGCATTTATCGCGCTGGGCGGAGCCACCAGCAGCACCGCGGCACATGCCATTGACAATGTAGGGCTGGCACGATTTGTGGCAGGTATTATCTTCCCCGTGGGACTGATGATCATTGTATTTGTAGGTGGAGAGCTTTTCACCGGTAACTGCCTGATCGTCATGGATGTGGTTGGCAAAAAGGTAACGTGGTTCGAATGTATCCGCAACCTGATCGTGGTGTACTTCAGCAATCTGATCGGCGCCCTGATCATTGATACCCTGATCTACTTTTCCGGTAATCTGGATTACACCGGAGGGCTGCTGGGTGCCTATGCCATCAAGGTGGCAGTCGGCAAAGTGGGCATTTCTCCCCTGAAGGGAATCACCTCAGGCATTCTGTGTAATATTTTGGTATGTATTGCTATCCTGATGGCAGTGGCAGCTACGGATATCGTAGGTAAGGTCTGGGCGATCTTCTTCCCGATCATGGCGTTTGTGGTCGGCGGCTTCGAACACTGCGTTGCAAATATGTTCTACATTCCCGTTGGCATGATGGCTGCGCAGAATCCTGTTTACGTGGCGAAAGCACAGGAAGCATACGGATTGACGGCAGAGCAGATTCAGGGACTGACGATACTTCACAGTCTGAACAACTTTATTCCCGTTACCATCGGTAATATTTTAGGTGGAATGGTATTCGTAGGAATTCCCTGTTACTTTATTTATAAGAAGAAGTGGCAGAAATACCATGACGATGTCAAAACAGCATAAAGTAAATCAATTTTATAGGTAAGTATGGGAAACAGTCCGGTGACAGCATCGGGCTGTTTTTTCATAATTATAAACGAAATATTAAATCGTATTTTCACTTATGCTATATAAAAACGAAAGATAAAATGAGAAAATGAGAGAAAAAAGGAGAATAGAGATTTTAAATAGTTGTGAATACGTTTGAAAAACTGGGCATATAAAACTAATATAAGCTATAGAAATTAGCACTCGATAAAAATGAGTGCTAACAAATGAAAACGAGTAATCATATTTTTAAATAGCTATTAAGGAGGCAGTTATCATGAATTTGAAACCGTTAGGTGACAGAGTCGTATTAAAACAGTTAGTTGCAGAGGAGACTACCAAGTCCGGTATCGTACTCCCCGGTCAGAATAAGGAGAAACCCCAGCAGGCAGAAGTCGTAGCAGTAGGCCCCGGCGGTGTTGTAGACGGCAAGGAAGTCAAGATGGAAGTTAAGGTTGGCGATCAGGTCATCTATTCCAAATATTCCGGAACCGAAGTAAAGCTGGATGACGAAGAGTACATCATCGTAAAGCAGAGCGACATCCTTGCAATTATTCAGTAAAAGCAAAATTTGAAAAGAAATTAAGACTAAGAACAAATAAATTGGAGGCTGATTATTATGGCAAAAGAGATTAAATACGGCGCAGAAGCCCGTGCAGCATTAGAGGCTGGTGTTAACCAGCTGGCAGATACCGTAAGAGTAACTTTAGGACCCAAAGGAAGAAACGTAGTACTGGATAAGTCCTTCGGTGCACCCCTGATCACCAACGATGGTGTTACCATTGCAAAAGAGATCGAGCTGGAAGATGCATTCGAGAACATGGGTGCACAGCTGGTAAAGGAAGTAGCTACCAAGACCAACGATGTAGCCGGTGATGGTACTACCACAGCAACCGTTCTGGCACAGGCTATGGTAAATGCAGGTATGAAGAACCTGGCGGCAGGTGCTAACCCCATCATCCTGAGAAAAGGTATGAAGAAAGCAACTGCATGTGCAGTAGAAACCATCGGTAAGATGAGTCAGAAGGTAAACGGTAAGGAGCACATCGCAAGAGTAGCAGCAATCTCCGCAGGAGATGAAGCAGTAGGACAGCTGGTTGCAGATGCTATGGAGAAGGTAAGCAACAACGGTGTTATCACCATTGAAGAGTCCAAGACCATGCAGACTGAACTGGATCTGGTAGAAGGTATGCAGTTTGACAGAGGTTATATCTCCGCTTACATGGCAACCGATATGGATAAGATGGAAGCAGTTCTGGATAATCCTTATATTCTGATCACTGATAAGAAGATCTCCAACATTCAGGAGATCCTGCCCCTGTTAGAGCAGATCGTTCAGTCCGGCGCTAAGCTGTTGATCATCGCTGAGGATGTAGAGGGCGAGGCACTGACCACCCTGATCGTCAACAAGCTGCGTGGTACTTTCAATGTAGTAGCTGTTAAGGCTCCCGGCTATGGTGACAGAAGAAAAGCTATGCTGGAGGATATCGCAATTCTGACCGGCGGTACCGTAATCAGTTCCGAGCTTGGTTATGAGCTGAAGGATACCACAATGGATATGCTGGGTCGTGCAAAATCCGTTAAGGTACAGAAAGAGAACACCGTGATCGTAGACGGTGAAGGCGATAAGGAAGCATTGCAGTCCAGAATCGCACAGATCAAGAAGCAGATCGAAGAGACCACTTCTGATTTCGACAGAGAGAAGTTGCAGGAGAGACTGGCTAAGCTGTCCGGTGGCGTAGCAGTCATCCGTGTAGGTGCTGCTACCGAGACCGAGATGAAGGAAGCTAAGCTTCGCCTGGAAGATGCGCTGGCAGCTACCAGAGCAGCCGTAGAGGAAGGCATCATCTGTGGCGGTGGTTCCGCATACATTCATGCATCCAAGGAAGTTGCCAAACTGGCAGCTACTCTGGAAGGTGATGAGAAGACCGGTGCAGGCATCGTCCTGAAAGCATTGGAAGCTCCGCTGTATCACATCGCAGCAAACGCAGGACTGGAAGGCAGCGTTATCATCAATAAGGTACGTGAGTCTGAGGTCGGTGTCGGCTTCGATGCTCTGAAAGAGGAATATGTAGATATGGTAAGTGCCGGCATCCTGGATCCTGCAAAGGTTACCAGAAGTGCCCTGCAGAACGCTACCAGCGTAGCAAGCACACTGCTTACTACCGAAAGCGTTGTAGCTAACATCAAGGAAGAGACTCCTGCAATGCCCGCCGGTGGAGCCGGTATGGGCGGAATGATGTAAGCGTCAGGACCGCTTCGACGCAGCCGCAATAAAAAAGAGCACGGATTCAAGCTTGCTTGAAGCTCCGTGCTCCTTTTTTGTTGCGGATATGACGAAGTCCAGCGGATATCGCATGAATTGCGAAGCAATTTATGCGATAAGCCGCTGCTGCGTCGAATTCCTCGGGTGTGGCATTTGTTTTTTCTAGGTGTTTATCGAGGATATCAATGAGGATGCGTAATCCACTACAGTTCTTGACGTTGATGGAAAAATCCTTTACACTGGGATAAAGTAAGAACAAAGGCGGAGAAAAAAACATGAAAAAACTGTGGGAGGAATTTCAATATTTTTTTCAACAAAAAATATATGTAATTATTTTATGCCTGACTGCTATATGCGGGTATGGGTTTGAAATGACGCATCCAAGTATTGGAATAGATGATACGGCTGTTTCGCTGTATTTGGAGGATGGACTGGAAGTCGTAATGGGAAGATGGTTCATCTATCTGATAAATAAAATATTTCATTTGTCTGACTTCTCGCCGTTTATGATGGAACTGATCGGCGTTATTTTATTGTGTATCAGTGCAACCTTGTTTTGTGTTCTTTTCCGCAGAATATTCGGTCGCAAGGTGGGACTGACAGGGTATATCATATTTTCCTGCATATTCATATCCAATCCGATCATTAGTGAAGTGTATGTATACTACTACCATGACGGAGTGGATATTGGATATGTATTTTCAGCGTTGGCATTGATATGTTTTTGGAGCGGAATGGACAAATGGTCCGGGACGCGTAAAAGTGCTATAAAATATTATCTTGGAAGTCTTATATGCATTACCGTGGCGATAGGATGTTATGAGTCTATGTTGCTGCTGTTTATCATAGGCATATTGCTACTTTTATATTTACGCGCTTTTACAGATAACAGAAGATTAAAGAGCGGATATGTGATAGGCCAGTTAATCATAGGTGCATCGATCACGTTGGGAGTTATAATCTTGAGATCTGTAATCCTTAAAGTTATGATACAGGTGTTCCGGTTACAGGATATGGTAGGCTTTATGAATCAGCGGAGTATTACTGAAGTTTTGAAAATATTCGGCTCGAATCAACCGATCCAGGAATTATGGATGTTACTAAAAAGATTTTGGATTGTGTATTATGTGAATGCAGTGGTATATTTGCCCATACTGGGATATGTGATTGCAACTTTTGTTTTGGGCATGATTGCCGTAGTGCTGGGAATACGAAGAAAAGATATATGGTATCTTCTTCTTCTGATGGGTATGATGATTACACCTTTTCTCCTGACCATTGTAGAAGGAAGAGTGACATTGTATCGCTCCTGTCAGTATATGCCCTTTTTTACAGGTATCGGTTTTTTATTGCTCTATCTGTTTTTTTCAGAACGAAGAGCCCTGCCTTGGCTTAGACCGGCATATCTTGTTTTGGCGGGAATCATCATATATAATCAGGCGGCTGCGTTGAATCAGGCTTTTTATGTAGACTATAACAAATACCTGAATACAAAAGAAGTGTTGACCGAGATCGCATTGGAAATAGAACGTGATTATGGGAAGAGCACACCGGTGATCTTTACAGGACATTACAGCACCCCGTATAGTCTGGTGGAGGATTATTATGTTTCCTATGGCTCATGGCAGTACCGTTTGATCGCAGCAATTACAGACAAAGTAGATCCTCATCTGAAAGAAAAATATTTCGCACCCCAGGGATATTGTTTTACGGGAGAGGCTAATTATCCTTTTATTCAGTGGGCATTTGATGCATTTGACGGAACGAACCGTGAGATGATGAATTTTCTGGAGATGCACGGACATTCTTTCCCGCAGGTTACAGATCCTGAGATACTGGAGCAGGCCAGGACGATCGGCGATACCATGCCGGAGTGGCCGGCGGATGGGTCCGTATCGTTGCAGGATGGATATATTTTAGTGCATATTTAATAAGGAGACTTTGCAATGAATCGTTTTGAGTATATCGTAGAAAGCATTGACGGCGATTACGCCCACCTTCGCAGAACGGACATCGAATCCGACGAACTGAAACTGGTAGCCAGGGCGTTGTTGCCCCCTGAGATCATGGAAGGTACGAAGCTTTTGTATGAGTGGATGCAGTACTCTATTATGGAATAAATAGGGCACGAAAACTCTTGATGCGATAAGAAAAAACACGGCAATGGCTGCAATATATGTCACAAATTGAAAACAGAACTGGCACGACAGAAGAGCCCGTAAAGAATACACTGAGAGCAGGAACAAAACACTGTGATTATATGCAAAAGGAGATTCCTATGAACGAACCCAGAACTTATCACAATCCTGTACAGCGAGGCTTTTTCCCGGATCCTTCTGTGATCCGTGTCGGTGACGATTATTACATGGTGAATTCGAGCTTCCAGTATTTTCCGGCAATCCCCATTTCCCATTCCCGGGATATGGTTCACTGGCATATCATCGGCCATGCCATCACGAATCCGGAGTGGCTGGACATTAGTGACATCCGGGATTCCCACGGCATCTGGGCACCGGATATAGAATATGTGGACGGAAAATACTATGTTTATGTAACTTTGCGTCTGAATGCGGACGGCAAGCGTGACAATAATGTGATGCGAAGACAATTGGTGATGGTATCCGATAAGCCGGAAGGCCCTTACAGCAAGCCGGTATGTCTGGAAGTGGACGATATTGATCCGTCCCTGTTTGTGGATGATGACGGCAGCAGATATATGATCATTGCCAAGGCAGCACAGGCAGTTCCCCTGACGGCGGATGGACTGGCAGTGGCGGGTCCGGCGAAGACCGCATGGGAAGGCACGGGCGAGCGCTGCTCCGAAGGTCCCCATATCATGAAAAAGGACGGCTATTATTACGCCATTGTGGCTGAGGGCGGCACCGGTTACGGCCATGGGATCAATGTGGGAAGAAGTAAAAATTTCTACGGCCCTTATGAGTGCTCTCCCTATAATCCGGTTATGCGTCAGAAGGATCCCGCTGCACCCATCCAGAGAGCCGGTCACGGCAAGCTGGTACAGGATCAGAACGGTCAGTGGTGGTGCTATTATCTCTGTGGAAGACCCAATCAGGGGAATTACACGACTGTAGGCAGAGAGTCGGCACTGGATCCCGTACAGTGGACGGAGGATGGATGGTTTACCGTCAACGAGGGAAAAGGTCCCAGTCTGACACAGGCTGCACCGGACCTTCCCGAGTGCATTTATGAGAGAAATCTGTTCGATGACTTTAATGATACAAAACTGAATCTGGAATGGGAGTTCGTACGCAATCCGGATAACGGTTCCTGGTCACTGACGGAACGTCCCGGTTTCTTCCGGATCTGGACCAGAGACGGACAACTGAATGAGATCCGCGCGAAAAATACGTTGTTACGCAGAGAACAGGAGCTGTCCTATGTGGCAGAGACAAAGCTGGAGTTCTACCCGGATAAGGATGGAGAACAGGCAGGACTGAGCTGCTACTACAGTACGGCCACCTATGCCAGATGCTCTCTGTGCTATGAGGGCGGACGGAAGATTCAGCTGGTCATCAACCGCAACCACGGCGAGGAACTGATAGCGGAAGTGGACAAGGTGAAGGAAGCCCCTGTGTATCTGAAAGTAGTGGTGGAGAAGCTGACCAGAACTTTTTATTACAGCTATGATGGAGAGAACTGGGAACAGGTAGGTGTCTTGGAAAACTGCATTTACCTCTGCGACGAGGGTGTTCCCGACGATCCCAAGCGACATACCGGCACGCTGGTAGGCATCTATGCCAACAACGGAGGCTGTGGAAGCCGCAAAGCAGCGGATTTTGACTACTTCAAATATGAGGATTAGACAAAAAAGAAGGTGTGATTTTGGCTAAAAGTGCGAAAAAGTCGCAACTGATGGAAATTTGTTTGCCAAATAGTCGAAATAATGGTAAAATAATCATGGTTCGGAATGTAAGAGCTTACATTCCGAATCGACAGGAACAAATGCAACGCATAGTTTCATACATCTCTTTTCAAAGGATCCCGGGTGAGCAGCCCGGGATCTTTTGTGTAGCCGAAGCTGTTGGGAATATTTTCCTGATTTGCCGGTGAAACTTTTTGTGGGAATACAGCGTCAAAATAATAGACAGCTTAAGAAGAATATGTGTTAAAATGAATATCAGAGAAAATGATTGCATGCAGTTTTCATAAAAGTGAGGAAAGGACATATGTCAGACAGAAAAAAAGAACAGGCGGTGGAGCGTGCCCTGACGGAGGGGTATGAGAAGTATTACCGTCTTGCTTATAGTTATGTACATAATGAAGCGGACGCGCTGGATATTGTACAGGAAGCAGCCTATAAAGCCATTTTAAAAAGTGACAGCCTGAAGGAGCCGCAATACGTGGAGACCTGGGTATACCGGATCGTGGTCAACGAGGCATGCAGCTTCCTGCGCAGCCGGAAGGAGAGCGCGGATGTGGAGGAGATCCAGGCGGCAAGTGAAGATATCTATGAAAATATTGATTTAAAACGTGCTATAGAAAATCTTGACCCGAAGGATCGTGCCATTGTGGTTCTGAGATTCTTTGAGGACAGGCAGCTGGAGGAGATCGCGAAGATACTGGATGAGAACCTGAACACGGTAAAGAGCAGACTGTACCGGGTGATGAAAAAGCTGCGGCTGAACCTCGAAGGCAGCACAGGCTGAACAATCCGAAGGCAGCAAAGTCGGAAGATTTTGCCCCCGACATCATATATATGCAGGACATAAGACAGATACAGGCAAAGAGATAACATGACCGGTCCGAACAGACCGGACAGATGGAGAATAGATATGAATGAACAGGAACAATTAAAACAATTAAAAGAGGAGTATGAGAATATGACAATACCCGAAGCGGGACGGGAACGGTTGCAGGCAGGTATCGACAGAGCCCGTATAGAGAAAAAAAGAGCGGAGCGTGTCCGAAGACGTTCCGCATGGACTGCGGCAGCAGCGGCTGTGATCGTGTTGATCGCACTGCCAAATACCAATATGCAGATCGCCCATGCCATGGAAAATATTCCGGTGCTGGGAGGCTTTTTTAGACTGGTGACGGTGCGGCAGTACAATTATAGCGATGAGAACCATGATGCCGAAGTAGAACTTGCACAGATCGCTTATGGAGAAGATGCGGGAGAAGGTGTTCCCACAGGAGAGGTGGCAGTTGGTGCTGCCACTTTGGAGGGCACAGCTGCAGAAAGTGTGGAAGAAGTCGGTGTCGGACAGGAGGCTGCGGAGGCGAAGCTGTCGGAAGACGGTGTGGAAGCGGTCAATCAGGGTATGGAGGCTACGGTAGAGGAACTGATCCGTCAGTTCGAGGATACCTTATCCGAGGAAGGCTATCATGGACTGCATGTAACACAGGAGGTTGTTACAGATAATGCACTGTATTATACAGTGAAGCTGAGTGTCCTGGAGACGGAGGCCAGCGGCTATGAACATAATCAATTTTATACGATTGCTAAACAGACGGGAAATGTGGTGACACTGGCAGATCTGTTTGCAGAAGGGAGTGACTATATTTCCGCGATCAGCGAGAACATTAAGACCCAGATGAAGGAACAGATGGCGGCGGACGAAGGCGTGATCTATTTCCTGGATAATGACGATATGCCGGAATTCAATTTTCAGGGGATCACGGAACAGACGAATTTTTATTTCAATGAAAGGGGAGAACTGGTCATAGCATTTGATGAATATGAAGTGGCTCCCGGTTCTATGGGAGCACCGGAATTTGTAATCCCTCAGGAAGTGACGGCAGCACTTTTAAAATAAATATCTAAATGGGGAAGCTCCCGCATATCATGAAACAAAAGGATATGCGGGAGCTTTTTTTATGCCATTGATCGTATTGGATGCGGGGCACGGTGGTGCAAACCCCGGGGCCACGTATAAGGGAAGAAAAGAAAGTGAGGATGCGCTGGCGCTGACACTGGCGGTGGGAAGCATCTTAGAAGAAAACGGAGTGGATGTGTATTACACCAGGACCACAGATATCTACGAGTCTCCTTATCAGAAGGCGCAGGAGGGAAATGAGGTGGGAGGAGATTATTTTGTCTCGATCCATCGCAATTCCAGTCCTTATCCGAACCAGTACAGCGGAGTGGAGAGTCTGGTCTACAACCGCTATGGGGCGGCAGCCAGGATGGCGTACAACATCAATGCCGGACTGGAGCAGGTGGGGTTCGTGAATCTGGGAGTGAATGAAAGACCGAATCTGGTGGTGCTGAACAGCACGAATATGCCGGCGGTACTGGTAGAAGTGGGATTTATCAATACGGACGCGGACAATGAACTCTTTGACAGCCGGTTTGATGAGATTGCCCGGGCAATTGCTGACGGCATTCTGGAGAGCATCTGATTTACGTTCAGCCCACGCTGCATTCATAAAAGCGTCTGCTACGCATCCGTCGCCATTTTGACGGCTCACCTTTTACCTAAATCTTACAAATAAATTACCGGACTGTGATATTATGTGAATTTCCTTCATGTTAGTATGATTGCGTAATCAAGAGAAAGAAAAACAAACACATGGAGGACATTATTATGAGAGTAAGACACAGCAAATTATTAGCTCTGATCGGAGCAGGAATATTAGCAGTAACTACATTGGTTGCATGCGGTAACAGTGATGCAACCACAGCGCAGCCTTCCGTAGCAGAGAGCAGCGCAGCAGAAAGCACTGTAGCAGCAAGCAGTGAAGCAGCACCTGCTGAGACCACCGCAGATCTGTCCGGCAACCTTTCCATGGTGGGAAGTACTTCTATGGAGAAGTTAGCCAATGCACTGAGTGAAGCTTTCATGGAAGAATATCCTGATGTAACCGTAACTGCTGAATTCGTAGGATCCGGTGCGGGTATCGAAGCTGTTACCAACGGAACCGCAGATATCGGTAACTCTTCCAGAAGCTTAAAGGATGAGGAAAAGGCAGCGGGTGTTGTAGAGAACGTAGTAGCAATCGATGGTATTGCCGTATGCGTAGATCCTGCTAACGAAGTAGCAGATCTGACCAAAGAACAGCTGACGAACATCTACAATGGCACAATTACCAACTGGAAAGAAGTCGGCGGCGCAGATGAGCCTATCATCGTAATCGGCCGTGAGGCAGGTTCCGGTACCAGAGGAGCTTTTGAAGAGCTGGTTGACCTGCAGGATGCCTGCAAATATGCAAACGAACTGGACAGCACCGGTGCAGTAATCGCTAAAGTAGCATCCACTCCCGGAGCTATCGGATATGCTTCCCTGGATGCTCTGGATGATAGTGTTAAGGCACTTTCCCTGGAAGGTGTAGAAGCTACCGCAGAGAACATCAAGGCCGGTAACTACTTCTTAAGCAGACCTTTCGTAATGGCTACCAAGGGTGAAATCTCCGAGCAGAACGATCTGGTACAGGCATGGTTCGACTTTGTACTGGGTGACGAAGGACAGCAGGTTGCTTCCGAAGTTGGTCTGATCACTGTAAAGTAATAGCCTGACACAGAAAAAAGGAAAAAAAGCGATGAATAGTGGAACACACGCTTCCGTAATGGGAAATAGAAAAAACAAAGCGGTTGTGGAAACTGTGGCACAAATAGTATTTACCATTTGTGCCCTCTTCGCCGTACTGGCGGTAGTTTCCATTACCTTATATATGATCATCAGCGGTACCCCCTCCATTTTAAAAGTGGGTCTGGGAGAGATCCTGTTCGGCACCGAATGGATGCCGACGGCAGCAGATCCGAAATTCGGTATTCTGTGGGTTATTCTGACCTCCATCATCGGTACGACTCTGGCGATTTTACTGGGTGTGCCCATCGGCGTACTGACAGCGGTATTTCTGGCAGAGGTGGCACCCAGATCCTTAGCAGCCATTGTAAAGCCTGCGGTAGAACTGTTAGCCGGCATCCCTTCCGTCATCTACGGACTGCTGGGAATCTACTTATTGAATCCTCTCATGTATAAATTAGAAAGACTGATCTTCCAGGGATCCACGACACACCAGTTCACCGGAGGTGCGAACCTGTTGTCCGCAGTGATCGTACTGGCGATCATGATCCTGCCCACGGTGATCAATATCAGCGAGACTTCCATACGCTCTGTTCCCGCAGGAATAAAATCGTCCTCCCTGGCACTGGGTGCTTCCCATGTGCAGACCATTTTCCGGTCCATCCTTCCGGCAGCCAAATCCGGAATTGTGACCGCTATCGTTCTGGGAGTGGGACGAGCTATCGGAGAGGCTATGGCTATCACACTGGTATCCGGCAGCAGCGTGAATGCACCCCTGCCCTTTAACTCCGTGCGATTCCTGACCACAGCCATTGTCAGCGAGATGGGATATTCTTCCGGACTGCACAGACAGGTGTTGTTTACCATCGGACTGGTGCTGTTTGTATTCATTATGATCATTAATGTAGTGCTGAATAAAATACTGAAAAAGGGGGCGGACGACAATGAATAAAGACACCTTATATGTAAAAAGAAAACGCCCCACTGACATGCTGTTACTGACAGCTATTTACATCTCCGCCACACTGGCGGTGGCACTTTTGCTGGGAATTATCCTGTATGTCTTTGTGAAAGGCATTCACACCGTCAACTGGGCATTTCTAACGACTGTGACCAGTGCCAGAAAACAGACCACAGGTATTGCCGGCAACCTGTTAAATACTCTGTACATCATCGTGATCACTCTGCTGATCGCAACCCCCATTGGTGTGGGAAGTGCTATTTACCTGAACGAATATGCCAAACCCGGCAAGCTGGTCTCCCTCATTGAATTTACCACCGAGATCCTGTCCGGTATTCCTTCTATCATTTTCGGCCTGTTCGGTATGATCTTCTTCGGAGAGACTTTGGGATTCGGTTACTCGCTGCTCACCGGTTCTTTTACCCTGGTACTGATGGTGCTGCCCCTGATCACCAGAAATACGCAGGAAGCACTGCGTACCGTGCCGGACAGCTATCGTACCGGTGCGCTGGGAATGGGATCCACAAAATGGCATATGATCCGTACCATCCTTCTGCCGTCCTCCATGCCGGGTATCGTCACCGGTATCATCCTGGCACTGGGACGTATCGTGGGAGAATCCGCTGCACTCTTATTTACCGCGGGAAGCGATTATAAGCTGCCGAAGTTCACCGGAGCTTTCGGGGACAATCTGGCGAAGCTGGCCCACAAGGCAATGGAGTCCGGCGGAACCCTGACGATCGAACTGTATCTGCAGATGCAGAAGGGACAATATGACAACGCATTTGGAATCGGATGTGTTCTCATTGTTATTGTATTGATCCTGAATCTGCTGACCAAGCTGGCAGCAAATAAATTGAGACGAGAGTAAGAGAAATCACAAAAAGGAGATACCCTTATGGCTAACAGTAAAATAACCGTGGAAAGCTTAAATCTCCATTACGGAGAGAACCACGCACTGAAAAATGTAAATATGGAGATTGCAGACCATGCCATCACCGCATTTATCGGGCCCAGCGGCTGCGGCAAATCCACTTTCCTGCGCTGCCTGAACCGGATGAATGATCTGGTGGACGGCTGCAGAGTGGAAGGAAAAGTGATCCTGGACGGAGAGGACATTTACGATAAGCGGGTGGATACCACATTGCTTCGTAAAAAGGTGGGTATGGTATTCCAACAGCCCAATCCTTTTCCCATGTCTATCTATGACAATATCGCCTATGGTCCAAGACTGCATGGCATCAAGAATAAAAAGGAACTGGATGAAATTGTGGAGCGTTCCCTGCAGGGTGCCGCTATCTTCGAAGAAGTAAAGGACCGTCTGCATAAATCCGCACTGGGTCTGTCCGGCGGACAGCAGCAGAGACTGTGTATTGCCAGAGCCCTGGCAGTATCCCCGGAGGTATTGCTTATGGACGAACCGACATCTGCACTGGATCCAATCTCTACATTAAAGATTGAGGAATTGATGGAGACCCTGAAGAAAAAGTACACTGTGGTCATCGTAACCCACAATATGCAGCAGGCAGCCCGAGTGTCGGACGATACCGCATTTTTCCTGGTAGGAGAAGTGGTCGAGAAGAATGCAACCTCCGAGATCTTTGCAAGACCCCGGGATAAACGGACAGAAGACTACATCACCGGACGGTTTGGTTGATTTTGAATGAAAAGATAGGAGGAATGGGAGATGTCACCCAGAGTATTATTTGAGCAGGATCTTGAGACTTTGAAAAATAAAGTATCGGAGATGGGAGAACATGCAGAGATCAGTTATGATCGTATGCTATATGGAATGCGGGAGAACAAAGAGGATATTTTAAAGACTCTGCTGGATACGGATCACAAGATGGTGGATATGCAGAGAAGCATTGAAGCTATGTGCTTAAGTCTGCTGACCAGACAACAGCCGGTGGCGAGAGATATGCGGCTGGTGAGTGCAGCACTGAAGGTCGTAACAGACATTGAGCGGATCGGTGATCATGTGGCAGATATGGTGGAGCTGTATCTGCGGATGGGGAATATGAATTCCGAGGGAAAACAGGAAAAGCTGCTTCTGAAAATGATGGAAGAGGCAAAGGATATGATCCATAATTCTGTGGAGGCTTTCGTGGAGGGAGATGAAGCGAATGCCCAAAAAGTTGTGGAGCATGACGATGTGGTGGACGACCTCTTTAACGATATGAAGAAAGAGATGATGCAGGCTATCCGGGAACAGAATCTGGATGCCGACCGCGTAGTGGATTATCTGATGATGGCAAAGTACCTGGAAAAGATAGGTGACCATGCAGTAAATATTGCCCAGTGGGCGATCTTCCGTATGACCGGAGATATGGAAGGGGTAAAATTATACTAGGATTCGACGATCCCGGCAACGATGCAGCGCCTCAATTCGCAAAATCGCCTCTGCGAGGCTTTGCTTTTGCTCATTGAGGCGTGCTCGCCAAAGAACCTTTGCCATATACTCTTACGAATGCCAGCATTCGACGAGTATCCGGCAAGGTTCATGGCTCTGCATCGTTGCAATTTTACATAAATTTTACATTCGAAGATATTGCATTTTACATAAGCACGATAAAGTGAAGATAGAAACCGAAAATGTAAAGTATGTTATGTAAAATGAGAGGATTAGAGTATGGACTTTTTTGATTTGTTGAAGATGGTAGGAGGACTTGCACTATTTTTATACGGAATGAATCTGTTGGGTGATGGATTGTCCCAGGCCTCCGGCGGACGTCTGGAGCGTATCCTGGAGAAACTGACCAGCAACCCGATCAAGGCAGTCTTGATGGGTGCGGTGGTCACCGGCGTGATCCAGTCCTCCTCCGCTACCACTGTAATGGTAGTCGGATTTGTCAATTCCGGCATTATGAGCCTGAAACAGGCAGTGGGCATCATCATGGGCGCCAATATCGGTACCACGGTGACCTCCTGGATCTTAAGCCTTGCAGGCATTGAGAGCGATGCCTTCTGGATCCGTATGCTCAAACCCAGTTCTTTTTCGCCGATTCTGGCAATCGTGGGTGTGGGTATTTTACTGTTTTCCCATAAAGATAAATTAAAAAATGCGGCAACCATCCTGGTGGGCTTTGCAATTCTGATGTTTGGCATGGATTCCATGAGTGCGGCAGTTTCACCTTTGGCAGAGGTACCGGAGTTTACCAATCTGCTGATCAAGTTCCAAAATCCCGTATTCGGTGTGCTGGCAGGACTCGTTCTCACAGCGGTGATCCAGTCTTCTTCTGCATCTGTAGGTATTTTGCAGGCACTGTGCATGACCGGAGCGGTAAGCTTCGGCGCAGCAGTTCCCATTATCATGGGACAGAATATCGGTACCTGTGTTACCGCTATGATCTCCGGTATCGGTGCTTCCCGCAACGCAAAGCGTGCGGCACTGATCCACTTGTATTTCAATATTATCGGAACGATATTGTTCCTTGGAATCTTTTATACTGCAAATGCCATTCATCCCTTTGCTTTTTTGGGAGAAGTGGCAACCCCCTTCGGCATTGCAGTGGTACACAGCTGCTTTAATGTTGCTGCCACGCTGGTATTGCTGCCATTTTCCAATGGACTGGTAAAGCTTGCCTGCCTGACACTGCCTACGCATGAAGATGTGAAGGAAATGTCTGAGACAGACAAGACACTGAGCCTTTTGGATCCCCGATTCCTGGATACACCTGCCTATGCGGTAGAACAGAGCAGACAGGTAGCGTCTGTTATGGCAGACAAATCCCGCAAGGCAATGGACCTCGCCATGGAATTACTGCAGGGGTATGACGAGGCAAAAGCAGAGCAGGTAATACAGATGGAGACAGATGTGGACCGCTTTGAGGATGAACTTGGTACTTATCTGGTGAAGCTCAGCTCCAGACAGCTGTCCGGTAAAGACAGCGAGACGCTGAACACTATTTTACATTGCATCGGTGATTTTGAGAGGATTTCCGACCATGCCCGCAATGTGAAAGAAGCTGCGCAGGAAATGTATGACAAAAAGCTGGATTTTTCCGATAAAGCACAGGAAGAACTGAAGGTATTCGAAAGAGCGGTACATGACATTCTGGATATTACCATGAACAGCTTTATAAAGGGAGACCTGAACCTGGCAAGACAGGTAGAACCCATGGAAGAGGTTATTGACGGATTGAGCCTGGATGTGAAACAGCGTCATGTGCGCAGACTCCGCAAGGGAAAATGCACTATTGAACTGGGATTCATTTTATCCGATGTGATCACGAACTTTGAACGTGTCAGTGATCACTGCTCCAACATTGCGGTCTGCCTGGTACAGGTGAATGAAGATGAATTCGATACGCATGCTTATCTGGATGAACTGCGCCAGGAGGATAATCTGGATTTTCAGGGTAAAGTGATGGCATGCCGTGAAAAATACCAGTTACCTCCTACAAAGCAGGATCGTGTTATGGAAAAGAATGCAAAATTACTTGCGGAGTAAGGATTTACAGAGGTATAGTTAAGAAGAGAAAGCACAGTCAGAGAGGAGTGCTGTGAGATGGCATTGATCTATGTAGTAGAAGATGATAAAAACATTCAGGAGATTGAGACCTTTGCGTTGACCAATGTAGGGTATGAGGTAAAAGGATTTGACTCCGCCACAGATTTCTATGCAGCATTGAACGAGACAGCACCGGATCTGATCCTGTTAGACATTATGCTACCAGATGAGGATGGACTGAGTATCGTGAAAAAGCTTCGTACCAGACAGGATACAGTACTGGTGCCGGTGATCATGGTGACGGCCAAGACCACGGAGATCGATAAAGTGAAAGGCCTGGATCTGGGAGCGGATGATTATATTACGAAACCCTTCGGTGTCATGGAACTGATCTCCAGGGTCAAAGCAATGCTTCGGAGAAGTCAGAAGACTCAGGACAAAGATAAGATTTTGAAGCTTGGCAATATTGTGCTGGATAGAGAGAAACATTCCGTGATGGTAGGTAAGGAGCCGGTGGAACTGACTTACAAGGAATATGAACTGTTAAAGCTTTTGATGACGAATGCCGGTATCGTGACTACCAGGGAACTGATCTTAGACCGGGTGTGGGGGATTGATTTCGAGGGAGAGTCCAGAACGCTGGATATGCATATCAAGACTCTGCGTCAGAAGCTGAAGGAAGAAGGCAGTCTGATCAAGACGGTACGTAATGTGGGATACATTATGAACGGTGAGAAAGCGTAACAGAAGATGAAGAAAAAGATTAACAAAATGATGATTCTCATTGCCACGGTGACGATTCTGCTGACGATGGTATTGATCACAGTGGTCTATTATGATCTGTTTCGCAGACAGGTACTGGAGGATCTGAAAAGCTATGGATTGTTGCTGAGCAACTGCTCTTCCGTAGAGGAAATTGAGCAAAGCGGTGTGCCGGTGGAATCGGATCTTCGACTGACCATCATTGGCAGTGACGGCCGGGTATTGTATGATAATGAAGCGGATTCCGTGGCCATGGGAAACCACTCTTCCAGACCCGAGATCCGGGAAGCCATGCAGGACGGAGAGGGCGAGGCGGTCCGTAATTCCGAGACGTTATCCCGGTCCACTTTTTATTATGCCATCCGGCTTGCAGATGGCAGTATCTTACGTCTGTCCAAAGATGCCAGGAGTATTTACAGCATTTTCAGCCAGGCACTGCCTATGATGGCTGGTATTTTCATAGTGCTGCTGATCTTGTGCATGGTGGCGGCCAAAGTGCTGACCGCGAAGCTGATCGCCCCCATTGAAAAACTGGCAGAGAACATAGGTGAGTGTACGGAAATGCAGACCTATGAGGAGCTGACACCGTTCATGGTCATGATCCGCAAACAGCATGAGGACATTATGAAAAATGCCAGAATGCGTCAGGAATTCAGTGCAAATGTATCTCACGAACTGAAGACTCCACTGACATCTATTTCAGGATATGCGGAGCTGATTGAGACCGGAATGGCTTCCGAACAGGATACGGTGCGTTTTGCTCACGGGATTCATAACAGCGCGAATCGTCTGCTTACACTGATCAATGATATTATTCGCTTGTCAGAGCTGGATGGCACGGAAGGGGAAGCGGATACGGAACTTTTGGATATTCATGAGATGGCACAGAATTGTGTGGAAATGCTCTCCATGAGTGCCGAGAAACATAATGTGACTATTGCCCTCTCCGGTACGGAGTGCTACGTAACGGCGAACCGGCAGATGATGGAGGAATTGCTATACAATCTGTGCGATAATGCCATCCGGTATAATAACCCGGGAGGAAGCGTGGATGTACAGACCTATGCCAGAGAGGACCATACTTACCTGATAGTAAAAGACACCGGAATCGGGATCTCCAAGGAACACCAGGAGAGGATCTTCGAGCGTTTTTACCGCGTGGACAAGAGCCGTTCCAAGTCCACCGGCGGCACCGGACTGGGGCTTGCAATTGTGAAGCATATCATCGCTAAAAGCCATGCAAATCTGGAACTGGAGAGTGAACCGGGAAAAGGAACGACGATAAAAGTAGTTTTTTAAATTGAGTGTTACGAGCCATGCAAAAATAGAACGGAATACCTCGGTGGGAGCTTGCTCACACAAGAGGTTATTTCGTTCTATTTTTATACGGCGACAGCCGTCAATGAAATAAATGTGGAGCGCCCTTTGCTACACATTTATGAATTGGGGGCATGGCTCGTAACGTAGGGGGCCGTAAAATCCACGCAGAAAGGGCTGCCCGCCCCGGACTCGGATGCTAGCTACAACTGTGGATTTTCTAAAGGAAAGTGGCCAAGTGCTTCTCACCATGACGGGGCCGCCTTTACGTTGCCATCCATGTGCACCAAAAGCCATGCAAGCATGGCTTGGCTAACGCGAACATCGTGTTCGCGTTGCCCCTGCGGCTCAACCACTTTCCAAGAAAATCTCACAGTCTCCGCCGCATCTATGTCCGGGGGAGCAGTCCTTTTCTGCTGGTTTATGAAAAACATCCCAATTATTTAGGCAGAGCATTTGAGAATACATGCGCAGAAGTTAATAACAAGTTCTGCATTTTCATAAAAACTGTTATAAATGTTGTTTTTATGAAAAATATCCCCATCTTTTATGTTTCAAAACTAATAAATTTCATAAAATTCGAGATATTATAGAATTTATGAAAAAAAGGAATGTATTTTAAGAATTTTTTTCATAAATATAGTAAAATAAGTATCTTTTTATGAAACTAATAGCCATTGGCAGGGCTACTGGTTTTTGAAAGCTTTCCAAAACGCAGAACTCCCGGCATATGCGGTGCCATATCGAAGATGTTTGTCGGAGGATGTTGATATTTTCTAGAAAAGTGCTGAAAGGCAGGGGGAAAGCGGACACGATGTCCGCGCCAGCCGATTGTCGACATGGATGTCGACTGTAGGCGGCCCCGTCATGACGAGAACTACTCATCACTTTTCGTAGAAAATTCACATCCGGAGACCTTACATCGAGACATGTGTATCGCATGCTCCAGGAGTTCGTGGATTTTGCCAATGTATTCAACTAACTCTCAAGTTAAATCAAAAGCCACCTCATATCATAATATGAAGTGGCTTTTGCTGTATAGGGTTAATTTGAGAAAAGTATTAACTGCTTTTATTTTGCGTTCAGCTGTTCAAGAATCTCGGTTACCATATTCTGGGTAGTTTTCACATAATTTTCCATTGCTGCGTCTACACTGCCACCTTTCACTACAACGTCAGCAATGACTGCATTCTTGGCATCTGTGATGGTACCGCCGTAGTTGGTGATGGCATCACAGGATGCAGAATGGGGAGCATCTACGCTGTGCTCGGAGAAAAACTCGTTGCATTCTTTGGTCAGGTCGGAAGCGGATTCAAAACCATTCTCTAAGGAGCAGATCATGGAAGAAGGATCGATAGCATTCTTTTTCCACAAAGCACTGGGATCGGAAGGGTTCAGGCGAAGATGAAATTCACCATCTTTATATTCATAGGTCTTTGCATTGTCGGTACCTTCACCGGTAACAATAGTTTCTGCTTCGGTAGACCAGTGATAACCCTCAGCACCATATACCCACAGTGTTTGTACAGTGCCACCATCAAACATGGTTTCGAAGACTGCATCAAAAATTGCCTGTTCTCTGGAATCATCGCCGTCACCGTCATCAATGATGCAGTATACAGGAGATTCTCGGTTCAGGTAGCCATCCATTTCGGCGATGGGAGCCAGCCTTGCCAGACCGGAATCTACACCGTTTTTGTCCATGTTGTTGATCAGGTTATCATTCCAGTAACCGGACCAGTAAGTGAAAGCACCGAAGGAACCGGACTGATCGGAAGACCACCACTTTTCACGAACATCCTTGGTACCCATGGTCAGGGACTCGGGATCGATAACGCCGTCAGCGTAAGCCTGCTGTAAACGAAGCAGAGCATCCTTGGTCTCTTGAGTGTTGAAACCATCATACCATACACCATTACCATCATAAGTGAAGTTGGGGTATGCATTCTGCCAGAACTGAGGCAGGTAGTTGGTATAAGGGGCTTCGGAACCAATAAAACCTGCTGCTGCAACACCATAAGTGTCATTCTTGCCGTTGCCGTCAGGATCCTGCTCAGTGAATGCCTTTAACATTGCATAGTAGGAATCCCAGTCGGTAACGTCTTCAGCCTTCATGCCAACAGCATCCAACCATGCCTGTTTTACATAAGTGATACAACCGCCGCCAAGACCGGTGGACAGACCATACTGTCTGCCGTCGATACGAACGCTCTGGTTCACTGCGGGAAGTACCATATGGCTCTGGAACTTTGCATTATCATAGGCATCTGTCATATCCCACAGAAGACCGGTTTTTGCATATTCGGCATACTGGCTTGCATTCAGCAGAATTACGTCAGGGTAGTCACCGCTGGCGAACAGACGACCAACACCGTCTACATAACTGGAATGGTCTAACTGCTGGATATTCAGGCTGATGGGATGACCAAGTGCTTCGCTGACAGCAACGTCCCACTGTTCGATGAACTTGTCCTGATAAGCATCTACAGATGCATTGAAAGTACCGTCAACGACAAGGGTAACCTTGTCCAGCACATAGCCGTTATCGGAAGAAGCGGCGCTTTCGGTAGCCGCTGCAGTGCTTCCGGCAGCGGTGGATGCTGCGGGAGCATCGGAACCCTGACTTCCGCAGGCAGTGAGTGCGGTCAGCATGGAAACTGACAGCAGTAAGCTTAAGATCTTGTTTCTTTTCATTGTAATCCTCCTTGTTTTCCGAAGGAAAATCCGAGCCCCTATGGCGAGGAGAGGATTTATCCTCCTTGTTTTCCGAAGGAAAATCCGAGCCCCCATGGCGAGGAGAGGATTTATCCTTCTTGTTTTAAAAATACATCTCTCTATAGCAAATGGCTTACCACCATAGTGCTCAGTGTAATGGGATCTCGAGGATCTGTCCTCTGCCGTATTCATAGGTCTTCTGACCTTCTGCGGTTAGATCCGGCTGGGCAAATCCTACATATAATGTAGCGGATGTACCATCACAGTTACGGTTACCGGAATCATCTACTGTAGTAAATGCCACGGCGGGAATTTCAATCCGTAATTCCCGGTCTGTTCCGGCTTCCAGGCGGATCCGCTCAAAGGCTGCCAGTTTGTGATTCGGCACTTCATTGGCGGAGCCATTCACATGGACATAGATCTGTATGACATCACTTAAGTCACGCCCCGTGGGATTCTGACAGTGCAGAGTGATCTGTGCGGAGGAGTTCTCTCTCGTGTGTTCTGCCTCTGATACCTTAGCTTCTGTAATCTGTAATTCTCCGTAGGTCAGTCCGAAACCGAAAGGTTTCCAGGGTTTGCCTTCCAAATAACGGTAGGTACGTCCGGTCATGCGATAATCGGTAATGTCCGGAAGAGGACTGTCATTATAATAGAAAGTAAGGGGCAGTTTGCCGCTGGGAGATACTCTGCCGAACAGAATATCCGCAATGGCGCGGCCACCTTCGCCACCGGGATACCAGGCATGCAGGATTGCAGACACCTGATCCTCATAAGCGGACAAATCTATGGGGCTTCCGGCGAGATCAATCAGGATCACCGGTGTGTCGGTAGCAAGTACCTGTTCCACTAGGTCTCTCTGAATCTTGGGAAGCAATAGATCCGGTTTGTCACCGCTGGCAAAAGCATTGCCGACATCTCCCTGTTCTCCCTCTAACGTAGCGTCGAGACCGACGCAAAGTATTGCGAGGTCACAGGACTCGGCTAATGCCACAGCCTCCGGAATGCGGTAATTCTGGAATACCTTTCGTATCGCAGGATCGTCATAGAGCAGACATCCTTCCGCATAATTTACATCCCAGTCGGTATCTTCGCAGATCCTTATGATGCCTTCCACCACAGTGATGGAGAGGGGAGGGGTACCGTTGTAATTGCCGACTAATGCGGCATGACTATCAGCGTTGGGACCAATGACTGCCACACGCTTTTTATCCTTCAGGGAAAGGGGGAGTGTGCCGTTATTTTTTAACAGTACACAGCTCTCCACAGCAGCCTGATAAGCCAGTTCTCTGTGTTCTTTACATCCTATCACGTTGTAAGGAATCTCATCTAACACACTGTGATCGAAAAGTCCTAACAGATATCTGGTGGTGAAGAGGCGCACGGCACTGCGGCGGATCTCTTCTTCGCTCACTTTCCCCTGTTTATATGCCTGTAAGATATATTCATAGGTACAGCCGCAGTTTAAGTCACAGCCCTTCTCTAGGGCGAGAGCAGCGGAATCTTCAGGGAAAGCAGTAACATGGTGCCCTTCGTGGAAATCCCGGATTGCCCAGCAGTCGGAGACGTAATGTCCTTGAAAATGCCATTTACCGCGAAGCACTTCTTCCATAAGGTAGGAGTGTGCACAACAGGGTTCCTCGTTGGTGCGGTTGTAGGCACCCATGACAGCTTCCACATCCGCCTGCTTTACCAGGGCTTCAAAAGCGGGAAGATATGTCTCCCACAGATCTTTTTTCGTAGCCTTGGCGTCAAAACTATGACGCAGGGCTTCAGGACCGGAGTGTACCGCAAAATGTTTGGCGCAGGCGGCGGTGGTTAAGTACCCATCCTGTTTCGTTTGTAATCCTTCTACAAAGGCACAGCCAAGGGTAGCAGTAAGCACGGGATCTTCTCCGTAAGTCTCCTGACCTCTTCCCCAGCGGGGATCACGGAAGATATTGATATTGGGAGACCACATAGTCACACCCTTATAGCGGGTACGGTCCTGCAGCTGGGAATAAGCGTTATATTTTGCCCTGGCTTCCAGTGCAATGGAAGCGGCAATTGCTTGCAGAAGATCATGGTCAAAAGTTGCACCTAGACCGATCGCCTGCGGATAGCAGGTGGCAGTGCCGGCTCTGGCAACACCATGGAGTGCTTCGCTCCACCAGTCATAGGCGGGAACACCCAGACGGGGAATCGCGGGAGAGGAGTGCAGCAGCTGGGAGGCAGCTTCTTCTATTGTCATTTTTGCTACCAATGCGGCAGCTTTTTCTTTTGCTTCTGTACGATTCATAAACTATCTCGTTTCTTTGCTTAGAGGTAATTGGTTTTCAATGTGGAACCTCTTTCATTTAATCTGATTGTACGTGAAAAATATGTTGACTGCACGACAAAAAGAAATAACATACAGGACAAAAATTGCTATTTTTAAGAAAAACAGTGGAAATCTGAAATGGAATATGGTATGTAGAATACAAAGAGCACAAATTTGATTCGAGATTCCTCCGACGGAAGGAATCGTCTGCGGAATTGGAGAGATTAGTATGAATACAGTAAAACCGTTTTATGAGAGCAGAAAAAAGGTCTATGACTGCCATGTCTGGTGGCATCCGAACTTCCCATTTCATTTGCATAAGCATATGGAATTTGTTCATTTGACGGAAGGAGAGATGGATGCTACGGTAGCGGGGGTGAGCTATCATCTGACTGCCGGAGATTGCCTGATGATCTACCCGAACCAGATTCATTCCTACAACTCCGTGGGAGAGGTCGGGATGCTTCTGATCATTGCGGATATGGATTCGATTGGAGAATTTCAGAAGGAATTAACCTATTATGATATGGAATCTCCCCATTTTCGTAAGAACGCGCTCAGCAGGTATGGTCAGATGGTGTTAGACATTCTGTCGGATATTGGTCTGAATAAGGAGTTACGACCGTTCAGGCAGGACAAGGGACTTCTGATGGCGCTGCTGGCTGATATGTATGAAAATGTTCCGGTCATTAAGAAGGACAAGCCTTCAGACCTGAATATTACGCAGAAACTTCTGCAATATATTAACGACAATATTACCGGAGAACTGACGGCACAGAAGGTGGCAAAAGAGCTGGGAATCAGTCCGTATTATCTGTCCCACATTTTTTCTTCTCAGTTGAATATTTCATTTCCATCTTATGTGGCGCAGCAACGGATGATCATGGCCTGTAATCTGCTGAAGGACAGCAGGAAAACGGTGACCGAAATCAGTTATGAATGCGGATTCCCTAATATGCGGACTTTCCATCGCTGTTTTCAGAAAAGGTATGAATGCACTCCCACCCAGTGGCGGGAGTGGAGTCACAAGGGAATGGATGAGAAACTAAGGCATCAGCTCTGAATAAAAGGTGGTGAATGAAAATCTGAAAGTGGGCAGACGGAAGCCGGAATTTCGAGAAAAATTAAATAGAAAATGAAAGATAGAAAACTGAGAGAGACGAAAAGAAAGGATAACTATTATGAAAAAACAGGGCTATAATCCTTATTTGCCAAGCTATGAATATATTCCAGATGGGGAACCGAGGGTGTTCGGTGAAAGACTCTATATCTATGGAAGTCATGATCGTTTCGGAGGTAATTATTATTGTGAAAATGATTATGTCTGCTGGTCGGCTCCATTGTCTGATCTATCGGATTGGAAATATGAGGGTGTAATTTTCCGGCACACAGATCATATAAAGGATGAATGCCATAAGAAGGCGGAAAAGAATGGACGCTATTACTTGTTTGCACCGGATGTGATCCAGGGAAGAAACGGCAGATTCTACATGTATTATTCTATCGCGGATTCCTCGATCATCTCTGTGGCAGTCTGTGATACCCCGGCGGGGCATTATACTTATTTGGGAGATGTAGTCTATCCGGACGGTCAGATTCTCGGGGAAGCAGCAGGAGAATATTTTCAGTTTGATCCCAGTATTTTTATTGATGACGATGGACGAATCTATCTTTATTCTGGGTTCTGTTCCACAAACCGTGAAGTGGATAGCTTTGGAAGAAAATTTGTGGGATGCCACATGTGTGAACTGGAACAGGACATGCTGACGGTACGGAGAGGCCCAATTTTGACCATTTCCAGAGAATCCTCCGCTGCAGCGGGGGCAGTCTATTTCGAAGCACCGTCCATGCGAAAGATAAATGGACGCTATTATCTTGTCTACTCCGCAAGAAATACGGGATTGTATTATTTTATCAGTGACAGACCAGACAAAGATTTTCGGTTCGGCGGCCGGATCCATTCCACTTCGGATGTGGGAATGAATGGCTATTCCGAGGAGGAACCTTGCTATCCCATGGGAAATACCCATGGAGGACTGGTGGAGCTTAACGGCAGGTACTATATTTTTGACCATAGGCATACAAACAATAGTTCTTTCTGCAGACAGGGCGTAGCGGAACAGATAAACATTGATGCACAGGGGCTGATCGCCCAGGTGGAGTCTACCAGCTGTGGGCTGAACAACGGATGGCTTATAGGAGAGGGGACTTATCCGGCGTACATTGCCTGTGTATTATATTATGAAAAGACAGTACCAATAGATGATAGAACCGCATGCATCACACAGGATGGGGAGGACAGAGAGAGCCTGCCGGGACAGTACATTCGGGGAATAAGCGACGGTTGTATTGTGGGATACCGTTATTTTCAAGGAAAGGAGTTATCAAATATCCGGCTGACATTGCGGGGGAGGATGAAAGGAACCTTGTATGTCACCTGCCATGAGGAAGGAGGAAGGATGCAGGATCCCGAAAAAATTGCAGTAGGAAGCTGCATCTGCGACATTGCTGCTGAGGACTGGGAGACGATTACGATTCCGGTACAGGTCAGGGCCGGAGTGTATCCTTTGTATTTCCGGTTCCGTGGGGAAGGCAGTTTAGATCTGGCTGAATTTACACTGGAGTAAAAGATTTCCTTTTCTCTGCTTTGGAAGTGTAGTATACTGTCTGTGGATAACTCTATGACAAGGATAATGTTAGCGAAAGGCGGTAAATCAATGACAGCAGAGATCATCTGTGTAGGAACCGAAATTTTACTGGGCAATATTGTGAATACGAATGCAGCATATCTGGCGGAAAAGCTTGCTGCTTCCGGACTGGACTGCTATTACCAGACGGTGGTGGGAGATAATGCGGAGAGACTTGCGGGCGTGTTAAAATGTGCCATGGAGCGTTCGGATGTAATTCTGTTATCCGGCGGACTGGGACCCACGGAGGATGATCTGACCAAGGAAACCGTGGCAAAGGTCTGTGGGAAAAAACTGTCAGTGGATGACCACAGCATGGAACGGATCGCAGAATTTTTCGCAGTGAGAGATATTCAGCCTACGGAGAATAACTGGAAACAGGCCATGGTGCCCGAAGGTGCAAAAGTACTGGACAATGATAACGGAACGGCACCGGGGATCATTTTGGAAACGGAGAAGAACAGGATCGTATTGCTGCCGGGACCTCCTGCGGAGTTGATCCCCATGTTTGATCAGCAGGTACTTCCTTATCTGGACGCATTGACTCCCGGGGTGATCTGCTCCCGGATGGTAAAGCTGTGCGGTGTGCCGGAGAGCCAGGTGGAGGATACGCTGAAGGATTTGATCGACGGACAGACAAATCCTACCATAGCCACCTACGCTAAGACCGGAGAAGTACATATCCGGGTGACTGCTTCCGGAGAAAATGCCAAGGCAGCCGGAAAGACGATCAAACCAATAGTAAAAGAATTAAAATCCCGTTTCGGAGGGGATATCTACAGTACCAGAGAGGAGACCACTCTGGAGATGGCAGTGGCGGATCTGTTGCTTGCCAATGATCTGACCGTGACTACTGCAGAGTCCTGTACCGGAGGCATGATCGCAGCGAGAATTATCAATGTGCCCGGTGTGTCGGAATGTTATAAAGCGGGATTGGTAACTTATTCCAATAAGGCTAAGCGAAAATTCCTGGGAGTGCGTAAGAGCACGCTGGATAAATACGGTGCTGTCAGCAGCAAAACAGCAGGAGAGATGGCGAAAGGGGCGGCTCTTTTGCTAAAAGCGGATGTGGCAGTGGCAGTGACGGGAATCGCCGGACCGGACGGAGGAACCGAAGAGAAGCCGGTAGGACTGGTGTATATCGGATGCTGTGTTAAGGGAGAACTTACGGTAAAAGAATATCATTTCTCCGGAACCCGCAGCCAGATCAGAGAAGCGACTACCTCTGCAGCATTGATCCTCATGCGCAGCTGCATTTTGAAATACTTTAGTAAAGTGACATTTGGTAAAAAGTAACAAAAAAATAATTTGTGAGATACCCTCAAAACGTAAGGGTACAAAATTGTAAATAGTGCTGAAAACATAAAAAATGTATCATGCATCCTTGCGGGAAGTGGGGATGTGTGGTACATTCATTTTATATCTTGTTGCGGAACAATTCGCGGACATGTCTTTCTATCTCTGATTATCGGCAATTCAGGCATTCGCCAAAATTTCAGACGATTATCGGGACAAATTAGCAAATAGGGGGGGTGCTCTTGAAGGGAGTTTTATTGGACATAAAATAGATATAATAAAAATAGACATTGACAAACACGAACAAATGTTTTATTCTAAATAAAAAGCAGAACATTTGTTCCTTGAACAAAAAGGAGATAAACATGGAAAAAGATGATAAGCTTAAAGCATTGGATGCGGCACTGAGCCAGATCGAGAAGCAGTATGGAAAGGGCGCGGTAATGAAGCTGGGAGATCCCACGGCACAGATGAACGTGGAGACCATTCCTACCGGTTCTTTAAGTTTGGATATAGCATTGGGACTGGGTGGTATTCCTAAGGGAAGAATCATTGAAATCTATGGACCGGAATCCAGTGGTAAGACGACCGTTACTTTACATATGATCGCTGAAGTACAGAAGAGGGGAGGTATTGCCGGATTTATCGATGCAGAGCATGCCCTGGATCCCGTCTATGCGAAGAATATCGGAGTGGATATTGATAATCTGTACATTTCCCAGCCGGATAACGGAGAGCAGGCACTGGAGATCACCGAGACCATGGTGCGTTCCGGAGCTATTGATATCATTGTAGTGGACTCCGTAGCTGCACTGGTACCGAAGGCGGAGATCGACGGGGATATGGGAGACAGCCATGTGGGTCTGCAGGCGCGACTGATGTCCCAGGCACTGCGTAAGCTGACTGCTGTGATCAGCAAATCCAACTGTACTGTTATTTTTATCAACCAGCTTCGTGAGAAGGTAGGTGTCATGTTCGGTAACCCTGAGACCACCACCGGTGGACGGGCACTGAAGTTCTATTCTTCTGTACGACTGGATGTCAGGAGAATTGAGGCATTGAAGCAGGGCGGAGAGGTCATTGGTAACCGTACCCGTGTCAAAGTAGTGAAAAATAAGATTGCGCCTCCTTTTAAGGAAGCAGAGTTTGATATTATGTTCGGAGAAGGTATTTCTATGGTAGGAGATATCCTGGATCTGGCGGCCAGCTGTGATGTAGTTGCCAAGTCCGGTGCATGGTATGCCTACGAGGGCAATAAGATCGGACAGGGCAGAGAGAATGCAAAACAGTATTTGAAAGATAATCCGGCTGTCTGTGATGAGATTGCAGAGAAGGTCAGAGAACATTACGGACTGAAGGCAGATGTATCTGCTACAGCGGAGAAGGAAGAGTAGATCCATGCTGGTAACACAGGTTACGGAACTTTCCAAATCGAGAAGTAAGGTATATATTGATCAGGAATTCGCCTTTGTTTTATACAAAGGCGAATTGCGTCTCTACCATATAAAAGAGAGTGAAGAACTCCGACCGGAGGATTACCGGACCATTATGCAGGAGGTACTGCCTAAACGTGCAAAACTGAGGGCTATGAATCTGCTTCAGGGGCGGGAATATACGACCTCACAATTACGGACAAAATTACAGCAGGGATATTATCCGCCGGAGATCATAGAGCAGGCAATAGAATATGTGGCAGGCTTTCATTATATAGATGATCTTCGGTATGCAGTGGATTATATTACCTATCATGAGAACAGCCGCAGCAGAAGACGCATTGAACAGGATCTCCAGGGCAAGGGGATTTCCTCTGCCACGATAGAGGAAGCCTGGCAGAATTGGAGGGAGAATGGCGGGGAACAGGATGAACAGAGTATGATCCGGGAATTGCTTCGTAAGAAACATTATGATGCAGCGGAAGAAACAGACTGGAAAGAACGACAGAAAATATACGCATTTCTGGCAAGAAAGGGATTCTCACAGGAAGCCATTCGCAAGGCAATCGGAGGCATGCACAGTGACGAGTTTTAGGATACTGTATAGTGCAGGAAAAGCAAGAAATAATGCACAAAGATTGTATTAATATAGGAACTATTTTTGGAGTAATTGCGACTTGTACTTGACAGAGGAGTATTTTCAGTTTACACTAATACTGTTGTGAATTGCTTGTTAGAATGTACATAAATTGCATTCTATTTTGAACGATAATTTGTATTATCAGAGCAAAATGTACAATGAAAATTTCATAAGGAGGTGCTCCTGTAGTGGACACTAATATTGTAATAGTATTAGTGGTTTCTGTTATTGCCATTATAGCTGCAGTGCTGATCACAGCAAAGGTTACCACCACCCGTCTGAAGAAGAATGCGGAGGGAACCATCGGCAACGCAGAGGAGAAGGCAAGAGAGATTATTGATGAAGCCCTGAAGACTGCAGAGAACAAAAAGCGTGAATCACTCCTGGAAGTCAAAGAAGAGTCCATTCGTACCAAGAATGAACTGGACAAAGAGATCAAGGAGCGCAGAGCGGAAGCTCAGCGGTATGAGCGCAGAGTTCAGCAGAAGGAAGAGAACATCGATAAGAAAGCAGATGCCATCGAGAAGCGCGAGGCAAGTTTGGCAGCCAGAGAAGAAACCCTAGGCAGAATGAAGGAAGAAGTCTCCAAGCTGAATGAGCAGCGTGTGCAGGAACTGGAACGAATTTCCGGATTAACCTCTGAACAAGCAAAAGACTACTTATTGAAAATTGTTGAAGATGAAGTGAAGCATGAATCGGCCGTGATGATCAAGGAAATGGAGAGTCGGGCCAAAGAAGAAGCAGACAAGAAAGCAAAGGAATATGTGGTTAACGCAATACAGAGATGCGCAGCAGATCATGTCTCTGAGACTACAATTTCCGTTGTACAGTTACCGAATGATGAGATGAAGGGACGTATCATCGGACGTGAGGGACGTAATATCCGCACACTTGAGACCATGACAGGTGTAGACCTGATCATTGATGATACACCGGAAGCAGTAATTTTGTCCGGATTTGATCCGATTCGTCGTGAGGTAGCGAGAATCGCGCTGGAGAAGCTGATCGTGGACGGACGTATTCATCCGGCCAGAATCGAAGAGATGGTAGAGAAGGCGCAGAAAGAAGTCGAAGTAATGATCAAGGAAGAGGGAGAAGCCGCAACTCTCGAGGTTGGCGTACATGGCATTCATCCCGAACTGGTAAGATTACTCGGTAAGATGAAATTCCGTACCAGCTATGGTCAGAATGCATTAAAGCATTCTATTGAAGTAGCACAGCTGTCCGGACTGCTGGCTGCAGAACTGGGATTGGATGTGAGACTTGCCAAGAGAGCCGGACTGCTGCATGATATCGGTAAAGCAGTCGACCACGAAATGGAAGGTTCTCATATTCAGCTGGGTGCTGAATTGTGTCGGAAATACAAAGAGAATGCTACTGTTATCAACGCAGTGGAATCTCACCATGGCGATGTAGAGCCTACTTCCCTGATTGCATGTATTGTACAAGCTGCTGATACAATATCCGCTGCAAGACCGGGAGCTAGAAGGGAAACACTGGAAACCTATACTAGCAGATTAAGACAGTTAGAAGATATCACAAACAATTTCAAAGGTGTAGATAAATCTTTTGCTATTCAGGCAGGTCGTGAAGTTCGTGTTATGGTAGTGCCCGAACAGATTTCAGATGCCGATATGGTACTGTTGGCAAGAGATATTTCCAAGCAGATTGAAGCTGAATTGGAATATCCCGGACAGATCAAGGTGAATGTGATCCGTGAGAGCCGCGTAATTGATTACGCCAAATAACTGACCAGTCAGAAATGACAATTTCATAAGATGTAAGAGGTAGCCGTTGTATGGAGACATACAACGGCTGTTTTAATGAAAATTTATGGATAAACGGGTGTAAAAAAGTGAAAGTTACCTATTGTGTTATATGTCATCTTATAGTATGATATTCGGAGTGTATGATTGTATACGATTATCCAACATCCACAGAAGAAGGCGTATTCCCAACGAGGAAAGACGAGAAAGGTATGGTAAGAAATGAAAGCATATCAGGAATTAACCAAGGAAGAACTTTTAACACTGAAGGCAGAGCTTAACGCTGCATATGAAGATGCAAAAGGCAAAGGCCTGAAACTGGATATGTCCAGAGGAAAACCTGCAGTCAATCAGCTGGATATGACAATGGATTTTCTGGATGTTGTGAATTCTCAGAGCGCTATGAAGGCTGAGGATGGAATGGATGTGAGAAACTACGGAGGTTTGGATGGCATTCCTGAGGCAAAGAAGCTGATGGCGGATATTCTGGAGGTAAAACCAGAGAACGTGATCGTATGCGGTAATGCCAGTCTGACCATCATGTATGATACGGTATCCCGTGCCATGACCCATGGCATTTTGGGAAATACCCCCTGGTGTAAACTGGATCATGTAAAGTTTTTGTGCCCTGTTCCCGGATATGACAGACATTTTGGAATTACAGAGCATTTCGGAATTGAAATGATCAATGTACCCATGACTCCCGAAGGACCGGATATGGACCTGGTAGAGAAGCTGGTCAGCGAAGATCCCGCCATCAAAGGCATTTGGTGCGTACCGAAGTACTCCAATCCTCAGGGATATTCTTATTCCGATGAGACCGTAAGACGCTTCGCAGCGCTTACGCCGGCGGCACCGGATTTCCGTATTTTTTGGGATAATGCTTATGCAATTCATCATTTATATGATGACAGACAGGATCAGCTGTTAGAGATTCTCTCCGAATGTGAGAAGGCAGGACATCCGGATATGGTATTCGAGTTCTGCTCTACCTCTAAGGTAAGCTTTGCAGGTTCCGGTATTGCGGCTATCGCATCTTCTAAGGCCAATCTGGATGATATGAGAAAGTCCATGACAATTCAGACGATTGGATACGATAAGATCAATCAGTTACGTCATGTACGCTATTTTAAGGATATTAACGGTATTCGTGAACATATGAAGAAGCATGCGGCAATCATGCGTCCAAAATTTGAGGCAGTATTGAAGGTTTTGGATGAGGAACTGGGTGGACTTGGTATCGGCAGTTGGACAAAACCCAACGGTGGATATTTTATCTCCTTTGATGCGATGGATGGTTGTGCCAAGGCTATTGTGGCAAAATGTAAGGAAGCAGGTGTGACTTTGACGGGGGCAGGCGCTACTTTCCCTTATAAGAAGGATCCCAAAGATTCCAATATCCGTATCGCACCTTCCTTCCCGACACCGGAAGAGATGGCAATGGCAACGGATCTGTTCGTACTGTGTGTCAAGATGGTAAGTGTGGACAAATTACTGGAGAACAAATAACAGATTCGAGGATAAATAAAAGAAGGAATAACGGGTCATGGAAGAATTCAGGCGTATCAAACGGGAACTGGTGGCAAAAGGTGCGATCATTGATTATTATCAGGACACCATGCAGATTCCCAACGGTAACATTGCAAAATGGGATCTGATCGATCATAAAGGCGCAGCAGCCGTGGTTGCAGTAAGAGAAGACGGTAAACTTCTCATGGTGCGACAGTATCGTAATGCGCTGGAGCGGGAGACTCTGGAGATTCCGGCCGGCGGACTGAATGGTAGAGAAGAACCTACGGATCAGGCAGCCATGCGGGAATTGCAGGAAGAGACCGGCTATCATACCGATCATGTGGAACTGCTGACTTCCATCTATACCACAGTAGCTTTCTGTAATGAGAAAATCGACATCTATCTGGCGTTAGACCTGAAAGAAAGAGGGAGCCAGCATCTGGATGAAGATGAATTTATCAATGTAGAGGCATATTCCGTAGAGGAATTAAAACAAATGATCTATGACTGTAAGATTCAGGATGCCAAGACGATTTGCGGCATTCTGACATATGCATCGAAATACTTAAGTAAATAGTCATTACGTTGAGGTAGGCAATCCGCTCCATGGATAGAATCTGTGTGGCGGATTGCTTTTTAGTTGTTACGGTTCAGGAATGATTCCCTGTGTTGTCCGCATATATTAACATAACATTGCGTGGCGTAGAAATGGGAATTTTCATGAAATGGGATAAGTCTATCGTACCGGTGGGAAAGCTGCCGCTTCGTTTTCTGTTTGTGATCGGATTCGCAGTGGGGTTTCTGATCGTATATTGGGGAAAAGGCACTTTCCTGAAGAATATGGGAATGCTGGATGAGGATACTTTGTATCATATGAAATACATGGCCGTGGACAACAAGGTTCTCTTCTGGTACGTCCTGTGTAAAAGAGGCAAAGATTTCATCGCACTGGTTCTCATGGCCACGACGTACCTGGGGTTGTTATTCTGTGGTGGGATGACAGTAAAATATGGCTTTTCCCTTGGATTATTCTTAGGTACTGCGACCTGCCGTTATGGAATCAAGGGGATTTTATTATGTATTGTTGGAATTTTTCCTCACTATCTGTGTTATGTACCTGCAATGGTGATGCTGCTTCAGTGGTGCGAGGATATTTACAGAAGTATTTATTTTTATCATAATATCACCGGGCAGGGAAAAAAGTCCCTGCCCGGTAAACTGGGAAAACCGGTGCTCATTTTGGGAGTACTGGTTCTCGGATGTGTGTTGGAAGCGTTTGTGAATCCTGTGTTATTCAAAGGCTTCCTGCAATTTTTTTAAAAAAGGGTTCGTCTTATTCGTACTCTGCGATATCGTAGATCAGACGCTCTGTATCGTCCCAACCCAGGCAGGGATCTGTGATGGACTTACCGTAACAGCCGGCACCCACCTTCTGGTTACCTTCTTCGATATAACTCTCGATCATAACGCCCTTGACCAGCTGATGGAGATCGGAACTCAGCTTGCGGCTGTGCATGACTTCTTTGGTGATTCGGATCTGTTCTTTGAACTGCTTGTTGGAGTTGGAATGGTTCGCATCGATCACGCAGGCAGGATTCTTCAGATCCATTTTTTCATACATATCCCACAGACGGATCAGATCTTCATAATGGTAGTTGGGAATGTTGGCACCATGCTTGTTGGTAGCACCACGTAACACGGTGTGAGCCAGATCATTTCCATGGGTATTTACTTCCCAGCCGGTATAAATAAAGGAATGGGGATGCTGTGCTGCATATACGGAATTCAGCATTACAGAGAAATCTCCGCTGGTTGGATTCTTCATACCTGCCGCTACATCAAAACCGCTGACGGTCAGACGGTGCTGCTGATCCTCTACGGAACGGGCGCCGATTGCCACATAGGAGAGGATGTCGGATACATAACCCCAGTTCTCAGGGTATAACATTTCATCTGCCGCAGTCAGCCCTGTCTCCTGGATCGCACGGATGTGCATTTTACGCATGGCCATCAGTCCTGCCAGAAAATCAGGCTTCTTCTCGGGATCGGGCTGGCTAGTGATACCTTTGTAGCCTTCACCGGTAGTGCGGGGTTTGTTGGTGTAGATTCTGGGGATCAGGATCAGCTTATCCTTCACCTGTTCGTTAACTCTTGCAAGGCGGTTTACATAATCGCAAACGGAATCCTCATTGTCAGCAGAGCAGGGTCCGATGATCACCAGAAATTTATTACTCTTACCGGTGAGGACATCTCGGATCTCGGCGTCTCTTTCTTCTTTGATCTTGACTAATTCTGCCGGAAGAGGCAGCTCCTTACGTATTTCCGCAGGAGTGGGAAGTTTTTTGATGAATTCGAAACTCATAGTATTCCATCGTGCGCTGGGCACGTCCTTTCTGCTAAATTTCTTTGCCTATTATAGAACAGAATCCCCGCAGATGCAAGAAAATTTAGCGATTTAAAGCGAAAAAGAGTAAAAATGATAAATAAGCTATCGTGTTAATGCGTTAATTTGCAAAATTTTATTGACAGGACAAAAGGTTTGCCATAAAGTTAGAGATAGTGAAATAATTGCAGAAACTGCGAAAAAACTACGAGAGAGGGCAAAATTATGTACGGAACAATTTGGGCATTACTACCGCCGGTGGTAGCAATTGTACTGGCACTGATCACAAAGGAAGTATATTCATCACTGTTTATCGGTATCGTCACGGGAGCGCTGATCTATACCGGATTTTCACCCATCGCGACGCTGGACACAGTGATCAACGAAGGATTCATCAATTCCGTTGCGGATGCATGGAACATCGGTATCTTCATGTTCCTGATCCTGCTGGGAACCATGGTGGCATTGATGAATAAGGCAGGAGGCTCTGCGGCCTTCGGTGAATGGGCGAAAAAGCATGTAAAGACCAGAGCGGGAGCACTGCTTGCCACCTTTTTATTAGGTGTTCTGATCTTCGTGGATGACTATTTCAACTGTCTGACCGTAGGATCCGTTATGATGCCGGTCACAGATGGACACAAGATCTCCCGTGCAAAGCTTGCATATATCATTGATGCCACGGCAGCACCCATCTGTATGATCGCACCGATCTCTTCCTGGGCAGCAGCAGTATCAGGCATGGTGGACGAGGGTGTGTATTCCGGTATCGAACTGTTCGTAAGAGCGATCCCCTATAACTATTATTCGCTGTTAACCATTGTATTTGTCGTCGGAATGGCACTGATGGGATTCGATTACGGTCCTATGGCTAAGCATGAGCGTAATGCCAGAGAAAAGGGTGACCTGTTCACTGAGGGAGAACGCGTGACCAATGCGGACAATGCACCGAAGGGTTCTGAGAGAGGAAAAGTATATGATCTGTTGATCCCTGTGATCGTACTAATCATCTGCTGTATCGTTGGTATGATCTATGTCGGCGGATTTTTCGAAGGTGTGGGATTCATCGATGCCTTCAGTGCTACCGATGCTTCTGTAGGACTTCCCTGGGGATCTCTGATCGCGTTGCTGTTTGCTATCGTATATTATATGTGTAGAAGACTGGTATCCTTTAAGGAGGCCATGAATTGTCTGACCCAGGGCTTTATCGCTATGGTACCTGCCATGCTGATCTTGACCTTTGCCGTTACCCTGAAGACCATGACCGGACTGTTAGGTGCGGATGTTTATGTGGCAGGTCTGATGCAGGGCGCATCTACGGGACTGACCAATATGCTTCCCGCGATCATCTTCCTGGTAGCGTGCTTCTTAGCTTTTGCTTCCGGTACCAGCTGGGGAACCTTCGGTATCCTGATCCCTATTGTAACCGGCGTATTTACCGATCCTGCTACCGGAGCCATCGTACCCGGAGCCGAGCATCTGATCATCATCGGTGTGTCTGCATGTCTGGCAGGCGCTGTTATGGGTGACCATTGTTCTCCCATCTCCGATACCACGATCATGGCTTCTGCAGGAGCACAGTGTAATCATATCAACCATGTGTCCACTCAGGTACCTTACGTACTGACTGTGGCAGCAATCTCTTTTGTGACCTATATTATTGCCGGATTTGTACAGAATGTGGTGATCTGTCTGGTGATCGGTATTCTGCTGACACTGGCGACACTGCTTGTACTGAAGCGTGTCTTTGGACAGAAGACTGCTACGCAGCAGTAACGCAAAACGGGAATCATATTAGTACAGAAATGTGTCTAAATGTGTCTGTGGGAAAGGAAACATATAGAAGCTATGAAATACGATTATCTGGTCGTCGGTTCCGGCCTGTACGGAGCGGTGTTCGCGAGAGAAGCGGCTGACAGAGGGAAAAAGGTTCTGGTGATCGACAAGCGTCCCAATGTGGCGGGTAATATTTACACGGAAAAAGTGGAAGGGATCCATGTCCACAAATACGGTGCGCATATTTTTCATACCAATGATACGAAGGTGTGGAAGTATATTACGAGATTCGCAGAGTTCAACCGGTTCACCAATTCCCCGGTGGCAAACTATCGTGGAGAACTGTATTCCCTGCCCTTTAACATGTATACGTTTAATAAAATGTGGGGTGTGGTAACGCCTGAGGAAGCAGCGGCGAAGATCGAAGAACAGAAAAAAGAAGCATGTATCACGGAGCCGAAGAACTTAGAAGAGCAGGCAATTTCCCTGGTGGGAAGAGACATTTTTGAAAAGCTGATCAAGGGTTATACAGAGAAGCAGTGGGGACGTGATTGTAAGGATCTTCCGGCATTTATCATCAAGCGACTTCCGGTTCGACTGACCTTTGATAATAATTACTTCAACGCTCTGTATCAGGGCATTCCCATCGGCGGTTACACGCAGCTGGTGGAGCATTTGTTAGAAGGTATAGAAGTACGTCTGGATACAGATTATCTGGAGCAGAAGGAGGAACTGGACAGACTGGCGGAAACAGTCGTCTATACCGGTCCCATCGATGCGTATTTCGGATATTCACTGGGAGCATTGGAATATCGATCTGTAAGATTCGAGACAGAGGTGCTGGATATTCCGAACTTCCAGGGCAATGCGGCAGTGAACTACACAGACCGTGAGACTCCCTGGACCCGGATCATTGAACATAAATGGTTCGAGTTCGGCAAGGACGAACAGGGACTGGATCTCCCGAAGACGGTCATCAGCAGAGAGTACAGCTCCGAGTGGAAACCGGGAGATGAACCTTATTATCCGGTAAATGATGAGAAAAACGGTGCTCTGTATGCAGAGTATAAGAAGCTGGCAGATGCCGAGCAGAATGTGATCTTCGGAGGAAGACTGGCGGAATACCGTTATTATGATATGGATGCAGTCATTGCATCGGCACTGCAGAAAAGTGAAGAAGTACTGTGATCATTCAGACCACGGTGGTGAGCATACCTGGTGTGACTCATAAAAAAATGCAACGGTGAAAACGCCGTTGCATTTTTGTTATCTAACCAATCTGTGGTTTTGCTTTTCTCTTGTTGCGGAACTCTCTGACTGCGATCAGCAGGTCATAACGATATACCAGGGTGTACATCACAGCCGCCATAACGAAAGCGGTGAGCACATCGAAGACGGAGTGCTGTTTGATGAACATGGTCGCCATGATGATCGAAGAAGCCAAAATCAGGGATCCGATGCGGATGCCCTTTTTCTTCTCGAAGCATTTACTGCGGATGATCGCAAAATGTGCACCCAGGGAATTATATACATGAATGCTGGGCCATAGGTTGGTAGGTGTGTCTGTCCGGTACAGAGCGGCTACCATGCGGGTGAAGATATTGTCTCTGGGCATTACTGCGGGACGAAGGTGCTGTCCGTTGGGCCACAGAGTGGATACGATCAGGAAGATCGTCATGCCTGTAAAAAGGAAAATACAGGTGCGGTAGTAATCCTCTTTATTTTTGAAGAAAAAGTAGATGACCACTGCCGATACATAGGCAAACCATAAAAAGTAAGGAATGACGAACACCTCACAGAAAGGGATGTAATCATCCGCCGCCATATGTATGATCCGGTAGTGTCCGGTGGTGTTCTTCTCCAGCCAGGCGAACCATGTCATATAAATAATGGCATATATAATAAGTGGAACGGCATGTTTATATTTTAAATAGAAGATCTTAAGCTTTTCCATAAAAACCTCATTTCTCTACCAAACCTATGCTTCAAAATTAATTTTAGTATAATCACAAGAAGAAAAAAATCAAGTTCTTTTTGGAATACTTAAGCATTCTTAAGAAAATCTTTAGAGTGTGTTTATTTCACTTCGGGAGTGATCATGCGAATGGCGCCGGGAAGACATTCCACCCGGAATCCACAGCTTTTCCTGGTTACTTCGCCGTCCGTATGTACCCATAGGGGAGCGGAGGCAGTGATAGACATCTGTGTGGTTGTGTAAGCATCGATCCCCTTTACGAAATAGTGTTTACCGAAAAAAGCGGTGGGAAGAGCCAGCAGGACCAGTACTTTGGAAATATTGCCGACGCAGCACAGATCCAATATGCCGTCATTATCCGTGGCGGGAGGACAGAACATGAATCCGCCGCCTTCATAGCGATGACTCATACAGGTTACAAACAAAAAGCGGGGGAGCTGAAATGCGGTCTGCTTTCCGTTTACTGCGTTTTCGGTGGTCAGGGTACAGGAGACCTTGCGTGCGGTGATCAGCTGCTTTAAGGCGATTCCTAAATACGTCAGCTTGCCAAGACCGATCCGGTTCATGGTATCCTTGATGGGGGAATGCATGGCTTCTGCACAGACAGCTGCGTCAAAGCCGATTCCACAGCTGACAGCGAACAGCCGGGATTCTTCCGGCTGATCCTTATCGAGATAAGTAAGTCTTCCTAAGTCCATGACTCTGGGAGCAACATTCCGAAGGATCAGATCCAGGGCTGCTTTCGGCTCTTTGGGGATGCCGAGATCCCTGGCCAGATCGTTGCTGGAGCCGGTGGGAATGTAACCCAGGATTACTTTGGAGGGATCAGCGATTCCCTGCAGGGCTTCGTTCACCGTGCCATCTCCACCCAGGACAATGAGCTTTAAATCAGGATCGTCTTTATATTCTGCGGTGATCTGTGCAGCCAGATGCTTTACTTCTCCGGCTTTTTTGGAAAAATAGGTCTGATATACGGCATCGCTTTTTTTCAGAGCAGGTTCGATCTGTTCAGACCAGATCTTCGCACCTCTGCCGGAGCGGGAGGCTGGATTGATAATAATATGATACATGAGGATACCTCATCTTTCGTAAGAATGTAACTAAAGTTTATTCTAACACACTCAGGGGCTTCTGCCAACATTGTTCATTTTCCATCTTTGCAATTAAAAAGTTCTATGCTATACTAAACCATAAGTTTAGCGAATTAACGTAACATAAGGAGGAATGAGGCATGTATTCATTGGATGAAGTAAAAAAAGTTGATCCCGAGGTGGCACAGGCCATTATCGACGAGGAGAATCGTCAGAACAGTCATATTGAACTGATCGCTTCCGAGAACTGGGTAAGCAAGGCAGTCATGGCGGCTATGGGCAGTCCCTTGACCAATAAATATGCGGAAGGTTATCCCGGCAAGAGATATTACGGCGGATGTGAGTGCGTGGATGTCATCGAAAATCTGGCAATCGAGCGTGCCAAGAAGCTGTTCGGCTGTGATTATGCTAATGTACAGCCCCATTCCGGAGCACAGGCGAATATGGCAGTGCAGTTTGCCGTACTGAAACCGGGTGATACGATCATGGGCATGAACCTGGATCACGGCGGACATCTGACCCATGGTTCACCGGTAAATATGTCCGGTAAATATTTCCATGTAGTACCTTACGGTGTGGATGACAACGGATTCTTAGATTACGACAGAATGAGAGAACTGGCACTGGAATGCAAGCCTAAGATGATCATTGCCGGTGCTTCTGCGTATGCCAGAACCATTGATTTCAAGAAATTCCGTGAAGTGGCAGACGAAGTGGGTGCCGTACTGATGGTGGATATGGCACATATCGCAGGACTGGTGGCAGCAGGTCTTCATCCGAGCCCTATTCCTTATGCAGATGTAGTAACCACCACCACACACAAGACCCTGCGCGGACCCAGAGGCGGTATGATCCTGTGTAACAAGGAAGCAAATGAAAAGTTCAACTTTAACAAGGCCATCTTCCCCGGCACCCAGGGCGGCCCGCTGATGCATGTGATCGCTGCCAAGGCAGTCTGCTTTGAGGAAGCATTAAGTGATGACTTTAAAGTATATCAGCAGAATATCATTGACAATGCCCAGGCACTGTGCAAGGGTCTGATGAGCCGTGATATCAAGATCGTATCCGGCGGCACCGATAATCATTTAATGTTAGTGGATCTGACTCCTTACGGTCTGACCGGTAAGGCAGTGGAGAAGCTGTTGGATGCAGCGCATATCACTGCTAACAAGAATACCATCCCCAACGATCCCCAGTCTCCGTTTGTGACCAGCGGTATCCGCCTGGGAACCCCCGCGGTTACTTCCAGAGGTCTGAACACCGAGGACATGGATCAGGTGGCAGAAGCTATTGCCCTGGTCATCAAGGGCGGCGAAGAGCAGGTTCCTGCAGCCAGAGCCATCATTCAGAAATTAACAGACAAATATCCTTTGATCTAAAGCTTGGAGGAGTATAAGAAAAGAGCCGAAAGGCTCTTTTCTTATACTCAGAAATGTATTAAAAAGGCCTGAAAAAGATAAAAATGGGGGTTGCCTTTCATACTTTACTGTGCTAGAATATCCCTCAGTGAAAAACAAGTGTCCGTACTACAGATACGAACTGCAGAGAGGATAACATATGGGAGAAGCGACCAAGTATTTCGTGGTGAAGCAGAAGGCGATCCCCGAGGTGCTGTTAAAGGTAGTGGAAGCAAAGCGGCTTCTTGAGTCAGAGAAGGTTCTGACCATACAGGAAGCGGTTGATGCAGTTGGCATCAGCCGCAGTTCTTTTTATAAGTACAAGGATGATATCTTTCCGTTCCATGACAATTCTCAGGGAACGACCATCACGTTGACTTTCCAGATGGATGACGAACCGGGAATTCTGTCGGATGTGCTGAAGATCATCGCAGAGTACCGTGCGAATATCCTGACGATCCATCAGAGTATTCCCATCAACGGAATCGCATCTCTGACACTGAGTATACAGGTACTGCAGACTACGGGAGATATCTCCCGGATGATCGAACAGCTGGAGGGGCAGACCAGTGTGCATCATGTGAAAATACTGGCAAAAGAATAATGTCGGAACGAAAAAGATAAAAGTGAGGAGAATATTATGATCAATGTTGCGGTATTGGGCTACGGCACCGTCGGTAGCGGTGTGGTAGAAGTTATCGAGAAAAATAAGGACATGGTAAATAAAAAGTCCGCACAGGAACTGGAAGTGAAATACATTCTGGATCTGAGAGATTTCCCCGGAGACCCTTATGAGAATAAGGTCATTCATGATTTCAATACGATCTTACAGGATGACAGCGTAACCATCATCTGTGAGACCATGGGTGGTGTCGGAGCTGCTTACCAGTTCACGAAGCAGGCACTGGAACTGGGTAAGAGTGTCTGCACCTCCAACAAGGAGCTGGTAGCAAAGCATGGTCCCGAACTGTTGCAGATCGCCAGAGAGCATAACTGCAACTACTTATTCGAGGCAAGTGTGGGCGGCGGTATTCCCATTATCCGTCCGCTGAACTACTCCCTGACCGCAGAGAAGATCGAGGCTGTCAATGGTATCTTAAACGGTACCACGAACTATATCCTGAGCAAAATGGAAAAAGAAGGCGCGGATTTCGATACCGTTCTGAAGGAAGCACAGGACAAAGGCTATGCGGAGCGCAATCCGGAAGCAGATGTGGAAGGTCATGATGCCTGCCGTAAGATCGCGATTCTGTCTTCTCTGATGTTTGGTAAAAACGTGGATTCCGAGAAAGTCCCTACTGAGGGTATTACGAAGATCACCGCAGCGGATTTTGAATATGCCAATGCTGCAGAGTATACCATCAAGCTGTTGGGCAGAAGCCGTGCGATTGACGATGACACAGCGGAAGTTATGGTGGCACCGTTCATGCTTCCCAAGGACCATCCCCTGGCCATGGTATACGGAGTGTTCAATGCGGTATTTGTCACCGGCAATATGCTGGGAGATTCCATGTACTACGGACGGGGCGCAGGCAAGCTTCCCACCGCCAGTGCAGTGGTATCGGATGTCATCGACTGTGCAAGACATCAGGGCAAGGTGATCATGTGCTTCTGGGACAAAGAGGAAGTAAAGCTGGTAGATACACGTGAGTCCGTAAGAAGCTTTTTTATCAGAGCAAAGGCCGGAGCGGAAGGCGCGGTAGAGGCAGCTTTCCCCGGAGGCAGAGAGTTGCATTTAGCAGACCGTAAGGAGGACTTCGGATACTTCACACAGCCCATGAAGGAGAGCGAGTTCCTGGCAAAATACGAAGCACTGGGTGAGCAGATGCTTGGCAGGATCCGCCTGGTGTAAAAAACAAGAATATTATAAAGAGTACTAAATATATATATTTGAGGAGAAAATGTTATGTCAAAAGTAGTGAAATTCGGTGGAAGCTCTCTGGCAAGTGCAGAGCAGTTCAAAAAGGTAGGAAATATCATCCGTGCGGATAAGGAGAGGAAATATGTGGTACCTTCCGCGCCGGGAAAAAGATTTTCCAATGATACCAAGGTGACGGATATGCTGTATGCCTGCTATGATCTGGCAGATCAGGGCAAGAGCTTCAAAGCAGAGCTGGATGCCATTAAGGCGCGTTACCAGGAGATTATAGATGGTTTACAGCTGGATCTGGATCTTAGTGAAGAGTTTAAGATCATTGAGAAGAATTTCAAGGCAAAATCCGGAAACAATTATGCAGCTTCCCGTGGCGAATATCTGAACGGTATCATCATGGCAAATTACTTAGGCTATGATTTCATTGATGCGGCAACCGTAATTTTCTTCGATGAAAACGGTGAGTTTGATGCAGCGAGGACCAACGAAGTACTTCGTGCCAGACTGGCAGAGAGCAAGGAAGCGGTAGTTCCCGGATTCTACGGTTCGATGCCTGACGGAGCGGTAAAGACCTTCTCCAGAGGCGGATCCGATATTACCGGTTCTATTGTGGCTAAGGCTGCCAAAGCGGATGTCTATGAGAATTGGACGGATGTGTCCGGTTTCCTGATCGCAGATCCCAGAATCATCGATCATCCCGAGGCTATTGAGACCATCACCTACCGCGAACTTCGCGAGCTGGCATATATGGGAGCTACCGTACTGCATGAGGATGCCATTTTCCCGGTACGCCAGGAGGGTATTCCCATCAATATCCGCAATACCAATGCGCCGGAAGACAACGGTACCTGGATCGTGGGAAGCACCTGCCAGAAGTCCAAATATGTCATCACCGGTATCGCCGGTAAAAAAGGCTTCTGCTCTGTGAATATTGAAAAAGATATGATGAACTCCGAGATCGGTTTCGGCAGAAAGGTACTGCAGGCGTTTGAGGAGAACGGAATCTCCTTTGAGCATGTTCCCTCCGGTATTGATACCATGACCGTATTCGTACATCAGGACGAATTCATGCACAAGGAGCAGAAAGTAGTGGCAGGCATCCACAGACTGGCAAATCCCGATATGATAGACATTGAATCGGATCTGGCGCTGATCGCCGTGGTAGGCCGTGGCATGAAGTCCACCCGCGGTACAGCAGGCAGAATCTTCTCCGCACTGGCACACAAAAATATCAATGTCAAGATGATCGACCAGGGATCCTCTGAGCTGAACATCATCATCGGTGTGGCAAATGATGATTTCGAAACCGCGATCAAGGCAATTTATGATATCTTTGTAATTACAAGACTATAATCGATAAGATATAAAAAAGGCAGGTCATTAAGACCTGTCTTTTTTATATCTCCGGATACTGGATCATGTCCAGGATCGGAGTCCGCATTATGTACTGATAAGCTTCGAAAATCTTCTCCGCAGGCACATTCTTGGGAGAAGAGAGCCAAAGCTTCAGGATCTCGATCAGTAATAGGGCATTATAATGCGCCAGCGACTGCGGAGTGATCAGATCGCAGGGCATTTTCTTCATGGGATGTCTGGAGAGAATACAGAAAAAAGTCTTTTCACAGTAATGGGCAAAAAATTCTCCGAAGCTGTTCTGACCTGTGATCTCAAAAAGTCTGCGGTAATATTCCTTATTTTTCTCAAAGCAGATAAACATCAGTTTAATAGCTTCCTGTTCCATGTCATTTTCAATCATGACTTCGACCTTGCTGCCGATATCCCGGTCGAACAAGAACTCGATCACTTCGTATTTATCCTGAAAATAATTATAGAAAGTCGGGCGGATCACATGAGCACCATCCGTGATCATTTTGATGGATATCTTCTGAAAAGGCACGGTAAGCACAAGTGTCCGAAAGCTGTCTGCCAATAATTCCTTTGTCTTCATCACATGACTCCTTTTTCCATAAAAAGAACCAAGATAGAAATATTATAAACAAAAAATTACCGTTTCTCAACCCAAAACGACACTTTCCGCAAAATGTCGCGGATTATTTACATTTATCGGAATAATGTAAAAGCAGGAAAAACTCTGTGCCGGGGTTGTATCTTACTATATGTCCGGAAATAGCATATCATAATCGCAGAAAGGAGATATATGGATGGCGTGGTATGAAATACTGATCGTATCGGTAGGACTTTCCCTGGATGTTCTTACCTATGCATTATATAAAGGTGCAATGCTTTCTAAACTGGATAAAAAACAGATCCTGAAAATGACTCTGTTGTTCACCGGCTGGCAGAGCGGAGCGATGCTATTAGGAAGCCTGATCTCGGAGATTCCCTATATAGCCATGAATTATCAGCGGACAGAGAGACTGTTCCGGGCAGCCTCCGCTGTTATTTTTTTCCTGATCGCGATCTGGCTGATCGTACGGTCATCCCGGATGCGGGATCCGGTAGAACGCAGGGAGGATGTATTTGCCTGGAAGCAGCTATGTGTCTGGGCCATGCTTACCAGTGTGGACTCTTTTCTGTCGGGAATCGGCATGGGATTTTTAGACACCGGAGTAACCGTACAGATCATACAGCTGGCAATCATGGCTGCGTTAGCCGTGGTTACCGGTATCTATGCTGGATACCGGATCGGATGTCACGGGAGAAGCCGTGTGCTGATCAGTGGTGCGATCATCTTCCTGTTGGCAGGGATCGATGTGCTGTTCCGCTATTACAGCTAGAAACAGGGATATTTATGTAAAAATACGAAAGAGAGGTAGATAATATGGCAGACGTAAAACACAAGGTAGAGAGAGCTGCTTTCGGTGCAGCGATCGACGGAATTTTAAAGTATGTGAACAAGGATGAAGAGGACAGGGAAAAAGCTTTCTTAAAGCTGGTGGATCTGTCCGAAAAATTTATGGGAAATACGTTTTCGAAGGAAAGCTACGATGCGGCGAGACGTATGATCCGGGAACCGGACAGCAAATGGATGCAGTATGTGAACCGCATCTTAAATGAAGTAGATCCCCACGTCATCAAAATGTCTGCACTGGACTATGGCTTTGAGGCTGCCTTCTGTGGCAAAAAAGAGATCAATGAGATGCGTGTCAAGCATCAGTGTAATATTCCCTGGCTGATCCTGATGGATCCCACCAGTGCCTGCAATCTGCATTGTACCGGATGCTGGGCAGCAGAATACGGCAACCGCCTGAACTTAAGCTTTGAAGATATGGACCGTATTGTTACCCAGGGTAAGGAGCTTGGCATTTATCTGTATTTCTTCACCGGTGGCGAACCTCTGGTGCGTAAGGACGATATCATCCGTTTATGTGAGAAGCATGATGACTGTGGCTTCCATGCATTTACCAACGGCACCCTGATCGATGAAAAATTCTGCCAGGATATGAAGCGTGTAGGCAATTTCTCCGTAGCTATCAGCCTGGAAGGCTTCAATGAAGTAAACGATCTGCGCCGTGGCAAGGGCGTGTTTGATAAGGTCATGCATGCCATGGATCTGATGAAGCAGTACGGTCTGATCTTCGGTACTTCTATCTGCTACACCAGCAAAAACTATAAGGTAGTCACCAGTGATGAATTCCTGGATATGATCATTGAAAAGGGTGCCAGATTCAGCTGGTACTTCCATTATATGCCGGTAGGAAATGAGGCATCCTGTGAACTGCTTCCGGATCCGGATCAGAGAGAGTATATGTATCACCGCATCCGTGAGATCCGTGCCATGAAGGGCGGTAAGCCCATCTTCGCCTTTGACTTCCAGAACGATGGTGAATATGTGGGCGGCTGTATCGCAGGCGGCAGAAACTACTGTCATATCAATCCCAATGGGGATGTGGAACCCTGTGTATTCATTCATTATTCCGGTGCCAATATCAAGGAGGTGGACCTGCTGACCGCACTAAAGCAGCCTCTGTTCATGGCGTACCGTGAGAACCAACCGTTTAACTGTAATCACTTAAAACCCTGCCCGATGCTGGAGAATCCGGAGATCTTACAGCGCATGGTACATGAAACAAAAGCTCATTCCACCGACTTGCAGTCACCGGAATCCGTGGAGCATCTGTGTGGGAAATGTGCGGAGTATGCAAAAAAATGGGACGTGCGTGCACGGGAGCTGTGGCAGAAGGATAGGAATAATAAATAATAGTTCTTTTACAAAAGTTTATATTTAGTTAATTGCTTTTTACTTTTCGGCAGACCATAATGTAGGTAATGTTCAGAGCCGGCTTCGCGAACGAGGCTCTGAAAGATTTGGATAATGTGTCCCCTGCATGGTGGCAGACGAAAGGTGGTACTTCATGAAAGAGAAGTTACAGCGTTTCATGTGGGGGCGTTATGGCAATGACCGCTTCAATCAGTTTTTGATGATTGTAGCTTTGGTCTGCCTGGCGCTCTCTTTTTTTGGTCTGAGAATATTTTATGTGTTGGCTCTTGCCCTGCTGGTCTATGTCTATTACCGGATGTTTTCCAGGAATATGAGCAAGAGAAGTGCGGAGAACCAATGGTATCTCAAAAAAGAAATGAAGGTGCGCAGCTGGTGGCAGCGCCGGAAGAAACTTTTTGCCGGACACAGGGATTATAAGATCTTTCAATGTCCGAAATGCGGACAGAAGCTCCGGGTGCCCAGACACAAAGGAAAGATTGCGATCCACTGCAGAAAATGCGGAGAGGAATTTATCCGCAAGACCTGACAGGACAGGCAGGATTACAAATGGAAAATAAGCAAAACCGGGAAATAAGAAAGGATGGTGAGTCAGATGTTCGGATATATTGTGGTCAATCAGTCGGAGATGAAATTCAAGGAGTATGATGTGTATCGATCCTATTACTGTGGATTATGCCAGAGCCTGAAGGAGCGCTATGGTGTGCTGGGGCAGCTTTCCCTGAATTATGATATGACTTTTATTCTGATGCTGCTCACCGGACTGTATGAACCGGAAGATGTCGTAGGACAGTGCAGATGTGTGGCACATCCTTTCGAAAAGCATCAGATCAGAAGAAATCTTTTTACCGATTATGTGGCGGACATGACGGTGTTGTTTGCCTGCTATAAGGCAGAGGATGACTGGGAGGATGAGCATAGTCTGAAAGGACTGGCATACAGTTATCTATTGGGGAAAAAGTGCCGGAAAAAGCCTTTGCTCTATGCGGATAAAGTGAGGAGCATCTCCCTGGCCATGCAGGATTTTGCGGATGCGGAGAAACAGGAAAATACGGACATCGATACCATGGCGGGACTGTTTGGAAAAGTCATGGCACAGATCGTATCCTGCCGCGAAGACGAGTGGAAGGATAATTTGGAGAGACTTGGATTTTTTCTGGGAAAGTTCATTTACCTCATGGACGCCTATGAAGATGTAGAGCAGGACATTAAGAAGGGGATTTATAATCCGCTAAAGAAACGATATGAAGAACCCGGATTTGAAGAAGAATGCAGACAGATCCTGACCATGATGATGTCTGAATGCTGTAAGGAATTTGAGCAGCTTCCTATTTTACAGAATGTGGATATTCTGCGGAATATTCTGTATTCCGGAGTATGGTGCCGCTATGAGATCGTACGGGAAAAACGGGAAAAAGACAGTGTAAACGAGGTAACAGGAAATGACTTATGATCCGTATAGTGTTCTGGGAGTGAGCAGAGATGCTTCCGAGGAAGAAATCAAAAAAGCATATAAGATCCTGAGCAGAAAATATCATCCCGATGCCAATATCAATAATCCCAACAAGGCTCAGGCGGAAGAAAAGTTCAAGGAGATTCAGGCGGCGTATCAGCAGATCATGAAGGAACGGACAGAAGGACAGGGTTATGGCGGATTCAGCCAGGGCTTTGGAGACTTCTGGCAGCAGGCAGGCTGGCAGCAGCAGACTTCCGGATATGAGGAAGAGACGAGACTGCGGGCAGCCGGTAATTATCTCAGAAACGGTTATTACAGAGAGGCCAGAAATACCCTGGACGGCATGGGAGAGCATGAGAAGACGGCCAGATGGTATTATTACAGCGCCATGGCCCATATGGGACTTGGTAACAATGTGGCAGCACTGGAGCATGCAGGTAAGGCAGTGGCACTGGAGCCTCAGAATATGGAATACCAGATGCTGCTGCAGAGACTTCAAAGCGGCGGACAATGGTATGAGAGCAGACAGGCAGCTTATGGCTATCCCAATGCGAGTGGGAATGACCTGTGCCTGAAAATCTGTCTGGCGAACGTGTTCTGCAATCTGTGCTGCGGTGGTGGCGGTCTGTGCTTCGGAGGGTATGGTGGAAGAGGATTGTTTTAAAAAAGGTACTTGCTTTTTCCGGGTTTCCTCACTATAATAAATATACAAGATGTAGATGCGAAATGAATTGCGAAACACAAAATCTAGTAACATGCTATGATTTGCGTAGACAGTCGTATCGGGAACTTGCTTCCGATGCGGCTTTTCTTTCGGCTTATGCAGGAATTCGCATCTCGATGGGAATGATATAAAGTGAGGGAACAGCAATGAAGATTCAGAAGAGAGACGGCAGAGTAGTGCCTTATGAAGAGGACAAGATCCGGGAAGCGATCCATAAGGCGAACAACGAAGTGGAGGAGCGGTATCGTGCCAGTGAGGGGTTGATTGAAGAGATCCTGGAGGATGTGCAGCAGGAGGGCAGACAGACTCAGACCGTGGAGCATATTCAGGATATGATTGAGGAACATCTGGTAGAGCACAACAAATATACCCTGGCGAAGAAGTATATCGTATACCGTTACCAGAGAAGTCTGCTCCGCAAATCCAACACCACGGATGAATCTATTTTAAAACTGATCCGGAATGAGAATAAGGAGCTGGCAGAGGAGAATTCCAATAAAAATACCCGCCTGGCATCCACACAGAGAGACTATATTGCAGGTGAAGTGTCCCGTGATGTTACCAGACGTCTGCTTCTGCCGGAGCATATTGCCATGGCACATGACAACGGTGTGCTGCATTTCCATGATGCGGATTATTTTATCCAGCCGATCTTCAACTGCTGTCTGATCAATATCAAGGATATGCTGGACAACGGTACTTCCATAAACGGCAAAATGATCGAATCTCCCAAGAGTTTCCAGGTGGCATGTACTGTGACCACCCAGATCATCGCAGCCGTAGCCAGCAATCAGTATGGCGGCCAGAGTGTGAATATCAAGCATTTGGGAAAATACCTGCGTAAGAGCAGGGAAAAATTTGCAAAACAGCTGGAGGACGAGTTCGGAGATACCTTGGATCAGGCTGCCAAGGATAAGATCGTACAGATGCGTCTGCACGATGAATTAAAATCCGGTGTGCAGACCATCCAGTACCAGATCAATACCCTGATGACCACCAACGGACAGTCTCCGTTCGTGACATTGTTCCTGCATATTGACGAGAACGACGAATATGTGGAAGAGACCGTACAGATCATTATGGAGATCCTGCGCCAGCGCATTGAGGGAACCAAGAATGAGAAGGGTGTCTATGTGACTCCCGCATTCCCGAAGTTAGTCTATGTGTTGGACGAAAATAACTGCTTAAAGGGCGGAAAATACGACTATGTGACCAAGCTGGCCGCACAGTGCTCTGCTAAGAGAATGTACCCCGACTATATCTCTGCCAAGAAGATGCGTGAGAACTACGAGGGCAATGTATTTTCCTGCATGGGCTGCCGTTCCTTCCTGTCTCCATGGAAGGATGAAAACGGAGAGTACAAGTGGGAAGGCCGTTTTAATCAGGGCGTTGTCAGCATCAACCTGCCCCAGATCGGTATCCTGGCAAAAGGAAATGAGGAGAAGTTCTGGAAACTGTTGGATGAGCGTCTGGAGCTGTGCTATGAAGCACTGATGTGCCGTCATAAGGCACTGGAGGGCGTGGTATCCGATGTGAGCCCCATCCACTGGCAGTACGGCGCTATTGCCCGTCTGAAGAAGGGTGAGACCATCGATAAATACCTGCACAACGGTTATTCCACCATGTCTCTGGGATATATCGGATTGTATGAGATGACCTATCTGATGAAGGGCTGCAGCCAGACCGTGGAGCCCGGTAAGGAATTCGCCCTGCGCGTCATGGATTACATGAAGGATCGCTGCGCAAAATGGAAAGAGGAGACCGGCATTGCTTTCAGTCTCTACGGAACTCCCGCAGAGACACTTTGCTACCGTTTTGCAAGGATCGACCGTGAAAAATACGGTGATATTTCCAATGTCACCGATAAAGGATACTATACAAATTCTTATCATGTGGATGTACGGGAGAAGATCGACGCATTTACAAAATTTAAGATCGAGAGTGAATTCCAGAATAAGTCTTTGGGAGGCGCTATCTCTTATGTAGAAGTTCCGAACCTGACCAATAATGTGGAAGCCATCGAGGAAGTGATCCGCTTCATCTATGACAATATCCAGTACGGAGAGTTCAATACCAAATCCGATTACTGTCAGGTATGTGGCTATGATGGTGAGATCATGATCAATGATAACATGGAGTGGGAATGTCCCCAGTGTCATAACAAGGATCATGCGAAGATGAATGTCACCAGAAGGACCTGTGGCTATCTGGGAGAGAACTTCTGGAATGCCGGCAAGACCAAGGAGATCAAGGCAAGAGTTCTTCATCTGTAATGTGCAGATAGTACAAGGGAAGGAAATGTCCTATGAATTATGCAACGATCAAGAAAACAGATGTGGCAAACGGTCCCGGTGTGAGAGTGTCGCTGTTCGTCAGCGGCTGTACCCATCATTGTAAGGGATGCTTTAACAGCGAAGCCTGGGACTTCCATTACGGACAGGCTTACACAGAGGAAACAGAGCAAGAGATTCTGCAGGCACTGGCCCCGGACTATATCCGGGGCTTGAGCTTACTGGGAGGGGAACCCATGGAGCCTGAGAACAGAGGAGCCGTACTTTCTCTGGTGAAGAAAGTAAGAGAGCGATATCCGCAGAAGACCATCTGGTGCTATACGGGATATCATTTTGACAGGGATCTGCTTCGTTGGATGGAAGAAGGGGATCCGGTGATCACAGAGCTTCTGCCGCTTTTGGATGTGATCGTGGATGGAGAATTTATTGAGGAGAGGAAGAATCTGCGGCTTGCTTTCCGGGGATCAGAGAATCAGAGGATCCTGGATGTGCAGTTGTCTTTAAGAGAAAAATGTGGTAAACTCTTAGCTGTATAGAGGATGTGGGACGAATGGGGATATCGTTCCTGCGTAAGGGAAATAAAGCATGAGGGAGTAAAATTAAGTATGGAGAGTTTTCTGGATACGATATGGAATAGAAACCTCTATATTGGTATTCCGTTGGGAGCTTTTTGCTGCTCCCTTTTTCTGTTGTTCAGCTTTTTCCATACCATGAGGAACCGGACAATCCGCGGTCTTCGGCTGGTGCTGACCGCCTGCCTGGTCTGGACGGGCAGTGTGAGCCTTATGAGACTTGGAATATTTCCCGGAGTTTCCTTCTGGCATAATTTCGCCCTGCTTGGTCTTTTGTCGATCCCGATGTTCATGTATGTGTTTCTGTTTGGATTTTTGGAGATTACGGAGCATGATGCCCTGATCTACATATATGGTGTGTTGACGCTGGCGCTGGTGTTGGGAAATGCAAGGAGCGGTACGATCCTGCCGGCACCTGAGCTTGTGAACCGCGCGGATGGCACCTGCGTTTATGTGTATCATGCAACCGTCGGAACCGGTGTTCTCATTGCCATGGAGATCGCAGTAATGATCTATGCCACTTATCTGGCACATTGTAAGATAGGAACAAATGTGGAGCTGCGTAAAAAGCTGTTTCCGCTGCTGCTGGGAACGGTATGTATTCTGGGTGGAAATCTGCTCTGCATGCTGCCCGGAAGTGTATTTCCTTTTGATATGTTGGGCAGTGTGGGGATGGCAATATGCATGGTATATATCATGTACAAGCAGTATCTGTTTGATTTTTCGTATCGGGCAACGGTAGGTGCGGTGTATTTCCTGGCAGTGATCGTAGCAGCGATTCCGGTGGTGATCCTGTCTTATAATCTGGAAATCGTGACAGGGAGCCTTGGACAGGCTGCAGTGCAGAGGCTGATCCTATGCATTGCCCTGCAGTCGGGATGGACAGTACTTGTGATCCTTTTTGCCAGGAAGCGGCTGGATAATATTCTATATCAGAAGCAGAAGCATATGTTGGAAGGAATCCGGCAATTTCAGGACAGGGCGGCATCCATTCTGAGCCGCAGAGAGCTGTTTGCTACACTGCATGATATTCTGGGCGATGCGATCCCCGGATGTGAAGCCAGGATCTTTGAGAAGAATTCGAATGGAGAAGGCTATCGCGAAGCGGTACAGAGCGGACATATTCCATTAAGCAAGGAAGAAGAGGAACGTATTGGTGACCTTGTGAAACAGAATGGTATGTGGGAGCAGTCTGTGATCACAGGCTTAAAATATGATAATCAGATCTGCGGGTTTATCTATATGGAGCGGATGAGGGCAAATAAGCTCAATTATCAGGAAGTGGACTGCATAAGACAATTGGCGAATATTGCATCCGGAAGCCTGAAAAATATTGATGCCTATGAAAGAGTATATCAGGTATCTATTCACGATGAACTGACAGGTCTGTACAACCGCACTTATTGCAACAGATGCCTGCAGAAGGAGGGCGCTCTCGGAGATGCGAGAGGCTTCCTGTATATGGATATGGACAATTTTAAATTGTATAACGATCTGTACGGAGAGCAGACCGGAGACCGGATCTTAAAATGGTGTGCGGAGAAATTGCAGGAAAATGCAGAGAACGGCAAAGTGTTCCGCGTCGGCTCCAATGAATTCCTGATCTCTGTGCCGGAGGCCGGCAGTAAGACGTTGGTGGCACTGGCGGAAAAGCTGGCCCATGCAGTGCAGGAGAATGGCTTGGACAAACCACAGGTCATGCAGCCGATCACCTTCAGTGTCGGCGTGGCATGGTATCCCGAACTGGCGTCGGATGCACCTGATCTTTTTCAAAAAGCTAAGCGTGCAGCTTTTTATGCAAAGCAAAACGGCAAGAACCGGATCCAGGTATATGAAGGAAATATTGACGAGGAGCGCAGGAATAAAGGGACCGGATATGAACAGGTGGCGCCTACGGTGTATGCACTGGTGGCAGCCATCGATGCGAAGGATTCCTTTACCTTCCAGCATTCTACCAATGTATCACAGTATGCGGTGCTGCTGGCACAGAAGCTGGGACTGCCGGGAGATGATATCCAGACGGTAAAGGTGGCTGGATTATTACATGATATCGGTAAGATCGGGATTCCTGAGAGTATCCTGAAAAAGGCGGGGAAGCTTACGAATGAAGAATATGAGATCATGAAGAGCCATGTGCAAAAGTCCATCGAGATGATCCACTATCTTCCGAATATGAACTATGTGATCCCTGCGGTCGTGTCACATCACGAGAGGTACGACGGCAAGGGATATCCCAGAGGACTGAAGGGGGAAGAGATTCCTCTCCTGGGAAGAATTCTGACGGTGTGTGACAGCTTTGATGCAATGATCTCCAAAAGATCTTATAAGGAAGCGCTCAGCGTGGAATATGCTATGGGAGAACTTGAGAAAAATAAGGGAACCCAGTTTGATCCGAAGGCAGCGGATGCATTTATTGAACTGATCAAAGAAGGAAAAGTTCCATTGTAAAAAAGAGGCACCGGAGGGTGCCTCTTTTCAAAAGGGGAGGATTAAGTATTATCGTATCTTCCGTAGGATCAAAGGAGGGGGTCCGATGATAGTAGTAGTCTGCCCGGGATCTGTCTGATTATACATAGGTCATTGATATTTTTTTGTTGTTTTTAAGGACGAGATGTATTATTATATATTATTATAATCATATTAATCACATGTAAGGATGGTATTACAATTATGAATTTGATGGAACAGTGGAGATCAGTAGCATATAATGAGGCAACCGGCAAAGACAAGCTGCAACAGCTTTGGGCAACTTATTTCCAGGAGGAGAAGGAGATCTATGCACAGCTTCTGAAGAACCCCGATGAAGTAGTAAAGGGCACGGTAAAGGAACTGGCGGACAAGTATCAGGTATCCCTGATGACGATGACCGGATTCCTGGACGGTATTAACGACAGCCTGGTAGAGAAGAACCCTCTTGATGATCTGGAAGAGGACACCCAGGTAAACTTAGGCTTTGACAAGGCTCTCCTGTACAAGAACATGGTAGCGGCAGAGGCTGACTGGCTGTACAATCTGGAAGAGTGGAACGCTATTTTCGATGAAGAGACCCGTAAGGAACTGTACAAAGAGCAGAAATCTTCTACAACCATTGTAAAGGAGCAGAAGGTTTATCCCAATGATCCCTGTCCCTGCGGAAGCGGCAAAAAGTATAAAAAGTGCTGCGGCAGAAAGTAAATTGAACACAAAGGGGTTTTCCGCATATATGCAGAGAGCCTCTTTTTCGTTTTAGGAGTTTCAGGAAAGGAAGGGTTACATATGAAAATGCTGAAGGAATTGAAATGGGAAGCAATTCTTACCGGTGTGCTGTATATTCTCTTAGGGATCGTGGCACTGGTGATCCCCGAGACCATGCAGAAGACACTGGGGTATCTGATCGGTATCGTACTGATCGTGGCAGGACTGGTATCTATTATCTGCTATCTGCTCAGGGATGCCAGAGAGAACTATTATCACAATGAGTTTGTATTCGGTATTCTCGGAATCGTGCTGGGAGCAGTAGTCCTGTACAAGGTAGAGATCGTCATCTCCCTGATTCCCTTTATTCTGGGAGTACTGGTTCTGTGCAGCGGATGCAGCAAACTGCAGGATGCCATTGACCTGAAAAGACTGGGTTACGGCAGCTGGCTGGGACTTCTTATTGTGGCGGCAATCAACATCATTCTCGGAGTGGTACTGATCTACAATCCGTTCAAAGCAGCGATTCTGTTGTTCCGTGTTCTGGGAGTGGTACTGATCCTCAGTGGTGCCGGCGATTGTTTTTCTACGATTTATTTTGCACGCAAGCTCAGGAGATTCAAACAGGAGCAGGATGCCCTGGACAGCACTTTCGAAGAGGTCGATCCCAAGGATCAAAATTAACGGACACAAAAGAACAGGCAGGAGGAACATTGTGAATATTGCATCTTTTTTGTCCCCGAAGGAGGAGGTTACTTTTCTTCGGGACGATATGACCATCAGGCAGGGGTTGGAGAAGATGAAACGTTACGGCTACACGGCGGTACCGGTGATCGATGCCGAGGACAGGTATGTGGGTGTAGTCAGTGAGGGGGATTTTCTGTGGAATATCTTAAGCCACAACAGTGAACTGGACAGCATTACCATGAAAAGTCTGGAGAAGCTGTCGATAAGGGATATCATCCAGAGCGGCAAGATCCGTCCGGTGTGTATCGATACGAATATGGAAGAACTGTTGGGCCAGGCGCAGATGCAGAACTTTGTACCTGTGATCGATGACAGAAATGTATTCATCGGGATCATTACCCGAAGTGAGATCATCAAATATTTTATAAAAAAACAGATTGAAGTAGCAGAAAAGCAGTTATAATTCGTTAAATAAGAGAAAGGTGTGTAGAATCATGAAAAAGTTGGAAGAATATGTAAAGAGCATTCCCGATTTCCCGGAGAAGGGTATCATTTTCCGAGATGTCACAAGTGTGCTGCAGGATGCGGACGGACTGCATCTGGCAATCGATACCATGCAGGAGAAGATCAAGGATCTGGATTATGATGTGGTAGTAGGTCCTGAGTCCCGTGGATTTATCTTCGGAACACCGATCGCATACAATAATCATAAGCCCTTTGTATTGATCCGCAAAAAGGGCAAGCTTCCCAGAGAGACCGTATCTGCCACATATGATCTGGAATATGGTTCCGCTACCATTGAGATGCACAAGGACAGCATCAAGCCCGGTCAGAAGGTTCTGATCGTGGATGACCTGATCGCTACCGGAGGTACCACCGAGGCTATGATCAGACTGATTGAGTCTCTGGGCGGCGAAGTAGCCGGCGTGGTAGTGCTGATCGAACTGGCAGGACTGAAAGGCCGTGAGCGCATTAGCAGATATCGTCTGGAGTCAGCGATCTGTTACGAGGGAAAATAAAAAGTAACTATGCAGAGGCAGTTTTGCCTAGCTCTGTATAGTTGCCAAAATATTATATATGGAGCTGTTTCGTCTATGACAGAAGAGAAGAACGAGATCATTTTTGATGATGACAAGATAAGTAAATCAGAAGAATTCGTGAATCCGGAGGAATTATATCAGGAGCTTATTCAATGTGTGCAAAAATATCATCCCAGTGATGATATCTCCATGATCGAGAAAGCCTATAAGGTCGCCAGCGAGGCACACAAAAATCAGTTCCGGAAGTCCGGCGAGCCTTATATCATCCATCCGTTGAATGTGGCAATCATTCTGGCGGATCTGAAGCTGGATAAAGAGACCATCGTGGCAGGTATCCTGCACGATGTGGTGGAAGATACCGTGATGACGGAGGAGGATCTTAGGAGAGAATTCGGTGATGATGTAGCACTTCTGGTAGACGGAGTGACCAAACTGGAGAAAATTCCGCTGTCCGGCAGCAACGGAGAACAGTCAGATGCCAAGCTGGAGATGCAGGCGGAGAATCTGCGTAAGATGTTCCTCGCCATGGCGAAGGATATCCGCGTCATTATGATCAAACTGGCGGATCGTCTGCACAATATGCGCACGTTGAAGTACAAGACGCCGGAGAGCCAGCAGAGGATTGCCAAGGAGACACTGGAGATTTATTGCCCCATCGCCCAGAGACTTGGTATCAGCAAACTGAAGATCGAACTGGATGACTTGTCGCTGAAGTATCTGGAGCCGGATATCTATTATGATCTGGTGGATAAGATCGCTGTCCGTAAGAGCGTCCGTGAAAAATATATCCAGGGTATTGTGGATGAAGTCAGTGAACATATTAAGAATGCCGGCATCGAAGCCAAAGTCGATGGCCGTGTAAAGCATTTTTTCAGTATTTATAAGAAGATGAAGAACCAGCACAAGACGCTGGATCAGATCTATGATCTCTTCGCTGTGCGTATCATCGTGGAGACGGTGAAGGACTGTTATGCGGCACTGGGTGTGATCCATGAAATGTATAAACCCATTCCGGGGCGCTTCAAGGATTATATTGCCATGCCCAAAGCAAATATGTACCAGTCCCTGCATACGACGCTGATCGGCAGCAACGGACAGCCTTTTGAGATCCAGATCCGTACCTTTGAGATGCACCGCGTGGCGGAATACGGTATTGCCGCCCACTGGAAATACAAGGAGGCTTCCGACGGCAAGAAGCCGGAGGTACAGGAAGAAGAGAAGCTGGTATGGCTGCGACAGATCCTGGAGTGGCAGCGGGACATGTCGGATAACAAGGAATTCATGAATCTGCTGAAGAACGATCTGGATCTGTTCTCCGACAGCGTATACTGCTTTACTCCTACCGGTGAGGTCAAGAACCTTCCGGCAGGATCTACCCCGATTGACTTTGCTTACAGCATTCATTCCGCCGTGGGTAACAAGATGGTGGGAGCGAGAGTCAACGGGAAGCTTGTGACCATTGATTATAAGATCAACAACGGAGACCGGATCGAGATCATCACTTCGCAGAACTCCAAGGGTCCCAGCCGTGACTGGCTGAATGTGGTAAAAAGTACCCAGGCCAAGAACAAGATTAACCAGTGGTTCAAGAATGAGTTAAAGGAAGACAATATTTTAAAGGGCAAGGATCTGCTTTCCGGCTACTGCAAAGCCAGAGGCATCAACCTTGCCAGCCTGCAGAAGCAGGAGTATATGGATGCCATTATGCGCAAGTATGGATTCCGGGACTGGGATTCTGTACTGGCGGCTATAGGACACGGTGCTCTGAAAGAAGGGCAGATCGTCAACAAGATGCAGGAGCTGTACGACCGTGACCATAAGAAAGAGATGACCAACGAGGAAGTTCTGGCAAGCATTGCGGAGAACAATGCGGCAAATGCGCAAAGTGGTGCGAACAAGCCTGTCCTCATGAAGTCCAAGAGCGGTATCGTGGTAAAGGGTATCGCGGATCTGTCAGTGCGTTTTTCCAAGTGCTGTTCTCCTGTGCCGGGGGATGAGATCGTGGGTTATGTGACCCGTGGAAGAGGTATCTCTATTCACCGTACCGACTGTATCAACATCATCAATCTGCCGGAGATGGAGAGGGCGAGATTGATCGATGCGGAATGGCAGCCGGAGGAGGCACATGCGGAGAAATATCTGGCGGAGATCAAGATCTATGCCAACAACCGTAACGGACTGTTAGCGGATATTTCCAAGGCGCTGACGGAGAAAAATATTGATATCATGTCCATGAACACCAGAACCAACAGACAGGGTCTGGCAACGCTGCAGACGACCTTCGAGATCAGCGGCAGAGAGGAACTGAACCGTATCATTGACAAGATCCGGGGCATCGAGAGCGTCATTGACATCGAGAGAACCACAGGCTGATAAGGTGATGTCCGGAAAACGGCGGAACCTGTCGGGAAACAGAAAGTGAGATTATTATGAGCAATATCCGTATCGGACATATGACGCTGGGAATCTATCAGACCAACTGTTACTTTGTATACAGAGAGAACAGTGATAAAGTGCTGGTATTCGACCCCGCGGATCATGGAGAGAAAATTGAGGCGGCACTTGGGCAGCACGGACTACATACAGCAGCGATCCTTCTGACCCATGGACATTTCGACCATATCGGTGGCTGTGAGGAATTGAAGGCGGCAGCGGATGCCTATGCCGGGGAGCATGGAGAGAACCCCGTGAAAATATATGCCGGGGAGGCGGAGAAAAAGTTTCTTCTGGATACGAAGAGCAACCTGTCGAAAGATATGGGACGCCCGGTAACGGTCACCGCGGATGTGTATCTGAAGGATGGCGAGGAACTGGATCTGGATGGCATCCGGATCAAAGTTCTGGCAACGCCCGGACATACTGCAGGCGGTGTCAGCTATTATTTCCCAGAGGGAGGGTTCTTAATCTGCGGGGATACCCTGTTCCAGGAATCCGTGGGCAGAACTGATTTCCCCACCGGCAGTATGAGTACGCTGGTGCGTTCGGTGAAGGAGAAGCTGTTTACTCTGCCGGAGGATACGGTAGTCTATCCGGGACACGGCGACAGCACCACCATCGGACATGAGAAGAAATATAATCCGTTTTGCTAATAGGGTTCTGAATAGTTACAATACTGAAATATATTCGGGCACAGAAAGAGTTATCTCTGTGCCTGTATTTATGTAAATGAGGAAAATACAATGAAAGTAGTGAAATTATCCCATCCTAACTATGAATATGATGTACATTCTTTGGTGAAGGCTTTTTATGCGGAGGACCAGGTCACGGTCATCACCCCGGAGACAAAACCGGAGAAGCTGGCAGAGCTGGAACCGCAGGTCAGTCTGGAAATCGAACTGGGGGACACCGGGGCGAAGATTCGTGTGGGAGAAGAGATTTTTTTGTGGGAGGCAGCATCGGAGGCAATCGCGGATGGCTATAAGAACGGTCTGAAACGTTTCCTGTACCGCACCTTAAGCAAGGTGACCGGGCAGAAACTCCCATGGGGAAACCTTACCGGCATCCGTCCCACGAAGATTGCCTACGGTATGCTGGATGAGGGCAGAAGCGATGCAGAGATTCTGGATTTCATGGAGCAGAGCCATTACGTCAGCGAAGAGAAGGCACTTTTGGGAATCGATATTGCGAAGAGAGAGCGGGATCTGTTAAAAGAGATTCATTATGAGGGCGGCTACAGTCTGTACATCGGGATTCCGTTCTGCCCTACAACCTGTCTCTATTGCTCCTTTACCTCTTATCCGATCGCTGCATTCCGCAGGCAGGTGGACGCCTATGTGGACGCTGTGATCAAAGAGATGGATTATGTGGCGGAGAACTTTCAGGACAAGGTACTGGATACCGTCTATATCGGCGGTGGTACGCCCACCACACTGGAACCGGAGCAGCTGGACCGTCTGATCACGGCATTAAAGTCCAAGTTTGATTTCTCTACCGTGAAGGAATTCACTGTGGAAGCCGGTCGTGCCGACAGCATCACCAGAGAGAAGCTGGAGGTACTGCATCGTCACCAGGTCAGCCGTATCTCCGTGAATCCCCAGACTATGAAGCAGGAGACACTGGATATCATCGGCAGAAAGGCCAGCGTGGAACAGGTACTTACGGCATATCGGCTGGCGAGAGAGGTCGGATTTGATAATATCAATATGGATCTGATCCTGGGACTGCCGGGGGAACTGGAGGCGGATGTACAGCGTACAATCGAAAGGATCGTGGAACTGGCCCCGGACAGCCTGACCGTTCATTCCCTGGCCATCAAGCGTGCATCCCGCCTGAACCAGTGGATCCAGGAGAACGGCGTCTCCATGCTTCACAACACCGACGAAACCATGAAGATCGCGGCGGCGGGAGCTGAGAAGCTTGGAATGAAGCCCTATTACCTCTACCGCCAGAAGAACATGTCCGGCAACTTCGAGAACACCGGCTACGCCCGCCCCGGAAAATACGGCCTGTATAACATCCTCATCATGGAGGAGAAACAGACCATCGTGGCTTTGGGAGCCGGAAGCATCACCAAGAGAGTCTTCCCCGACGGAAGAATCGAGCGGTGTGACAATGTGAAGGATGTGGGACTGTATATTGAGAAGATTGATGAGATGATCAAGAGGAAGAGGGAATTGTTTACGTAAAACAGGGGAAATCGTTTGTATAGTAATAATATCAAAAAAATAAGAATAGTTGCTGATGTTGCCAGTGTTTTTGCGGAAAGTCTTGAAAGGAGGAAACTATATTGGGCTGAACAGTTGCATACTGGCATCGTATTATAGCATGCGAAGGAGAAAGGGGAATTCTCAATGTTAAGAGTTGCTATATGTGAGGATGTTTTATCTGAGTTGCAGAAGCAAACACAGATCATACAATCCATCATGGCAAGGCTATCCAAAAATGTGAAATTTTTTTGCTTCCGGAGTGGGGAAGAATTATTAATGGAAACAGACACCACGGGAAATATGGACATCGTTTTTTTAGATGTGGAAATGCTTGGTATCAGCGGAATTGAAACCGCGCGTATCCTTAGGGAAAGAGACAGCAGGGTAATTCTGATTTTTGTATCCTGTCATAACCAGTACTGCAAGGAAATGATTGAAGTGCAGCCATATGCATTTATAGATAAGCCGGTGTCTGAAGAAAAATTGGAGAAGATCCTGAAACGGGTGTTTGAAACACATTTGAATTCCGATGACAGTTATTGCTTTTCTTATAATAAAAGGCAATACAATATTCCACTGAATCAGATCCGGTTTTTCCAAAGTGATAAAAGAATCGTACAGATCAATGCAGTACAGCTGGATATGCCTGAATTGGAATACTTATTTTATGGAAAATTGGAAGAAGTGGAAAGGAATCTGCGGAAAGCAAATGTAAAATTCCTGAGAATCAGAAAATCGTTGCTCGTGAATACTCGTTTTATTAAGGAGTATTCTGCGGACAGGGTTGTTCTGGATAATGGACGGGAAGTAGAAATCAGTAAAAATTACAGAGATCATGTAAGACAGCATTATATTTCAATGTTAAAGGGGAGAAGATGGGAATGATGCTTGTTCTGGCTATTGTGGAGATTTTTTCTGTAATACTGCAGCGTATTTTTTGTGACAGTACATTGAAAAAGAAGAAAATTCGCAGGTATACAGACTATCTGGTATGGGGAGGATATTTTGCGGTCTTCAACGGTGTTACATATGTTTTAACGTATCTGGGAGATGGCACGAGTAATATCTGGCTGAATATATTACTTTTTGTATGTATTTTTTTTGTGACGATCAGAATCCTATATACTGATTCAGTCAGAACATTGATGGCGACGACTATATTTATGTATATGAGCGGCATGTGTGCAGAATTGCTCGTGTATTACGGAAAAGAATTTCTGGCATGGACAGATGATGCAGAAGTAACCTTGCTGTGCACAGTGTTATCTAAAATTGTCTGGTATTTGATTATTAAATTTACCTCTCTCATTATAAAACTGAACAGAAAAGCGGAACTGAATCTTCAGGATTGGTTGGAAGTATTTATCGTTCCGGTCTGTAGTATATGGATCCTGATTTCCGTTTTTATCACAGGAACCCTTGAAAACTATTTCTGGGGATTTATTGTAGTATTCATGATCCTGCTGATCAACGTCTTTACCTACTATCTGTATGATAAAGCAAAAGAAAATATGGAAAAACAAATGCGGGAAGAAATCCTGAAAAATCAGTGTGAGTACTATATTCGCCAGAACCGGGAAAGTAAGGAATGGTGGGAAGAATTAAGGAAGCTGCGTCACAATATGAAGCAGCATTACATATTGGAAAATACTTATTTGGAAAAGGAAGATTATGAAGCCCTGAAAAGATACTGCAGTGAAAATCTGAAGTTTTTAGACAAAAAAGATTTTATTTCCAATAGCGGAAATCTTTATATTGACAGTGTGGTTAATTACAAGGCAGATATGGCGGAAAAGGCAGGAATAAAGGTGACAGCCAATACGGAAGTGCCGCAGGATGCGGAGATGAATGCAGAGGATATCAGCATTTGTCTGGGCAATCTATTGGATAATGCCATAGAAGCTGTAAAGGAACTGACCGAAGATAGGGTGATCAGGCTATGGATCACCACAGACGGTAATAATATAGCCATCAGTATTAAAAACCGGTATAAAAATGCATTGCATAAAAGCGGGGGACGATATCTGACAAGCAAGGAAGACGACAGGATGCATGGAATCGGTCTTTCGATCGTCAGACAGATCGTGGATCAATATGCCGGTGAGATGGAGATACGGGAGGAAGATAATGTTTTTGATGTAATGATATTAATGTATGATTTTTTAACATAAAAAGAATACGGAATATGTGAATACCCGGATTAAGATATGCTTTTCAAGAGAAACGTTTCGAAGCATATTTTAACCCGGGTATTTTTATCCAAAAGTTACATATAACCCGGTCGTTTTTGACATCTACGGTTATGACTTGTCGATATGTGTTATAATCTGCAAAAAATAAGGTAGTGGTCAGGCTATGCCAATTCCTGTAGGATTGCATCCGGGGAGTGGTGGAATTCATAATATAGAAAAACAATATGGCATCTGGGGCGGGATAGATGGAGATGTATTCTCGAAGATGCTTCAAAATATCAAGTCTATGACAATACGAACAAAAAAATGGATAAGAATGGAGATAAAATAATGTCAGTAAAAAATGAATTGGATAATTTTTTTGAAAGATTTTTAGCAGCATACCAAAAAACAGAGGATGGATTACCTAAACGTCCCAGGAGAAAAGATGTAGATCAGGCAGTTTATGTGGGAGAAGCAGATAATGCTGGATGGTGTAAATGGAGACCACTGGCATATGGAAAAGAGGAAACTTTTATAAAGCTATTAGAGACATATGGAATTGAAAGCAACCGAGATATAATTGAATACTTTAGCACCTATCATTTTTTGGGGTTTAATATAAATTATAAAAAAAGTAGAATTGCAATAAGTGGTGTGGATCCTAGAGATGGGTATAGAAGTTTAAAACAAATAATGGAGGCATATACCGATCTGAATGGCAAGGTAACACATTTTGTGATTGGAGTGGAGTCGAAAGTGAACTATTCTGTAGTGGTAGAAATAAAGACAGGAATTGTTAAATTTGTAGATGACGAAAAAGGAAAAATGAGAAAAATTGCACCATCTTTGGAAGAATTTATAAAAGGATGGGAACCGTGGGTTTAAGCAAGTCGAAAAAGACGATGGATATAAACCACTAAGCCCCGGGAAAATGGAAAAATAACACAAGAGATGAGGAATGACGGATACGATATTTCTGACAAGTGCTATTGTCTTCTACAGTGTTTATTTAACGATGATGTATTGTTAATGAATTTTTATTAGATTAATTCCCGGATGGCTTTGAAGTGCACCATGAATATAATGAGCACCATGATCTGGTACATACATGGGACAGCGACGGAAGAGAGACCCTCTATACTTATGACCAGGAACACAATCCGGTCAGGACGATGGAAAAGATCAAAGAGGGCAAATGGAAAGAGACGGCCCGGAAGTATGATTTCAGGGGAAGATGCATTCTGGAGCGGGATGCCCTCGGAAACGAAAGCCTTAAGGAATATGAAGCCAGCCGGGCATACCCCAGCCGTGTCATTACGCCGAAGGGGGAGGAGACTGCCTACGGCTACGATACCGTAGGCCGCAGACTGTCCATCAGCAATACTTACGGCACGGTGGAGCTGGCTTACAATTCCAGAAACTTTGTCACCAGCCGCATCGACGGGGAAGGCTACACCACCCGTAGATTCTATGACCGCATGGGCAATCTGACCACTTACTATCCACCCGTGCAGTGGGAAAAGAAAGAGAGCGGCTATGAGTACCGCCACGATTTTCTGGAACGTGTGGTAGATACCATATCTCCCCTGCAGGAACATCACCGTGTATTCCGTAACTTTGACGGGGACATCACCAGCCGGATCCATCCGGTCAGCTATGCCCTGAAAGGCGAAGAGGGAGAAGGAACCCGCTATGAGTACAATTCTGACGGGAACTGCATCCGTATCCTTTATCCGGACGGAGGCGTGGAGCGGAGATTCTATGATGCGGACGGCAACATGATCAAACAGGTACAGCCGGAATCTTATGATGCAGATTCGGATGACGGCAATGGCTACCGCTATGCCTATGACGCCTGCGGCCGGATGACAGAAGTACAGGATCCCGGGGGGAACATCCTGCACACCTACGAGTACAACGGGCACGGACAGATCCTCCGGGAAGTGGACGGCGAAGGAAAGGAGGTCCTCTATACCTATAATGATCTGGGCTGGAAGATCCGGGAACAGATAAAAGTGCAGGAGACCGATCCTGCGCTGTACCGTGTCATCGCCTATACCTATGACAGTCAGGGCAATAAGGTGGAGGAGGCCTACGGACAACAGGAAGTAGAACAGGACGGAGAGCCGGATGGCTGGCACCGGATCCATTTTTCCTACGATAAAAACAATCATCTGAATGTAGTGAAAGATGACTTTGGGGCAAAAATGCGCTACGATTATGACTGTCTGGGAAATGTAACGCTGGAAGAGCGTGTCATTGCGGACGGTGTTCATAGTGTTATTCATTATGCCTACAATAAAAACGGGTGGCTTGTTCAGCGGACGGAGGAAATCCAGGGCAACGGCCCGGTACAGGCCGCCGTTACAAGATATGCCTACGATGCCAACGGCAACCTGACAAAGATCACCACCCCGAAGGGCTCCGAGATCCACAGAAGCTACGATGCGGACGACCGCCTGACCGAGGAGAGAGTCCTTGACAGAAAGAACGGTATCGACAGACGGGTGCAGTATGCCTATGATGCGGCCGGAAATGTGCTGAAACAGGCCATTCTGGGAACGGACGGGGAATGTCTGGAGAGCAGCACCCGGTATGACCTGAAAGACCGGGCGACCCACAGAACCAATCCGGCAGGAGGGGTGACCCGCTATCTCTATGACCGGAATGACAGGCTGCGGAAAGAGATCAATCCCTACGGCTACGAGCCGGAGAGCGATGACGGGGCGGGGGTATCCTACACCTATGACAGCCGTGGCAACCGCATCCGTACCACCAATGCATTAGGTGAAGTGGTACAGGAGTTTTCTTACAATCTGCGGAATCAGCCGGTTATCCAAAAGGACACGTTTGGAAACCGGACAGAGCTTTCCTACGAATTGGATGGAAAGATCAAGGATGTCCGGCGATCAGGGAACCATCAGCGTACCCTCCAGCAGTATGAGTATAATGCCAGAGGGCAGATCACGGGAGTTGTGGACGGCAACCAGAATCCCATTTCCTATGACGTGGACAGCTGGGGACGCATCACAGGCATTGGCTTTGCGGACGGGGTGAAGGAAGGCTATGAATACACCCCGGCAGGGCAGGTCAGCAGGACTATAGACGGTAACGGCAATGCAGTGCAGTACCGTTACAACAGCCTTGGCAAAGTCAGCGAGCGAACGGATCAGCTGGGATTCACAGAGACCTTCCGGTATGACGAGGAGGGCAACCTGTCCCTGCATATCGACCGGGACGGAAGACAGCTGCAGCGTGCCTGCAACGTGTTCGGACAGCCCGTGTATGAGAAGGCGTCCGATGCAGAAGGAAAGCACACCAACATCAGCACCTGGCACTATGACAGCCTGGGCCGGGTGACCCGTGCTGTCTGCGATGGAAAGTCCTATGAATACATCTACGATGCACATGGCAACCTGAAAGAAAAGCGTTCCAACGGGAAACGCTTAGTTTCCTATACCCATGACAGGGCAGGGCAGATCACGGAGATCAGGGATCCCGCGGGAGTCTGCACCCGGTATGAGTATGACATTCTGGGCAGACGAAGCCGCATCTTTAATGATGACGGACTGGAAGTGCGCTACGGCTATGATGCCCTGAACCGCATCTGCGATATCCGTTACGGCAATGGCGTGAAGACCGCCTATACCTATGACGGGGACGGAAACGTCCGCACGCTGGAAACCAGAGCGGGTGAAAATGTCCTGCTCTCCTTTGCATACCGGTATGACGGCAACGGAAACCGCACAGCGAAGACAGGCATGCAGGCGACTCTGGGCGGCATCACCACAGGGAATAATGCGTTGGATATCTCCTATGCTTATGATGTCCGGGGACAGCTTCTGGAAGAGCGGCGGAACGGCGCTTCTGTTTCGTATGCCTATGACAAAGCCGGGAACAGAATCCGGAAGACGGATGGGCAGGGAGAAATCCGCTATCTTTATAATGAGAAGAACCAGCTGGTCGAAGAGGAAAGCCCTGCCGATAGAAAACAGTTTTCTTATGACCGTCAGGGCGGTATAATAGAGGAGAAAAATGCAGCCGGGATCCGCCGGTTCTCCTATAACAGCCGCCACCAGCAGACAAGGGGGGAAACCGAAACCGGCAGCGTGCAGGAGAACCGCTATGACGCGGAAGGACTGCGCTTTGAACTGCTGGAAAACGGCAGGAGGACCAGCTTTGTATACCACGATGGAGAGCTTCTGCAGGAGGAGGGAAGAGAAGAGCAGAAGACCAGTTATCATCTCGGAGCAGGGATGGAAGCGTTCCGCAGAGGACAGGAACTGTCCTACTACCACAGGGACGAACAGCAAAGTACGACGTTTATTACCGGCGGACATGGAGATGTTCTGAACAGCTATCAGTATGATGCCTTTGGCATACCCCTTGATACCACAGAGCAGTTGAATAACCGCATCCGATACACAGGGCAACAGTATGATGAACTGACAGAGCAGTATTACCTGCGGGCGAGGTACTATAATCCGGTTGCCGGGCGTTTTATGCAGGAAGACGTCTATCAGGGGGATGGACTGAATCTGTATGCGTACTGCGGGAATAACCCGGTGGTGTATGATGATCCGAGTGGGTATAAAAGGAAAGCTTGTCCTCCGCAGGGGAAAATTAGTGAAAGTGTTGATGAGACCAGCTATGGGAAATCAAGTAGTAATTGTACGGAATTGGTACCATATTATCCCGCAAATAATGGAGCTGAGAGTGGTAGTTCTTCCTTACAAGATATTGCTAATAAGGCGGCACAAGAATATAATGCCAAATATAATCCATATGAAAGAGCAATAAGCAAGGGGTATACAGATGTTAAAAAGACAGCAAATGGTGGAGTGAGCTTTCAAGGTTCTGAATATATGTATTATCATAATGGTCAGGAAGCTCGTAAAGTTATCCAAGCTACAGGTAATAGAAATAATGATTTTAAAATGGCAAATCAAGCAATGAGATTATTAGAAACACCAGATGGTTATGTGTGGCATCATTTGGATGATTATAATGTTGAAAAAAATACAATTACAATGGAATTAGTAATGGATGAAGCACATAATGCATCGAAACCACATTCGGGAGGTTGTGCACAGTATGATAGTGTTAACGGACCGACATATAACAAGAAAAGGAGATAAATAGATGTACGGATTTGTAAAAGAAAAAAGTGAAAACACCCATATTTCAAGTTGTGAGGTATTGGAAATTGAGAATAAGTATAATATTAATTTTCCGACAATACTTAAAGAATATTATTTACAACATAATGGTGATAAGATTAGATTATGTATTTTTACAGTTGATGAAGAAGAATTTGGGGTAGCAAAGATTGTTGAATTAAAATATGGAAACTGTAGTTTTGAAAAAATAGTAAAAAATGACAGAGAAGATGGAATTATAGATGAGCATCTATATCCATTGGCAAGAAATGAAGGTGGTGATTATTTTTATTGGGATATAAGAGATGAAAATGTATATATGATATATTGTGATGATGTGGAGAATCCAGTTTGGGTATGTGATTCTATTAAAGCATTTTTTGACTTAATGGAAAATAATTAGTTGTGAAAAATGCAAATGCTTACTATGGTTTTAATTATGTCTCCACTTAAGGACACCCGAAATCAAAACTGAATATTTAGTTCCAATATGGTAAACTTTTAAGCAGATGTAACAGTCGGCTTTGGGAAATGTATTCATTTTTCGGGGTAGGAGCATCGGCTTGGATAATTATAAGGGTAAAGAGTCTTTGTCAAGAGTGGTAGAAAGGCTGATTTTTATGTAACGCCTAGTGGTGATGTTGTACCTGCAACAGGTTATAGATATATGGATTCAGGAAGAGCAAATGATGCAATAATCAGTGGAGAGCAATATACTACATATATTGGATTCAAAAAATATGATTCGGCATCTCAAGTAAAAGATGCATTTCAGATTGCGGACTCGTGGAGTGATTGCAAAGTTAGAGGTGAATTTGATACGTTACAAGTCATTGACGATTTATATGTTCCTACAACAAAAGGTAATACGACAGCTATTCCTGAACCTATTACATTTAGCTATCCTGAATATGGAAAAGGGGGAGAACATCAATTAAGAGTTGATAAAGTTATTAAATTTACAAATGTAGATTTTATAGGAGATTATAAAAATGAGTGAAGATAAAATAATAAAAATAATAGATGAATTGTACGAAAAATATGGAGTTGAGAGAATATTTTACTCTGATATGGAAACAGAACAAATTATACGAGGTATGAAAGGTATATTAGCTAATCTTGATTTGAACAAACAGAAATCTTATACTAAAGAGGATGCGGAGTTAATCAAAGATATATATGGCATGTACTGTTGAAAGTATAAAAAAATATTTTCAATAAGGTCTGCAACAGGTAAAGGAGGATGTAGACAGATACTTTGCAAATTGGGACAGCTACAGTAATGAAGAAAGGCTGTTTGAAGCACAGATACTATCCCGGCGGACTTCTCAGAGAGAAGAAAGCCAGTGGCAGAACGCTGATGTCCTATACCTATGATCTGGATGGAAAAAAGATTTCACAGAGGGATCTGACCGGAAAGAGCACAGGATATGCCTATAACAGAAACGGCATGCTTTCATAGGTAATGGAGAACGGCAGATGCCTTGCAGCGTATGAGTATTATGCAGATGGAAATATAAAGAGCCTGAGGGTAGGAACAGACCTCATTACGGATTATGCTTATGACCTGAATAAGAACCTGACCACTATCAGAACAACCCTGGGGGGCGGCAGCATAGTATGTGACAACAGATATACTTATGATGACAACGGCAACCGGCTGAGCAAGGCAGACCGGCAGGGATTGACGAAGTATGCGTATGATGCCAATAACCAGCTCGTACAGGTACAGTATCCGCAGGGAGGACTGGAGAACTACAGCTATGATGCAGCAGGCAACCGCCTGGGCAGGAGTGCAGACGGCATTCAGGAGAATTACCGTTATGATAACTGTAACCGGCTGATACAACTGACCAGAATGACAACACAGCAGGAGACTGTGACCTACAGTTATGACAGGCAGGGCAATATGCTCTCTGATGGCAGGAACCGGTATGCCTATGATGACTTCGGAAGACTGGCATCGACTGTTACGGCAGAGGGAGATATCCAGAAGAACTGTTATGATGCCGAGGGCCTGCGTGCAGAGATGGAAGAGAACGGCAGATTAGTGCAGTTCCTCTATAATGAGGACAGGGAAGTAGTCGCAGAGAAGGACTACAGCGGCAACCTCATCCGTTATATACGTGGACTGGGGCTGATCAGCTCCGACAGCGAGAACGCCAAGACGTATTACCATTATGTATGCGATGGGCAGGGCAGCGTGAGCCATATCATCAGAGGTGAGGATAAGGAGAGCGGAGTATCAGAACAGGGCAGAGAGCAGGACAGAATACTCAATCAATATGAGTATGATGCCTTTGGGAATACCATAAGCTGCAAGGAGCAGGTAGAGAACCGTTTCCGTTATCAGGGCGAGCAGTATGATCCCATTACCCGGCAGTATTATCTCAGGGCACGTTACTATAACCCTGTGATCGGACGGTTCATACAGGAAGATACCTATTATGGAGACGGACTGAACCTGTACGAATACTGCAGGAATAATACCATAACGTATAAAGATCCGACAGGACACAATATCTGTGCGACACAGAGGGACTTATACCACAAGTATAAAGAAGAAGGAATGAATCCACAGGAAGCTTACCAAAAGATGCGTAAGGACTTAGGACTGGACAGTAAGTCCGGGTATAAAGACAGCGGGGTAGGTAATGGGAAAGATCCTTGGAGGAGTTATGAGAGTGGTAGTAAGACAGAGGTTCTATTACTGGAAACAACTAAACCAATAACAGGGAAAACTAATGATCATCATATCATTCCTGCCTTTAGAGGAAAAAGTAAGCCATATGCAGATTTTATTTCTGCTAGGGGCATTGATGTTGATCAATATACAATTACTGTAGACGCAGGTAAAGGGGGTATGCATATGAACATTATCCACGGTAAAGGTGGATGGAATCAAAAATGGATGGATTTTATTGATAATAATCCGAATGCAACAGCAAAAGATATATATCAGTTTGCAGGAAAAATGATGGATGATTACGGATTAAGTGGATATACAATTCATCCTTATGGAGGAAAATAATGAGAGACTATTTTAGTGATGTGAAAGAGTACCTTAATAGCCATTATAAGCTGACTGTTAAGAATGAAAAAAAAGAAAATTTAGTTATCAATAGTGTATTAAATAATTTTTCACTAAACGAAAGCACAAAATATATTTATGAACATTATAAACTTTTTGAAGTAGTGTGGCATGATGAAAATAATAGGTATATGGGGGCAATTAATTTTGTTTCGGATAGTGGTCTAGAAAAAGAACATGAGGAATTGATGGAGATAATGGACGAATGTTATGATACTGATTTAGATGAGCTGGAAATCGTGGAAGATATTATGCATTGGTATCCTTTATTCCATTTTCCTAATGGGGACGCATTTTGTCTGGACATAAGAAATGGAACAGTGGTATTTTATGAACATGAGATTTACGAAAGTGAGAAAAATCTGCATGGTTTATTAATAGCTACTTCAATTAATGATTTGTATGAAAAATGGAGCTATTTTCATTTTAAAGATGTATATGATTGGAGTGAAGTGGTAAATGATGGGGGAATCGATTTAGAGTGTGATGCGATTAGAAAATATTTGTAGAAATTATATTTAATTATGTCTCCACATAAGGACGCTCGACAAAGTAAATTATTTTGGTCTTTAAATTAATCGGAATGGTTCTCACCGAAGGTGATGTAATCCATGTAGATTAATTTGAAGACCCTAGGGCGAAATTTTCCATTTGGGTGCACTTAAGGACATCCGAAATCAAAACTGAATATTTAGTTCCAATATGGTAAACTTTTAAGCAGATGTAACAGTCGGCTTTGGGAAGTGTATTCATTTTTCGGGGTAGGAGCATCGGCTTGGATAATTATAAGGGTAAAGAGTCTTTGTCAAGAGTGGTACATCTTCTGTAGCTAAACCTAATCATGGACAAGGATTCTCATCTAAAGGATACAATCCGAAACCAGGAGAAAGAACTCGAGATCAGCGGCAGAGAGGAACTGAACCGTATCATCGACAAGAACCGGGGGATCGACAGCGTTATTGATATTGATAGAACCACAGGTTAAGCCGTGGATGCCGGGAGATATGGCTGATCCGGGCAGAAAACAGAAAGTGAGTGTATTATGAGCAATATCCGTATCGGACATATGCTGTTGGGAATCTACCAGACCAACTGTTATTTTGTATATAGGGAAGGCAGTGATCAGGCGCTGGTATTCGATCCGGCGGATCACGGAGAGAAAATAGAGGAGGCACTGGAACAGAACGGACTGCACACGGCGGCTGTTTTTCTGACTCATGGGCATTTTGATCATATCAGCGGCTGTGAGGAACTGAAGGCGGCAGCGGATGCCTATGCCGGGGAGCATGGAGAGAACCCCGTGAAAATTTATGCGGGGGAGGCGGAGAAAAAGTTTCTTCTGGATACGAAAAACAATCTGTCGAAAGCGATGGGGAGTCCAGTCACTGTGATTGCAGATGTGTATCTGAAGGATGGGGAAGAACTGGATCTGGACGGCATCCGGATCCAGGTTCTGGCGACTCCCGGCCATACCGCAGGCGGTGTCAGCTATTATTTCCCGGAGGGAGGCTTCCTGATCTGTGGAGATACCCTGTTCCAGGAATCCGTGGGAAGAACGGATTTTCCTACCGGCAGTATGAGTACACTGGTGCGTTCGGTGAAGGAGAAGCTGTTTACTCTGCCGGAGGAGACGGTAGTCTATCCGGGACATGGAGACAGCACTACCATCGGGCATGAGAAGAAGTATAATCCATTCTGCGTATAACCTTCGGAGCCATGTAAATATCGTCAGATATTCGTTGAATGCCGGCATGTTATTCCGGGAAGCTGCGTAGCAGCGGTTTTGCGAATGGGGTTCTGAACAGTTATGTGCCTGCGTTTTGCGTAGGCGGGCGAAAGGAAAGGTACAGGTAGTAACGTGAAAGTAGTGAAATTATCCCATCCCAATTATGAATACGATGTGCATTCTCTGGTGAAGGCCTTTTATGCCGAGGAACAGGTCACAGTCATCACTCCGGAGACAAAGCCGGAAAAGCTGGCGGAGCTGGAACCGCAGGTCAGTCTGGAGATTGAACTGGAGGACACCGGGGCGAAGATTCGTGTGGGAGAAGAGATTTTTTTGTGGGAGGCAGCATCGGAGGCGATCGCGGATGGCTATAAGAACGGTCTGAAGCGTTTCTTGTACCGGACTTTGAGCAAGGTAACCCGGCAGGAACTTCCCATGGGGAAACCTTACCGGCATCCGTCCCACGAAGATCGCCTACGGTATGCTGGATGAGGGCAGAAGCGATGCGGAGATTCTGGATTTCATAGAGCAGAGCCATTATGTCAGCAAGGAAAAGGCACTTTTGGGAATCGACATCGCGAAGAGAGAGCGGGATCTGTTAAGGGATATTCACTATGAAGGCGGCTACAGTCTGTACATTGGGATTCCTTTCTGCCCCACAACCTGTCTGTACTGTTCTTTTACCTCGTACCCGATTGCAGCGTTCCGCAGGCAGGTGGATGCGTATGTGGACGCTGTCATTAAAGAGATGGATTATGTGGCGGAGAATTTCCGGGACAAGGTACTGGATACGGTCTATATCGGCGGCGGTACCCCTACCACACTGGAGCCGGAGCAGCTGGACCGCCTGATTACGGCATTAAAGTCCAAGTTTGATTTCTCTACTGTGAAGGAATTCACCGTGGAAGCCGGTCGTGCCGACAGCATCACCAGAGAGAAGCTGGAGGTACTGTATCGTCATCAGGTCAGCCGCATCTCCGTGAATCCCCAGACTATGAAGCAGGAGACACTGGATATCATCGGCAGAAAAGCCAGCGTGGAACAGGTACTTACAGCATATCAGCTGGCGAGAGAGGTCGGCTTCGACAATATTAATATGGATCTGATCCTGGGACTGCCGGGGGAACTGGAGGCGGATGTACAGCGTACAATCGAAAGGATCGTGGAACTGGCACCGGACAGCCTGACCGTTCATTCCCTGGCCATCAAGCGTGCATCCCGCCTGAATCAGTGGATCCAGGAGAACAGCGTCTCCATGCTTCACAACACGGATGAAACCATGAAGATCGCGGCAGCAGGAGCAGAGAAACTGGGAATGAAGCCCTATTACCTCTATCGTCAGAAGAACATGTCCGGCAATTTTGAGAACACCGGCTACGCCCGTCCCGGCAAATACGGACTGTATAACATTCTCATCATGGAGGAGAAACAGACCATCATGGCTCTGGGTGCCGGTAGCATCACCAAGAGAGTCTTCCTCGACGGAAGAATCGAGCGGTGCGATAATGTCAAGGATGTAGGGCTGTATATCGAGAAGATTGATGAGATGATTGAACGGAAGAAGGAACTGTTCGCAGAGTGATAGTAATTCTCTTTGTGAGCGTTGCATCGGGACAGTCAGTGGAAATCTTGTTTGTATTTAAATCGCCGTTTTGGACGAAAAAATACAAAAATGTGGAATTTTACCGTTTGAAAAGTCTCTATTTTCGCTATATAAGCAAAATAAGTAAATTCCGTACAAAAATTTCTGATTTGGGGAATTTTTTGTATGGAATTTGTCGTTTTTATGCTATTTACACCAAAACAACCTTGACTTTACAGGTGCAGACCAAGCTCTCGCAAGAGAGAGCTTTTGGGACCTCAATAGTTTTTTGAAATTCCCGTGTGAGGGGGAAAGTTGATTACAAACAGAATAAATTACAGCAGTGAAAGTGACGATACAAATGCAGGAAGAGCAGAAATGTTCTTCCTGTTTTTTAACAGAACTTCAGCAGCTGGCGGGGAAAGGAGACAGTATGGCAAAGTTCTTAAATTATGAGGACCGGCTGGAGATAGAAAGCGGACTAAAGGAGCACATGACTTTCACAGAGCTTGGAGAGAAACTGGGAAGGGACAGGACTACCATCACAAAGGAGATCAGGAACTATTCCATCGAACAGGACACCGGTTATGGAAGTTACCCGCATAATACCTGCAAGTACAGAAAAGCATGTAAGAGGAAAAAAGTATGTGGGACAAATGACTGCAGGCATCCACTGGTAGCTGTCTGTAAACAGTGTGAACTCATATGCAACCGTTACTGCGAGCATTATGAAGAAGAAATATGTACCCATCGCTTTAAACCGCCATATGTATGCAACGGATGCAGTGAAGTAAAGAAGTGTACGCTGACAAAAACTGTTTACGATGCTCTGGGAGCCCAGAGGCGGGCAACGGATAAGATATCGGAATCCCGAAGCGGGATCCTTGCTACGGAAGGGGAAATCGCCAGACTCAATGAAATCCTGGTGCCGTTGGTAAAACAGGGGCAGTCTATCCATCAGATCTACCTGACACATAAGGATGAACTGATGTGCAGTGAAAAGACCCTCTACAACTACGTGGATGGATGCCTGTTTGATATCAGGAACATAGACCTGCCAAGAAAGGTAAAGTACCGTCCGAGATATAAAAAACCGGAGCTGAAAGTAGACCGTGGATGCCGTGTGGGAAGGAATTATCATGATTACGAAGTATATATGGAACAGCATCCGGACACAGCAGTGGTGCAGATGGATTCCGTGATCGGCAGCAAGGGAGGGAAAGTCCTGCTGACGATATATTTTGTAAATGTGTCACTGATGCTGGGGTTCCTGCGGGAAGCGAACACCTCAAAGTCAGTGATAGATATTTATGATGAACTGTACCACCGGCTGGGAGGGCAGGATTTTAGGAAGCTGTTTCCGGTCATCCTGACGGATAACGGAAGTGAGTTTTCCAATCCCAAGTGTATAGAGAACGGACCGGATGGAAAAGGATTTCAAAGGACGAGGATCTATTACTGCAATCCAAGTGCGCCGTACCAGAAAGCAGAGATCGAGGTGGGACATGAATTTATACGCAGGATCCTGCCGAAAGGAAGAAGCTTTGATGAACTGACGCAGGCAGACGTAGAGCTGATGATGAACCATATCAATTCCTACCGGAGAAAGAAACTGAACGGAAAAAGTCCGTATGAAGCGTTCAGCTTTTATTATGGAGAAGACCTGGCGGAGAGGCTTAGATGCCACGAGGTTGCAGCCAAAGACATCAACCTCACCGCAAGACTTCTCAAAAAGTAACCAGAAGACAGAATAAAGCACAGACCGCCGGCTGAAATAGGAACAGCAGAAGACGTGAATTATGGCTTGCAAAATTTGTAAGCCAAAACTGACGTCCGGTTTTTGTGCAAAAAAATACTCTGCCATAAGGTGATTATATCATAAAAGCAAGGGAAAAAACGGGAAAGTCATTACAAAAGTGGAAAGTCGGGTACAAAATTTGCAGGTCGCTTTCAAAATGTGAAACTCGTTTACAAAACGGGAATCTCGGATGACTATTGAACAGAGCTTTTGGGATGCTATATACCCGCTGATTTTTTCGTTACATAAAAATTGCATTTCGTTACATGGGATTGAATTTCAAAGGAAAAGTGGCGATATAAAAAAGGAAATGTTTGAATGGAATAAGATCCGGGGGAGTAGAAGACGAATGCTGAAAATAGCAATATGTGACGATGAACAGCCCATAAGAGAATACCTGAAAAGGCTGGTAAAGAAATGTACGGAGGGGGAAATCCGACTGTTTGCCGACGGCGGAGAACTGTTGGCGGATCCGACGGTGTTTGACCTGATCCTGTTAGATATTTCCCTGAACCGGGAGCAGAATGCGGCGGAACCGGACGGTATGGAGACGGCCAGAAAGATCCGTGAAAGGTCGGATGCACTGATTATCTTCGTGACGGCCTTACGTGAATATGTGTTTGAAGGCTATGATGTGGGGGCGTTTCATTATCTTTTGAAGCCTATCGATGAGCAGAAGTTCACAGAAGTCATGGACAGGGCAATCTGCCAGATCCGGAGTAAAAAGAATGTTGAACCGTTGGTTATAAAAGTAGGCGGCAACTATGTCAGGATTCCTGTGGATGATATCCTCTATGCCGAGAACCAGGCCAGAAAAATTATGCTGCACACCAAGTCAAAGAAGGAGCCCTACTGTTTTTATGAAAAAATGGAAGTGCTGGAGCAGAAGCTGGGAGATCGCTTTTTCCGCTCCCATCGGGGATTTCTTGTGAATCTGCAGGAGGTCGCCCGGTATGACAACAGCAACATAGAATTGAAAAACGGTGAGAGCGTATTTTTAGCAAAACAGAAATACAATGACTTTGTCACCGCATACATGAAGTATCTGAGAAAAGTGTAAGCGGTGATGCTTCAGAAAGGAATCAGCGGGTGATGGGCCTGCTGATTTTTTGATGTTTCGTTACATGAAAAGATCGGTTCGTTACAAGACATATTAAGGGTGAAAGAAAAGCGGCGATATAGAAGACAGAGAGAAAAAATTGCAGATCAAAGGAGGTCGCAAAATGAGGATCACAACCCAAATGCTGGCAAATTCCGCAGCAAAAAGCGGGATTCCCATTCAGAGAACGTCGCTCTTGGACATTATCAATAACAAGTCATCCCAGAACCTGCTGGGAACCATCGGGAAGAGCATGAACACCACAAGTACCGGTGCCACGGACATTCTGAGGAAAAATAATTATGCAAAGCTGGAGGATCTGTCGGAGAAGTTGAGCCAATCTGCGTCAAAGCTTGCAGGCAGCGATAAGGATTCCATCTACGACAAGGCAAAAGAGAGCGGAGACACCACGGACATCCTGAGTGATGTGAACAAAATGGTGGAAGCGTACAATGCTACCATGAAGCAGCTTAAGACCACCGGCGGAATCATGAATGAATTTTACCAGCAACAGTTAAAAAACATTCCAGCGGGCAGTAAAGAATCACTGGAAAGTATAGGAATCAGTCAGGCAAAGGACGGAAGCCTGATCGTGGACGAGAAAGTATTCCGGAATGCGGATGCGGATACCTTACAGAAGGTACTGGGAGGAGAGAATGGCATCGCCTCCAAAATAGGATTTCTCGGTGAGCACATCAATAAGAATGCTTCCGAAAATGTGGTCAGCGCATCCAACCGGTATGGTTCCAATGGGGCAACCTATATGGAAGCTTTTGAGGCTAACAAGTATAATTTCTTTGGGTAAGATTGTGTTGTAAAAAAGGCATTGTATTTCAAAAAAATTGAGATACAGTGCCTTTTTGCATATCTGAAATGGAGACCGAATTCTGGCATTAACATTTCTGCATCAATTCTAAAACATTTCTACAAAACTTCCGGGATACATAATATACAGGATAGGAAAATCGAAGTATAATAAATAAAAAAGTATAGGATACCTCGGAAAGGGATAACAAATGAGAATATTAGAAATTATATTGCCGGTACTTGTCATGCTGGTTCTCGGTATGGCATGCAGAAAATTAAAGTTACTTACCAAAAGCGGAATAGATAATATGAAACTGCTGGTAACCAATATCATGCTTCCGGTGGCAATCTTTCATGCACTGGCCACAGCGGATTACAGTGTGGAGACCTGGAAACTGGTGGGGATTATGTTCGTTATGCTGGTGGTATCTTTCGGAGTAGGATTTCTGTTGAAGCCGCTTATGAACGGAGAATACCGCAAGTACCTGCCGTTTATGGTCAGTGTATATGAGGGTGGCCTCATGGCGTATCCTTTGTATACCAGCCTGTGCGGGCAGGAAAATCTCTCACAGATCGCAGTACTGGATATTGCAGGACTTTTGTTTGGATTCAGCATCTATATGGGGATGCTGGGACAGGTGGAAAACGGAGAGAAGATCAATGCAAAGAAACTATGTATGAGTGCATTCCACACACCGGCATTTATTGCAAGTGTGCTTGGAATCCTGGCAGGACTGTCCAAGGTGGTGATTTGCCTGATCGACAGTCCCTTCGGCGGTGCATATCTGGCGGTGGAAGGGATCCTTACCACATCCGTGACAGCAATCATTCTGATCGTTGTGGGATATAGCATGGAACTGACCAAGGAACTGATCCGGCCATGCCTGAAGACAATCCTGATGAGAGTTCTGCTACAGACACTTATGGCAATTGGAGTGCTGTGGGCAGTGCATTTGTGGATAGGAGATAACATGCTGTTGAATCTTGCCATCATTTCCTATATGTCGGCGCCGGCCACTTTCAGCATGCAGACTTTTCTGAAAAAGGAAGAGGGCAGTGCCTATGTATCAACAACCAATTCTATGTACTGTATGGTGTCGATTCTGGTATATATCATTCTGGCAGCAGTGGTTTATTAGAAGTGTGAAAAAGGCAAGCAGGATAATTATATATATTCCTAAAAGCAGGATTTGAGAATATCTGCAGATTCTTCGATATAATATCCGGAATTATCTTTTTCCCAGAAGGCACAATATGTTTTTTTGACAGGAACCTGGTTCCTTACAAGCGGTAGCCATGTATCTGATACAGTATGTGCGTGGACAGGCGCAGTGCATTTCCCGCGAGGTCGTGACAAACTGCTTTGTAACGGGATGCAGAATTTGGGTGCGGTATGAGAACGGAATATTATCGGCAAAAGCATGGATGGTTACGGAACCTACGGTGGTACAGCAGGAAAGGGGCTATGCCCGGGGAGTGGAGCTTACGGCAGAAGTAGGCAGAAGAGAAAATGCCGAAAACACCGGACTACTGATCTGGCACACCGGATCGTTGGGAACGGAGAACTGGAGAAATACCACGATGTTACATGGCGTAAGCATTCTTTATTTTTAAAAATTTCAGACAAAATGTGGTGAGAAAACACAGGAGGAAGGGCGGTAGGATTACCGGAGCTGCTTTTCAGACACATTCGGATGTGGATACTGTAGTGAAATATAAGGAGACTGCAATTAAAGAAAGGAGAGAGCAAAGAACGGTTCTTTTTATAAAAGAAATTAGAACAGGTAGCCAAATTCCAATAGCCAAACTTCTCCTAAAGCACCAATCTGCCGGATATTTGAAAGTTGTTTATAATAGTATCTGAAAAAACAGGCAGTTGTGGATAAAACTGCGGAAACTCAAGAATGTCGAAGTGTTGTGGATCCTGATAAAATATGCTATGATATTTTTCAATTAGATCAACTTGCGGATGTTTCATCATGCCCGTACGGGGATGGGTAACAGCAGGAAAAAGTTTATATCAGAAAACGAGGAGGGTGCTGAAATGAAGAAGAAAATGGGGTATTTGCAGGTGATTTTAATGATCGGCTGCATTCCGATGCTTGCAACGATGGTTGCTCTGACTGTATATGCATCGGGCAAAATGAAAGATGAACTGGTCGACAGTACCTATCTGCGGCTGAAAGCATGTGCTACATCAGTGGAGCAATATTTCACATGGGATATCCGTGAGGATATTCTGGAAAAGGATGATATCAGTTATCAGTTTATAGATTCTTTGCAGGATGAGCATATTGAACAGACGCTTTTCATGGAGGATGAGAGATTTATTACTTCCATTGTGGACAAGGATGGGAACAGGGCAGAAGGAACCAAGGCTGATCCACAGATATGGGAGACGGTCAGAGCCGGTAACGATTATGAAACTGATGGTGTAGAGATTCAGGGAGAAGAATATTATGTCTATTATATGCCGGTATGTTCCGATGACGGAGAGATTCTGGGAATGGCTTTTGCCGGAGAACGGGAGAGCATAGTTCAGGATGCAATATCCGACATGTTAAGAAGCCTGGTTCTGCGCTCAGTGAAGAGAATGCAGCCAGCAACGAGGAAGTAACGGCAAACGTATCTGATATCGCAGAAGCAGTTAACAAAATTTCGGACGATACAGGAACAATTAAAAAGGCATCCACGGATCTGGAAGAGTTGATGCAGTATTTTAAGTAGTTTGAGATATTTGGAGACATTTGTGGACGGGTGCTGCTTTATGTGCTATTATGCAGAATGTCATCAGAAAACAGTAATTGTAGGAAGTAACAGGGATTATAATGAAAAAAAGAATGTTCATGGCACTGGCGGTAGCTCTCACCGGAGTCAGTATGGTGGTGGCAGCAGGAAACGGAGAACTGAAAATACAGAGTGAAGCCTCGGTACAGAAAGTACATGCGGCAGAAATACATCAGATCGGTGTCGAGCCGATCCCGGCTACCGGACAGATTACCATAGAGGATCTGCTGGCGGTACAGGGTGGCGAGACGGAGGATCCCAGAGCAGTGGAAGGAATGTCGGATCCGGAGGATGTTCCGGTAGACGAAGCTTCCGTAGAGGACACGAACGCAGATGAGTATGCATCGTTAGCGATCGCCAATGTGACAAATTACGTCAATGTCCGGACAGAACCGAACACGGACAGTACCGTAGTGGGTAAAATCTATGACGGAGCGGTGGCACAGATCCTGGATGTGGCAGGAGAGGATCAGGACTGGTTCCGGATCATCTCCGGTAATGTGGAGGGCTATATCAAGGCAGAGTTTTTCATTTACGGAGATGCAGCAGCTGAGGTTGTAGACAATTATGTGACCAGATATGCTGTGGTTATCGCAGACCGTCTGAATGTGAGACAGGATCCTGCCACAGATGCAAAAAGAATTGGTTACATTGACAATGGAGAAAAGGTAAAAATTCTGGAGAATGACGGAGACTGGCTGAAGGTACAGTACACCGACAGCAAGGAAGGCTATGTCTCTGCGGAATATGTTACGATCTCGGAAGAATTTATCTATGCGAAGACAATAGAAGAGGAACAGGCGGAAATTGCCGCGCAGAAGGCATTGCAGGCAAGAGAACAGACTGCCGAGCAGGATGCCCCGGAGGTGATCACGAACATCACACTTCCCACTACAACTTATACCTCAAATGCGGAGCTCAGACAGGGAATCATTGATTATGCCATGCAGTATCTGGGCAACCGGTATGTACACGGAGGTTCCAGTCTGTCAGGAGGTACAGATTGTTCCGGATTCACCTGCTTTATCTATGCGGAGTTCGGCTATTCTATCAGCCGTACACCGGGAGGACAGTATTCCGGTGCCGGACGCAGTATCAGTTCTGAAGAACTTCAGCCAGGAGATATTGTATGTTATAGTTCCAATGGAGGGAAGAGCTGTACCCATGTAGGACTGTATATCGGTGACGGACAGATCATCCATTCCGCCAATTCACGGAAAGGTGTCATTATCAGTGCTGTGGACTACAGTCCCATCATCGGTATGAGAAACGTTATTGATTAATAGAATCGGTTTTGAAATTATGGAGCGCCTGATCTTTGGTGAGTACGAAATCACCGAGGATCTCGTCGCTCCATTTTTGCAGGTCTTCCAGATGAAGGACCACACCGGCATAATTGCGGATGCCGTGGGAGGCCGCCAGCTCTTCGGTATATTCTTCCAGCAGATAGACATTTTCAAACCGTACCGGTCCGGAGGTGTACTGACAGACCAGCGGGATCACACCGGTGGTCTTCCGCTCGATGGAGACACCGTCCTCTGCAACGTGAAAAGTCAGCCAGGCCATACCCTCTAACATGCTGAGAGCATTTTTCTGGGTGGACACATAATTGCCCAGCGAATAATAGCACAGAGACTCATTGCCGTTTTCTGCGGTGATCCATTCCACAGGCTCTACCACATGGGGATGGGTTCCGATAATGACATCGGCACCGGCTTCTGTCATCTCCAGTGCCCATTTTTCCTGATAGCTTGAGATTTTGGAGGAATACTCAGTCCCCCAGTGAGGACAGACGATGACGATATCTGCCAGTTCTTTTGCCCGGGAGATATCCTCTAAGACCTGCGGGTTCAGCGTGGTGAAGTCCATCTGTCCGTTTTTCTCATTTACGGCACACAGAAGATTCAGATGCCCCAGCAGATCTAAGGGGAGTGTCTCGGTATTGGCACCGTAGGTATAATTTAAGATGGCGAAAGTGACATCATCGATGGTAAGTAACGGAATGTCATCTGCCTGTGAAGCGTCTTCGTGAATACCGGTTACCACTACCTCCGGGTGCTTGTTTTTCCAGAAATCCGCACAGTACAACAGGCCGTCCAGCTTCTGATCCGCGGTATGATTGGATGCCTGCAGGACCACGTTGAATCCGACATCCGCAATCGCATCCCCAACTTCGGTAGGAGAATTAAAATAGGGAAAACCGGAAAATCCCCGGGAATTGCCGCCCATGACAGTTTCCTGATTGATGATCCGGATGTCTGCCGCGTTTAAGAAGGGTGAAATCCCCTGAAACAGCATGGAGAAATCATAAGTTCCGTCCTCCTGTTTTCCACTGGCCACGACTCCCAGATGCATCAGGTTGTCCCCGACAGCCATGAGCGTAATGTCATGCTCCGGGAAGGGAGTGGGGGTCGGCTCCGGAGTAGGGACGGGAACCGGTGTGGCAGAAGGCGGTGCAGGGGTCTGTGGAACGACAACAACATCGCTGCCTGCAGCAGTTTCTTCCAGAAAGTAATAGCCGCCCATGCTCGCCAGTAACAGTAACGGAACGAGAACCAACAGCAGATAGAAACGTGAAATCGGTTTTTTCATATATTATCCTTTTGTTCTCCTTTATTATTTTATTATCTCTTACGGAATTCCGGTTACAAGGTCTGTTTACAATCAAAAGTAACAAAAGTATTATAGCATTGATTTTATTTTTTCGCAAAAAGCAAAAACAAATTACTGTTTTCCTATTGACATAGTATGAAATAGGAGATATAATCCTACCCATAAGTTGATTCGATACTTAAATGAGACATCGAAGAGGAGGAAAAGGATTATGAAGAAGTTTGAGTGGAAGAGCGTTTTGGCACTGGCATTAACAGGAGTATTGGCACTGGGACTGACCGCATGCGGCAGCAGTGACAGCAAAACCGCAGACGCAGGAAGCGCAGCGGCAGCAGACGGCAAGGCAGTATACCGCACACTGGATGAGATCAAGGAGAGCGGAACCATTAACATCGGAGTATTCTCCGATAAAAACCCGTTCGGCTATGTGGATGAGAACGGTGAATATCAGGGCTATGATGTGTATTATGCAAGAAGACTCGGCGAAGACCTGGGGGTAGATGTGAATTTCGTATCTACAGAGGCAGCCAATCGTATTGAGTATTTACAGACCGGTAAGGTAGATGTGATCCTGGCGAACTTTACCGTAACTCCCGAGAGAGCAGAGGAAGTGGATTTCGCTTCTCCTTATATGAATGTGTCACTTGGCGTGGTATCCAAGGATGATAATGTGATCACTTCCTTAGACAACTGGAATGCAGATGATTCCATCATTGTAATCTCCGGCACCACCGCTGAGACATATCTGATCGCAAACTATCCGGATATTCCTTTACAGAAGTTTGATTCCTATGCAACCGCAAAAGAAGCTTTCGAGAACGGCACTTCTGTTGCATGGGCAAATGATAACACCGAAGTTATCGCATTCGCTCTGCAGAACGAAGGATATACCGTAGGTATTCCTTCCCTGGGCAGTGCAGACACCATTGCTCCCGCTGTTTCCAAGGGCAACACCACACTGCTTGACTGGATCAATGATGAGATCGTAGCTTTGGGTGAGGAGAACTTTTTCCATGCAGATTACGAAGCAACTCTGGCAGACACCTATGGTCTGGACTATGAGGACAGCCTGGTAGTAGAGGGCGGCAAAGTAAACGCACAGTAAGGTACGATGGGAATAAGATGATATAGAGGGGACTGCGGGGCACGTAAGCTGCCGCCGCAGTCTTTTCTTGCATCTGAGAAATACATTTGATATAATCTAAAAGATTATTTTGAACTTTACCGGAAAGGACATAGATACATGAACTGGGAATTTATTGAAAAATATCTGCCCATGTACGAAAAGGCAGCACTTCTGACCGTGAAAATAGGTATCGTTGGCATCCTGTTTGCGATTCTGGTGGGGCTCATCTGTGCAGCGGTTCAATACTATAAAGTGCCGGTGCTGCGGTGGATCGTGACAGTCTACGTGGAACTGAGCCGTAACACACCGCTTCTGGTGCAGCTGTTTTTTATCTATTACGGCTTCCCGAAGATCGGGATCCGGATGTCGGCGGAGCTGTGCGGTGTAGTCGGTTTGGCATTCTTAGGCGGCAGCTATATGGCAGAAAGCTTCCGCAGCGGTCTGGAATCCGTAGAACCCATTCAGAGTGAAAGTGCCATCAGTCTGGGAATGAATTCCCGACAGGTGTTGGGATATGTGATCCTGCCCCAGGCAATGTCCACCAGTATTCCCGCATTTGTGGCAAATATCATTTTCCTGTTAAAAGAGACCAGTGTGTTCAGCGCCATCAGTCTGATGGACCTGATGTTCACCGCCAAAGACCTGATCGGTCTCTATTATAAGACTACGGAGAGCCTGTTCCTCCTGGTAGTATTTTATCTGCTGATCCTGTTACCGGTATCGATCATAGGATCACTGGTGGAGAGGAGGATGCGTTATGCCGGATTTGGGGATTGATGTTTTATTCAAAGGCACGAACATGCTCCGCCTGCTGCAGGGTTTGTGGGTAGCCATGAAGATCAGTATCGTATCCATTCTGATCAGTATGCCTCTGGGTATCCTGGTGGGGGCACTGATGACGGTAAAAAATAAAGTGGTGAAAGCTTTTTTTCGTGTCTATCTGGAATTCATCCGCATCATGCCGCAGTTGGTATTATTGTTCATCGTATATTTCGGTTCCACCAGAGCACTGGGATGGAACTTATCCGGTGAGGTGGCATCCGTGATCGTATTCGTCCTGTGGGGAACCGCGGAGATGGGAGATCTGGTGCGCGGAGCGCTGATCAGCATCCCGAAGCATCAGTATGAAAGCAGTGAGGCGCTGGGACTTAGTAAGATACAGACATATCTGTACATCATCATTCCCCAGACTGTGCGGCGACTGATCCCATTGTCCATCAACCTGATCACCCGTATGATCAAGACTACCAGTCTGGTACTGATGATCGGCGTAGTGGAGATGTTAAAAGTAGCGCAGCAGATCATTGAGGCGAATCGTATGAGCAGTCCCAATGCTGCTTTTGGAGTATTCCTTGTAGTATTCGTTCTGTATTTCTTTGCCTGCTGGCCCTTCAGTGTACTGGCGAGGGCTCTGGAAAAGAAATGGAATTAAGGATGGATCAGGGCTGGAATGAGAATGGAGTGAAGACATGGCAGAGACATTGTTGAAAATAGAGAACCTGACAAAAGAATACGAAGGACAGAAGATTCTCGATGGAATCCATCTGGAAGTGAAAAAAGGAGACGTACTGGTAGTGGTAGGTCCCAGCGGCTGCGGTAAGAGTACCCTGCTTCGATGCATTAATGCACTGGAGCCCATTCAGGGTGGCACGATAAAACTGCAGGGAATGGATATCCGTAAGGGCAGCAAAAATATCACTACCCTGCGGCAGAAGATCGGCATGGTATTCCAGAGCTATGAACTGTTCCCGCATCTGACGGTGATCGACAATATTACGCTGGCACCTGTGAAAGTACAGAAGCGTGATAAGGCAGAAGTGCGAAAAGAAGCTATGGAGCTGTTAGCGCGCGTAGGTCTGGCTGATAAGGCGAAGAGTTATCCCAGACAGCTGTCCGGTGGACAGAAGCAGAGAGTAGCCATTGTAAGAGCACTCTGTATGCATCCGGAGATTCTCTTATTCGATGAAGTAACGGCAGCACTGGATCCGGAGATGGTACGAGAGGTGCTGGATGTTATGCTGGATCTGGCAAAGCAGGGTAAGACCATGCTCATCGTCACCCATGAAATGCAGTTTGCCAAAGCAGTGGCGGACAAAGTGATCTTCATTGATCAGGGAAAGATCGTGGAGGAAGCTGCTCCGGAAGAATTTTTTGAACATCCGAAGACAGAGAGAGCAAAACAATTTTTGAATGTGTTTACGTTTGAACATGTGGAGCATCATGAAGAGTAAATAAATGATACAAAGGGCCTTCCGAAGAGCTCCGGAGGGCTTTTACATGTTAACAGAAACAGGAGATAAGATATGTTGGAAAAAGATACCCAAAAGTTCAGACTGAGATTATGGAAAATATTCATATCCACACTGTATCTGAGTGCATTCACCTTTGGCGGCGGTTATGTGATCGTCACTCTGATGAAAAAGAAGTTTGTGGATGAATACCACTGGATCGAAGAAGACGAAATGCTGGATCTGGTGGCGATCGCCCAGTCCTCGCCCGGCGCGATCGCAGTCAACGGAGCCATCGTGGTGGGGTACAAGCTGGCCGGGATCCCGGGGACACTGGTGGCAATCCTGGGAACGATCCTGCCTCCTTTTGTCATCATTTCTGTGATCTCTATCTGCTACAATGCATTCCGCAGTAACTTCTTCGTGGCGCAGATGCTGTCGGGTATGCAGGCAGGAGTGGGAGCCGTAATTGCCTCCGTGACCTATGACATGGGAGCACCTATCGTCAAAGAAAAAGATCCCATGTCACTGGTTATCCTGTTAGGAGCTTTTCTGGCAGCATGTATTCTGGAGATCAATGTGATCTACATTGTGATCGTCTGCGGACTGCTGGGTGTGGCCCGGACACTCCTTGCCAAAAGGAGGGCCGGAAAATGATCTATCTGCAATTATTTTTCAGCTTTCTGCAAATAGGACTGTTCAGCTTCGGCGGCGGTTATGCCGCAATGCCGCTGATCCAGGGGCAGGTGGTCACACTCCATGGGTGGCTTACCATGTCGGAATTCACAGACCTGATCACGATATCACAGATGACACCGGGACCCATTGCGGTGAATTCCGCTACTTTTGTGGGAATGAAGATTGCCGGGATCCCCGGAGCCGTGGTGGCGACGGCCGGATGTATTCTGCCGTCCTGCATTATTGTGACGATCCTGGCAAGACTATACCTGAAGTATCGTAACCTGGATCTGCTGCAGGGGGTGCTGAAATCTCTGCGGCCTGCCGTGGTGGCAATGATCGCATCGGCAGGAATACTGATCCTCAAAGATGCATTCTGGGGAAGTGGGGAGAGCATCTTACTGACGCGAACTGAGTGGAGTATGGTCTTGATCTTCGGGATCTGTGTGCTGTTACTTCGGAAGAAGCTGAATCCCATCTGGGTCATGGTGCTGGCGGGTGTCATGAAGGTGGGGATTTCTATGACAATCCAGGGGATCTGTTTCTAATAAAAGCAGGAACCGTGAGGGTTGACAGCGAAACGGAAAAAAAGTATCATATATAAGATATTGAGCAAATAATAATAAGAGCGGAAGGGTAGAATACCATGGCACTTAGCAAGAAGCCCACAACGGGCATGAAAGATATCCTGCCGGAGGAGATGCAGATCCGTGATTACGTGATCAGCGTCATCAAGGACACCTACGGCAAATTCGGTTTTACTTCTATTGAGACTCCCTGTGTGGAAAATATTGCAAACTTAAGCAGTAAGCAGGGCGGCGACAATGAGAAGCTGATCTTCAAGATCTTAAAGCGCGGCGAGAAACTGAACGTGGCAGCCGCAACCACAGAGGAAGAGGTAGTGGACAGTGGTCTGCGTTATGACCTGACGGTGCCTTTGGTACGTTATTATTCCAACAACGCGGCATCCCTGCCCTCTCCTTTTAAGGCATTGCAGATGGGCAATGTATGGAGAGCGGACAGACCCCAGAGAGGAAGATATCGTCAGTTCATGCAGTGTGATATCGATATCCTCGGTGAGCCGTCTAACTTAGCAGAGATCGAACTGATCCTGGCGACCACCACCACACTGGGCAGGCTTGGATTTAAAAATTTCCAGATCCGTATCAATGAACGCCGTATTCTGAAGGCAATGGCTACTTACAGCGGATTCCCCGAAGAGTCCTATGACAGCGTATTCATTACTCTGGACAAAATGGACAAGATCGGTCTGGAAGGCGTGGAAGCTGAGCTTTTGGAGAACGGTTTTGACAAGGCATGCGTAGACAAGTATCTGGAACTGTTCAAGGGACTGGAAAGTGCCGAGGACGGTGTGGCTTATCTGGCGGATACCCTGGAAGGATTCTTAGAGCCCGAGATCGCCCAGAGTCTCAGAGAGATCATGGACAGCGTCAGAGCGACGAAGGCTTCCGATTTCGAGATCGTGTTCGACGCTACGCTGGTAAGAGGTATGTCTTATTATACCGGAACCATTTTTGAGATCGCTATGCCGGAATTCGGCGGCAGCTGTGGAGGCGGCGGACGTTACGACAAGATGGTCGGCAAATTTACCGGCAATGATGTGCCCGCTTGCGGATTCTCCATCGGCTTCGAGCGTATCATCATGCTGCTCATGGAGAAGGGGTTCCAGGTGCCTACGAGACCGAAGCAGGTAGCATATCTGATCGAGAAGGGTGTCAGTGGCGAAAGGTTGTGTGAAGTGATTGCACAGGCGCAGGAAGCCCGTAAGGACGGTACCCAGGTACTGGTAGCCCGCATGAACAAGAACAAGAAGTTCCAGAAGGAACAACTGAATAAGGAAGGCTACGAAGAATTCGTGGAATTCTATAAGGAAGAATTAAAGAGATAAAAGCAACAGATGAAGGAGCAAAAGCAATGATTCAGTCCAGAACACATAACTGTAATGAACTTCGGATCGGCAACGTCGGTGAGAGAGTCACACTGGTCGGCTGGTTCGAGAACATGAGAAAAGTCAGCAAAAATCTCGGCTTTGTCATTCTGCGTGATTTCTACGGAACCACCCAGCTGGTAGTAGAGACCGAGGAAATGATGAATGTCATGGATGGCATCAACAAGGAGTCCACCATCTCCGTGGAAGGTGTGGTCAGAGAGCGTTCCAGCAAAAATGCAAATCTGCCTACCGGTGAGATTGAGGTAGTACCCGATAAGATCGAGATTCTGGGAAAATGTATTTACAATGCACTTCCCTTTGAAATTAATCAGTCCAAGGATGCAGACGAGAATGCCCGTCTGAAATACCGTTACCTGGATCTGAGAAATCCGAACATGAAGAAAAATATCGTGATGAGAAGCCAGATCGTGGCAGAACTGCGTCAGAGAATGTATGCTTTGAATTTCATGGAGATTACGACTCCTATCCTGACCTGTTCCTCTCCGGAAGGAGCGAGAGATTATCTGGTTCCCGCCAGAAATCATCCCGGCAAGTTCTACGCTCTGCCCCAGGCACCCCAGCAGTTCAAGCAGATCCTGATGGCATCCGGTTTTGACCGTTATTTCCAGATCGCTCCCTGCTTCCGTGATGAGGATGCGAGAGCAGATCGTTCTCCCGGAGAGTTCTATCAGTTAGATATGGAGATGGCATTCGCTTCCCAGGAAGATGTATTCTCCATCGTAGAGCAGGTGCTGCCTCCCGTATTTGAAAAGTATGGCATTTATAAAGAAGCTTCCAAGGCGCCTTTCGTACGCATCCCCTATCTGGAGGCTATGGACAAGTACGGTTCCGATAAGCCGGATCTGCGTATCGATCTGGTACTGACCGATGCTACGGAAGTAATGCAGGGCTGCGGCTTTGCTGCTTTTGAAGGTCAGACTGTAAAGGCTATCGTAGTAGATGATTTCACCGCTACCCGTAAGCAGATCGACGCGATCTGTGCAGAGGTAGAGGTACAGACTGCACATAAGGGCTTCTGGTTCCGCGTAGATGAGAACGGAGAGTTCGTAGGCGGTATCTCCAAGTTCTTACAGGACCGCAAGGAAGAAGTCATCAAGGCGTTAGGCCTTAAGAACGGTGACTTTGTCGGTCTTGCCGCAGGCAAGAAGCTGGAAGCACAGAAGACAGCAGGTGTCTACAGAAAGCTGTTGGGTGCAGCCAGCGAGAAACATATGAAGAAGGATTGCTATGAGTTCTGCTGGATCGTGGATTTCCCGATGTATGAGATCGGCGAGGAGTCCGGAGAGCTGGAATTCTGTCATAACCCGTTCTCCATGCCCCAGGGTGGTATGGACGCACTGAACAATCAGGATCCCTTAGAGATCCTGGCATACCAGTACGATCTGGTCTGCAACGGTGTAGAGCTGTCCTCCGGTGCGGTGAGAAACCATGATCCGGAGATCATGATCAAGGCATTCGAGCTGGTGGGCTTAGGTGAAGCCGATGTGAAGGCTAAGTTCCCTGCCATGTACAATGCATTCTGCTACGGAGCACCCCCTCATGCAGGAATCGCTCCCGGCGTAGACCGTATGATCATGCTGATCTGTGGTGAGGAAAGCATTCGTGAGATCATTCCTTTCCCGATGAACAAGAACGCAATGGATATTATGATGGGAGCACCGGGCACGGTAGAACAGAAGCAGTTAGACGAACTGCATCTGGCGATCACCGCAAAACCGGAAGAATAATCATAAGGCTGTCGCAGGAATTTTCATGCGACAGCCTTTGTGTTGGATGGATATGGCGATCTGCCGGGAGAAGGACATGGCTGTAGGAATTTATGTATTGCATCTGCATTCCTGTGAGGAAGAGACGAGACAGAGTTTCTTACGGGAAGCATTGGAATGTGTGGATCCGGTGCGACGGAACAAGACAGAACGGTTAAAGGGGACCGGGGCGAAAGCAGCCAGTCTCGGCGCCGGAATGCTGTTGCAAAAGATAGCAATGGATCTGACAGAAGGCATTGAGAATACCGATATCCTGTTCCTGGAAGAGGATGAACTGCTTGCAGTGCTGCAGGCGCGGATGTTCAGAGAGCAGACGCCCCCCTTCTCTTTTTCCTATGAATATGGAGAACAGGGCAAACCGCAGATTGTAAATTTTCCGAAGAAATTTAATCTGTCCCATTCCGGAGACTATGTGGTCTGTGGGGTCAGCGACGGAGAAGTGGGAGTGGATATCCAAAAATGGGTTTCCTTCAAAGAGCGGACGGCAGAGCGTTTTTTCGCAAAGGAAGAGTGGAAACTGCTGCAGGAGACGGGCGTGGAGAAACGGACCGAGCTGTTCTACCGCTTGTGGAGCAGAAAAGAAGCCTACGGCAAATATACCGGACAGGGGATCGGCAGCGTCGTGGGAGAAGACTTTTCCGACGAGCGCAGATGGAAGGAAAAGAAGATATGTTTCCGGGAACAGATTTTGGAAGCGGGGTATTCGCTGGCGGTCTGCTACGGAACAGCAGAAGTGTTAAATTCAAGGAAAACGGGAAATAGTAAAACATAGAAAATGCATAGAAATGAGGACTTTATGAAGCGATTAATGATGTACCTAAAGGATTACAAGAAAGAGTCTATCCTGGCACCGTTGTTCAAACTGCTGGAAGCATTTTTTGAACTGTTGGTTCCTCTGGTAATGGCAAATATTATTGACTATGGTATTTCCAACCGGAACATGGGTTATATCGGGGAAATGGGTCTGCTCCTGCTGCTCCTTGGTGTAGTGGGACTGGCTTCGTCCATTACGGCACAGTTTTTCGCAGCCAAGGCGGCAGTGGGATTTTCTACCCAGCTGCGTCAGGCATTGTTTGATCATATTGAGGATCTGAGTTTTACGGATATTGATAAGGCGGGAACTTCCACCATGATCACTCGTATGACCAGTGATGTGAACCAGGTGCAGTCCGGTATCAATATGACCTTACGTCTGTTCTTACGTTCCCCAATCATCGTATTCGGTGCCATGATCATGGCATTTACCATTGATGTGAAATGTGCACTGATCTTCGTGGTGGCAATTCCATTATTGTCCGTTGTGGTATTCGGTATTATTTTATCCACGATTCCCATGTACAAAAAGGTGCAGTCTAAACTGGATCAGGTGTTGGGCATTACCAGAGAGAACCTGACCGGTGTCCGTGTCATCCGCGCGTTCCATCAGGAAGCAAAGGAGGCGGACCGTTTCCGGGAGAATAACGAAGCATTGTCGGCCATGCAGATCTTCGTGGGCAAGATCAGCGCCTGCATGAATCCTGTGACCTATATCATTGTAAACGGAGCCATCATTGCTCTGATCTATACCGGTGCCGTACAGGTCAATATCGGTAACTTAAGCCAGGGTGAGGTGGTAGCGATCATCAACTACATGAACCAGATCCTGGTAGAGCTGGTGAAGCTGGCAAATCTGATCGTGACCATGACCAAGGCGTTGGCATGTGCAGAACGTGTAGCTTCCGTTTTCGATATCGGCGCAGATGCTGCATATGTGGGAGCGCAGGATCAGAAACTGGCGGATAAGGTAGATAAGAGCGCACCTTTCTTAGACTTCAAACATGTATCCCTGACTTATCAGGGAGCCGGAGCACCTACCTTGCAGGATATGAACTTCACCGTAAACCGTGGCGATACCGTAGGTATCATTGGAGGTACCGGTTCCGGTAAGACCTCCCTGGTGAATCTGATCCCCGGTTTCTATCCGGCGACAGAAGGTGAGATCCTGTTGGAAGGCAGAGATATCCGGACCATGAGTGATGAGGAGTTGCGCGGACGTATCGGTGTCGTACCGCAGAAGGCAGTTCTGTTCAAGGGAACGATCCGCAGCAACCTCCAGTGGGGCAAGCCGGATGCTACCGAAGAGGAGATGTGGAAAGCACTGGAACTGGCACAGGCATCGGAAGTGGTAGACGGTAAGCCCGGAAAGTTAGATGCAACTGTGGCACAGAACGGTAAGAACTTCTCCGGTGGACAGAGACAGCGTCTGACGATCGCAAGAGCCTTGGTCAGAAATCCCGAGATCCTGATCCTGGATGACAGTGCCTCCGCACTGGACTATGCAACGGATGCAAAACTCCGTGCAGCAATCCGTACTTTGGAAGATAAGACCACAACCTTTATCGTATCCCAGCGTGCCTCCACCATCCGCCATGCGGACAAGATCATCGTTCTGGATGATGGAGAGATTGCAGGTATGGGAACCCATGATGAGTTGTTAAAGGATTGCACCGTATATCAGGAGATCTATTATTCCCAGTACCCTGAACAGAGAGGAGGTGTTCGGTAATGCAGAAGAAAAATAACAAAGAGACGATGAAGCGGGTATTGAAATATATCCGCAAATATACACCGGCACTGGTACTCTCCCTGTTGTTAGCAGGTCTCACTGTATTACTGACCTTATATATCCCTATCCTCACCGGTAATGCGGTGGATCTGATCATCGGCAAGGGACAGGTAGATATGGCCGGTATCTTTGCCATTATGAAAAAAATTGCCATCGCAATGATCATCACAGCAGTAGGCCAGTGGATCATGAACACCTGCAACAACTATATTACCTACCATGTGATCCGGGATATCCGTACGGATGCTTTTGCGAAGCTGGAGATCCTGCCCTTAAAATACCTGGATGCCCATGCTTACGGTGATATCGTGAGCCGTGTCATTGCGGACGTGGATACTTTCGCGGACGGTCTGCTGATGGGATTTACCCAGTTATTCACCGGGGTACTGACGATCCTGTGTACGCTGGGATTCATGCTGGTGACCAATGTGCCCATCACACTGGTAGTAGTATGTATCACTCCGGTATCTTTCCTGGTGGCAAAATTCATTGCAACCAAGACCTATTCCATGTTCAAGGAGCAGTCCGAGACCAGAGGCGAGCAGACCTCCCTGATTGAGGAAATGATCGACAACCAGAAGATTGTAAATACCTTTTCCAGAGGAGAAGCGGTGAAGAGCAAGTTTGGAGAGATCAACGGCAGATTGCAGAAATGCTCTCTGAAAGCTATCTTTTTCTCCTCCATTACGAATCCGGCGACCCGTTTTGTTAACAGTCTGGTATATGCCGGTGTCGGTGTGTTCGGTGCGCTCGTAGCCATCAAGGGCGGTATCAGCGTAGGTCGTCTGTCCTGCTTTTTAAGCTATGCGAACCAGTACACCAAGCCCTTCAACGAGATCTCCGGCGTGGTAACAGAATTACAGAACGCTTTTGTCTGTGCCGGACGTATCTTCGAACTGATCGACGAGGAACCCCAGGTGCCCGATGCCGCGGATGCAAGAGTATTAGAAGAGGCTCAGGGCAACGTAGATCTGAAGGATGTATATTTCCAGTATGTACCGGAGAAAAAGCTGATCCAGAACTTTAACCTGCAGGTAAAACCCGGTCAGAGAGTTGCTATCGTAGGTCCTACCGGATGCGGTAAGACCACCGTCATCAATCTGCTGATGCGATTCTATGATGTGAACTCCGGCTCCATTAAAGTGGACGGCACCGATATCCGGGACATCACCAGAGGAAGCCTCCGTACCAATTACGGTATGGTATTACAGGAGACCTGGCTGCGTTCCGGCACCATCCGTGACAATATCTGCATGGGTAAGCCGGATGCCACAGAAGAGGAGATCATCCGGGCGGCGAAGGCTTCCCATGCCCACGGCTTCATTAAACGCCTGCCCAAGGGGTATGACACCGTGATCACCGAGGACGGAGGCAGCCTGTCCCAGGGACAGAAACAGCTCTTATGCATTACCAGAGTTATGCTGTGCCTGCCTCCCATGCTGATCCTCGATGAGGCGACCTCCTCCATCGATACCCGTACCGAGATCAAGATCCAGAATGCATTTGCCACGATGATGGAAGGCCGCACCAGCTTTATCGTAGCCCACAGACTCTCCACCATCCAGAGCGCTGATGTCATCCTGGTAATGAAAGACGGCAATATCATCGAACAGGGCAACCATGAAACCCTCCTGGCACAGGGCGGATTCTACGCGAATCTGTACAATAGCCAGTTTGCCGTGTAACGAGCCTGATCAAGACAAGGAAAGAACCGGTTTGGTAGCTTGCTAACCAAACCGGTTCTTTTTTTGGCTTGTTACGGCGACAGCCGTCATCCGTAAGGATTCCCAAAGGGAATCCTTACGGATGGCATGGCTCGTTACACGATCTCGGCAGCGGCGCGCCCTTTGCCCTTTTCTTTTCTAAAAAAGACAGAAAATATGTCGAAAAATATCAAAAAATGTAAAAATATACCAACACAATAAAAATATTGAAAATAAATTAAAATATTTCGAGAAATGTGTTGACAAATGCACAACCTTGTATTATATTAAACTTAACAAAAGAGAAACGGAACAGTCCAACAAAGAAGGTTGGGAGAGAAGTACAAAAGAATCTATAGAAAGAGAGGTATAGTCCACCTAACAAGTAAAGTCCTACCACAGTCTTCCATGATGTACAACTGAATAGAACTACCAAAGAGAACCAATTTATATAGAGAACATCAAGTACACAGAAGAAAAAGTAATGAACAACAGAAGATAAGAATTATCTCACATTACAGTACATACGTACAAAAGAAAAGTGGAAAGAGAACAAAAGACAAAATGGAAGATCAAATTTAAGAAAGAGAGGGCAAGCCATTGGAGCCTGTAGTCTGAGAGGGCGTACTGATTGAAAGAATGATCGGTACGCTCTCTTATTGTTGTACAACTATTCAGATTGAACAACTATTCAGAGCCTCATTCGCAAAATATATTTTTTTCCAGTGGAAAAACCTACCGATATCATGTACAATAGGAAAGTAGTACAGATAGAGGAGTTATGAAAATGGATACAAACGAACAGAGACAGGAAAGTCAGCAGAACAGACGGGAAGAAAGACATAAGAGACGGCGGAGAAGCCAGATCATTGCATATACAGTCGTAGGAATCATGATTCTGGTGCTGGCAGCGGGAATTGCTTTTGCTGTAAGCAAGATCACCGGCATGAGCCGTGATCAGCAGGAACAGCAGAATAAGCTGGATGATATTATAGCTTCCGAGGAGACCATCACGGCACCTACTACGGAACCGGTGGAGACCGTACCGGAACTGACAAATGAACAGAAGCTGGATAAGATCATAGATGAAGCCATCATTCAGAACCTGCCCCTGGAGGACAAGGTAGCAGGATTATTTATCACCACGCCGGAATCCATCACCGGTGTATCTGCAGCAGTGCAGGCAGGAGACGGAACCAAGGATGCATTATCCAAATATCCGGTAGGCGGTATCGTCTATGCGGCGAAAAATATTCAGTCCGCAGACCAATTAAAGCAAATGATCGACAATACGAAGCTGTATACCAGCTATCCACTGTTTATTGCGATCGACGGAGAAGGATCCGGAACCGACGCTGTGGCAGCGGCAGGCCTTGGAACGAAGACCGATTCCCCGGAGACCATCGGCGCATCCGGAGATGCCAACAACGCCTATACTGCCGGAACCACAGTGGGCAGTTACCTGGCAGAGCTTGGTTTCAATCTTGATTTTGCCCCTGCGGCAGATCTGAAAGTAGTGGATGGAAATGCGGCAGGCAGCAGCTCCTACGGCACGGATGCGGCAACGGTAGCATCTTTTGTGACCGGCATGCAGACAGGATTGCAGGAACAGAAAGTAACAGCTGCTATCGGACATTTTCCCGGTATCGGCAGTACGACCCAGAGCACGAAGAATGGCATGGCTTCTACGGACAGAAGTGCGGAAGATTTCAGAGCCAATGAATTTGCAGTATTCCAGAGCTGTATTGATTCCGGTGAGACCAAAATGATCACCGTCAGCAATATGGCAGCACCTTCCCTGACAGGAGACAATACTCCTTGCTCCCTGTCCGGTGCGGTGGTAACGGATATTTTACGAAATGAACTGAATTTCCGTGGTGTGATCGTATCCGGTGCCATGAACCAGGCGGCAATCACGAACTATTACGGAGCCGATGAGGCAGCAGTACTGGCACTGCGTGCAGGGTGCGACATGATCTATGCGCCGGAGAACTTCGAGACCGCATACAACGGAGTACTGGAGGCAGTCCAGAACGGAACCATCTCCGAGGAACGAGTGAACGATTCCCTGCGCAGGATTTACCGCATCAAATATGCGGATAAAATCGAGCAATAGACCAATAATAAGTAAGAAGACGGTTGCAAGAAAGTGCAGTCGTCTTTTTGCTTGTATCGTATGCACCATGAAAACGGAAATGAGGGTCTGAACAATCGCGGACTGGAGCGGAGCGTAGACATCGAAATATACCATCGTCTGCAAACCCAGTAAATACAAGGAGAAAAGCACCCCACCTACCAAGTGTCTACAGCCTGTCTACAACGCATTCTAATATTTCTGTATCTTTATTAATCCCATGGTAAATTTTATTGTTTTTTGTTATAATATCCTAAATTGAGGAACGTTGTAACAGATTATTTAATTGTGCAGACCGTCTGCACAATTAGGAAGGAGGTTTGTCGATTGAAAGAAGATGTTTTAGAAGAATTAAACCTTAACGAAGATCATGAGCTTGAGTGCAAGTTGGCAACAGGTGGACTTCCAGAGAGCATATGGGAGACGTATTCTTCATTTGCCAATACCAATGGTGGCACGATTCTTTTGGGAATAAAAGAACATAGAGATTCATTTACTGTGGAAGGTTTGACAGAAAAGCAGATTATTAAGTATCAGAAGGATTTCTGGAGCACATTGAATGATAGAAACAAGGTGTCAAAGAATATTCTGTTGAATCATCATGTTAACCCTGTTCCTGTTGGAGATAAGCAGATTCTTAGAATTGATGTTCCTGCGGCAGATAGACATGATAAGCCGGTTTATATCGGAACAGATCCGATGAAGGGCACATATAAGAGAGATTATGAGGGCGATTTTCTTTGCACAGAAGAAGCAGTAAGAGCAATGTTTGCAGATCAAAGAGATGTGTCTGGAGATATTGAAGTGATTGATGAGATGGGACTGGATGTACTGAATCAGGATACGATTAAAGGGTATCGTATTATATTTGAGCAACTTCACAGCGGACATCCTTGGAATGCATTGGAAAATGATGAATTTCTGATGAAATTAAGAGCTGTAGCAAAGAATAAAAATGGCACTTTATCACCTACGATTGCAGGACTTTTGTTCTTTGGCGAGGCGTATCACATTACGGAAGTTTTTCCAAATTATTTTTTGGATTACAGAGAAGAATGTGATGATAAAGCAGTACGCTGGTTATTCCGCACTCACTCTAATGAAGGTGATTGGAGTGGAAATATATATGATTTCTTTTGCAAGGTGCGTACACGAATGGATGATGAGATAGCAGTTCCATTTGCAAACCGCAGAGATGGTTATCGAGTAGACAGAGTAGATGTTCATGATGCCTTAGAGGAAGCTTTGGCAAATGCTCTTGCACACGCGAATTATTATGGCAGGCGGGGAATTCTTGTGGTCAAAAAAGGCAAGGAACTTACCATATCAAATCCGGGTACAATCAGAGTGACCAAAGAAGAGTTTTATGCTGGAGGTAATAGTGATCCAAGAAACCCGAATATTCTCAAGATGTTTGGGTTCGTCAATGTCGGTGAGCGTGCCGGAAGCGGTGTTGACAAGATTCTGACTGCATGGAAAGAGCAGAACTGGAAGGAGCCGGAGTTTGATTTTTCAGAGCGTTTAGATAGAGTGACATTAAAGCTTGAAGTCGGACAGGTTGTATACATTCCGGGTGCTGTTGATATCAGAAATGAAAATACAGACCAAGCGGTACCAAAGTCAATGCTGAAAGAAGAAAAGATATTGGATTATATCAGACAGAATGGAAGTATTAATTCACAAGAGGCAGCAGATATTGGCGGTTATAAATCTAAGACTGGAGCACGAAAATTACTTGATAAGATGATTGCAAATGGTTTGATTAGGAAGGCAGGCAAAGGACCAGCTACTAAATATATTATTTAGAAAGCACATAGTTGATTATCCGACACTTTATCGAATACTATTGAACACTTTTTCTGTTTATCGGATACAAAGTGTTCGATAAGTGACCGGTAGTATCCGATAAGTGTTCGTTAGTGTCCGATTAGTGACCATCTATCGGACATTTGTAATCACTCAAATGGTTCTTTCCAAACTTAGTTGATTATAAAGAGAATTGCTTTACAAAACATAATGAACTTAGTTTTTTTCTAAGAGTTTACTTTTATTTCAACTAGCCTTGGAAAGAACCGCTCCATAACGAGTACCTTGACAACCATAGGCCGCTTTTGCGGCCAGCAGTAAATTTATTTTCGGATGTTCTTCGGCAGCTTTGGTGACCAGGGAAGCAACAGAGGAGATACAGAATTTATTAGAAAAAGCGTTGTAGAATCAGCTGTCTACAACTTCATGCAGACACAAAAATAGCGGAAACCCCGTAAAATCAAGGCTTCCGCTACAAATAAAAGAAGCGCGAGACGGCGCACGAGGTCCGGGGGACCTCGGACTGCGCGGACCGGAGCGGAGCGTAGATATCGAACTTTCGAGCCCTGCCAGGGCTCGAAAAAAAGAACGATACCGATTTGGTATCGTTCTTTTTTCCAAGCGCGAGACGGGGATCGAACCCGCGACCCCCTCCTTGGCAAGGAGGTGCTCCACCGCTGAGCCACTCGCGCATGTCTTACAGACAAGTTATAATATACTATAGGACGTTCTAAATGTCAACAGAAAAAGTGTGCATCTTTTTGGATAATTGCATATACAATTTACAAAATAGTCAAATGACTAAATCGGTGCTATAAGGGAAATGCTTAGTGCAGCAGTTTCTTCCGCAGCCATCCGGAGAATTTTTGCTCCACAACGATCCAGGACAGGTAAGCCAACCCGATACTCAGCGCCACACTTAAGATCACTCCGATGACAGACATTACAGAGAGGGTGGAGAAGTCGAACACCGCCCGGTCTAAGAACATTACCGGATAGTAATGCACCAGATACAGGGAATAACTGATATTTCCCATAAGGATGAAAAAGCGGGGCAGAGAGAGCTTCCGTCCGGCCAGAAAAGCTAAAACCAACAGTACAAATGCCGGAAGTCCCCACAGCGGAAGCCTGCGGAAACCGATCACATTGATCCTGGGGGTGAAAAATGCCAACAGACAAAAAATCACCGGAATGCCTACCGCAGACAGCACACTTACAGCCATAGGAAACGGATGCTCCAAATGCCTGTGATATAAAAAACGCAGCAGATAATAGGCGAGGATTCCGAAAATGAATTCCAGCATGACAGGATCGCCGTAAAAAATAAGAACAGGAGAAAGTAACCTGCCTATCGGAGACTGCCAGGAGGAAATCAATGGAGCGAATATCTGGACTGCCCCTACCAGAACTGTCAGGAATGCACTGCAGATCAGACCACGATATTTCATGCTGATATGAAAGGCAATGAAAAATAACAGATAGAACAGCATTTCACAGTTGATAGTCCATCCGATCCGCACCAGAGGCTGGATAATTCCACCACTGATCTCAAAAGGAATAAACAGCAGGCTCTTGACCAGGTAGGAAAGATTGTGTCTAGTCTGCTGGAACATGGACGGGAAGAAAAGCAGCATTGCGTAAGTGCCGAACGTCATCAGATAATACAGCGGCAGAATCCGGATCAGACGTTTCCGGAAGAAATATTTTGTACTTTTTTCCGTGGTGAACATGATCATAAACCCACTGATGCAGAAAAATATGTCTACTCCGAAGGCACCAAAATTTAAGAAACGGACATGCTGAAACACCACAAAAAGAGCCGCCAGACCGCGTAAAGCCTGGATGCTGTCAAAATGCAGATCTTGAAATCTCTTGTTTATTGCGATATTTTCCATAAAAATAATACCTTTTTCCTGCTTATTTCCGACACATATTCTCATTCTAACATTTTTTTAAAAAATAGGGAAACATTTTATCTATTCCGTAAAATAACTTGCGCACCGGTGTATAAAATAATACAATGATAAGGAGTAAAGCATTGGGGAATTGACAGGATGGAACAAATATGAGTGTAGACAGACAGCAGATGTTAGAGACAGCAGAACGGTTAAACCAACAGATGGCAGATGGGATCCCTTATACTTGGGAGACACTGGAACAGGCATTGTCCTTTGTGACGGAGAAGAGGGATAGGGGAATCCATGGAAGGATCTGTTATTTCGCAGCATTTTATCATCTGGATACAGGGAATCAGGAACAGTGTCTGAAGTATCTGGACGAAAGTGTGAGATGCCTGCTGGGAACGGATCAGGAGATTCACGTAGCCAGGGCCTATAATATGATCGGTATCGTGGCACATATGCAGAACAATCTGTCTCTGGCCATGGAACAGTATGGCAGGGCATTGGATTATACAGCGAAATACAATGATAAGATGGTACATAGTATAGTATTAAGTAATATGGCGGATGCATATTATCTTATCGGAGTCTATGACAGAGCCGTGCAATGTTATAGGGAATGCATCCGTGAATTTGAAAAAGCAGGTGATGACAGCATTTACAGCCGGATCAATTTCCGGAAAATGCTGTCAGAGTATGGCTGTTGTCTTCTGCATCTGGATATGGATCAGGAGGCAATGGAGGTATACCGCAAACTGGAAGAAACCGGAAAAAGCGAAGAGATCATTCGGGAAACGAGACTTGCGGCGAATGTGTTTTTCACGTATCTGGCAGAAAGTGAAGGACACCGGGAAAAAGCGGCAGACCATGTAAGACAGGCTGTGATGGCATTGGAAGATATGCGTCAGGTATCTTCCGAATATGACAGTATTCAGAATCTTCTCCAATACGTGGAAAAGACCGGTAATATAGAATTGCTGCAGGAGATATTGGATTGTCTGGAGCCTAAGGCGGCGATCGAACAGAATAGGAGCCTGTTGCTACAGCTTTTAATGTTGCGGCTGCGTTATTGCAGTGCACAGATGTCTATAGAGGAATTCCGTCAGGCTACAGAGACTTTTTTCCACATCAAGGAAAGCAACGAAATGATCGAGAGCAATCAGGTTATGTATATGCTGGAGCTTCGTAAGCGCCTGCAGGCGGTGGAAGAGGAGCAGCGGGAGCAGACGAAGAAGAGAAACAAATTATTGTATCAGTCAGAGCATGACGAATTGACAGGACTGTACAACAAGAGAAGTCTGAACCGTTATCTAGAGGATGTCTTTGAAGCCTGCAAATTAAATGAGAAAGAACTGGGAATTCTATTTTTGGATATTGACTATTTTAAACAACTAAACGACCGGTACGGGCATGGAAAAGGGGATGAAGGAATCTGTGCAGTGGCAGATACGTTGAAAAGAATATTTCCGGAGGACTATGTGGCGCGTTACGGTGGGGATGAATTCCTCGTAGTGATGACAGGGCGTGATCTGACCTATGCAATGGAACATGCGGAATCGTTGTGTGCCGGTATCCGGGAATACAAAATTCCCAATGAAGATTCCGAATTGGAACCGTGGCTTACGATTTCTGTAGGTGGTGTCTGTGCTATTCCGAAGGAACCAAACCGAGTGTGGGATTTCCTGTCTGCAGCGGACAATACATTGTATGAACAGAAGAAAGAACAAAAAGGGAAAGTTCGTTTTTATCAGGGAGAGGGAAAATATTTATAAGAAACATTTATAGAAATGATCAAAAAGGAATTTAATAGCAATGGAGAATAAACAATACACGACCCGCGAACTGTTTCGCAGATTTGCACCTTATTTTAAAAAATATCGTTTTACCCTGTGCATGGATCTGTTCTGTGCGGCACTGACTACGGTCTGTGAACTGGTACTGCCACTGATCATGCGCTATATTACCAATGAGGGGCTGCGGGATCTGGCTGCCCTGTCGGTGAAGACCATATTTACGCTTGGCATTTTGTATTTCGGACTTCGTATCGTGGACTGCATCGCCGGCTACTATATGTCCGATATGGGACACGTCATGGGAGCGAAGATCGAGACGGACATGCGCAGAGATGCGTACAATCATTTGCAGAAGCTGTCCAATACCTACTATAACAATACCAAGGTCGGTCAGATCATGGGGCGGATCACCAATGACTTATTCGATGTGACAGAATTCGCCCATCATTGCCCGGAGGAATTTTTCATCGCCGGGATCAAGACGGTGATCTCTTTTGTCATTCTGGCAAATATCAATCTGCCGCTGACTTTGATGATCTTTTTATGTGTACCGCTTATGTGCGGCGTGTGCATGATCCTGAATTTCCGGATGCGGAGCGCTTTCCGTAAGCAGCGCAATCAGATCGGCGAACTGAATGCCAGGATCGAGGACAGCCTCTTAGGACATAAGGTCGTTAAGGCATTTACCAATGAAGAAGTGGAGAATGAAAAGTTCGAGAAGGACAACGGTACCTTTCTGGATATTAAGAAGCTGACCTACCGCTACATGGCAGCATTTAATACCACAGTCAAGCTGTTCGACGGACTGATGTATCTGGTAGTCCTGGTGGCAGGCGGTATCTTCATGGTAAGAGGTAAGATAGCCGCAGGTGATCTGGTGGCATATATGCTGTATGTGTCCACACTGATCGCAACGATCCGTCGTATCATCGAATTCGCCGAGCAGTTCCAGAGGGGTATGACCGGCATCGAGCGTTTTCTACAGATCGTGGATGCGGATATCGAGATCTTTGACGAACCGGATGCGGTCGAACTGAAAGATCCGAAGGGAGAGATCTCTTTTGAAAAAGTAAGCTTTGAATATCCGGATGATCACAATAAGGTATTTACGAATCTGAACCTGCAGATCCATGCGGGGGAAAAGGTGGCAATCGTCGGACCCTCCGGTGGAGGAAAGACGACACTGTGCAATCTGATCCCCAGATTCTATGATGTCTCGGAAGGAAAGATCCTGCTGGACGGCCAGGATATCAAGCATTTTACGTTAAAGAGCCTGCGGGGCAATATTGGTATCGTGCAGCAGGATGTATATCTGTTCTCCGGTACGATTTATGAAAATATCTCCTATGGACGTCCGGGAGCTTCCAAAGAAGACGTGATCGAGGCGGCAAAACGCGCCGGAGCACATGATTTTATCATGGAACTGAAGGACGGCTATGATACTTATGTGGGAGAGCGGGGCGTGAAGCTGTCCGGTGGACAGAAGCAGCGGATCAGCATCGCCAGAGTATTTCTGAAGAATCCGCCCATTATCATACTGGATGAGGCTACTTCCGCACTGGATAATGAGAGTGAATTTGCGGTGGCGAAGTCCTTAGGAGAGCTGTCGGAGGGACGCACGACCCTGACCATAGCCCACAGACTATCCAGTATCCGCAATTCGGACCGGATCCTGGTGCTGACGGACGATGGTATCGTGGAGGAAGGCGATCACGACCAGCTCATGGAGCAGAAGGGAATTTATTATCAGTTCTATGAAACAGCCAATGCTTTGAAATAACATTACAAAAACGGAGGTAGAGCTATGAAACTTGTGTTTGTGGGGGCAGACCATGAAGTAACCGGAAGCTGTCATTATCTGGAGGTTGCCGGGAAACATATTTTAGTGGACTACGGTATGGAGCAGGGTGTCAATGTATTTGAAAATGTGCCGCTGCCGGTGGCGGAATCCATGATCGATTATGTATTCCTGACTCATGCTCATGTGGATCATTCGGGTCTTCTGCCGCTTCTGTATGCCAGAGGCTTCAGAGGCCAGATCTATACCACGGATGCTACGGCGGATCTGTGTAGCATTATGCTGCGTGACTGTGCACATATCCAGAGTGCCGAAGCGGAATGGAAGAATCGTAAGGCAAAACGTTCTGCGAATAATGCAGTGGTGGAGCCGCTGTATACCATGGAGGATGCAGATGGTGTGATCCGCCGGTTCGTTCCCTGCCATTACAATACGATCGTGGAAGTATGCGAGGGAGTAAAAATCCGTTTTACGGATATCGGACATCTGCTGGGCTCTGCCAGCATCGAAGTCTGGCTGACGGAGGACGGCAATACGAAAAAAATCGTATTTTCCGGCGATATCGGCAACAAGCACCAGCCGTTACTTAAGGATCCGACACCTACGAAGGAAGCGGATTATGTCGTGATGGAGTCTACCTACGGTGACAGACTGCATCCGAAGGATAAGCTGGATTATGTGGCAGAACTGACCAAGGTGCTGCAGGAGACCTTAGACCGGGGCGGTAACGTGGTGATCCCGTCTTTTGCTGTGGGCCGTACCCAGGAGATTTTGTATTTCCTGCGGAAGATCAAGGTAGGGCGCCTGGTAAAGGGGCATGAAGATTTCCCGGTGTATGTGGACAGTCCCATGGCGGTAGAGGCTACCGGTATATTCCAGGAGAACAGGTGGGAATGCTTCGATGATGAGGCGATGGAATTCGTAAAAGAGGGCATTAATCCCATTGCTTTTTCAGGATTAAAGCTGTCTATCACCAGTGAGGAATCCAAAGCCATCAACTTTGACGAGACACCTAAGGTCATTATCTCCGCATCCGGTATGTGTGATGCAGGACGTATCCGGCATCATCTGAAGCATAATCTGTGGAGACCGGAGTGTACGATCCTGTTCGTCGGTTATCAATCGGTGGGAACACTGGGCCGGGCACTGGTAGAGGGTGCTGACGAGGTGAAGTTGTTCGGTGAGACGGTTTCAGTGCGCGCCGAGATCCGGAAAATGACGGGACTGAGCGGTCATGCGGATAAGGAAGGTCTGATCGACTGGATCCAGGCCTTTGAAGAAAAGCCGAAGAAGGTGTTCGTGGTACATGGAGAGGACAGTGTATGTACCGGATTTGCCGAATGCCTGAAGATGGAGTATGGGCAGAGAGCCTATGCTCCTTACAGCGGTACAGAGTTCGATCTTACAGGCAATAAGTTCACCTATGAGGCAGCACCTGTTGCCGTGCAGAAAAAGACGAAGCCTGCTACCGGAGTCTTCGAACGACTGCTTGCTTCTGCGAGACGCTTACTGGCACTGGTTACGAAGAGCGAGGGTGTCATGACCAACAAGGATATGGCGAAGTTCGCGGACCAGATCAATTCCCTGTGCGACAAGTGGGAAATATAAACTTTCCCATAGAAGGCATGAAGGCCTGCTTGCAGGCAAGACGTGCCTTCTATGAGGAAAGTAAACAACCCTGAGTAAGTAGGGCGATAGCCCGGATTACGAAGGGGTGTACGGTTTCGAGAGTGCGAAGCGCGGAGAAACCGTTTATATTTAAGAGAGAACGATATAATAAGGAGACAACATGAGTTTAGCGGATCATATTTTTATCGATATGTGCAATGACATTTTAACGAACGGTACCAGTACGGAGGGCGAGAAAGTGCGCCCCCACTGGCCGGACGGCACTCCTGCCTATACCATTAAGAAATTCGGAGTGGTGAACCGGTACGACCTGTCGAAGGAGTTCCCAATCCTGACCTTGCGCCGGACGGCATTAAAATCCGCCACAGATGAGATGCTGTGGATCTGGCAGCGCAAGTCCAACAACATTCATGATTTGAACAGCCACGTCTGGGATGAGTGGGCAGATGAAAACGGCTCGATCGGTAAGGCATACGGCTATCAGATGCAGGTGAAGCATCAGTATAAGGAAGGCATGATGGATCAGGTGGACCGCGTGATCTACGATCTGAAGAACAATCCCTTCAGCCGCCGGATCATGACCAATATCTATGTGCATCAGGATCTGCACGAGATGAATCTGTATCCCTGTGCATATAGTATGACCTTTAACGTGACGCAGAAAAAGGGAGAGGACAGGCTGACCCTGAATGCCATTTTAAACCAGCGCTCCCAGGACGTATTGGCAGCCAACAACTGGAATGTGGTACAGTATGCGGTGTTGGTATATATGTTGGCACAGGTCTGCGATATGAACGTGGGCGAGCTGGTGCATGTCATTGCGGATGCCCATATCTATGACCGCCATGTGGATGCCATTAAGGAACTCATCTGTAGAGAGCCTTTCCCGGCACCGAAGTTCTGGCTGAACCCGGAGATCAAGGACTTCTATCAGTTCACGCCGGATGATGTGAAGCTGGAAGGTTATCAGACCGGCGAACAGATCAAAGACATTCCCATAGCAATCTGATTTCGAGAGTGCAAGGCACGAAGAAATCGATTATTCTAAGGAGGACAATATGAATTTAATCGTAGCAGTAGACAGTAACTGGGCGATCGGCAGCAAGAATGAACTGCTGATCCGCATCCCCAACGATCACAAGCATTTCCGCGAAGAGACGACAGGTAAGGTAGTGGTTCTGGGACGCAAGACTTTGGAGACTTTCCCGCAGGGCATGCCTTTAAAGAACCGCATCAACATTATTTTGTCCAAAGATCCGAATTATCAGGTCAAGGATGCGATCGTGGTACACTCTATTGAAGAATTGCTGGAAGAACTGAAGAAATATGACGAAGAGAATATCTATATCATCGGCGGAGAGAGTATTTACCGCCAGATGCTGCCTTACTGTGACGTGGCCCATGTGACGAAGATCGATCATGCCTACGAGGCGGATGCCTATTTCCCGGATCTGGACAGTGATCCTGAGTGGGAGATTACCGCAGACAGTGACGAGCAGGTCTATTTTGACATTACCTATCAGTTCTTAAAGTACGAGCGCAAGAAAGCCTGAGTGCGGAAAACGATGAAAAAGAAGATATATTTGGCAGTTACGGTTTTACTGCTTACTCTGGCAGGAATATATGTGGCAGCCAGAATGATTCTGTGGGGTGGTCCCGTAAGTTTTCGCAGTTATGTGTTGTTACTGGGGGATCTGCTGTGTCTGCTGCTTCTCCTGTTTTATGTATATCTGAGAGTACCCATCAGGCTGCACCGGAAAATACGGGACAAGTGGGGAACTCCCGGGAAATGGGAGTGGCTGGAGGATATCGGCATTGCTTTGTGGGCAGTGCTGTGCCTGATCGTCACGTTTGCCGGAATTGCCTGGATTTGGTTTGAAAATGACATCCCTTCGGAGACGCGGCTCACAGAGAATCTGATCAGTGTGGAAGAGATGGAGTTCCCGGACAGGCACTGGTATTCCTACTGGCGTCCAGAGGGCGTGCTGTTTCGGAGAGAGACGGAGCTTGCCGGTGAGGATTACATTACTTATCTGACGGAATTGATGGACAAGGAAGAAAATACCCACCCGGAGGATGCAGAAACGGTAGCAAAGCAGGCGATGGAAGAACAGTGGCTTGCGGAATACTATGCGTCGGAGACGGAAACCGCGGAAGATGTACAGGATCCCTTAGAGCCTTACGCACAGGCAGTATATGATGCTGTGCTGCAACAACAGGGCTTTTCCTTCGAAGTCTGCTACAATGCCAAAGGCAATTTCTATCTGCAGCTGGGAGAACAGGAGCAGGCGGGAAAGACCTATGCATACACGCTGGTCTACAATCGTACCTCGCAGAACGGAAAATGTGAGATTTTCGTGCTGTACCGGAATCCGGAAGAGAATCTGTCCACAGAGGTAGCACAGATCGTGGAGTTTTATGCGGTCCGCAGTGAAGATCTGCAGGTCATTGCGGGGGATAAGACCGGATGGTCAGTGGTAGCGAACAGTGCATATCAGGAAGCTACCGGAGAAAAATAATTGTAGTGAATTTAATTTGAGTTTTCAGCTAAAAGGAGAAATGAGCCACATTTTCGCTGAAAAAAGCACTGGAAAGCATAAATGTGTATATTGACTTTTATTACAAATGGTATAATAATGAAAATCAATAAATTCTGTTAAGAGAAATCAACAGGCAGAGTGGTAAACCGAGGAAAGAAGGAATACAAAATGGAAAAGAAGAACATTGACTGGGGTAATATCGGTTTCGGTTATATCCCTACGGATTACAGATATGTGTCCAATTACAAGGATGGCAAATGGGATGACGGTCAGCTGACCCAGGACCCCAACATCGTATTAAATGAGTGCGCAGGTGTACTGCAGTATGCACAGACCGTATTCGAGGGTCTGAAGGCATACACCACAGAAGACGGACATATCGTAACCTTCCGTCCTGACCTAAATGGTGAGCGTCTGGAGTCTTCCGCAGCAAGACTGGAGATGCCTATTTTCCCCAAGGAGCGTTTCGTAGAGGCTGTTACCGAGACGGTTAAAGCAAACGATGCTTTTGTGCCTCCTTACGGCAGCGGCGCAACTCTGTACATTCGTCCTTATATGTTCGGCAGCAACCCTGTCATTGGTGTAAAGCCTGCGGATGAGTATCAGTTCCGTATCCTGTGCACCCCTGTGGGACCTTACTTCAAGGGCGGCGCTAAGCCCCTGACCATCCGTGTCACCGACTTCGATCGTGCGGCACCTCACGGAACCGGTCACATCAAGGCTGGTCTGAACTACGCTATGAGCTTACATGCTATCGTATCCGCTCACAAGGAAGGCTACGATGAGAATATGTATCTGGATGCTGCTACCCGTACCAAGGTAGAGGAGACCGGCGGTGCGAACTTCCTGTTCGTTACCAAGGACAACAAGGTCGTAACTCCCAAGTCCGACAGTATCCTTCCTTCCATCACCCGTCGTTCTCTGGTATATGTTGCCAAGGAATATCTGGGACTGGAAGTAGAAGAGAGAGAAGTATACCTGGATGAAGTAAAAGACTTCGCAGAGGCTGGTCTGTGCGGTACCGCAGCAGTTATCTCCCCTGTTGGTAAGATCGTTGACCACGGCAAAGAGATCTGCCTGCCCAGCGGCATGACCGAGATGGGACCTGTCACCAAGAAGCTGTATGAGACTCTGACCGGTATCCAGATGGGCAGGATCGAAGCTCCTAAGGGCTGGATCCATGTGATCGAGTAATCGTTGACAGAAGGTTTGGAATTGTTTAAAACAGGATAATCAAAAAAATGCGTGTGGATCATCTCTGCACGCATTTTTTTGCTTGCGGGGAGCCGGGGTTTGATGTAAAATGTAAGTGCTTACATAGAAATGTTACTTTGAATGATGGAAAGAGAACGATAAATGCAGATCAATGACCGTATGGAACAACTACATAATGCAGTCTCACAGACTTACACTGCAGTGGAGCCGGACGGCCCCGGGAATTGTGGGAAGCAGGAAAGGGGCAGAAGCAGAGAGATTGTCTGTGAACATTTCCTGGATGTCTATGTGGATGAGCAACTGACATTTCGTCTGACCTGCACAGCCACACATCTGCCGGAGCTGATACTGGGGAGACTTTTCACGGAAGGCTGGATTGAAAGCATCCGGGATGTGGAGAGCATTACGATCTGCGAGAGCGGTAGAAGTGCGAGAGTATTTCTGCAGGAAAATTTACGGGGAAGCGACAGACAGATAGCGACAGACAGAGAGGCTTCCTGTTGCATCGGGAATCTTACTTTTCTGGAAAAAAACGGAAAAAGACAGTTACGGGAATTATCCGGGACAGAATGGCAGAATGCGTGGGTATTTACCCTGGCGGAAGAATTCGCCGGAGACTGCGAGCTGCACAGACAGACCGGAGGAACCCACAGCTGTTATCTCGGAGTAAGAGACAAATGCGTATGCCGCATGGAAGATATCGGAAGACATAACGCATTGGATAAATGTATCGGCTATGCACTTTTTGAACAGCTGGAATTGTCCGAGTGCATTTTGTTTACTACGGGGCGGGTTCCTACGGACATGGTACAGAAGGTGATCGCTGCCGGGATTCCGGTGCTGGCGTCCAAGGCAGTACCTACAGATCAGGCAATAGAGCTTGCAAAAAAGTACCGGCTGAATCTGATCTGCAGAGCCTGGCCGGATCGGATAGAGATCTATCATGATGCAAGAAAATAATCCTGAGAACGGACAGGGAGCCTGTTTCATTCTGGTGGAACAGCACGGAATAAAACACAGTGAGAGGAGCCGCGCATGAAAGAATTGGAAGAATGTCTGGAGGCATTACTGGCAGAGGTAAAGCCTATAGAAAAAACAGAATATGTGGCACTTACGGATGCCTGTGACCGGATCCTCGGTGAGGATATTGTGGCGCAGATGATGATTCCTCCCTATCCGAAGTCTGCCATGGACGGTTATGCCGTACGGGCGGAGAATACGTCGGGTGCGGACAGAGAACATCCGGTTACGTTGCAGATCGTGGGAGAATTATTTGCCGGAGATTACACAAAGATTCCCTGCAAAGGAGGATGCGCGGTACGGGTGATGACCGGTTCTTATGTGCCGGAAGGATACGATGCGGTCATCCGGCAGGAAGATACCGATTATGGCGAAAAACAGGTACAGATCTACCGGGAGATTACAGCGGGAACAAATTATTGCTGTGTGGGAGAGGACATCCGTGAGGGTGAGCAGATCCTTGCACGGGGGACACATCTGCGTGCACTCCATATGGGGCTTTTGGCAAGTCTCGGCATTTACGAGGTGCTGGTCTGTGAGAGGATAAAGTGCAGTATTCTATCCACAGGTTCAGAACTGATGGCACCGGGAACGCCACTTTTACCGGGGAAAATATATAACAGTATCGCTTATATGCTGCGGGCTTCCATGGAAAGACAGGGAATACAGGTGCCTTTCACGGAAATCTGCGGAGATGATAAAGAATTATTGAAGGAAAAAATACAGCAGTGCCTGAAAACAGCGGATATTGTGATCACTACCGGTGGTGTGTCTGTGGGGAAAAAGGATCTGCTGCCGGAAGTGCTGGAAGAACTGGGAGCGAAAAAAATATTTTCCCATGCCAACATCCAGCCGGGAACTCCGACGATCGGCAGTGTCCTGGATGGTAAAGCCATCTTAAGCCTGTCGGGAAATCCTTTTGCGGCGTATGCCAATTTTGAGTATTATTTTTGGGAACTGGCAGCGTATTTGACACAGGATGCATCCTTGAAGGTGCGAAGAACGCAAGCGGTGCTTTCTGACCCTTATCCGAAGGTGAATAAGCTCAGACGTTTTGTCCGGGCATATGCGGAGGAAGGCAGAGTGACACTGCCCACAGCAGTACATGCGTCTTCGGTGCTTTCCAACATGAGAGATTGTAATTGCTTTATAGATATGGAACCGGGGCGGGAACTGCACCCCGGAGATGAGGTCAGGATCCGGTATTTTAAATGATACAAAGGTCACAAGACAAATAGTTTCGACGTGCTTGCACGGAGCAATCCTTATGGTATCATGAAAGGCAACGACGGGAAAAACCGTTTCGACGTGCTTGCACTGGAGGAAAATCAACATGCAGGAAATGCAAAAATTTACCCTTGGCACAGCGGTCCTTGCCGGCGGCAAGAGCAGCCGGATGGGGCAGAACAAGGTCTTAATGGAATATCAGAACCGCAGATTTTTAGACAGAATCTGTGAGGAACTCCGGGGGTTCGATGAGAAGCCCTGTATTTCTGCTGCTATGCCCGGAGAATATGAGAATCTGGGGCTTCCCGTTGTCTGTGATGAGCACAGGGAGATCGGACCTATGGAAGGAATCCGGCAGGTCCTGATCCACACCTCCTGCGATTATGTATTTGTCTGTGCCGGGGATATGCCCTTTATCACGGGAGATCTGGCGCGGTATATGGCAGAATTTATTTCCTCAGACTATGACTGCTATTGCATGGTGGATGAGGATCATATTCATCCGCTGTGTGCCATTTATTCGAAAAAAATACTGCCGGTGATAGAAGAACTGATCGAACAGGGGCAGTATCGCCTGATGCAGATCCTGCGCAGGGTGCGGACCAAATACATCCGTCTGGAGAGCAGCTGTTTTGATAAAAAGCAGCTGCGCAATATCAATACCGGAGAAGAATTCGAAAGTTTAAGCCTGCCGCTTATCTTCTGTGTCAGCGGGATCAAAGACAGCGGCAAAACAGGACTGATCATTAAGCTGATCAATGAGTTTATCCGGGACGGATACCGCGTAGGTGTGATCAAACACGACGGGCATGAGTACGACATGGATCAGGAAGGGACGGACACGTACCGTTTTACGGAAGCAGGGGCCCGGATCAGTGCTATTTATTCCGACACGCAGTCCTCTCTGAACCGTAAGGGAAAAGTGACCGCGGAGGATATGATAGTGGCCTGCAAAGATGTGGATGTTCTGATCCTGGAGGGATTGAAGGATTCCGCTTATCCGAAGGTTGAAGTGGTACGGAGAGCGGTGTCGGAACATACGGTATGTGCCACAGAGCACCTGATCGCGGTTGCAACCGATGTAGTGACGCAGGATGCGGTGAACTGCCCTGTGTATGACATGAATGATATAGCAGGCATTTATGCCTGTATTTTAGGATATTTTGGTATATCCGGGAGATTACGATGAAACTGATCAGAACAGAAGATGCAGTGGGACAGGTGCTGTGCCATGATATTACCCAGATCATTCCGGGAGTAGTGAAGGATGCCGTGTTCCGCAAGGGGCATATTGTCACGAAAGAGGATATTCCCGTATTGTTATCTGTGGGTAAGGAACATCTCTATGTGTGGGAAAAAAAGGAAGGTATCCTGCATGAGGACGAGGCAGCGGTAATTTTACGGGATCTGTGCATCAATGACAATATGACTGCCAGTGAACCGAAGGAAGGTAAGATCGAGATCCGGGCAGAAGCAGACGGATTGCTCAAGATCAATTCCGAAAAATTACGTGCAGTGAACGGACTGGGAGAGATGATGATCGCCACCATTCACGGCAATTTTCCGGTGAAAGCAGGAGACAGACTGGCGGCCACGCGTATTATCCCACTGGTGATCGAAGAGGAAAAAATGAACCGGGCAAAGGAAGCAGCCGGCGGGGAACCGCTTCTTAAGATCTTGCCAATGTCTCATAAAAAGGTAGGGATCGTCACCACCGGCAGTGAAGTATTTAAAGGCAGGATACAGGATGCTTTCGGACCTGCCATCCGGGCAAAGCTTGCGGCATATGATACGGAAGTGATGGGACAGGTGATCCTGGATGATTGCCAGGAGGATATTTCGGCAGCAATTCTGGATTTTGTCCGCAGGGGCGCAGACATGGTGCTGTGTACCGGCGGCATGAGCGTGGACCCGGACGACAGGACACCGGGAGCGATCAAAGCTGCGGGAGCGGATATTGTGTCTTATGGGGCACCGGTGCTTCCGGGAGCCATGTTCCTGTTATCTTATCTGGGAGAGATTCCGGTGCTGGGACTGCCGGGCTGCGTGATGTATGCGGGACGCACGGTATTTGACCTGGTATTGCCGAGAGTACTGGCAGGAGAACGATTGACGAAAGCTGATCTGGACAGCTACGGAGAGGGTGGATTGTGCCTGAACTGTGAAGTATGTCACTTCCCCAATTGCGGTTTTGGGAAACAGTAAACAACAGAAAGGAAACAAAAATGTCAGGCTTTACTCATTTTGATGCGCAGGGAAACGCCATCATGGTAGATGTAACAGACAAGAATATTACAGAGAGATGTGCCACGGCAAGTGGCTGTATCCGGGTGAGCCGTGAAGTATTTGACGCGGTGAAGGACGGTACGGCGAAAAAGGGAGATGTTCTGGGAACTGCGCGGATCGCAGGGATCATGGCGGCCAAACGGACCTGGGAGCTGATCCCTCTGTGTCATCCGCTGATGCTGACAAAGGTCACCATAGATTTTGTTATGGAAGAGGAGACATGCACGATACGGTGTTGCTGTACGGCAAAATTATCCGGGCGTACCGGCGTAGAGATGGAGGCACTGACCGGGGTGAACGTGGCACTGCTTACCATCTATGATATGTGCAAGGCAATGGACCGCGGCATGGAAATGGGAGAGATCCATCTGGAGGAAAAGATGGGTGGCAAGAGCGGACATTTTCAAAGAACAGAATATTTTGAAAAAATATAATAAAAAAATGACAGCAGTAATGACAACGATCCTGGCAGCAATGTTGTTTGCAGGATGTGGATCTGAAACGAAGAATGCAGTAGATACCGGGGTGGCTGAGGAACTGACGATTTTAGCGGCAGCTTCCCTGACGGATGTATGTAACGAGATCAAGACAGAGTATGAAGCAGCGCACCCAAATGTGACACTGCACTTTTCTTATGGAGCATCCGGAGCCTTACAGACACAGATCGAGGAAGGCGCTCCGGCAGACCTGTTTTTCTCCGCAGCGACCAAACATATGACAGCTTTGAACGATGAGGGACTGATGGATCTGGATTCTATTGTGAAGCTGTTGGAAAATAAGGTAGTTCTGATCGTTCCGGAAGGCAGTGATAAGGACATTACCTCTTTCGAAGATGTGGCAACAGATAAAGTCGGCATGATCGGACTGGGAGAGCCGGGAAGTGTGCCGGTAGGTCAGTACTCCGAGGAGATTTTCACCTCTCTGGGAATTCTGGATACGGTAAAGACAAAGGCAAACTACGGCTCCGATGTCCGCACGGTACTCTCCTGGGTAGAAACCGGTGCTGTGGACTGTGGCGTGGTATATGCAACAGATGCTTATGCGGGCGAGAACATCCAGATCGTCTGCGAGGCTCCCGTAGGTTCCTGTAAACAGGTGATCTATCCGGTGGGAATCGTGAAGGCGAGTGAACACGCAGATGCGGCAGCAGAGTTCCTTGCATATCTGCAGACCGATCATACCATGCAGAAATTCGAAGGCTACGGATTCTCTGCGGCAGAATAGGAGCAGAAATGGATTTTTCACCCTTATGGATCTCCCTGAAGGTCGCAGTATGTGCGACGGTATTTACGTTTTTTTTAGGTCTGCTTTCTGCCAGGCTGGTCCTCTCCTTAAGAGCGGGCAAGGCACTGATTGACGGCATTTTCTCTCTGCCGATGGTATTGCCTCCTACGGTAGTCGGATTTTTCCTGTTGATCATCTTCGGGAAAAACAGTCTGTTAGGCGGGCTGCTCTTAAAAATGGGAATCAGTGTGCTGTTCACCTGGCAGGGGGCGGTGATCGCGGCAGTGGTGGTATCTTTTCCCATCATGTACCGGACAGCCCGCGGCGCCCTGGAGCAGGTGGATGTGAATCTGATCTATGCTGCACGGACGCTGGGAATGTCGGAGACAAAGATTTTTTTCCGGATTCAGCTGCCGGCGGCATGGCCCGGTGTGGCGGCTGCCACGATTCTGGCATTTGCCAGGGCTATGGGGGAATTCGGTGCGACGATCATGTTAGCCGGAAATATTCCCGGAAGGACACAGACCATGTCGGTGGCGATCTACACGGCAGTGCAGAGCGGTGACCGCAGTCTGGCCTATTACTGGGTAGCTATTATCATGGGAATATCCTTTTTCACCATTTTCCTGATGAATTACTGGATGGGTTATCAGGAGCGGAGAGGCGGTGGAAAGAGATAATGGCTTTGTATGTGGATTTTGAAAAAAAGTGTGGAGACTTCCTGTTAAAAGTAAAGTTTACCGCACAAAAAGAAGTATTGGGGCTGTTAGGTGCTTCCGGCTGCGGCAAGAGCATGACACTCAAATGCATCGCAGGAATCGAAAAGCCGGATAAAGGTGTGATCCGGCTGGACGATAAAGTGTTTTTTGATTCGGAGAAACGGATCCATCTGCCGGTACAGAAGAGGAGAGTAGGATATTTATTTCAGGATTATGCCCTTTTCCCGAATATGACGGTGCTGCAGAATATCCTGTGCGGCGCAGGTGACAGGAAGAAAGCATCGGAGTATGTGAAACGCTTTTTCCTGGAAGGTAAGGAGCAGCTGTACCCGGCGCAGTTGTCTGGTGGACAGAAGCAGCGTACCGCCATGGCAAGAATGTTGGCAGGGGAGCCGGAGATATTGATGTTAGATGAGCCCTTTACAGCACTGGACAATTATCTGAAGATGCAGTTGGAGCGGGAACTGATGAAGGTTATGGAAGATTATGGGAAGACAGTACTGTTCGTATCCCATGACCGGAACGAGGCCTATCGTATGACGGACCGCATCGCAGTCATGGAAGACGGACAGATCCTGGATGTGCAGCCGAAAGAGGAGCTTTTTCAGAATCCGGCGTCTCTGGCGGCAACACTTCTGACCGGATGTAAAAATGTCTCGATGCTGCAGGCTGAATCTGATAGCGGATATGCGGCAGCAGACTGGGGAATCCGCCTGTCTGCGCCGTCCGAGGAAGGTAGCTACAAATATGCGGCATTCCGGGCACACTATTTTCAGGTCGTTCCGGCAATGGAGGCAACGAATGTGTTGGAGTGTCACATCCTGCGGGTGATCGAGGATACCTTTTCCACAGTGGTACTGTTTTGTAACGGTAACCGGACAGGGGAACATGCGTCAGAGGTGTTGACCTATGAATTGCCGAAGGAGGAATGGCAGGCACTGAAAAATACAGAAACACTGTACCTGAAAATGCCGCCGGAACAGATCATATGGCTGGAAAAATAAAAGGAGTACATAATGCAGGACGGTCTGGGAAGAGAAATTGATTATTTGAGGATATCGGTGACGGACAAGTGTAATCTCCGGTGCAGATACTGCATGCCGCCGCAAGGGATCACGCCGTTAGCCCATGAGGAGATACTGACGCTGGAAGAAATCTTCCGGCTGGTGGGGATCATGGAACAACTGGGAATCCGAAAGGTGCGTCTGACCGGTGGGGAACCCATGGTACGGAAAAATCTGTCGTGGCTGGTGGAGCAGATCCATGGATTGCCGGGAATCCGGGAGATCGCCATGACTACCAATGGGACGCTGTTCGCACCGCAGGCAGAAATCTATCGCGAGGCGGGACTTACGGCAGTGAACATCAGCCTGGACACGCTGGATCCGGAACGTTTTCGCTGCATTACAGGCTGTGACAGAGCAGATCGTGCAGCAGGTGTGGACAGTGTGCTCCGCGCAATCGATGCGGCGCTGGAGCAGCAGCTTAGGGTGAAGATCAACTGCGTCCCCTGCGTGGAGATGAATGGAGAGGATATGGAAGGAATTGCCGCACTGGCAGCGGACAGGCCCGTGGATGTCCGATTCATCGAGCTGATGCCCATCGGCTGTGGAAAAGATTATACGGGAATTTCCTCGGAGGAGATTTTAAGGCGGCTGGAGAGAAGATTTGGAGCAGCAATAGCAGTTCCGGGGAAATCGCCGTTGGCAGTGGCGGGGCGTGCAGCAGCTCCTTACGAAAAACCGGACGGTCCGGCAGAATGTTATCAGTTTCCGGGATTTTCCGGCAGGATCGGATTCATCAGTCCGATTTCCCACAAGTTCTGCAGGGAATGTAACAGAGTCCGCCTGACCTGCGAAGGAAGATTAAAGCTCTGCCTGCATTATGACAGGGGACTGGAGCTGAAACCACTGCTTCGAAGCGGAGCTTTGGATGAAGAGATCCGGGGGCGGATTCTGGCTGCTGTCCGGGAGAAACCATCAGAGCATCATTTCCGGGAAAAGGCAGCTGACGGAGGTCTGACGGATGGAGCGGAAGAACAGCGCAAGATGGTACAGATCGGCGGATAGATACAAAACATGACCGGTGCGGGCAGACAAAAACGGACCGGGCCGAAGGAAAGGTATGACAGTTATGGCAGGAGAAGTAGTAGCAGTATGTATCAGTGAGAAAAAAGGAACAGCCAAGCAGAATGTCGGAAGCTGTAACTTTATAGAAGACTGGGGACTGGAGAAGGATGCCCATGCGGGCAACTGGCACAGACAGGTAAGCCTGTTATCCTGGGAAGAGGTGGAAAAATTCCGCGCACGAGGCGCGAACGTGGCAGATGGAGCTTTTGGTGAAAATCTGCTGGTGAAAGGATATGATTTTAAATCTTACCCGGTGGGAAGTATTTTCAAATGTAATGAGGTGGTGCTGGAGATCACGCAGATAGGGAAAAAATGCCATTCGGAATGCGAGATCTTCCATATGGTGGGGGACTGCATCATGCCCAGAGAGGGCGTGTTCGCCAGGGTACTGCATGGCGGCAGGATCGATGTCGGTGATACCTTAAAACTGATCAGTACCAGAAAACTCCATGCGGGGATCATTACTGCCAGTGACAAAGGGAGCAAAGGAGAGCGGGAAGATGAGAGTGGTCCCGCTATCCGCAGTATCATAGAAAAACAGGGTTATGAAGTGGTAAGTCAGGTGGTACTGTCTGATGATGCGGAAGGCTTATACCGGGAAATGGTAAGACTTGCGGATGAAGAGGATGTGGATGTGGTATTCACTACCGGAGGAACCGGTTTTTCTCCCAGAGATAATACCCCGGAGGCTACTATGCGGGCAGCTACCAGAAATGCACCTGGAATCGCAGAGGCAATGCGCTATTACAGTCTGCAGATCACTCCCCGGGCGATGTTAAGCAGAGCTGCCAGTGTCATCCGTAACCGGACGTTGATCGTAAATCTGCCGGGAAGTCCGAAAGCAGTGAAGGAATGCCTGGAGGCAGTACTGGATACACTGGCCCACGGAATCCGTATCTTACGGGAAGAAGACGGGGAATGCGGTAATGGTATTTCGCTAAAAAAATAACAGGTTTGTTAAATAATTAATCTAATTGAAGAATGTTTCTCAAGAAGGTATAATGTAAGCACTTACATTATACCTTTTTAAGTATTCGGGGTAGTCGGTAAAATCTTATGCCTGTTGGAAGAGATACAGTACTCATCATGACAGGACGTACACAGGAGGGTTTCATGCATTCCGAGAATATTATTTACAAAAATGAAATGAATGAAAAGACAACAAAATTCCTAGATAAATTTGTAAAGAGGGTGAAGGGAAATCCTCCCGGTGTCTGCCCGATCGCAGTGCAGCTTTCTTTTTTACAAAGTGCCAGAAGTCAGACCTGCGGTAAATGTGTTCCGTGTCGTGACGGACTGGAACAGGTAGAGAATATGATGCGCAGCATTCTGGACGGTAAGGCGGATATGGATACCTTTAACAATATGGTATCCCTGGCGGAAATGATTCAGGATACGGCAGACTGTGCCATAGGTTATGAGGCGGCCAACATCGTATTGCAGAGTGTGGAACTGTTCCGTGATGAATACATGAGCCATATTGAACAGCACAGATGCCAGGCGGAAGTGGGACAGAAGGTTCCCTGTATTTCCCATTGTCCGGCACATGTGGATATTCCGGGGTATATTGCGCTGATCGGTGAACATCGCTATGCAGATGCCATTAATCTGATCCGCAGGGACAATCCTTTTCCCACGGCATGCGCATTTATCTGTGAACACCCCTGTGAGGCAAAATGCCGCAGAGACCTGATAGACAGCCCGGTCAATATCCGTGGACTGAAGAAATTTGCGGTGGATCAGATCGCGGCAGATCAGGTAAAGGTGCCGGAGTGTAATGTCACCACCGGTAAAAAAGTAGCTATCGTAGGAGGAGGTCCTTCCGGACTGACGACTGCCTATTATCTGTCTCTGATGGGACATAAGGTAGATGTATATGAAGAGAGAGAAGCGCTGGGAGGAATGCTGCGATACGGTATCCCCAATTACCGTCTGCCTAAGGAAAGACTGGACGAAGATATCAATGCGATCCTGTCTACCGGTAATATTACAGTGCATTACAATACTGCCATCGGCAGGGATATCACTATGGAGCAGCTTAAGGAGCAGTACAATGCGATCTATATTGCTATCGGTGCCCAGGTAGGTAAATCTGTAAACGTAGACGGCGTGAACAGCAACGGAGTCTATTCCGCAGTGGAAATGTTGGGCGAGATCGGTAGAGGCAACATCCCGGATTATACCGGCAAACGTGTGGTGGTCGTAGGCGGCGGAAACGTAGCCATGGACTGTGCCCGTTCTGCCATCCGGTGCCATGCAAAAGAGGTAACGGTGATCTACCGCAGACGTCAGATCGACATGACAGCACTGCCTTCCGAGATCCAGGGAGCCATTGAAGAGGGCGTGGAACTGTTGACACTGAATGCACCGGTGAAGATCAATGCGGATGCGGAGGGGAATGTCTGTGGATTTGTGGCACAGCCCCAGATCATCAGTGTGTATGACAAACAGGGAAAGCCTTCCGTAACGGTGGCAAATAAACCCGAGATCGAGGTGCCCTGTGAAGTGGTACTTATGGCCATCGGTCAGGATATTGTCTCTGCACCTTTTGCAGAGTATGATGTGAATCCCCGAAGAAAGACATTTGAGACATTAGATACCACCAGACTTAAGAGCTATGACAAGATTTTCTCCGGCGGTGACTGTGTATTCGGTCCGGCAACCGTAATTAAGGCTATTGGTGCCGGCAAAGTAGCAGCGCTGAACATTGATGAATACCTTGGGTATCATCATAAATATCTGGAGGATATTAAGATCCCGGAGCCCAGAGAAAATGACAGAACCCATTACGGCAGAGTGCATCTGACAGACCGTTCCGCAAGAGAGCGTAAGAACAATTTCGAACCGGTGGAAAACGGAATGTCCTACGATGAGGCGATGCAGGAATGCGGTAAGTGCTTAAGATGTGATCACTTTGGATGCGGAGTGGTAGAAGGAGGCAGAGTATAATGGTAACGATCACCATAGATGGAAAACAGATTTCCGTAGATGAGAATTTATCCATACTGGAAGCTGCACAGGAGGCGGACGTCAAGATTCCCACACTCTGCTACCTGAAGGATGTCAATGAGGTAGGAGCCTGCAAGATGTGCGTGGTTGAAGTAGAAGGCAGCAGACATCTGGTAACCTCCTGCAATACAAAAGTAAAAGAGGGAATGGTGGTGAACACTCATTCCGAGAGAGTGGTGAACAGCAGAAAGCAGGTATTGAACATGCTGCTTGCCAATCATGATGTCAGATGCTTCTCCTGCAGCAAATCCGGCGACTGCCGACTGCAGGATCTGTCCAATGAATACGGCATTACGAAATCCTGCTATCCCGGAAGTGCAGCCAAATTTGAAGCGAAAAAAGAGAATCCTTTTCTGACGTATTATCCGGAGCTGTGCATCAATTGTCAGAGATGTGTCAGCACCTGTAACAAGGTGTCCTGTAACGGCACCCTGCATAACAGCAAGATCGGTACGAGAACGCTGATCGATGCTCCGTTCGGACCGGACTGGAAGGAGACAGACTGCGAGTCCTGCGGTAACTGCGCGGCAGTATGTCCTACCGGAGCACTGGTAGCCAAAAACCGTAAAAAGTACCAGGTCGGCAAGGTGAAAAAGGTTCTGACGACCTGTCCCCACTGTGCTACCGGCTGTCAGTATTATCTGGTGGTAAAGGATAACGAGATCGTGGATGTGGAACCGGCAAACGGCCCTTCCAACAAGGGACTGCTGTGTGTTAAGGGCAGATTTGGCTCGTTTCATTTTGTACATTCGCCGGAGAGATTAAAATATCCTCTGATCAAGAACCATGAGACCGGAGAGTTTGAGCGTGCTACCTGGGATGAGGCACTGGATCTCATCGCGGCGAAATTTACAGAGATCAAGAAAAAGTATGGTTCCGATGCACTGGCAGGTTTCGCCTGCTCCCGTTCTCCGAACGAGGACTGCTATATGCTGCAGAAGATGGTCCGCTGTGCGTTTGGTACCAATAATGTAGATAACTGTGCCAGAGTCTGTCATTCCGCAACCGTAGCCGGACTTGCCATGACACTGGGAAGCGGAGCCATGACCAATCCCATCAGTGATATTACGAATGATGTGGATGTGATCATGCTGGTAGGTTCGAACCCGGAGGAAGCACATCCTGTCATCGGTATGCAGATCCGTCAGGCAGTGGAACGGGGTACCCGGCTGATCGTGGTAGATCCCAGAGATATCGGTCTGTCCAGACAGGCAGATATTCATCTGAAATTAAAGCCCGGTACGAACGTTGCATTTGCCAACGGTATGATGAATGTGATCATCCATGAGGGACTGGCAGACGAAGAATTCATCCGCACCAGGACCGAAGGCTTTGAAGAATTGAAAAAGATTGTAGAAGAATATACTCCGGAGCGTGTAGCCGAGATCTGTCATATCGATGCGGACCACCTGCGGGAGGCGGCACTGATGTATGCCAAGGCGAAGAAGGCTCCGATCATCTATTGCCTGGGCGTAACGGAACATTCCACCGGAACCGAAGGTGTTATGTCCATGTCCAACATGGCGATGTTAGTAGGAAAGTTAGGACGCAGCGGCTGTGGTGTGAATCCCTTACGTGGACAGAATAACGTGCAGGGTGCCTGCGATATGGGTGCATTGCCCGGTGATCTCCCCGGTTATCAGAAAGTGACAAATCCCGAGGTTATTGCCAAATTTGAAAAAGCATGGGGAGTGGAGCTGAACAAAAAACCCGGCGTACATGCAACGGATGTATTCCCTGCGGCAATCCGTAAGGAAATCCGCGGACTCTTTATCTTCGGCGAAGACCCGGTCGTAACGGATGCAGACCAGCATCATATCCGCAAGGCGCTAGAAAGCCTGGATTTCCTGGTATTGTCCGACCTGTTCATGACAGAGACCGCGCAGTATGCGGATGTGATTCTGCCAGGTACCAGTTATGCGGAGAAGGAAGGCACCTTCAGCAATACGGAGAGAAGAGTACAGCGTGTCCGTAAAGCGGTGACACTGGAAGGCGAGATGCGCCTGGATACCGATATTTTTATCGACCTGATGAACCGTATGGGATATCCGCAAGCCCAGCTTACTTCCGAAGAGATCATGGATGAGATCGCGTCCCTGACCCCCAGCTTTGCAGGTATCAGCCATAGAAGACTGGATAAGGGTGAGAGTATCCAGTGGCCCTGCCCGGATAAGAAACATCCCGGCACACCGATTTTGCATGTGGGTAAGTTCTCCAGAGGTCTGGGATGGTTCTACCCTGCAGAATATGTGCCCAGTGCGGAACTGCCGGATGAGGAATATCCGTTTATCATGATGACGGGACGTATCCTGTACCATTACAATACCAGAGCTATGACCGGAAAAACTCCGGGACTGATGGAGAAGGAAGGTCATTCCTTCATCGAGATGAATACGGAGGATGCAGTGCGCCTTGGCATTGAAAATGGAGAAAAGGTAAAAGTTACATCCAGAAGAGGTACCCTGATCACGACTGCGAGAGTGGGAGATAAAGTATCCCCGAAGGAGACCTGGATGCCGTTCCATTTCCCGGATGGCAATGCCAATATCCTGACGAATGCGGCATTGGATAAATATGCGAGAATCCCGGAATACAAAGTCTGTGCGGTAAAAGTGGAAAAGCTTCCCGCAGAGGACAGACTGGCGGAGAATTTTTAGAATTTTCTGAACTTATAAGAAAACGTAGCATGGAAGATAAAAATAGGGTATAATCAGAATTCAGAGACTTTGAGAAAGTAGGAAATGCTATGTTTTTTAAAAATAGATGTAATATCACCGCGGTATTGGTGGCGGGAGTGTTGGGAGTAAGTATGGTAACGGGGCTGACCGCCTGTGGCGGGGATGACGGCACGAAAGTAGTCTTCACCACGGGATTCGGGAAAAATGAAGTCTTCCGTATCGGAGATGAATCCTGCTCTAAGGCAGAGATCATGATCTATCTGACTACGATACAGAATCAGTATGCGAATGTCTACGGAACGGAGATCTGGAACACTTCCTTAAACGGTGTGACACTGGAGGATAACGTCAAGGAGACGGTACTGGCTCGGATCGCGCAGATCAAGACCATGTATCTGCTGGCAAAGGAAAAAGAGGTCACGTTAGATGAAGCCGAGGAAGCAAAGGTCGTCCAGGCAGCGCAGGAGTATTATTCTTCCCTGAATGACACAGAGATCGAGACCATGGGTGCCACGGAGGAAATCGTGGAAAATCTGTACCGGGAATACGCCATGGCAGATAAGGTCTATCGGCTGATCATTCAGGATATCAATCCGGAGATCAGTGATGACGAGGCGCGCAAGATTACGGTGCAGCAGATCTTTTTCGCAACAGCATCCACAGATATGGACGGTAACTTAAAGCCCTATTCGGAAAGCTCTATCCAGAAAGCTTACGAAAAAGCCTGTGAGGTGAGAGCCATGGCGGTGGACGGAGAGCATGATTTCACGGAGCTGGCTTCTAAATACAGCGATGATTCCGAGATCACCTATTCTTTCGGTAAGGGTGAGGCGGAGAGTGCCTACGAGGAAGCAGCATTCAATCTGGCAACGGATGAAGTGAGCCAGGTGATCCAGTGCGAAAGAGGGTATTATATTATCAAATGTACCAATACCCTGGACAGAGAAGAAACCGATGCCAATAAGCTTAAGATTGTAGAGGAACGGAAAAGGGAAGTCTTCGGACAGGAGTATGACAGCTTCGTGAATACGCTGGTGCGTCAGCTCAATGACAAACTGTGGGATGAGATTACCCTGATCACGGACGAACAGGTGACCACGGATAACTTTTTTGATGTGTATGCAAAGTATTTTCCGGAGGAGTAATTCTTAGGATCACCATATGCTTTATTAAAATTTTAGAATTGTGGAAACACTGATAAATACTGGGTTTTTGACAGATTGTTAGCACTCATTTGAAATGAGTGCTAAATTTGTCTTGACTTTTTATTTTTGCAGTCCTACACTTAGAATCAGTTAGATAACAGTCAGCCATGACTGTGCAATTATAGAAAAGGATGTGGTAAAAATGGCAGCAAAAAGCGGTAGCTTATCAATCAACAGTGAAAACATTTTTCCGATTATTAAAAAGTGGTTGTATTCCGATCACGACATTTTCTACAGAGAGCTGATCTCTAACGGCTGCGATGCTGTGACCAAGCTGAAAAAGCTGGACATGATGGGAGAATATTCTCTTCCCGAAGGTTATAAGGGACGTGTGGATGTCATCGTGGATCCTGAGAAGAAGACACTGACCTTCAAGGATAACGGTCTGGGTATGACCGCCGACGAAGTGGAAGAGTATATCAACCAGATCGCATTTTCCGGTGCTACGGATTTCATTGAGAAATATAAGGATAAGAGCAATTCCGACCAGATCATCGGTCATTTCGGACTGGGCTTCTATTCCGCATTCATGGTAGCGGATGAAGTACATATTGATACGTTATCTTACAAGGATGGCGCCAAGGCAGTACACTGGGAGTGTGACGGCGGCACCGAGTTCTCCATGGAAGACGGAGACAAGACTGATGTCGGTACGACTATCACTCTGTTCTTAAATGAGGATTGCCTGGAGTTCTGTAATGAGTATAAGGCTCGTGAGGTAGTGAAGAAGTATTGTTCCTTCATGCCTACGGAGATCTATCTGTCCAAGGCGAACACCAAGGAGACCCAGATCATCAAGGAAGAGGAAAAGCTTCCCGATGATGAAGTCCTCGAAGAGATCGAGCCGGAGAAGAAGGAAAAAACAGAGGGCGAGAATGCAGAAGCCGAGGCAGCAGAAGAGCCCAAGAAGCTGAAGATCAGAAAGCGTCCCGAACTGATCAACGAGACACAGCCTCTGTGGACCAAGCATCCCAACGAGTGCACCAAGGAAGAGTATCTGGACTTCTACCGCAAGGTATTCCAGGATTACAAGGAGCCTCTGTTCTGGATCCACCTGAACATGGATTATCCTTTCAATCTGAAGGGTATTCTGTACTTCCCGAAGATCAATATGGAGTATGAGTCCATCGAGGGTACCATCAAGCTGTACAACAATCAGGTATTTATCGCAGATAATATCAAGGAAGTCATTCCAGAGTTCCTGCTGTTGTTAAAGGGTGTCATCGACTGTCCGGATCTGCCGCTGAATGTATCCAGAAGTGCATTGCAGAACGACGGATTTGTCAAGAAGATCGCCGAGTACATTACCAAGAAGGTAGCGGACAAGCTGGCCGGTATGTGCAAGACCGACAAGGAAGAGTACGACAAGTACTGGGATGATATCAGTCCCTTCATCAAATTCGGTTGTCTGAAGGATGACAAGTTCTGTGAGAAGATGAATGATTACATCCTCTTCAAGAATCTGGACGGCAAGTATCTGACTCTGCCGGAGTGCTTGGAGATCAAGCCTCAGGATGAGGAAGAGAACAAGGAGAATGCCGTAGACGAGAACGGCAACAAGGTAGAAGCCGAAGTCGTAGAGGACAAGGCGGAAGATGGGGCTTCCGAGGAGAATACCGAGGAAGAGAAGAAGGAGAAGATCATCTACTATGTAACGGATGAACAGCAGCAGAGCCAGTACATCAATATGTTCAAGGCTGCCAAGATGGATGCTGTGATCCTGACCCACAATATCGATCAGCCCTTCATCTCCCAGTTGGAGCGGAAGAACGAGGGAATCAAGTTCCAGCGTATCGATGCGGATGTGACCGATGCCCTGAAGTCCAAGACTTCCAAGAAGGCTGAAAAAGAGATGGAAGAGCAGGCTGAGAGCATCAGCAAGCTGATGAAGAAGGCTCTGAAGAATGACAAGATCACGATCAAGGTAGAGAAGCTGAAGAACAAGAAGATCTCTTCTATGATCACGCTGTCCGAAGAGAGCAGACGTATGCAGGATATGATGAAGATGTACTCCATGCCCGGCATGGATATGAGTGCTTTCGGCGGCGAGGGCGAGACCCTGATCCTGAATGCCAACCATCCTCTGGTACAGTACATTACTGAACACCAGGACGGCGAGAATGCAGAAATGATCTGCGAGCAGCTGTATGATCTGGCTAAACTCCAGCATGCCCCTCTGGATGCAGATGCCATGACCAAGTTCGTGGCAAGAAGCAATGACATTATGATGCTGCTGACGAAATAAATTACGCAGAGGGTCCGGCGAAGGACAATAAATAGAACAGGAACTGTGATGAGTGTTTTTGCATAAGTCATAGTTCCTGCTTTTTGTTAGAAAAATTATGGTAGTTATTCAGAAATTCATGCAATCATATTTATATGGCTTTGAATAGCTAGCATTTAAGCACATCTTCGCATAACGGAGCATATTCTGTAAGGAAGATTTATTGCCTGACCGAACATACGAGGACGATGTGGTACGGGATAGGCAGAAAGGACGCATGTCCATGGATGTTAAGGATACTACTTATACAGGGACACTACAGATCAGTGTTGTCTCTGCACTGGGGATGTCACCGATCCCCGGTGCTACGGTCACCATTTCTTATACCGGAGATCCGGATTCTCCGATAGAGACACTTACTACCGATGAATCGGGGCAGACCCCGGAGATCAATCTGAAAGCACCGCCCAGAGAGCTTTCTCTGACTCCTGATATTACGGAGCAGCCTTATTCTGAGTATAACATTCAAGTGACGGCAGAAGGCTTTGAAACGGTATTGGTATCCGGCTCTGAGATTCTGGCAGGTGCATATTCATTACAACCGATACGAATGAATCCATTGGATGTAACAGAAGAGGAGGAGAAGGTGGTGGTGATCCCGCCACATACCTTGTTTGGAGAATATCCCCCTAAGATTCCGGAAGAAGAGATCAAGCCTATGAACGAGACAGGGGAGATTGTCTTAAGCCGCGTGGTCATTCCGGAATACGTGATCGTACATGATGGCGACCCGGAGGATCCCACTGCCAGAAATTACTGGGTACGCTATAAGGATTATATTAAAAATGTAGCTTCCAGCGAGATTTATCCGACCTGGTCGGAAAGTGCGATCTATGCAAATATACTGGTGATCCAGTCGTTTACGCTAAATCGTGTATTTACAGAGTGGTATAGGGGAAAAGGATATGACTTTACAATAACATCTTCTACGGCATATGACCAAAAATGGATCTATGGCAGAAATGTGTTTGAAGAGATCGATTATCTGGTAGATTCCATTTTTACCAATTATTTATCAAGACCTGGTGTACGGCAGCCTATTTTCACATCATACTGTGACGGCAACCGGACTACCTGCCGGGGACTTAGTCAGTGGGGATCTCAGTCGTTGGCGGAGCAGGGATATTCCGCCATTGATATCATTCATTATTATTACGGTAATGATATGTACATCAATTCTGCGGATATTATATCGGGAGTGCCGTCTTCCTGGCCGGGGTATGACCTGACCATTGGGTCTTCCGGGGAAAAAGTCCGTCAACTGCAACAGCAGTTGAACCGGATTGCCAGAAATTATCCGGCGATCCCTACTCTGATCCCTGACGGTATCTATGGACCTGATACTGCGGAAGCAGTCAGGATGTTCCAAAAAATATTTCATCTTCCGCAGACTGGTATCGTCGATTATCCTACATGGTTTGAAATATCGGATATCTATGTGGGAGTCACACGCATCTCAGAACCGGATGTGTAGAAAATTGAAAGTTAGTGAAATAGTTGATCTAAAATCTTCGTGGGTCTATAGAAGATAAATTTCCCTGTAGGTACTTTTTGGAACGGGTAAAAAACAAAAACGAAACAATATGGGCCTATAGCGAAAACTTCGCCTGCCAGATACTCAATTTCTTCAAAATGAGTATCTCAGAGCCAGTTTTTTTCCTATAGACCCATAGTCATCTTTTTATGCGTTATTTGTAGCAAATTTAGTATCTCACAACTCATTTTTTCTGTATAGACCCAAAACACAGAACGCCCATGCTGAGGCAGAAGGTTTCCAGCAGAAAAGGACTGCTCCCTCGGGCGTAGATGCGGCGGAGACTGTGAGATTTTCTTGGAAAGTGGTTGAACCGCAGGGGCAACGCGAACACGATGTTCGCGTTAGCCAAGCCATGCCTGCATGGCTTTTTGTGCACATGGATGGCAACGTAAAGGCGGCCCCGTCATGATGAGAAACACTTGGCCACTTTCCTTTAGAAAATCCACAGTTGTAGCTAGCATCCGAGTCCGGGTCGGGCAGCCCTTTCTGCGTGGATTTTATGGCAACCCTACGTTACGAGCCATGCACTCAATTCATAAATGTGTCGCAAAAGGCGCTCCACATTTATTTCATTGACGGCTGTCGCCGTATATAGTCAAAAACAAAAACAGCGACTTGTGAGCAAGCTCCCAGATCGCTGTTTCCGTTTTGACTTTTCATGGCTCGTAACTCTCAACATTCTATTTGTGTGCCCACCCGGAATCTGTTATACTATCTTTAATATGACATTTGTGAGGGAGAGAACTTTGATGGGTATACAACAGAAGGGCAGTAATCTTACGACGCTTTGCTATATAGAGCAGGGCGGCAGGTATCTGATGCTTCATCGAGTGAAAAAAGAAAATGACATAAATAAGGATAAGTGGATTGGAGTAGGCGGTCATTTTGAGGCAGGGGAAAGCCCAGAGGAATGTGTGCTCAGGGAAGTAAAAGAAGAGACGGGATATACACTGACTTCTTACCGGTTTCGAGGCCTGATCACATTTGTATGCGGTGAGGAATACGAGTATATGTGTCTCTATACGGCGGATGGATTCTCAGGAACTCCTGTGGAATGTGATGAAGGCACCTTGGAATGGGTCGATATGGACAGAATAGAAGAATTGAATCTTTGGGAGGGAGACAAGATTTTCTTCCGGTTACTGCGAGAGAACCGGCCATTTTTCTCCTTAAAATTGTCCTACGGAGATGACGGTATTCTTCGGGAGGCAATCTTGGATGGGAAACCCATGAAGGCAGGGTGCGACATTGAACTTCACTGATTTTACGGAAAAATATAACATTCAATTGAATGAACAACAGCTTCGGGCAGTGCAGGCAGTGGACGGCCCGGTGTTGCTGCTTGCGGTACCCGGCAGCGGAAAGACTACCGTGCTGGTCAGCAGACTGGGATATATGATCTATTGTCTGGGGATCCGGCCGGAATCCATTCTGACCGTAACTTATACTGTGGCGGCCACCGAGGATATGCGCAGAAGATTTGCTAAAATATTCGGGGAGGAAGATGCAAAGCGATTGGAATTCCGTACGATTAACGGAATTTCTCAGAAAGTATTGCAGTATTTTGCATACCGGACGCAGAAGACACCATTTCAGGTGGCAGATAAAGAAGCTTCCACCGCGGTTAAGCAGTCCTTTTGGGAAGTGACCGGAAAGTATGCTACGGAAAACGATATCAAAGAAACACAGCTGGAGATCACTTACGCGAAAAATATGCGTCTGACACCGGAAGAAATCCGCAATATGGATACGGAAGTGGAAAAGTTCCCGGAGATTTTTCGGGCGTATAATGCGAAACTCAGACAGATGCAAATGATAGATTATGATGATCAGATGATCTATGCTCTGCGGATTCTCGAACAGTATCCGGAGGTGCTTGCGTATTTCAGAGAAAAATATCAGTATTTCTGTGTGGATGAGGCACAGGATACTTCGAAGATACAGCATGATATGATGGATCTGCTGGCGACAAAAAGCAGAAATCTGTTCATGGTGGGGGATGAAGATCAGAGTATTTACGGGTTCCGGGCGGCATATCCAAGGGCACTGGTGGAATTCGAAAGCAGACATCCCGGGGCGCAGCTGCTGCTTATGGAGACGAATTACCGCAGCAGACAGGAGATCGTCCGGGCAGCGGATCAACTGATACAGAAAAATCGGAACCGCCATGCGAAGACCATGACCGCAGCCAGAGCAGCCGGTGGCTGTGTCATGGAGATCAGGGCAGTGTCCAGACAGGGACAATATAACTATCTGCTGAAAGTTGCGGAGGACTGTGAACAGGAGACAGCGGTACTGTACCGGAACAATGAGAGTGCACTTCCCATCATTGATATGTTGGAACGAAAGGGTCTGTCTTATCGGGTGAAAAATACGGATATGACCTTTTTCTCACATCCTGTCGTGAACGATATCTGTGATTTTATTCATTTGTCACTGGACCCATGGGACGGGGAGACTTTTTTGAGGATTTATTATAAAATGGGTGCCGGAATCAGCAAAAAGGCGGCAATGGAAGCGGTTGATGCCAATACCGGGAGACTGACATTGCTGGATATGGTCGCAGAGCAGGAGGATGTGTCCGTTTATACCAGAAAACAGTGCAGGGCGCTGGCAACGCACCTGGACAATATGAGGTATGAGACGGCAGGCAGGGCGATCTACCGGATCCTGAATTATATGGGATATCAGGAATTCATGGATAGCCACGGTATGGACAGTGGTAAAGCAGAGATCTTGAAAGTACTGGGAGACCGGGAGGAGAGTCTGTTTGATTTCCCGAAGAGATTACAGAAATTGCAGGAGATGATCCGGGAAGGATGTGGCGATCCGGAGAGCAAATTTATCCTGTCGACGATCCATTCCAGCAAAGGATTAGAATATACAAGGGTCTATCTGGCGGATATGCTGGCCGGAGTACTGCCGGCAGCGATCCCGCCCGGAGGATGCAGACCGGACTCTCCGGAGGCAAATGCCTACGAAGAAGAGAGAAGGCTTTATTATGTAGGGATGACTCGTGCAAAGGAACAGCTTTATATATTTACTTTTGGACCGAATATGACTTCTGTGTTTTCCGGGGAAGTGTTGAAAAAGCCGAAGGAGCGACAGATCCTTCCGGAAAAAGCACAGAAAAACATACATAAAAATGTACAGAAAAAAGTACAGCAATTGTCTGCGCAGGAGGTGGAAAAATGTATTGAGGCATGTGTTACCGGTTGTAAGGTGCAGCATCGGAAATACGGAACCGGTGAGATCATATCAGGAGACGGCAGAATCGCGGAAATCTTGTTTTTGGGAGAAAACACGGCACGGAAGATTTCTCTTCCGATCGCATTTTCCGCGCAGATACTTACTTTAAAATAAAACAGTGAGGTTACCTATGTATACGATTGTAGTTGCAGATGATGAAGAAGAATTACGCAGAGCGATTATACGGAAAATTGATTGGGAAAGTACTGGGTTCCGTGTGGTGGGAGAAGCTGAAAACGGTATCGAAGCATTGGAGCTGGTGGAGCGGATGGAACCGGATCTTTTACTGACGGATATCCGGATGCCCTTTGTGTCGGGGATTGAACTGGCCAGACAGGTCAGAGAGGTGCGGCCTACCACACAGATTGCTTTCTTAAGCGGATTTGATGAATTTTCCTATGCACAACAGGCCATTCAGTACAACATTATCAGTTATATGCTGAAGCCCATTACTATGGCGGATCTGACGGAAGAACTGAAGAAGATCAAGCTTAAGATCGATGGCATTTTTGCGGAATTTGACACCAGAAAAAATGATAATCCCAATCTTCAGCAGTTTTTTCTACCGCTGCTATTGGATGATTATGTAAATTTCGACAGTGGAGAGAGAGAAGAGAAGTTGATCGAACAGGCGATCGCGAATGGATTCCTGAAGGACCGGAATAACTCGTTTGAGTATGCTGTACTGGCAATCTCGGTGGAAGACAGAGACGGACAGAACTGCACCCGGCCGGAGCTCGCACATTCGGCTGATATGATCCTGCAAAAATATATGAAGCATTACAGCTTTGCCATGGATGGGCGGATCATAACGATACTGGCGGCTACGAGGACCACGTTTGAAAAATATCTTCATATTGCAGTCGGTGAGATGGTACAGAGTACGGAACGTATTTTGAACATGCATTGCCACATTGGTGTCAGCCGTATCAGAGAGCGTCTGGGAGAATGTCACGAGGCATACCACGGAGCCATGAGTGCACTGGGATATTGCAAACCGGGAGAGAGCGGGATCCATTATATCGCGGATGAGGAACGGGACAACTCCATGGATATGGAAATGGCTTCGGAATACGTGGTGCAGATGGAGAATCTGATCCGAAGCGGTTCCCGCACAGAACTGGAGCAGTATCTGAAAACTGTTTTTGAAAAACTGGAGTCGGAACAGGATGCTCAGTTAAAATGCAAGTTTATGATTTTCAGAATGTCATCGGCACTCATCCGTATAGCTTATACCGTGACGGATGACAGCGCCCTGTTCCAGCGGTTTGCCATGCTGGAGGGTCCGGTGCGAGAGGTAAAAGACCGTTTTACGTCCTTATGTCTGGAGGTCTGGGAGCTGATCAACGCCGGCAAGAAAAAAAGCAGCCAGATCCTGTGTGAGAAGGCAATGCAGATCATCGAAAGGGATTATGGTGATCCGACGCTGTCTTTGGTGGGTGTCAGCAACAACATTCATGTAAGTCCGAACTATCTAAGCGCACTGATCAAAAAGGAGACCGGAGCCAGCTTCGTAGACCTGCTGACCAAAAAACGGATCGAGACGGCGAGAGAGCTGGTACTGGGCAGCGCAATGAAAATGAGGGAGATCGCGGAACGCTGCGGCTACAGCGATCAGCATTATTTTAGTTATTGCTTTAAAAAATATTGCGGAATGTCTCCCAATGCCATGCGTCAGGAGAAAGAATCATTATGAAAAAACGGAAAGCATCACTTTCTTTTATCATTACGATATTGGTGGTTGGACTGGTTACACTTTTTTTACTGTGGTCTACCTTTTTCTTTTTATCACTGTATGTATCCAGTATGAAACAGGCAGCACAGACCAGCAGTGAACAGGCGGTGACACAGGCATCCAATGCGATCTCCAACTATATCGGGGACATGCAGGAGATCATGAGCCTGATTGAAAAGAATCTGACAAAGAGCGGAGGAAAATCCGACCAGACTCTGGAGACGCTTTGCGATGTACGCTCGGATCTCGTGGCTGTCTATATCTATGATGCGAAGGGACAGCTTGCGGATTCCTATACGGGGACGCATACTCTGAAGGAGCATTATCTGAAAGATCTGTCTTATATTGCACTGGATTCTTACAATCCGGACGTGCTTTATTTGTCGGAACCGCATGTGGAGTCTCTTCTGCAGGACTATTACCCCTGGGTGGTATCGGTGCTTCAGGAACTTACCGGGGCAGACGGACAGAGGATGCGGGTTGTCATTGATATCCGCTTCTCTAAAATATCGGATTATGTGGATAACGTGGGAATCGGACAACATGGTTATTGCTTTATTACGGACAGCAACGGAGAGATTATCTATCATCCACAGCAACAGCTATTATATTCCGGGCTGAAAAAAGAGGCAACCGCCGGACTGGATCTGAGCAGCAACGGTTCTTTTGAGACAGATGACCTGATCTGCAGCGTGAGGTCTCTGGATAATTGTGACTGGAAGGTTGTGGGAGTCAGTTATATCAGCGAACTGGTGACAGCCAAGGAAATGGAACTTTTGGGCAATATCTGCGTAATGCTTACCATTATTTTGCTGGTGACAATGTTGGTAAGCTTTCTGGTCTCCAGACTGGTGACGAACCCGGTGCAGCGCCTGATCCGGGCTATGGGAGAGTTTGAAAAGGATGCAGCGGGATATGTTTATCGTCCGGTGGAAGGGACTATGGAGATCGAGGCACTATCCCAGTCCTATGAGCACATGGTACGAAAAATCCAAAAATTGATGAATCAGGTCCGTCAGGAGGAAATATCTCTGCGGAAAACAGAACTGAAAGCATTGCAGGCACAGATCAATCCTCATTTCTTATATAACACACTGGATGCCATCGGCTGGCTGTGTGAAGAAGAAAGATGTCAGGATGCCGTGGAGATGGTCAACGCATTGGCCAAGCTGTTCCGTATCAGTATCAGCAAAGGACATGAGCTGATCACGATTCAAAAAGAGGTGGAACATGCGAGGAGTTATCTGAAGATCCAGAACTTCCGGTATAAGAACCAGTTTTCCTATGACTTCCAGATAGAAGAAGACTGTCTGCAGTATTATTGCAATAAGATCACATTACAGCCGATCATTGAGAATGCGATATATCATGGGTTGGACCGCATGGTGGATGAGGGACATATCCAGATCCGGATCTACAGTGAAGGTGAGGATGTTATTTTCCGGGTGGAAGACAATGGGGTAGGTATGTCGGAAGAACAGTGCAGATCCATTCTGCATAAGGAGCCGGGGGACAATTCCGGTATCGGTATTAAAAATGTAAACGACAGGATCAAAATATATTTCGGAAAAGAGTATGGACTGTCCATTGAAAGTGAACTGGATGTGGGAACCTGTGTTACGATACGGATGCCTAAAGTAGAAGAAAATGCAGCGGCAGGATGGGAGAAGGTATGAGAAATAAGATAAGGAAGAAAATACTGTCCCTGCTGCTTGCGGGAATCCTGGCAGCCGGGCTGTGTGGCTGTGGACAAGAAGCGGAGACGCAGAAGACACAGGTCGCAATGATCGTTAAATCTACAGAAAGTGCTTTTTGGAAAAGCGTTTTTGCCGGAGCCGGAGCAGCAGCCACGGAGTACAATATTAATATATCTTTTGATGGGCCGGCGGCGGAGGAAGATTATGAAACGCAGAATGAGATGGTACGCCGGGCAATGGATGACGGTGTGGACGTGATCATATTTTCTGCCGTGGATTATAATGCCAATGCCGAGATCATTGATCAGGCGGCACAGAGAGGGATCAAGATCATCGTGATCGATAGTGATGTGAACAGCAGTCAGGTCAGCTGCCGTATCGGAACCAACAATCTCCAGGCAGGGATAAAGGCAGCGGAAGCAGCGCTTGCCACTGATGATGAGGAATTATATATCGGTATTGTGAACTATGATGTGAATTCCGCTAACGGACAACAGAGAGAGCTTGGCTTCCGGCAGACGGTGGAGCAGGATCCGAGGGTCAAAAATATAACCACGATCAATGTGCTCTCCACCACGGAAGATGCCAGAGCGGGAGCCAAGGAAATGCTATTGTCCGATTCCAGGATCAATGTGGTGGTGACCTTTAATGAATGGACCAGTCTCGGAGTAGGCTGGGCGATCCGGGATCTGAACCGGGCAGACAGGATCCAGGTGGTGGCTTTTGATTCCAATGTGGTCTCTGTGGGAATGCTGGAGACCGGAGAAGTAGATGCCCTGATCGTACAGAATCCATATGCTATGGGATATCTCGGAGTGGAGACAGCAGCCAATCTGATGAACGGACAGACAGGCGGTCCCAGCGTGGTGGATACTGCCACGACCATTGTCACCAGAGAGAATATGTATGAACCGGAGAGTCAGAAGATATTGTTTTCTTTTGAAGAGGAAGGTTATTGATCCTGTGCAAAATCTTACGATAACGATAAGCAAAGTGTAAAAATATGTACAAAGCATGAACAAAATATGTACAGAATAGTATAATTTCTTACCCCTTGCGTAAGATTTTGCATATCTTTTTTTGTACAACCTGACATATAATTACCTCATCAAGAGATGAAACACATACAATTTCATCAAAACAAGGAGGTATTTTTGTATGAAAAAGATCATGTCACTACTGTTGGTCGGCATTATGATGCTCAGCCTCGTAGCGTGCGGAAAAGACGGCGGAAAGAACGGCGGAGAGCTGAACGTAGGTGTATTCTATTATACTTACAGTGATACTTACATCTCCAGCGTACGTACCGCACTGGACAGCGCACTTACCGAAGCAGGTATCAAGTTCCAGAATTACGACGGCAACAGTAACCAGACCACCCAGAACGAACAGATCGATACCGCTATTGCACAGGGTACCAACCTTCTGATCGTTAACATCGTTACATCCGGTTCCGTAGACGCTTCCCAGGCTATCGTTGACAAGGCAAGCGCAGCAGGAATCCCTGTTATCTTCTTCAACCGTGCGGTTGAGTCCGATGAGGATGAAGGTAAGGTATTAGGCAGCTATGACAAGTGTGCATTCGTAGGAACCGATGCTCCCGAAGCAGGTCATATGCAGGGTAAGATGGTAGGCCAGTACGTAGTAGATAACTTTGATGCTATCGACTTAAACGGCGACGGCAAGATCAGCTACGCAATGTTCATGGGTCAGTTAGGTAACGTAGAAGCAATCTATCGTACCCAGTACGGCGTAGAAGATGCAGACGCAGTGATCACCGCAGCAGGCAAGCCCGCTCTGGAGTACTTCGATGCATCCAATACTGATAAGTACCAGGTTGACCAGGACGGTAACTGGTCCGCAACCGCAGCTAACAACTACATGACTACCAACCTGTCTCAGTACAATGAGTCCGCTGGTAACATGATCGAGCTGGTAATCTGCAACAACGACGGTATGGCTGAAGGCGTTATCTCCGCTCTGAATGACAAGGGCTACAACTTAGGCGACGGCAGCTGCACCACCATTCCTGTATTCGGTGTTGACGCAACTGACGCAGCTAAGCAGCTGATCGCAGATGGCAAGATGACCGGTACCATCAAGCAGGATGCAGAAGGTATGGCAAACGGTATTGCTTACCTGGCTAAGAATATCCAGTCCGGTAAGGAGCTGATGGCAGATACCGACAGCTTCAATATCTCTGAGAAGGTTAGCAACAAGATTTACATCCCTTACGCTACTTATACCGGAGAATGATCTGAATAACAAGTAAATAAAAAGAGCGGCTGCTGCATCGGGCAGCAGCTGCTCTTTATGTATAGGAGGATGCGTATGGGACAGGAAGTATTGCTTCAGATGACAGACATATGCAAGGAATTCCCCGGCGTAAAGGCACTGGATCATGTATCCCTGACCGTAAAAAAGGGAACGGTACACGCGCTGATGGGAGAGAATGGCGCCGGTAAATCCACCTTGATGAAGTGTCTGTTCGGTATCTACAGTAAGGATGCAGGAAAGATTGAACTGGAAGGCAAGGAAGTTAATTTCAAAAATTCCAGAGAAGCATTGAATAACGGAGTGGCCATGGTTCATCAGGAACTGAACCAGGCACTGAAGAGAAATGTCATGGATAATATCTGGCTGGGCCGTTATCCCATGACAGCAGGTATTATGGTCAACGAGCATAAAATGCTGGAAGACACCAATAAGATTTTTGAAGAACTGGGGATCGCAGTAGACCCCAAGAGAATTATGAGTACGATGCCGGTATCACAAAGGCAGATGGTTGAGATCGCCAAGGCGGTATCCTATAACAGTAAGATCATTGTATTCGACGAACCTACTTCATCCCTGACGGAAGAAGAAGTGGAGCATCTGTTTAAGATCATCAACATGCTTCGTGACAGAGGATGCGGTATTATTTATATCTCCCACAAAATGGCAGAGATCCTTAGGATCGCAGATGAAGTAACCGTCATGCGTGACGGTACCTGGATCGCAACGGAGCCTGCTGAAGAATTGACCACAGATAAGATCATCAGACTCATGGTAGGACGTGAGCTGACCAATCAGTTCCCTCCCAAGACGAACAAACCCGGAGAAGTGGCATTGGAAGTGGAGCATCTGACTGCAAGGTATTCTCTGTTGCAGGATGTGTCCTTTAAGGCCAGAAAGGGTGAGATCGTGGGTCTGGCCGGACTGGACGGAAGCGGCAGAACGGAGACTCTGGAGAATATCTTCGGCGTTGCTACCAGGAAAGACGGTCTGATCAAATTAGACGGCAAAGAAGTGAAGAACCGCAATGCCAGAGAATCCATTAAAAACGGCTTTGCACTTCTGACAGAGGAACGTCGTGCTACCGGTATTTTCGGTATCCTGAATATCCGGGAGAATACGGTGATCTCCAGTCTGAAGAAGCATAAGAGAGCAGGATTTTATCTGAGTGATAAATCCATGGAGAAGGACACCGCATGGGCTATTGATGCCATGCACATCAAGACACCTTCTCAGAAGACGAAGATCCGGTCATTGTCCGGTGGTAACCAGCAGAAGGTTATCCTCGGCAGATGGCTTCTCACAGAGCCTGAGGTGCTGATGCTGGATGAACCTACCAGAGGTATCGACGTAGGTGCAAAATATGAGATCTACCAGCTGATCATCGATCTGGCGAACAAGGGCAAAGTTGTCCTGATGGTATCTTCGGAGATGCCGGAGCTGCTGGGTGTGTGTGACAGAATACTTGTCATGAGCGGCGGCAGACTGGCAGGAGAAGTAGATGCCAAAAATACGACACAGGAAGAGATCATGTCTCTTGCTGCAAAATATGTATAGGAGGATATGCGTATGAATCCCGGCAAAGCAATTCAAAATAAAATTAACGGCGTAAAGCAAAATTTTGCAGATTATAAGAAGCTGGACAGCAAGGACAAGAAAACTTATTGGAAAGAGTTTTTACTGAACAATGCGTTGTACATCCTGCTGATCGTAGCAATTATTTACACTTACATCCAGAACTCCAATTTCCTGTCGGCGGCTTCCATTGTCAACATTATCAGCCTGTCCGCAGCGAACCTTCCCATTGCCTGTGGTATTGCGGGATGTATCGTATTGACCGGTACTGACCTGTCCGCAGGACGTGTGGTAGGACTTACCGCATGTATTACCGCATCCCTGATGCAGTCCGTAACCTATGCGACCAAGATGTTCCCGAACCTTCCGGTACTTCCGATCCCTCTGGTGATCCTGATCGTACTGTTGGTCGGTGGTATCGTAGGATGGGTCAATGGATTCTTCGTGGCGAAGTTCCAGTTACATCCCTTCATCGTAACTCTGGCTACCCAGCTGATCGTATATGGTTTACTGTTAATGTATATCATGATCAACGGCAATAACGGCCAGCCTCTGTCCGGTCTGGATCAGCATTTCAATGATGTGGTAAAAGGAAGCGTAGTATCCTTTAATGCCGGCGGAGCAAGAATCGCCATTCCCAACTATGTATGGCTGGCAGCTGTCATTGTTATCATTATGTGGTTCATCTGGAACAAGACAACCTTCGGTAAGAATATGTTCGCAGTCGGTTCCAATCCGGAAGCAGCGAAGGTATCCGGTGTTAACGTAATGCGTACTACCATTCTGGTGCATACTCTGGCAGGTGCTATGTACGGTCTGACCGGTTTCATCGAGTCCTCCCGTATCGGTTCCAATACCGCCAACACCGGTCTGAACTATGAGTGTGATGCTATTGCAGCCTGCGTTATCGGTGGTGTATCCTTTGTAGGTGGTACCGGTAAGATCAGCGGTGTTGTACTGGGTGTATTCCTCTTAAGAATCATCTTCGTAGCACTGAACTTCCTGTCCATCAACATGAACATGCAGTATGTGATCAAGGGACTTATCATTCTGGTTGCCTGTGCGATCGATATGAGAAAGTATCTGGTAAGAAAGTAATGACATAAGACTCACCCATAGAAAACATCCGTGACTGCTTGCAGGCAAAGGATGTTTTCTATGTGGGGAGTAAAATAATATGAGCATGAAGAAATTGCTTATGTCAGATTAGGAAAAGGAAAGATTATGAATCAGGAACAAGTGACAGCAGAGAATACAGAAGAAAAGGCAGCAGAGGTCACCGCATCGTCAGAAATGGCGGGACAGACGCAGGAGGCGGTCCGCCCGAAGGGAAAATGGTTCGGCCGCGGTATCTACGGAAGCAAGGATGTCCCCATCCGCATTTTGGACGGCCTGATCGGTGTTTTGATCGTGGTGATCGTGGGAATGATCATTTTCTTCGCGGTACGCGGTGGATTCAACATTATGTACGATACGGATGGCGGAAGCGAAGTGCCCGCACAGAAGATCCGCTACGGCGAGTTCATTACGGAGCCGGAGACACCTTACAAGCCCGGATACACCTTTGACGGATGGTATACGGAAAAGGAAGGCGAGACGGTGTTATGGTATTTCCAGTCGGAAAAAGTTACGGGCGATATGACATTGACCGCGCATTGGATACCGGCACAGTTCACAGTGAAATTTGACTATGACGGTGGCACGGATGCAGACGGTGCGGTCACGGAATCCAAGCAGGTGACTTTCGGTGAGACCTATGGCACACTTCCGGAACCGGTCAAAGAAGGAAGCATCTTTGCCGGCTGGGAATACAGCGGACAGACGATCACCGCAGATACCGTTGTCCAAATGACAGGAGAACATGTCCTGACAGCAATCTGGAAATGATCTGTTCATTGTTTCAATATCGGTAAATTCAAGAACTCCCGGCTGGAGGCAGATACTGCTTCCGACCGGGAGTTCCTGTTTTTTGAAAGCAATTTTCCCAGACTGTTATAAAAGAAAATCCTCTTGACAGGATGCAAAGAATGTCGTACTATTGTATTATACAAATAATACAACAAAACAATAGATATGAAAAAGTAAAAACGAAATGAAAATTATTAAGAAAGGATGATAGGAATGGCGTGGGAATTAGATGCTGACAGGCCAATCTATGCGCAACTGGTAGAACGGATCCAGCGGGAAATCGTATCCGGAAAATATCAGCCGGGAGAGAAGCTCCCCAGCGTCCGTGATCTGGCGGCGGTGGCAGCGGTGAATCCGAACACGATGCAGAAGGCATTTGCGGAACTGGAGCGGAGTGGTCTGATCATGACGCAGAGGACCAGCGGCAGAACGGTTACGGAGAATACGGAACTGATCTCCAATACGAGGGAGAAGCTGGCAGCTGGTCATATGAGGAACTTTATAGACAATATGCAGGAGCTGGGGTATGACACCGGGGAGATCAGAGAGCTCTTGGCTAAAATGCAGTCCTGAGAGACCGGGGATTCCGGTAAATAATCAAGAGAGGCGGAAAATAAATGAATAATTTGGTGGAAATCGTGAACTTAACCAAGAAATACGGCACCAATGTGGCCGTGAATCATCTGACCGTAAGTCTTCCCAAGGGGAAGATCATTGGTCTGCTGGGACCCAACGGAAGTGGTAAGACGACCCTGATCAAAATACTGAACGGTCTGCTGACACCGACGGAAGGAACTATTCTGATCGATGGCAATAACGTGGGACCGGCGACTAAGAGTAAGGTGGCCTATCTCCCGGACCGCACATACCTGACTATGAATCAGACGATCCGGGAGATCCTGGATTATTTTCAGGACTTTTATGCGGACTTTTCCAGGGAACGTGCAGAAGAAATGTTAAAAAGCCTTGGAATCGACCCCACGGTGAAGATGCGGACCTTATCCAAAGGTACAAAAGAAAAGGTACAGCTGATCCTGGTGATGAGCCGGAATGCCAGCCTGTATATTCTCGATGAGCCGATTGCCGGTGTGGATCCGGCAGCGAGAGATTACATCCTGCGCACCATCATCAACAACTACAATCCGGAAGCTACCGTGTTGATCTCCACTCACCTGATCGAGGATGTGGAGCAGGTGCTGGATGAAGTGATCTTCATGCGCTACGGTCAATTGGTGTTATATACATCCGTTGACAATATCAGAGAAGAGAAGGGTAAGTCTGTAGATGCTTACTTCAGGGAGGTATTCGCATGTTAGGAAAGTTGATGAAATATGAATGGAAAAATATCTGGAGAGCAGGTACACTGATGCTTCTGGGAATGTTTGTAGTCACCGTGATCGGCTGCGTGGTATTACGCATGCCGGGAGGGCTGGTAGCGGAGATTGCGGACGGCAATGATATAAATGCGGCACAGAGCTGGTTTGTAGTCTCTTCCTTTGTGGCAACACTGATCCTGTATGTGATCATGCTGTTGGCGTCTACCTGGGGCATGCTGATCTTTTTGGGAATCCGTTTTTACCGCAGCATGTATACGGATGAAGGCTATCTGTCCCATACTCTGCCGGTGACGGCAAACCAACTGTTCTTAAGCAAGGTACTGGTCTCCGGTGCCTGGTATCTGTTCCTTACGATAGGCATTGGTATCTCAGTGATGGCACTGGTCGTGTCTTTGATGACAGGACTTTTAAATGTTGGTGAACTGAGTAGTGTAATGACACAATATAATGGGAATATCTGGGAATTCCTGACGGATGCTTTTTATGAGATTGGCAGAGCATATGAAGACGAGATGGGAATCAATCTGCTGCATTATGGGATCACGCTGCTCTTAACCTATGTAGTAGGACCTTTCATTACTATGGTCACTCTGTTCGGAGCCCTGACGATCGGTCAGCTGTCTTCTAAACATAAAGGGTTCATGGGAATCCTGGCCTATGCGGGAGTGACGATCCTGTCTTCCATCATCGGCAGCACGGTACAGAGTGCTTTCATGTTTGGTACAAATGTCATGAGCAGTCAGAGTGGAATCTCGGTGAGTGCCAATTCGGTCTATGATATTAATGTGATCACCAGCCTGCTCCTGGCAGCGATCATGTACGGAGTATCTTATTACATTATGAATAAAAAATTAAACCTGGACTAACAGGTATGGCACCTTGCCCTTACGTACGAAATTTGGTATAATAAATCCAAATTGACAACAGGGAACGGGTGAAGGTACATGCAGGAGATACTTGATAGAATTTTAGGAGGAAACTTCGATTATGAGAATGGTTCTTTGGAATTCTCCTGCTCTAAAATAGAGATTTCCCTGTCTCAGGGAACAGCGTACGAAGGCTCTTTTCACATCCTTTCTGCATCGGAAGGCTATGTAAAAGGATCTGTAATATCGGACCATCTGCTGATGGAATGCATAACAGACCAGTTTACCGGCTCCGATGCAGAAATTTTTTATTGCTTCCATGGAGAGAATCTGGAGGAAGGGGATGTGGTGAAGGGCTCTTTTTCTGTAGTCAGCAACAGGGGAGAATACAATCTGCCTTTCGTGGTGACCGTGGAGCATGGCGTATTGAATTCTTCCATCGGTACCATAAGGAATCTGTTTCATTTTGCTAATCTGGCGAAAAGTAACTGGGCGGAAGCGGTACGGTTATTCTATGATCCGGATTTCCGGCGTCTGTTCCAGGGGAATGATGAACATTTTTATGGCTGCTATCGCATGCTGTCCGCCTATGAGGGCAATGAGCAGAACGTGGAGGAATTTCTGATCTGTATCAATAAAAAGCAGCAGATAGAGTTTCTGATAGAGGAAAAGGAACTGGTGAAAAAGCTTTCCAGAGCGGAAGGTAATTACGGGGTGACGGAGAACAGCCTGAATATTGTCAGAAACGGCTGGGGATATACCGATTTACAGATCGAATGTGAGGGAGAGTTTGTCTTCACAGAAAAAGAAACATTAAGTGATGACGATTTTCTGGGAAACCGGTGCAGACTCCCGGTCTATATCGACAGCAGTATATGCAGGCCCGGTAAAAATTTCGGCAGGATCTATATATACAATGCTTATACGTCGCTGGAGATCCCGGTGACGGTACAGCTGGGGGATATGACGGCGGTGCGGCATGCGGACCACAGTCATATGCAGTGCAGAGCACAGATCATGAAATATTATGAGGATTTCAGATTACGTAAGATCGGAACAGGTACCTGGCTGGCAGAGACCGGCAAATTGGTGGAACGTATGGTGACTATGGATGAACGGGATGCATCGGCCAGACTGTTTCAGGCACAACTTCTGATCACCGAAGAGAGATACAATGAAGCCGGCTGGATCCTGGATCATGCAGCGGATATGCTGGAGGAACAGAAAGCTGCCGGCGGGGATCTGTGGGCATATTATCTGTATCTGACGACACTGATCCACAGAGATCCCCAGTATACCAGGCAGATGGCGGAACAGGTGGAGCAGATCTATCGCTATGACAGGACCAGATGGCGGGTGGCGTGGCTGCTTTTGTATCTGTCGGAAGAGTATAACCGGTCTGCTTCCGGAAAATGGTTGTTCCTGGAGAAGCAATATCAGTATGGATGTACCAGTCCGGTCATCTATCTGGAGGCACTGGCACTTCTGAACAGCAATCCTGCATTGTTGCGGAAACTGAACGGATTTGAACTGCAGGTGCTGCATTTTGGCGCCAGACAGGAGGCAATCAGTGACAGCCTGTTAGAACAGCTTCTGTATCTGTCAGGCAGAGTGCGGGAATATTCGCCGCTTTTGTGCAGAATTCTGAAAAAAGTATATGGGAAAAAAGAAGATGTACGTATCCTGCAGGAAATCTGCAGTCTGTTGATCAAAGGAGGCAAGACCGGTACGGATGCTTTTGGCTGGTATGAGAAGGGTGTGGAAAGCCATCTGCGGATCACCAATCTGTATGAATATTATATGGCCTCGATAGATATGGATTCCGTAACGGAACTGCCGAAGGTAATATTGATGTATTTCTCGTTCCAGAACAATCTGGATTACGAACACAGTGCCTTTTTATATGCGTATCTGTTGAAACACAGGGCGGAATACGAAGAATTGTATGAACATTACGAACCGCGTATCGAACGTTTTGTCATCGATCAGATTCAGAAACAGCACATTAACAGACATCTGGCGGTGCTGTATCAGGGATTCCTGACACCCGCGATTGTGACGGAGACAATGGCAAAGCCCCTTTCCCGTCTTCTTTTTGCACATCTGGTACGGGTGGAAGATAACAGAATACGCAAGGTGATCGTCGGTCAGCCGGGCAACCTGAAAATGACGGAGACTTTACTGCAGAACGGTATCTCATGGGTAGCAATCTACGGAAATGATTATACCATTGCATTTGAGGATGCCTATGGGAACAGATTCCTGAAAAATGTGGAATACACGCTGGAGAAGCTTTTGGTGCCCGGAAAATATCTGCGGCTGTTGGAACATTATGTGCCGGATACTGTGGAACTGGATCTGTATTTTGCACAAAATGACAGAGGAGAAGAAGCTATGCCTTCCGCAAAGTTAATGCGTATGGCAAGACTTGCGGCATCCGATGCCGTGGAGCCGAAGCTGCGGCATAAAATAGCGGTAGAGCTGGCGCAGGCTTATTTTGATGCCGATGATGTGCAGGCATTGGACGAATATCTGCAGGAGTTTGATGGAGAACAGCTGACGGTGGAACAGAGGGAGACCGTACTGCGTTTCCTGATACTGCGGGGGAATTATGAGAAGGCATATCAGTGGATCGAACGGTATACACCGTATTTTGCGGAAGCCAAAATATTGCTGCGCCTGACGGATGCGCTGATCTCACAGTCCGTACATGACGGAGAACCTGCCTTATATGCGGCGGCATTGTCTGTTTTTCGCAGAGGAAAATACAACGGAAATGTTTTGGAGTATCTGTCTCATTATGTACAGGGAACGACGAAAGAGCTGCGTGATATCTGGAAAGCAGCCAGATCTTTTGAAGTAGACTGCTATGAACTCAGTGAGAAAATTCTGGTACAGATGTTGTTTTCCGGTGCATTTGTGGGAGAACGGCTGGATATTTTCCGCTATTACGTATCTCAGGGAGCCGGACAGGAGATCGAAGAGGCGGTTCTGATCCAGAGCTCTTATGATTACTTCTGCAGAGAAAAACTGACGGAGGAATACATTTTTCATGAAATCCGTAATTGCTATCTGCGGGGGGAAGAGACACAGAGAATCTGTAAACTGGCATATCTGAAATTCTATGCGGAGAACAGAGACAGGCTGGAGAGAGAAGATGAGCTGCTGATCCGGGACTTCCTGCAGGAAATGATGAAAGAGCATATTCATCTGAACTTTTTCCGGGAATATAAGGACTGCCTTCCCGAGCTGCAGGAACTAAAGGACAAGACCATTGTGGAGTATCATACCAGAGGCGGTGTCCGGGCAAGAATTCATTATGTGATGCTGCACGAGAACGGACAGGCAGAGGATTATCTGTCGGAATACATGCAGGAAGTATACAGTGGAGTATTTTTCAAAGAGTTTGTGCTCTTTTTTGGTGAGAATATTCAGTATTATATTATGGAAGAATCCGCAAACGGAGAACAACTGACGGAGAGCGGAAGCTTACAGAAGAGTGATATCATGAATGATAATCCAGACAGTAAATACGAGATTGTCAATGATATGATGATCAGTATGACGCTGCAGGATGATGATACACTGGATCATCTTCTGGAGGAATATTACCGCAGAGAATATCTGGATCACAGACTGTTCACTCTGAAGTAAGATCAGACAGACCACAGAGAGGAGGCGGAAGGAAGATGCGACTGCCGGGAAGCGAAAAAGTAATCGTCGGATATGATCTTGGCAACAAATATGCGCAGATCAGCTGCTATGTTACGGGTAGTGAGGAAGAGATCAGAACATTGTCTTCCGTAGCGGGATCTTCGGTCTATACCATTCCGCTGGCGCTCAGTAAGAGACAGGGAGTCAACCAGTGGTTTTACGGAAGTGAAGCAATACGATATGCCGGGGAGGAAGAAGGAATTCTGGTGGAGAACCTTTTGAAGCTGGCCAGGGACGGAGAACCGGTGCAGATCGACGGTGCACCGATTGATCCGGTTGCGTTGCTGACGCTTTTCCTGAAACGAAGTCTGGGCCTTTTATCTCAGGTGACAAATACGGAACGTATCGGTGCCCTGATGATCACCTGCGAAGAATTGGATCATCGGATGTTGGAAGTGCTGACAGCAGCCACAGAGGGACTTCATCTGAAGACGGATCAGATCTGCTTCCAAAGTCATGTGGAGAGCTTTTATTACTATAATCTGTACCAGCCGGAGGAACTGTGGCGGCATAAGACGATATTATGCGAATATGGAGATGCTTCCATACGTACCTACTGCATGGAATGCAACCGGCATACCACACCTGTAGTGGCATATATGGAGGAGAGGGAATTTCCTTTCCCGGTACCGGAATCCGATGAGAAAATGCAGGAGATCGCGAAAAAACTGTGTGAAAATCAGATGATATCTTCGGTATATCTGATCGGTGAAGCTTTTTCCCGGGACTGGATGAAGGAATCCCTGCGCTATCTGTGTAGGGGGAGGAGAGTTTTCCAGGGCAATAATCTGTTCAGCAAGGGTGCCTGTTATGGCATGATGGAGAGACTGACTCCCGGGGAAACCGGTAAAAATCATGTGTTTCTGGGAAAAGATAAACTCAAATCCAATATCGGAATGAAGGTTCTCAGACAGGGAGAGGAATCCTATCAGGCATTGCTGGATGCCGGAATCAACTGGTATGAAGCCAAAAATACCATGGAATTCTATCTGCTGGAGGGACGAGCTGTGGAGATCCTGATCACTTCCCTGACCGGCAAGGGGAACCGGATCGCCAGAATCGTACCGGAAGAATTACAGGAGGGAATCATCCGCCTGCGGATCAGCGTGGAAATGCGGGATGACACACACCTCAAGGTAGAACTGGAGGATTTGGGATTTGGCACATTTCGTGCTGCAACACATCACATCTGGAAGGAAGAGATCGAACTCTGACCGGAGATGAAGATGGACGGAGATGAGAATGGAAATGAAGGCAAGTCTGTGTGTAGGTGAATATTGTGAGACAGCCTATAATATAGAAGAACTGGAGATCCGGGTCTATTGCATGGAGGAACTGTGCTATTGCCTGAAGGAAAATGCGTTTCTTCTGGATATGTCTATCATGAATGATAAACTGGTGGACTGGATCGGAGAGGAATGCAGGGTCAGAGAACTGGCAAAGCAATTGTACCCCATGGTACATAAACAGGGGTCACTGAGTGCTTTCGTACTGACGATTCTGCAGTATGTGGGAATCTATGGGGACGAAGAGCTGCAGGCAGTCGCACAGGTGCTGAAGCAGGGATCCGGACTCAGCAACCTGGAGAAACGTAAGAGCCAGATCGACTATATGGTGGAAAAAAGAAAATATGCCGCGGCCATTCGCGGATATGATATGCTATTGGAGACCTGGAGTGATCTGGAGAGAGAAGGAAGAGAGCTCCCGGCCGGAAAAGTCAGGGCGGCGATCCTGCATAATAAAGGCGTGGCCCTTACCGGACTGATGCTTTATGAGAAGGCAGCAGAGTATTTTCGTGAGGCATGGCAGGCGGATCCGGACAGAAGCCATCTGGATGCTTATCTTGCGGCAAAACGCATGGAGCTTTCGGAAGATGCTTATGTGGCATTTGCGGCCCGGAACCCGGAATTCTATACAGAATCTCTGGAACTGGAGAAAAGTATGGAACAATTCGGGAGAGAATGGGAACAGCAGCCGGAATTCCGGCAGTTGAAACTGCGAAGAGAATGGCGCGCAAATGACAGACAGAAATACGATGCGGAAAATGAGAGACTCATCACAGCATTGAAAAACAGTTATCGGACGAGTGTCAGTATATAACAGGACTGGAACGGACAGGAGAAAACTATGGCGTGGTGGAAACGCTTTTTTAAGAAAAAAACAGAACCGGTGGAAGAGGATGACTGGGAACAGTTAGTCTATACACGTAACGGTGTAAATTTTGAAGAGGAAGATCAGCGGAAACGTTACATTGTGAACTGCCTGGAGCAGATAGCGGAAGCTTCCAGGGAGATCGATCTGCTCACCGGGGAATATACACTGGTAACATCGTACCTGACGGATATGGAAGAGATTGAGGCGTTACCTGCACAGCAGAGAGGGGAGATCAACCGTACCGCAGGTAAAATATCTGCGCTGGAACAGGAACGCAGTAAATATCGTGAGAAGAAAAACCGGATGAAAGATGCGGATTATTATGCCATCCGTAAAAGAGAAGATGAGATCGAAGAAGGGATTCAGAAGATCCGGGAAGGCGAAAAATACGGCAATCTGGTACGACAGGATCTGCATCGACTGGATGGAGAACGGCATGCCTATGAATATCGCAGAAATGAACTGGAGAATCTGATGAACAATCAGAGGGGAATGGCGGTGATCTTCCTGACGGCATTGATCGTGTGCGTGATCATGCTAGCTGTTCTGCAGTTTGCATTTGAAATGGATACTTATGTTGGATATTTCCTGGCGGTAGGCGCCGGCGCAGTGGCAATCTCCTATGTGTGTATCAAATACATGGACAGTGACAGGGAATTGCAGCGTGTGGAGAAGACCATCAATAAACTGATCCAGCTGCAGAACAAAGTAAAGATCAGGTATGTGAACAACTGTCAGCTGATGGAATATCTGTATCTGAAATATAATACGGACAGTGCAGCCAGACTGGAAAAGCTGTGGAAAATGTACCAGGATGAAAAGGAAGAACGGAAACAGTTCGCGGAGGCGGAAGCCAAGATCGAATATTACCAGAAGCAACTGGTGGAACAGCTGTCTAACTATCGGGTACAGATGCCGGAACGCTGGATCGGTCAGACGGCAGCTCTTTTGGATAAACGCGAAATGGTGGAAATCCGACATGAACTCATTCAGAGAAGACAGGCGCTCCGCAAACAGATGGATTACAACCAGGAGGTGGCGGAGACCGCCAGGAACGAAGTGAAGGATGTAGCAGCAGCATACCCCAGATATGCAAAGGAAATTCTCTCGATGGTGGAGCGTTACGACCGATAAAGAATTGACAAGACCCTCCCGTTATGTTACTATGACACCGTGTTAGCAATTTACCATGCTAAAGTATACAATGCGGCCAACAGTGAGTGGCAGAACGGGAGGATGTATTATGAAAAGAGTATTAGTGGCATTATTGGCGATCAGCATGGCAGCAGGTGTTCTTACCGGCTGTGGTTCTAAAGGATCTGATAAGACATTTACCGTAGGTTTTGATGCGGAATTTCCCCCTTACGGATATCGTGATGACAATGGAGAATATGTAGGCTTTGACCTGGATCTGGCAGCGGAAGTATGCAAGAGACAGGGCTGGGAACTGGTAAAGCAGCCCATTGATTGGGATGCAAAGGATATGGAGCTTTCTTCCGGAACTATTGACTGTATCTGGAACGGGTTCACCATGAACGGCAGAGAGGATGCCTACACCTGGACCGAGCCCTATGTGGATAACAGCCAGGTGTTCGTCGTAGCAGCAGCTTCCGGTGTACAGAATAAGGAAGAGCTGGCAGGCAAGGTTGTAGCGGTACAGAAGGATTCTTCCGCACTGGCTGCACTGAATGATGAAGAGAACACCGATAACATTGCACTTCGTGATTCCTTTGCACAGCTGATCGAGTATGCGGATTATAACACTGCATTCATGGATCTGGAGCAGGGTGCGGTAGATGCCGTAGCTATCGATATCGGTGTGGCACAGTACCAGATTGCCCAGAGAGAAGCAGGGAAGTTCGTTATGCTGCAGGGCGAGGACAACAAGCTGGCAGTAGAGCAGTACGCCGTTGGTTTCTTAAAGGGTAACGATGAGTTAAAAAATACCGTGCAGAAGACCCTCGATGAGATGGCAGCAGACGGTACTTTCACACAGATCGCTGAAAAGTGGGGACTGACCGACAGTGTCTGCCTCGGTAAATAACAAAAGATAATTGATGTAAGTCAGGATAATTAAGGAGTAGATTTCATGAGTTTGCTGACCATGAGTGCCCAGCTGGCAGAGGGCTTTCTGATAACGGTGGAAATATTTGTACTGACCCTTTTATTCTCCCTTCCTCTTGGGTTGATCGTAGCCTTCGGAAGAATGTCGGGATGTAAGGTGATCCGCATTATTTCTAAAATTTACATATCCATCATGAGAGGAACCCCTCTGATGCTGCAGATCATCGTGGTGTATTTCGCACCCTTTTATGTGTTCCGCATGCACGTGGGAACGGGGTATCGTTTCCCGGCGGTGATCGTGGCATTCGTGATCAACTATGCAGCATATTTTGCGGAAATCTACCGTGCGGGGATCGAATCTATTCCGGTGGGACAGTATGAGGCTGCGCAGGTACTGGGCTACAGTAAGGCACAGACTTTCGTGAAGATCATTCTGCCGCAGGTGGTGAAGCGGGTGCTTCCGCCGGTGACCAATGAGACTATCACATTAGTCAAGGATACTTCTATGGCATTTACCATTTCCATCGCGGAGATGTTTACAGTCGCGAAGCAGATCGGAGCAGCACAGACCAGTGTGGTTCCGTTGCTGGCGGCAGGTGTATTCTATTATATCTTTAATCTCGTTGTAGCATCCTTCATGGAATACCTGGAGAAGAAGACATCTTATTACAGATAGGTGACAGACAGGAGTATCGTATATGGAACAGACAGACGGCGAAATCCTCTTAGAAATGAATCATGTGAAAAAAAGCTTTGATGGAAACGGAGTGCTACGGGATATCTCCCTGACCGTGAAAAAGGGAGAGGTGGTCTCCATCATCGGTCCCTCCGGTTCCGGGAAGTCCACACTGCTTCGCTGTGCAACGCTTTTGGAAAAAATGGACGGCGGTGAGCTGATCTATTTAGGGCAGACGGCAGCTTCAGAGAAAACGGATAAAAACGGCAGAGTACAGTGCGAATATGCATCGAAGGCGGAATTACATAATATCCGTAAATGTTTTGGACTGGTATTCCAGAATTTTAACCTTTTTCCCCATTATACGGTGATGAAAAATATCATCGATGCGCCGATCCATGTGGATAAGGTAAGCCGCACAGAAGCCGTGGCGAGGGCGGAGAAGCTTTTAGCACAGTTGGGACTGTCGGATAAGGCAGATGCCTATCCTTACCAGTTGTCCGGCGGACAGCAGCAGAGAGTATCCATAGCCAGGGCACTGGCACTGCAGCCTAAGATCCTGTTCTTCGATGAGCCGACTTCAGCACTGGATCCGGAATTGACGGCAGAAGTATTAAAGGTGATCAGACAGCTGGCAAGTGAACATATGACCATGATCATCGTGACTCATGAAATGCAGTTTGCCAGAGAAGTATCCGACCGCATTATTTTCATGGAACAGGGTGTGATCGTGGAGGAAGGTTCTCCCGAAGCACTTTTTACAACGGAAAATGTCCGGGTTCGGGAATTTATCGGTAAGTTGCAGTAAAAACATATTGATTTTTTTTCGCAAATCTGTTTATCTATTAGGTGTGGGTGTATCTTGCCCACACCTGTTTCAATAAAAGACTGAAAAACATAAGAATGCGAGGACTGATGGTATGAGCGTACAGGAAATGAAACCGATCAAGGAAGGCAAAGTTCGTGAGATCTACGACAACGGAGATACCCTGATCATGGTGGCAACTGACCGTATCAGCTGCTTTGATGTGATCTTGGACAACACAGTAACGAAGAAAGGAACTGTATTGACCCAGATGTCAAAATTCTGGTTTGATATGACGGAGGATGTGATCCCCAATCATATGGTATCCGCTGATGTTAAGGATATGCCGGAATTTTTCAGACAGCCGAAGTTTGACGGCAACAGCATGATGTGCAAGAAGCTGAACATGCTCCCCATCGAGTGCATCGTTCGTGGATACATTACCGGAAGCGGCTGGGAAAGCTACAAGAAGAACGGTACCGTATGCGGCATCAAGCTTCCGGAAGGTCTGAAGGAGGCAGATAAGCTTCCTGAGCCCATCTATACCCCTTCCACCAAGGCGGAGATCGGAGATCATGATGAGAACATCTCCTACGAACAGAGTGTGGAATATCTGGAGAAGCGTTTCCCCGGAAAGGGTGCAGAATATGCTGCCAAGCTTCGTGATTATACCATCGCTATTTATAAAAAGTGTGCGGATTACGCATTGACCAAAGGAATCATCATTGCAGATACCAAGTTCGAATTCGGTCTGGATGAGAACGGCAATATGGTACTGGGAGATGAAGTGCTGACTCCCGACAGCTCCCGTTTCTGGCCGGTAGACGGCTATGAGCCCGGACATGGCCAGCCTTCCTTTGACAAACAGTTCGCCCGTGACTGGCTGAAAGCCAATCCTGAAAAGGGCTGGAAACTGCCGGAGGAGATCGTGGAGAAGACCATCGGCAAATACCTTCAGGCATACAAGATGCTGACAGGAAAGGATCTGTAAATAATAATTTGGGGTATTCCTTTTTGCGGGGGCAGGCAGGAAAGGTAAGGCTTACAAGTGACGGACAACATTTATATCCAGACAGAAAATAACGACAAATTAAAGGAAGAATGCGGTGTCTTCGGTGTGTACGACTTTGACGGACACGATGTGGCATCTACGATCTATTACGGACTTCTGGCATTGCAGCACAGAGGTCAGGAGAGCTGCGGTATCGCCGTCAGCGATACAAACGGACCGAAAGGGAAAGTCTTAAGCAGCAAGGATATGGGACTGGTCAATGAGGCATTTACACCGGAACACCTCGAGAAGTTAAAGGGGGATATCGGTGTGGGACATGTCCGCTATTCCACGGCGGGCGGTTCTACCAGAGAAAATGCACAGCCTCTGGTACTGAATTATGTAAAAGGTACTTTGGGACTGGCACATAACGGTAATCTGATCAATGCTCCGGAATTGCGGAGAGAGTTAGAGTACACCGGTGCTATCTTCCAGACCACCATTGACTCCGAGGTCATTGCATACCATATTGCCAGAGAGCGTCTGAATTCCAAATCCGTAGAGGAAGCGGTGGGCAGAGCCATGACGAAGATCAAGGGAGCGTACTCCATGGTGGTGATGTCTCCGAGGAAGCTGATCGGCGCCAGAGACCCTTATGGTTTTAAGCCGTTATGTATCGGTAAGAGAGACCATACCTATTTTCTGTCCAGTGAGACCTGCGCTCTGGATACGGTAGGAGCTGAATTTGTCCGGGATGTGTTACCCGGTGAGATCGTGACCATATCTCCGGAGAAGGGGATCGAGTCCGACACCAGCCATGTGCTGAAGCCTGCGGATACCGCAAGATGTATTTTTGAGTATATTTATTTCGCCAGACCTGACAGCTTTATCGATGGGATCAGCGTGTATGATTCCCGTATCCTGGCAGGAAAGTTCCTGGCTATGGATTCCCCGGTGGATGCGGATCTTGTCATCGGTGTACCGGAGTCCGGCAACTGCGCTGCCATGGGATATTCCATGCAGTCCGGAATCCCTTATGGTATGGGATTCGTGAAAAATGCCTATGTGGGCAGAACTTTTATCAAGCCGAAGCAGAAGAGCAGAGAGAGCAGTGTACAGGTCAAGTTAAATCCTATCCGGGAAGCCGTGGAAGGCAAGCGTGTCATCATGATCGATGATTCCATTGTCCGCGGCACCACCTCCGACCGTATCGTGAAGATGTTGCGGGAGGCAGGAGCGAAGGAGGTCCATATGAGAGTCAGCTCACCGCCTTTTCTGTGGCCCTGCTATTTCGGTACGGATGTTCCGGCGAGAGACCAGCTGATCGCATATAACCGTTCTGTGAAGGAGATCAGTGACCTCATCGGTACAGACAGTCTGGACTATCTGAAGATCGAGAGACTGGAAGAACTGGTGGGCGGTAAGCTCGGTATCTGTAAGGGCTGCTTTACCGGCAAATACCCTATGGAACCGCCTGCGGAAGATATCCGCGGGGACTTCGACAAGTAGAAAATAAAAACAAAGAGAGAATAAAATCAGAGAGAATAAAATAAGAGGAGCAAGACAAATGAGTACAGGTACAGACAGATATCAGAGCCCGTTATCCGAACGCTACGCCAGTAAGGAGATGCAGTATATTTTCTCCCCGGATATGAAATTCCGTACATGGAGAAAACTGTGGATCGCACTGGCAGAGACGGAGAAAGAGCTGGGACTGTCCCAGGACGGGAAACCCGTCATCACAGATGAGCAGATCGAGGAACTGAAGGCACACGCAGAGGACATTAATTATGATGTGGCAAAAGAGCGTGAGAAGCTGGTACGTCATGATGTTATGAGCCATGTATATGCATACGGACAGCAGTGCCCCAAGGCAGCCGGAATCATTCATCTGGGTGCAACTTCCTGTTATGTGGGTGACAACACCGATATTATCGTGATGACAGAGGCTTTGAAGTTAGTCAGAAAAAAGCTGATCAATGTCATGAAGGAGCTGGCTGACTTCGCAGATAAGTATAAGGCACAGCCTACCCTGGCATTCACTCATTTTCAGCCTGCACAGCCTACGACTGTAGGTAAGAGAGCAACCTTGTGGCTGCAGGAGTTCTCTCTGGATCTGGAGGATCTGGATCATGTTTTGGGTACCATGAAGCTGTTAGGCTCCAAGGGAACCACCGGAACCCAGGCATCCTTCCTGGAACTGTTCAACGGGGATCAGGAGACCATCGATAAGATCGATCCCATGATCGCTGCCAAGATGGGCTTCAAGGAGTGCTATCCCGTATCCGGCCAGACCTATTCCCGAAAGGTGGATACCAGAGTAGCCAACGTACTGGCAGGTATTGCAGCATCCGCACACAAGATGAGCAATGATATCCGCCTGTTACAGCACCTGAAGGAAGTGGAAGAGCCGTTTGAGAAGAAGCAGATCGGTTCCTCCGCAATGGCATATAAGCGTAATCCCATGAGAAGTGAGCGCATTGCGTCTCTGTCCCGTTATGTGATGGTGGACGCACTGAATCCCGCGATCACTTCCGCTACCCAGTGGTTCGAGAGAACGCTGGATGACTCTGCAAATAAGAGACTGTCCATTCCCGAAGGCTTTCTTGCCATCGACGGCATCCTGGATCTGTGCCTGAATGTTGTGGACGGTCTGGTAGTATACCCGAAAGTGATCGAGAAGCATATGATGAGCGAGCTGCCCTTCATGGCTACCGAGAATATTATGATGGATGCTGTAAAGTTAGGCGGCAACCGTCAGGAGCTGCATGAGCGTATCCGTGAGCTGTCCATGGAGGCGGGCCGCAACGTGAAGGTAGAAGGAAAAGAAAACAATCTGTTAGAGCTGATCGCCGCAGATCCTGCATTCCCCATGGGACTGGAGGAACTGAAGGCATCCATGGATCCTTCTAAGTATATCGGACGTTCTAAGGAACAGGTGGAAGCATTCTTAAAGAACGTGATCCATCCGATTCTGGAAGCCAACAAAGATCTTCTGGGCGTAAAGGCAGAGATCAATGTATAAATAGAAATCATATCATCACAGAAATCCGTCATTTGACCAGGAGAGCCAATGGCGGTTTTCTGCGTTGCGGAGAAATATCAGAGAGAGCAGGAGATAGATAAAAATGGGTGGATTTTTTGGAGTCGCAGCAAAAGAAGACTGTGTATTTGATCTGTTTTTCGGAACAGACTATCATTCCCATCTGGGAACCAGACGCGCCGGAATGGCAGTCTACAGCAAAGAGGAAGGTTATAACAGAGCCATTCACAACATCGAGAATGCGCCGTTTCGTACCAAATTCGACAAGGATGTCAATGAAATGCGGGGCAATCTCGGTATCGGATGTATCTCAGATTTTGAACCACAGCCACTGATGGTGCGTTCCCATCACGGAACTTATGCCATCACCACGGTTGGCAAGATCAATAATACTGATGCCATTATAAAGGATCTGTTCGCAAAAGGACATTCCCATTTTCTGGAGATGAGCGGCGGAGACATCAACGCCACGGAGTTGGTGGCAGCCATCGTGAATCAGAAGGATAACCTGGTAGAGGGCATTCAGTACGCCCAGGAGATCATTGAAGGTTCCATGACGCTTCTGATCATGACACCGAAGGGAATCTATGCGGCCAGAGATAAGATGGGGCGTACTCCTGTGGCCGTGGGCAAAAAGGAAGGGGCATATTGTGTTTCCTTTGAAAGCTTTGCTTATCTGAATCTTGGATACCAGCCGGTACGTGAACTGGGACCGGGAGAGATCGCCGTGGTGACACCGGAAGGTGTGCGGACGCTGGTACAGCCGGGAAAAGACATGAAAATCTGTACCTTTTTGTGGGTATATTACGGATATCCTTCTTCCTCTTACGAAGGGATCAGTGTTGAAAAAATGCGTTATCAGTGTGGCGCGAAGCTCGCGGAGCGTGATCATGTAAAGCCGGATATCGTAGCCGGTGTGCCGGATTCCGGTACCGCCCATGCAGTGGGATATGCGAACCGTTCGGGGATTCCTTTCTCCCGTCCGTTCATCAAATATACACCGACCTGGCCGAGATCTTTTATGCCGACGATACAGACCCAGAGAAATCTGATCGCCAAGATGAAATTAATTCCGGTACATGACCTGATCCAGGATCAGAGCCTGTTGCTCATTGATGATTCCATTGTCCGCGGTACACAGCTGAGAGAGACGACGGAATTTTTATACCAGAGCGGTGCGAAGGAAGTACATATCCGTCCGGCATGTCCCCCCTTGTTATACGGTTGTAAGTATCTGAACTTCTCCAGATCCTCCTCCGAGATGGATCTGATCACCCGCCGTGTGATCAAGGAGATGGAGCAGGAAGACAGACAGATCGACCTGAAGAACTATGTGGATCCGGATACGCCGGAGTATGAAGAAATGGTAGGCAGGATAGGAAGGCAGCTGAACTTCACTACCCTGCAGTTCCAGAGACTGGATGATATGATCGAGTCTGTGGGGATCGGAAGAGGCAAACTCTGTACCTATTGCTGGGATGGAGCACAATAATCACAGGTTATATAAAATATAATAAATATTGATTTTACTTATATCACAAAGTGTTGTATACTAAGAGACAGTGTGAGAGAAACATTGTTCTCTCAAAAGAGTAAGAGAGTTGAGTTAGATTTATCACGAATTGTGATAAAGAATGGAGGAAAACATGGTAAAGGCAGTTGTAGGAGCCAACTGGGGCGACGAAGGAAAAGGAAAGATCACAGATATGATGGCAGAGAAAGCGGACATTATCGTACGTTTTCAGGGCGGCGCAAATGCAGGACATACTATCGTGAACAATTATGGTAAATTTGCTCTGCACACTCTTCCTTCCGGTGTATTTTACAATCATACCACCAGCGTGATCGGTAACGGTGTGGCATTGAACATTCCCATCCTTATGAAGGAGATCAAGTCTATCACAGACAGAAATGTTCCCATGCCTAAGATTCTGGTATCCGACCGTGCACAGATGGTAATGCCTTATCATATTTTATTTGATCAGTATGAGGAAGAGAGACTGGGTGGCAAGTCCTTCGGTTCCACCAAGTCCGGTATTGCACCTTTTTATTCCGATAAGTATGCGAAGATCGGTTTCCAGGTAAGTGAGTTATTTGATGACGAACTGTTAGAGGAAAAGGTACAGCGCGTCAGCGAGATGAAGAATGTCATCTTAGAGCATCTGTATCATAAGCCGCTGATCGATCCCGCAGAACTGTTAAATACCCTGCATGAGTATCGTGACATGATCGCACCTTTCGTATGCGATGTATCTGCATTCCTGGATAAGGCACTGAAGGAAGGCAAGACCATTCTGTTAGAGGGTCAGTTAGGTACCATGAAGGATCCGGATCACGGAATCTACCCTATGGTAACTTCTTCCTCCACCCTGGCAGCATACGGTGCTATTGGTGCAGGTATCCCTCCTTATGAGATCAAGCAGATCGTTACCGTAAGTAAAGCATATTCTTCCGCAGTAGGAGCAGGCGCTTTCGTATCCGAGATCTTCGGTGACGAGGCAGATGAGCTTCGCCGCCGCGGCGGTGACGGCGGTGAGTTCGGCGCTACCACCGGACGCCCCAGACGTATGGGCTGGTTCGACTGTGTAGCTACCAAGTACGGCTGTCGTCTGCAGGGCGCTACCGATGTGGCATTTACCGTACTGGATGCACTGGGATATCTGGAGGAGATCCCTGTATGTGTAGGCTATGAGATCGATGGTGAAGTGACCACTGATTTCCCTGTAACCTACAAGCTGGAGAAGGCTAAACCCGTACTGAAGAAGCTCCCCGGATGGAATTGTGATATCCGCGGCATCAGAAAATTCGAGGATCTGCCTGAGAACTGCAGAAAGTATGTAGAGTTCATTGAGGAGCAGATCGGCTTCCCTATCACCATGGTAAGCAACGGTCCCGGAAGAGAAGATATCATTTATCGTGAGAGTCCTCTGAAGAAATAATGATAGAGTATAATACGAAATACCCTGCGAAGCAGGATGTAGAGTGCGATAGCACGAATTCGTGAGCTTATGATTTATAGTAATGCAGGAAAAGGGCATGGCGCGGCAGAAGATGCAGCCTATGCCCTTTTTTCTCAAAGCGGTTTGCGGGATTGATGGGAGGCACTATGATCAATAACCTGGAGGCATATAAAGTATTTTATTATGTGGCAAAATGCGGAAGTGTGACGAAGGCAGCAGGGGAACTGTCCATTTCACAGCCGGCGGTCAGTCAGGCTGTCAAGCAGCTGGAAAACACTTTGGATGTGTCGCTTTTCCACCGGGCGGCAAAAGGTGTGCGCCTGACCGGTGAGGGAGAATTGTTATATTCCTATGTGGCAAAAGGATACGAACAGATCGAACTGGGGGTGAAGAAGGTCCACCAGATGCAGAATATGGAGCTGGGTGAAGTCCGGATCGGTGCCAGCGATATGACACTGCAGTTCTATCTGCTTCCCTATCTTGAAAAATTTCATGAGAAGTATCCCGGCATTAAAGTAATCGTATCCAATGCCCCCACCCCGGAGACACTGAATTCTCTAAGAGAGGGAAGGATTGATTTCGGAATCGTCAGCACTCCTTTTCCAGACAGACCGGATATTCAGATGATCCCCGTGCGGGAGATCGAGGATGTGTTTGTGGCCGGGAGAAGATTTTTCGGGTATAAAAATAAAATGCTGGATTTTCAGGAACTGGAGAGCCTGCCCCTTATTTTTCTGGAGAAAAATACCAGCAGCAGAAGTTATATGGATGAATTCCTTGCGGGCAACGGTGTCTATGTGCAGCCGGAGTTTGAATTGGCCACCAGTGATATGATCGTACAGTTTGTCAGAAGGAATCTTGGCGTGGGCTGTGTGATGCGGGATTTCGCCAGAGATTATGTGGAATCCGGTCTGCTTTTTGAACTCAGGTTCAATAAAATGATACCGAAGAGACAGTTCTGTGTTGTAAGGAATACGAAAATGCCTATGGCGCCGGCGGCGGAGAAGCTGCTTGAGATCATGGAACTGGATGCGGCAGCTGCTACGGTATAAAGAGGCCGATATTAATGATGCAGATGGTGTATGCAAGAGAATGTACAAACAGATAGGAGACGGGATAAGATGATACGTAATATAATATTTGATATTGGAAATGTACTGACTGATTATCGCTGGGAAGGATTTCTGGCAGACAAAGGATTCGATGCGGAGATGATTCAAAAGATCGCCAAAGCATCCGTGATGCATCCGGCATGGGCAGAGTATGATCGCGGTACCTGGACGGATGAACAGGTACTGGCAGCGTTCGTAAAAGATGCACCACAGCTGGAGCAAGAGCTGTATCAGGCGTTTACGAGTATTGCCGGAATAGTAACTCCGAGAGCCTATGCAATCCCTTGGCTACAGGAATTAAAGGCAAAAGGATACCATGTGTATTATCTGTCTAATTTTTCCCACAAGGCCGAGGTAGAGTGTGCAGACGCATTGAATTTCCTGCCGGAGATGGAGGGCGGTATCCTGTCTTACAAGGAGCATCTGATCAAGCCGGAACCGGAGATCTATCAATTGCTTTTGAAACGTTATGGATTGAAGGCAGAAGAGAGCGTATTCCTGGATGATACCTTGAAGAACGTCGAAGCCGCCGAAGAACAGGGAATCCATGGCATCCACTTCCTGACCAAAGAGCAGGCGGAAGAGGAACTGCGCAAGCTTGGCGTGGACTGCTAAATTGAGAGTTTACGAGCCATGCAAAGTCAAAACAGAAACAGCGATCTGGGAGCTTGCTCACAAGTCGCTGTTTTTGTTTTTGACTTTATACCGTGCGTCCAACGGACACACTCGACAGCCGTCAATGAAATAAATGTGGAGCGCCCTTTGCGACACATTTATGAATTGGGTGCATGGCTCGTAACGTAGGGGCGTCGTAGACAGGACAAACTCCGCCTGTGCCCCTTCTTCCGCCGCAGCGTGGGCACAGGTGACAGGGGCAAGCTTCTCTGTACCCTTCTTCCGCCGCAGTATGGGCACAGGTGACAGGGGCAAGCTTCTCTGTACCCTTCTTCCGTCGCAGCGTGGGCACAGGTGACAGGGGCAAGCTTCTCTGTACCCTTCTTCCGCCGCAGCGTGGGCACAGGTGACAGGAACAAACTTCTCTGTACCCTTCTTCCGCCTCAACGTGGGCACAGGAGATAGAATCAAGCTTCTCTGTACCCATTCTTCCGCCTCAACGTGAATAGTTTATGGGTATGAGAAGCTTGTTTCGCTGCTGATACCCACACTGTGGAAAGCTTGTGGGTATGAGAAGCTTGTTTTGTTGCTGATACCCACGCTAAGGAAAGTTTGAGGGTATGGGAAGCTTATTCTATTGCAGATACCCAAATTGTGAAAACCGGAAGGTATAACACGGGAACTTTATATTTCAAAACGCAGAACTCCCGGAGCATGCGGTGCCATGTCGAAGATGTTTGTCGGAGGATGTTGATATTTTCTAGAAAAGTGCTGAAAGACAGGGGGAAAGCGGACACGATGTCCGCGTCAGCCTACAGTCGACATGGATGTCGACTGTAGGCGGCCCTGTCATGACGAGAACTACTCATCACTTTTCGTAGAAAATTCACATCCGGAGACGCGACCTCAAGGCGTGATGTTCCATCCGCCGTGGGCGTTCGTCCGGTTTACGACAGCCCTACGTTACGAGCCATGCACTCAATTCATAAATGTGTCGCAAAGGGCGCTCCACATTTATTTCATTGACGGCTGTCGCCGTATAAAGTCAAAAACAAAAACAGCGACTTGTGAGCAAGCTCCCAGATCGCTGTTTCCGTTTTGACTTTGCATGGCTCGTAACTTTCAATTTACTTGTCTTTATTCTTCTCCTCCGGATGGAAATCTGCGAAGGTGGAGCGGTTCGTCAGCTTCCCGAACATCCAGGTGTAGATCCAAATGAGAAGAGGAATGGCTACCGTGGCTAACAGGCAGGTGGCGAACAATGCGTGGCTGGCGGAACTGTCGAAGATCGCTGCTAACAGTGTTACGACATACAACAGCACCAGCACAACGATTCCTGCAATCGCGAAGATCTGTTTGGAAGTCATTTTTATTTTTGTTTTCTTGTTTTCTGTATTTTTATCCTGTGACATCATTTTCCCTTTCCTTACTTATGGATCAACAAAGAAGAAAGCATTGTCCGTGTGCTATTCGTGATCTTCCGAAATCTCGGCGGTGCCGGCATCATGTTCTTCGGGAACTTCCGGTATCGTCATCAATACCTTTACAATACGATTCTGGTCGATGCCCTGTACTTTCAGATGAATACCGTTTTCCAGGGTGACTTCCTCACCGTCCTCCGGCAGACGATCCAGACAGTCGATGATCAGACCGCCGATGGAATCATAGTCTTCACTGGTCAGATCGGTACCGAGAGCATCGTTAATATCGTCTAGTTTCATACTGCCTTCTACCAGATAAGTGTCGTCGGACATCTTCTGGATCAGTTCTTCTTCATCTTCGTCATATTCATCACGGATCTCGCCGACGATTTCTTCTAATAGATCCTCTAAAGTGATCATACCTACGGTAGCACCGTACTCATTTAATACGAAAGAGACATTCGTGGTCTTTTCCCGCATCTCGTACATCAGATCGGCAATCTTTTTATATTCGTAAGTATAATAAGCATCTCTTAAGATATTTCCCACATGGAAAGCACTCTGATCCTCCGTCAGGATAAAGTCCTTGATGTTGATGAGACCGATAATATTGTCTTTATCATCCTCATAGACCGGAAGCCGTGTGTACATGGAATCACGGAACACTGCAAGTACATCATCATAGGTAGCATCAAGACTGACCGTTACCATATTGATCCTGGGGATCATGATGTCCTTGGCATGAGCATCGGAAAAATCAAACACATTGTAGATCAGCTTTCGCTCTTCGGATTCAATGACGCCATCCTCGTGGCTGACATCTACATAGGTCTTCAGTTCACTTTCTGTCATGGCACTGGCTTTTTTATTCGGATCAATATGTAACAGCTTCATGATGCCATGGGAGAGCAGGTCTACCACGATAATAACCGGTGTGAGTACCTGCATCAGCAGGTATATGATATTACAGTAGGTTAGTGCCAGCTTTTCAGAACACAGAACCGCCCAGGTCTTCGGTACGATCTCGCCGCAGAGTAATACGACAATAGTTAAAATACCTGTTGCGATACCTACAGCCAGATTAATGCGCATAGCTAAAGTTGTTGCAAGGGAAGATGCTGTCAGATTTACAATGTTATTACCGATCAGAATGGTACTGATCATTTTACTGTAATTATCCAGAATTTTATTGACGCGTGCAGCACGCTTGTTGCCTTCCTCCTCCAAAGAACGCATTCGCACACGGTTCACCGTGGACAGTGCAGTCTCGGCGGAAGAGAAAAAGCCGGACAGGAAAATAAGAACAATAATAGAAATCAGTTGTATGACACCAGAGGTATCCAAAAAAGTTCACTCCTTCTTAAATAAAATAGCAGGCTTATGCCTTATTTATGTGTTATTAAGCAACAATATACAATAGGACAGGAATAGTTGTCAAGTTTTCTGAAGGCTTTGAATATACATTTTACATAGGTAAAAGGAGGGATGACATGGAAAAAAGAGGAGAAGGAAAAGAAGGAATTCCGGTACTGGCACTGGCGAAATGCCTGCTGGTATCTTATGTGCTGACATTACTGCTTCTATGTCTGTTGGCACTTTTATTGTATAAACTGCATCTGACGGAAGGTATAGTGACGATAGCCATCTCCGCCATCTATGTAGTCACTACTTTTACAGCGGGCTTCCTTGCAGGAAAGAGAATGGAAAAGCAGAAATTCCTATGGGGAGCTTTCGTGGGAGCGGCATATTTTGTGATCCTGGCGGTGGTGTCAGTGCTGATCAGGACACCGGAGACCGCATTGGGCAATTCCTTCTGGACTACCATGATATTGTGCGTGGCAGGGGGAACGCTGGGTGGAATGTTAGGGTGAAAAGCAGGTAACAATGACTTTTACCGCTTTTTTTAAGGTTTTTTGAGAAAAAAAGCTTTTACAAATGCCAAATACATGATATAATGAGCAAAAATGAGTCGCGTGTCTGCATATTTATATACACGCCGGCGTCTATAGGCGCTTTGAAATCATAAGGAGGCTATTTTTAATGAAGCATATTAAGACTTTAACAACCAGAGATTTAAAGGAATCTATGAAAAAGGGCGGCTGTGGTGAGTGCCAGACTTCCTGCCAGTCTGCATGTAAGACTTCCTGCACAGTAGGAAATCAGAGTTGTGAAAAGATTAAATAATCTAAGAAATTGAGAAGAGACTAACGTAAGCAGCGATTCAGGTCGCTGCTTATTCTCTGTTAACTATTCGGAGCCGAATTTGACAGCGTATTCTTCGTCGGATGCTTGCATATGTAAGAAGATACGTCTGGCAAAATACGGCGAAGTAACCACATGAGCAAAAGGAAAGTCCGAAGGACGATTTTGCGAATGGGGTTCCGAATAGTTAATGTTAATGTGTTTTAAGCAATAAGAAGTAGAAAGAAGAGGAATAAAACTGTGATACACCAGTATAAGAGCAACGGCTATAATATCGTTATGGATGTGAACAGTGGTTCCGTTCATGTCGTAGATGATATTGTGTATGATATGATCCCACTGGTAGAGCCTCTGGTGACAGAAGGTATCAAGGATGCGGACACCATCAAGGCCGCTGTACTGAATCTTGCGAATATCCCCTATCCCCAGGAAGAAATCACCGAAGCGGTGGACGAAGTTCTGGAGCTTGAGAAGGCAGGACAGCTGTTTGCTCCCGATATTTACGAGAATTATATTTTTGATTTTAAGAAGCGCCAGACCGTAGTCAAGGCACTGTGCCTGCACATTGCCCATGACTGTAACCTTGCCTGCAGATATTGTTTTGCGGAAGAGGGTGAGTACCACGGCAGAAGAGCGCTGATGAGTTTTGAGGTCGGAAAAAAGGCACTGGATTTCCTGGTAGCCAATTCCGGCAACCGCGTGAACCTGGAAGTGGATTTCTTCGGCGGCGAACCCCTGATGAACTGGGATGTGGTAAAGCAGCTGGTAGAATACGGCAGAAGCTTAGAGAAACCCAACAATAAAAAGTTCCGTTTTACCCTGACTACCAATGGTATCTTATTAAATGATGAGATCCTGGAGTTCGTGAATAAGGAAATGGGTAATATCGTGCTGAGTATCGATGGACGTAAGGAGATCAACGATAAGATGCGTCCTTTCCGCGGCGGGCAGGGCAGCTATGACATCATTGTTCCCAAGTTCCAAAAGGTAGCGGAGAGCAGAGACCAGATGAACTATTATGTGCGTGGTACATTTACACACAATAATCTGGATTTCTCCAAGGACGTTCTGCATCTGGCAGATCTGGGATTCAAGCAGATCTCCGTGGAGCCCGTTGTGGCACAGCCTACGGATGATTATGCCATCAGAGAAGAGGATATTCCAATCTTAAAGGAAGAATACGATAAACTGGCAGTAGAAATGATCAAGCGTAAGAAAGAGGGCAAGGCTTTCAATTTCTTCCACTTTATGATCGATCTGCAGGGCGGCCCCTGCGTAGCCAAGAGACTCTCCGGCTGCGGATCCGGCACTGAATATTTGGCGGTTACTCCCTGGGGAGACTTATATCCCTGCCACCAGTTCGTGGGTAACGAGAAGTTCCTCATGGGCAATGTGGATACCGGTGTGGTAAGAGATGATATCCGTGACGAGTTCAAATGCTGTAATGTCTATGCAAAGGACAAGTGTAAGAAGTGTTTTGCCAAGTTCTATTGCAGCGGCGGATGTGCTGCGAACTCCTATAATTTCCATGGCAATATCAATGATGCGTATGACATCGGCTGTGAGCTGCAGAGAAAACGTATCGAATGTGCTATCATGCTGAAGGCTGCGGAAGCAGCAGAAGCTTCAGAAGAATAGAAAGGACAAAGGAAAGATGAAAAAAAGTAAAGCAATCATCATTCTGCTCTGCGCACTTCTGGTCCTGCTGGGTGTCGGCTATGTGGATCTTAATGGCGTAGATGCGGAAGGAACTGCCAGTGCTTCAGACATCAGTCTGGGACTGGATCTGGCCGGTGGTGTCAGCATCACTTATCAGGTGGTAGGCGATGAAGAGCCGGATGCAACTGATATGGCAGATACTATTGCCAAGCTGCAGAAGCGTGTTGAGAATTACAGTAAAGAGGCTATTGTATACCAGGAGGGTACCGATCG